>NZ_JBSFCF010000002.1:0-693478 GCF_053593335.1 Streptomyces sp. NPDC002324
GTAACGGGTGGAGTTGACTGGTACTAATAGGCCGAGGGCTTGTCCTCAGTTGCTCGCGTCCACTGTGTTGGTTCTGAAACCACGAACAACCCCATGCCCATGGTCACGGGTGTGGTGCGGTTGAGTGTTTCATAGTGTTTCGGTGGTCATAGCGTGAGGGAAACGCCCGGTTACATTCCGAACCCGGAAGCTAAGCCTTACAGCGCCGATGGTACTGCAGGGGGGACCCTGTGGGAGAGTAGGACGCCGCCGAACTCCTTTTATAGCTCTGGCTCTTGGGCACACCGCCCAGGAGCCAGAGCTTTTTTGCGTTGAGGTAGGGTCAGGGGGCATCGTTGGCTCATTTCCCACAGGAGGCCCCCGGGTGGAGGTACAGGAGACCCGGGTCCAGACGGACCGGGTCCTCACCATCCCGAACATTCTCAGCATGGCGCGGCTCGTTGGTGTGCCCGTCTTCCTGTGGTTGATTCTCTGGCCCGAGTTCGGCGGCCCCAAGGTCGACGGCTGGGCGTTCCTGGTGATCGCTCTCAGCGGCGTCAGTGACTATCTGGACGGCATGCTGGCGCGGCGCTGGAACCAGATCAGCAGCCTGGGCCGGCTCCTCGATCCCGCGGCTGACAGGCTGTACATTCTGTCAACCCTCGTGGGCCTCACCTGGCGCGAGATTCTGCCATTCTGGTTGACCGCTCTACTGCTCTTGCGTGAGCTGGTCCTGCTGGTGATGGTGGGCATCCTCAGACGGCACGGCTATCCGCCGCCGCAGGTGAACTTCCTCGGCAAGGCGGCTACCTTCAACTTGATGTACGCCTTCCCGTTGCTCCTGCTCAGTGACGGAAGTGGATGGATCTCGTCACTCGCTGCTATTTTCGGATGGGCGTTCGCCGGATGGGGTACAACGCTCTATTGGTGGGCAGGGATCCTCTACGTGGTTCAGGTCCGCCGACTCGTCAGTGCGGACGCCATGGCCGATTGAGCCCGCCCGATGGGGCGGCCGTAGGTGGCTCGATGGCCCGCTTTGAAAAAGTGCGGGACACTCCGGACGGGTGAAGTCGGCTAGACCCTCGTCTCTTCAAGGAGGACGCTTCCGACATGAAGGCCGTCGTGATGGCCGGAGGTGAAGGCACACGCCTTCGCCCCATGACCTCGAGCATGCCCAAGCCGCTCCTGCCCGTGGTGAACCGCCCGATCATGGAGCATGTGCTCAGGCTGCTCAAAAGGCATGGGCTCAATGAGACCGTCGTTACAGTCCAGTTCCTGGCGTCACTGGTCAAGAACTACTTCGGTGATGGCGAGGAGCTCGGGATGGAGCTCACCTATGCCAATGAGGAGAAGCCACTCGGTACCGCCGGGAGCGTGAAGAACGCCGAGGAAGCGCTGAAGGACGACGCGTTCCTCGTCATCTCCGGCGATGCCCTCACGGACTTCGACCTCACCGAGCTCATCAATTTCCACAAGGAAAAGGGTGCGCTGGTCACTGTCTGTCTGACGCGGGTGCCGAATCCCCTGGAATTCGGTATCACCATCGTCGACGAGGAAGGCAAGGTCGAGCGGTTCCTGGAGAAGCCGACCTGGGGTCAGGTCTTCTCGGACACCGTGAACACGGGCATCTATGTGATGGAGCCCGAAGTCTTCGACTATGTCGAGGCCGACGTTCCCGTCGACTGGTCCGGCGATGTCTTCCCGCAGCTGATGAAGGAGGGCAAGCCGGTCTACGGCTATGTCGCCGAGGGCTACTGGGAGGACGTCGGCACGCACGAGAGCTACGTCAAGGCTCAGGCCGACGTGCTCGAAGGCAAGGTCGACGTCGAGATCGACGGTTTCGAACTGTCACCCGGAGTGTGGATCGCCGAAGGCGCCGAAGTGCACCCCGACGCCGTACTGCGCGGGCCGCTGTACGTCGGGGACTACGCCAAGGTCGAAGCCGGCGCCGAAATCCGGGAGCACACCGTCGTGGGCTCGAACGTCGTCGTGAAGAGCGGCGCTTTCCTGCACAAGGCCGTGGTCCACGACAACGTCTACATCGGGCAGCACAGCAATCTGCGTGGCTGCGTGGTCGGCAAGAACACCGACATCATGCGCGCCGCACGGATCGAGGACGGCGCGGTGATCGGCGACGAGTGCCTCGTCGGCGAAGAATCGATCATCCAGGGGAATGTGCGGGTCTACCCGTTCAAGACGATCGAGGCCGGCGCTTTCGTCAACACCTCGGTGATCTGGGAGTCCCGGGGGCAGGCGCATCTGTTCGGTGCCCGTGGTGTCTCCGGCATCCTGAATGTGGAGATCACCCCGGAACTGGCCGTGAGGCTCGCCGGAGCGTACGCCACGACGCTCAAGAAGGGCTCCACGGTCACCACGGCCCGGGACCACTCCCGAGGCGCCCGTGCACTGAAGCGGGCGGTCATCTCGGCACTGCAGGCCAGCGCCATCGACGTACGGGACCTGGAGAACGTACCGCTGCCGGTGGCGCGGCAGCAGACCGCGCGGGGCAGTGCCGGCGGGATCATGATTCGCACGACGCCGGGGGTCCCGGACTCCGTCGACATCATGTTCTTCGACGGGCAGGGCGCCGACCTCTCGCAAGGCAGTCAGCGGAAGCTGGACCGGGTGTTCGCGCGGCAGGAGTACCGCCGCGCGTTCCCCGGGGAGATCGGGGACCTGCACTTCCCGGCCAGCGTGTTCGACTCGTACACCGGCTCGCTGCTGCGGAACGTCGACACGACGGGCATCGCCGAGTCGGGGCTCAAGGTCGTCGTGGACGCGTCCAACGGCAGCGCGGGTCTCGTGCTGCCGAGCCTGCTCGGCAAGCTCGGTGTCGACTCGTTGACGATCAACCCCGGTCTGGACGAGTCCAGGCCGACGGAGACCGGTGACATGCGGCGCTCCGGGCTGGTGCGGCTCGGCGAGATCGTGGCGTCATCGCGAGCGGCGTTCGGTGTGCGGTTCGACCCCGTCGGAGAGCGGTTGTCGCTCGTCGACGAGAAGGGGCGGATCGTCGAGGACGACCGGGCCCTGCTGGTCATGCTCGACCTGGTGGCCGCGGAGCGGCGCAGCGGCCGGGTGGCGCTGCCGGTGACCACCACCAGGATCGGTGAGCAGGTCGCGGCGTACCACGGCACGCAGGTCGAGTGGACGACCACCTCGCCGGACGACCTCACGCGGGTCGGCGGGGACGAGACGACGATCTTCGGCGGTGACGGCCGCGGTGGGTTCATCGTGCCGGAGTTCAGCAGTGTCTTCGACGGCACGGCGGCCTTCGTACGGCTCATCGGGCTCGTGGCCCGGACGCAGCTCACGCTCAGCCAGATCGACGCGCGGATTCCGCGGGCGCATGTCCTCAAGCGGGATCTCGCCACCCCGTGGGCCGTCAAGGGCCTGGTGATGCGCCGGGTCGTGGAGGCGGCCGGTGACCGCTTCGTCGACACGACCGACGGGGTGCGGGTCGTGGAGACGGACGGTCGGTGGGTGATGGTGCTGCCGGACCCGGCCGAGGCCGTCACCCATCTGTGGGCCGAGGGAACCGACGACGCCTCCGCGCAGGCTCTCCTGGACGAGTGGTCGGCGGTCGTGGACAGCGCCGGACGCTGAACCGCCCCGCGCGCGTGCGTGCCGGACAAGTGCCCCCAACGGGGCCTGTCCGGCACGCCGGTGGGGCCGTTCGGAGGTAGTGGCCGCGACGTGCGACGATGTGCGGCATGCCGCAGCAGCCCCCCGTTCGGAGCACACCCACGCGCCCGTCGCGTCCGGACGCCTCCATGTCGCTGCTCAACAACGTCATGGATCACAGCCTCGACGACGGATACGCCGAGGCCGCCGCCCGCCGGAAGGCCGCGGGCACCGAGGGCATGCCCAAGACCGTGCGGGCCAAGCTGGGGCTCGCGGTCGGGCTGGTGCTTGCCGCCCTGGTGGTGACGGTGGGCGCGGCGCAGGCGCGGATAAGCGCTCCCGTGGTCGCCAAGGAGCGCGAGGAGCTGATCGACCGCATTCAGCAGGAGACGACGGCCGCGGACGAGTTGGAGGACTCCGTGGACGCACTCCGTGACGACGTGGGCGCGCGGCAGCGCAAGGCGCTGAAGGACGACGGCGGCAGTGACGGGAACGACCTGGTGGGCGTCCTGTCGGGCGCCGTCGAGGTGCACGGCCCCGGGGTGCGGCTCGTCGTCAACGACTCCAAGGGCGCCGCGCAGGGCGGTGACGGTGACCCGCGTGAGACGTCCGGGTTCTCGGACACCGGGCGGGTGCGCGACCGGGACATGCAGCGCGTGGTGAACGGCCTGTGGGCCTCGGGTGCCGAGGCGGTCTCGATCAACGGGCAGCGGCTCACCGCGCTGTCGGCGATCAGGGCCGCCGGCGACGCGATACTGGTCGACAACAAGCCGCTGGCACCGCCCTACACGGTCCTCGCGGTGGGCGACGGGCAGCGGTTGAGCACCAAGTTCCAGAACAGCCCCGACGGGCTGTATCTGCATGCCCTCCAGGAGAACTTCGGCATCAGGACGAGCATCTCCGTGGAGGGTGACGTCAAGGTGCCGGCCGCGCCGAGCGTGATCGTACGAACAGCACAACCGAGCACAGAGAAGGGCACATCGTGATCGCCGTACTGGGCCTCGTCCTCGGAGTCGTGGCCGGACTGTTGGTCCGGCCCGAGGTACCGGCGGTCGTCGAGCCGTACCTCCCCATCGCCGTGGTGGCGGCGCTCGACGCCGTCTTCGGTGGGCTGCGCGCGATGCTGGACGGCATCTTCGACGACAAGGTCTTCGTGGTGTCGTTCCTGTCGAACGTGGTGGTGGCCGCCCTGATCGTCTTCCTCGGCGACAAGCTGGGCGTCGGTGCCCAGCTCTCCACGGGCGTCGTGGTCGTCCTCGGTATCCGCATCTTCTCCAACGCCGCGGCGATCCGCCGGCACGTCTTCCGGGCGTGAGGCCGATGAACGAGCGGGACGAGACGCCGAAGCCCGAGCCGACCCCGGGCCGGGGAGAGGACGACGCGCCGACGACTCGGCTGCGCCGGGAACTGCCCCAGGAGGTGCCCTCCACGGCCGCCCCGCAGGCCGGCGAGGCTCCTCGGGAGGAAGAGAACAAGCAGACGGGGCGGCAGCGTCTGGCGCAGGGGCTGTGGCCGCCGCGCTTCACCCGCGCCCAACTCATCGTGGCGGTCCTGCTGTTCGGCCTCGGCTTCGGACTGGCCATCCAGGTGGCCTCCAACAACGACGACAGCGCGCTGCGCGGAGCACGTCAGGAAGATCTCGTACGCATCCTCGATGAACTGGATGACCGTACGCAGCGTCTGGAGGAGGAGAAGCAGGGTCTGGAGGATCAGCGCACCGAGTTGGAGAACAGCTCGGACCAGGCCGAGGAGGCACGCAAGCAGACGGTCGAGAAGGAGCGGCAACTCGGCATTCTGGCGGGCACGGTGGCGGCGCAGGGACCCGGTATCACACTGACGATCGACGACACGAAGGGGACGGTCGAGGCGGACATGTTGCTCGACGCGATCCAGGAGCTGCGCGCGGCCGGCGCCGAGGCGATCCAGGTGAACGGCGTACGGGTGGTGGCCAGCACTTATCTGACCGATTCCGGTGCGGGAATCAGTGTCGACGGGAACAAGATCACCCAGCCCTTTCGTTTCAAGGTCATCGGCAACCCGAAGGACCTGGAGCCCGCACTGAACATCCCCGGAGGCGTGGTGCAGACACTGGAGAAGGAGCAGGCCACCGTGACCGTGCGGCGGGCGGAGAAGATCGTTGTGGACGCCTTGCGAGCGGCGAAGCGGCCTGACTACGCTCGGTCGTCCTCCCAGTGAACCGCAGGTGCATGGGGCCCGTCCGGCGAGGGCATGAGGTTGCGGGGGGGTCGGCGCACCGATTGGGTGGTGCGTGGTGGAAACTGTCTGGTGGATACGGACGTTGTGAGGTTGTCCGGGTCGGCCGGTGTGTTCAGTCAGGGTTCGTCCTGCCCCACGGGCGGGTCTGTTTCGGTCAAGGGGAATCGCCCGTGAAGTTGTTTGCGAAGTTGTTCGGCAAGAGCGCGCGAGAGGGCAGCGACAACGCGACCTCACGCCATCGCGTGCAGCCTTCGGAAGCGGAGGGGCAGGGTGGCGAGCGCCCCATGTTCCGGGACCAGGTCGCTGGTCCGGGAAGTGACATTTCCGGAGGTCAGGGCGCGCCGTCTGTTGACCCTGCGCAGTCGGGCCGCATAGGTTTCGGGGAACCGTCAACCTCAGGTACGGGTGGAGGGTTCAGCTCAGACCCGTATGCGTCCCATGCCCCGGCGGGGCAGCCGCGGCAGGAGGATCCGTCGATGTCGGCCCTGGTGTGTACGAGGTGCGGTAACCGCAACGCGGAGAACAGCCGCTTCTGCTCGAACTGCGGTGCTCCGCTGCGGGCCGGGGCGACCGCCGAGCGTCCGTCCGAGACGACCTCGACCATCTCCATCTCCGGTCTCGAGGCCTACGACTCCGAGGTCACCGGCCAGACCCAGCTGCCGGCGCTCTCTCCCGAGGCCCAGGCCGCCGTCGACGCGCTTCCGCTCGGCTCGGCGCTCCTGGTCGTTCGCCGTGGGCCGAACGCGGGCAGCCGCTTCCTGCTGGACGGCGATCTCACCACGGCGGGCCGTCACCCGCAGAGCGACATCTTCCTCGACGACGTGACCGTGTCGCGCCGCCACGTGGAGTTCCGCCGAGGCCAGGACGGCTCGTTCACGGTCGCCGACGTGGGCAGCCTCAACGGGACGTACGTCAACCGTGAGCGGATCGACCAGGTCGCCCTGCACAACGGCGACGAGGTGCAGATCGGCAAGTACCGGCTGGTCTTCTACGCGAGCCAGCGGGGCTACTGACCCGCCCCCGGACCGGATCCGGGGTACCCCAGGGAAGGTCCATGCTTCGAACAACGAGCGGTGGTGCCGATCACGGCACCGCCGCCGCGGACAGTGACCTCATGAGCATCGGCACCGTGCTGAACATGCTGCGTGAGGAGTTCCCCGAGGTAACCATCTCCAAGATCCGTTTCCTGGAGTCCGAGGGGCTCATCGAGCCGCAGCGGACACCCTCGGGGTATCGCAAGTTCAGTGCCGAGGACGTCGAGCGGCTCGGACACGTCCTCAGGATGCAGCGGGACCACTATCTGCCGCTCAAGGTGATCCGTGAGTATCTGGAGGCCCTGGAGCGGGGCGAGGACGTCCGTCTGCCGTCCGTGGGGCGTCAGCGTGACGTCGACGACGGCGAGCGCCTGAGCGAGCTCCTCGGCGAGCCCGAGGAGCCGGCGGCCGCCCGGATCGGGCGGGGCGAGTTCATCGCGGGCGCCGGGATCGACGAGGAGCAGCTGGCCGAGTGGGAGTCGTACGGGCTGGTGGCACCGCTGTCGGACGGGTCGTACGACGCCGAGGTTCTCACCATCGCCACGCTTGTGGTCGAACTGGGGCGATTCGGTATCGAGCCTCGGCACCTGAGGGTGATGCGTGCCGCGGCGGACCGTGAGGCGGGACTCGTCGATCAGGTGGTCGCGCCCCTGCGGCGCCACCGTAACCCGCAGACCAGAGCGCATGCGGAGGACCAGGTACGGGAGCTGGCGGGGCTGACGGTGAAGCTGCACGCCGCTCTCGTGCGCAGCGCGCTGGGTGTACGGCTGCGCTGAGGGGCGGTGTTCGCCTGTGGCGGATCGGTCGGCCGATCCGAGCCCGACTACCCAAACATCCCGAGCACGGCCTAGGGTTGCTGTGTGAACGAGCTCGATGTCGTAGGTGTCCGGGTGGAAATGCCCTCCAACCAACCGATCGTGCTCCTGCGCGAAGTGGGAGGCGACCGTTACCTCCCCATCTGGATCGGGCCGGGGGAGGCGACGGCGATCGCTTTCGCCCAACAGGGCATGGCCCCCGCACGACCGCTGACCCACGACCTGTTCAAGGACGTGCTGGAGGCTGTCGGCCAGGAGCTCACGGAAGTGCGCATCACCGACCTGCGTGAGGGCGTCTTCTACGCGGAGCTGGTGTTCGCCAGTGGGGTCGAGGTGAGTGCCCGGCCCTCCGACGCCATAGCGCTGGCGCTGCGTACCGGGACGCCGATCTTCGGCAGTGACGGGGTGCTCGACGACGCGGGTATCGCGATCCCGGACGAGCAGGAGGACGAGGTGGAGAAGTTCCGCGAGTTCCTCGACCAGATCTCGCCCGAGGACTTCGGAACGAACAGCCAGTGAGGCCGGGCAGGCGGTCGTACCGGGCCGACGGGCCTTGACCGCCCCTCGTCGGCGGCCCTGTGCGCGCGGGTGGGGATTCCGCTTCGACGGCCCTGCGGGCGCGGGCCCGGTCCGTGGCGGACGCCGCCCGGGGCGGTACCGGCCCGGGAGCGGTGCGTCGTCGGACGGTCCGATCGGAGCGCATTCGGCTAGCCTTTCCCCGCGGAAGGGCACGGGAAACCACTCTCAGGGTGATTATCACTCGGCGTGGCGAGTGCGATGGTCGTTGACGCACCCCGGGCGGCTGCCTACCGTCGATGAGGCAGGTCAAGGACGGAGGTCGGCGTGAGAAGCAGCGGCGACGGCACGGCTGGGGGTGCCCCCGGACGCAGGCTGGGGGACGGCGGGCCGTACCCTCCCCCAGGCTCTCGGCCGCGCCCGGGCTGGGGGGAGCCCCATCAGGGCAGCGCGGCCGGTCACGTCCCGCAGCGGCCCACGGCCGTGCAGGACAGCGCGGAGGCGGCGCCCGAGCCGCACGAGCAGGTCGGCTACCGCGGTCCCACCGCGTGCGCGGCCGCCGGCATCACCTACCGCCAGCTCGACTACTGGGCTCGCACGGGCCTGGTGGAGCCGAGTGTGCGCTCCGCCCAGGGTTCGGGGACGCAGCGGCTCTACAGCTTCCGGGACGTCGTCGTCCTGAAGATCGTGAAACGGTTCCTCGACACGGGAGTGTCCCTGCAGAACATCCGCACCGCCGTGCAGCACCTGCGGGAGCGGGGCTTCAGTGATCTGGAGCGGATGACGCTCATGAGTGACGGTGCGACGGTCTACGAGTGCACGTCGCCCGACGAGGTCCACGCCCTGCTCCAGGGCGGCCAGGGGGTTTTCGGGATCGCCGTGGGGGTGGTCTGGCGTGATGTCGAAAGCGCTCTCTCGCAGCTGCACGGGGAGCGGGTCGACACGGGGGAGACGCTCGTGGGCCACAATCCGGCGGACGAGCTGGCACGGCGGCGCAACCGGGCGGTCTGAGGGGCGCCCCGGCCTCAGGGTGGGGCGTTGTCAGTGGCGTAGGGCAGCATCGGAGCTGTGAGAACCGCGCCCACGATCCTGCATCTCGACATGGATGCCTTCTACGCCTCGGCGGAGCAGGCGTCGAAGCCGAGTCTGCGGGGGAAAGCCGTTGTCGTCGGCGGGCTGGGGCCGCGCGGGGTGGTCGCGACCTCCTCGTACGAGGCGCGGGTCTTCGGGGTGCATTCGGCGATGCCGATGGCGCAGGCGCGCCGCCTCGCGCCGAACGCCGCGTATCTCACGCCGCGCTTCACCTTCTACCGGGCGATCAGCGATCAGGTCATGGGGTTGTTGCGTGCGTTGTCGCCGCTGGTGGAGCCGCTGAGCCTGGACGAGGCGTTCGTGGATCTGGAGGCCGGGGGCGCGGCCTCGGACGAGGCGTCGGCGCGGCTCGTGGGGGAGCGGTTGCGTGCGGACATACGGGCCATGACCGCGCTGACGGGTTCCGTGGGGCTCGCGGCCTCCAAGATGCTCGCGAAGATCGCCTCCGAGGAGGCCAAGCCGGACGGGCTGGTGCTGATCGAGCCGGGGACCGAGCGGGCGTTGCTGGGACCGATGTCCGTGCGGATCCTGCCGGGGGTGGGCCCGGCGACCGGGGACCATCTGCGGCGGGCCGGGATCACCACGGTCGAGGAGATCGTGGAGGCGGGGGAGGACGAGGTCGTACGACTGCTCGGCAAGGCCCATGGGCACGGGCTGTACGCGATGGCGCTGGCACGGGACGACCGGGCGGTGGTGGCCGAGCGGGACACGAAGTCGGTGTCGGTGGAGGACACCTACGACGTGGACATCCATGACCGGGTACGGGTCCGGATGGAGGTGCAGCTGCTCGCGGACCGGTGTGTGCGCAGGCTGCGGGAGGCCGGACTGTCGGGGCGGACGATCGTGCTGAAGGTGCGACGGTACGACTTCTCGACGCTGACCCGGTCCGAGACGTTGCGGGGACCCACGGACGATCCCGCGGTGGTGCGCGAGGCCGCGGCCCGGCTGCTGGAGGCCGTGGACACGACGGGTGGGGTGCGGCTGCTCGGGGTCGGGGTGAGCGGGCTCGCCGACTACACGCAGGAGGACCTGTTCGCACAGGCGGCGGGAGAGCCGGAGCTCGTCGAGGAGGAGGCCGGAGGCAGCGTGGAGGTGCCCGTGGCGGAGGAGAGCGCGGGCGGGGAGCGGATCTTCAGGGCCGGGCACGATGTGCGGCACGCCGAGTACGGGCACGGCTGGGTGCAGGGGAGCGGGCTCGGGCGGGTCACCGTGCGGTTCGAGACGCCGCTCGATGTGGGGCCGGGGCGGGTGCGGACGTTCAGGACGGACGACGCCGCGCTGGAGCCGGCGGAACCGTTGCCGCTGGTGCCGGGTGGGGTGCTGGGCTGAGGCCACGGTGGCGCCAGGTGGCACCGGGGTGGCGCGAGGGCGCGTCGGCCGTCCGGTGCCTTCGTGCCGGCCGCGGGTGCGGCGGGGATCGGCTCAGGTGTCGTCGCGCTTCGCCACGTCGCCGAAGTCGCGGTCCAGGGGCGGGGGCGGGGCTATGTCCAGGCCGTAGTGGTGGTAGAGCTGGAGTTCCTGTTCCGGGGAGAGGTGGCGGCCCACGCCGAAGTCGGGGGCGTCCTTGATGAGGGCGCGGTCGAAGGGGATGCGTAGGGTGCCCTCGTACAGTTCGCTGGGCTCCAGGGGGACGAAGGCGTCGCGGCCGAAGAGGCCCATGCGTATCGCGGCCCACTCGGGGATGCCGGTGGCGTCGTCCAGGTAGACCTCGTCCACGGTGCCGATCTTGCTGCCCTTGCGGTCGAACGCCTTGCGGCCGATCAGGTGGCGCGGATCGATGTCGGTCTGCACGGGCCCTCCAGGTGGTCGCCAAGGGGTTGCAAATCGTCTCTCACCACTACGAAAAGGCACATCGGGAGTGGCGGCCACTCGAAGACCTGTGCGTTGCCCGCGCTGATACGCTGGCAGCGGCTGCTGACCCCGTGCGGGAGAGTCCTCCGGACACCATCCGGAGGCGCCGAAGGAGCAAATCCTCCCCGGAATCTCTCAGGCTCACGTACCGCACGGACGAGGTCACTCTGGAAAGCAGAGCGGGTGCCACGGCTCCCGCTCTCACCGACGGTGAAAGCCGGTTTGTACCTGGACCGGTGAAGCTCTCAGGTTGAGATGACAGAGGGGGAGGCCGTCGGGGCGCCCGTGCCGTGGTGCCCCTCGAAGGTCGTGTCAGACCAGGAGGCCTCCGTAATGACCGCCCATCGCATTCCGCTTTCCGAGCTCGAACAGGGAATCCCCTTCGAGCGGCGCCACATCGGCCCGGACGCCGAGGCCCGGGCCAAGATGCTCGCGCACGTCGGGTACGGCTCGCTGGACGAGCTGACGGCGGCCGCGGTCCCGGATGTGATCAAGAACGCCGAGGCGCTGGACCTCCCCGGGGCGCGTACCGAGGCCGAGGTGCTCGCCGAGCTGCGTTCCCTCGCGGACCGCAACCAGGTGCTGGGCTCGATGATCGGGCTCGGGTACTACGGGACCTTCACACCGCCCGTCATCCTCCGCAACGTCATGGAGAACCCGGCCTGGTACACGGCCTACACCCCGTACCAGCCCGAGATCTCCCAGGGGCGGCTGGAGGCCCTGCTGAACTTCCAGACCGTGGTCGCCGAGCTGACGGGGCTGCCCACCTCCGGGGCCTCGCTGCTCGACGAGGGCACCGCCGCCGCCGAGGCCATGGCGTTGTCGCGGCGCATGGGCAAGAACAAGAAGGGCCTCTTCCTCGTCGACGCGGACGCGCTGCCGCAGACGATCGCCGTGATCCGGACCCGCGCCGAGCCGGCCGGTGTCGAGGTCGTCGTCGCCGATCTGAGCGAGGGAATCCCGGCCGACATCGCCTCGCGCGACATCAACGGGGTGCTCCTGCAGTACCCGGGCGCCTCCGGTGTCGTACGGGATCTGAAGCCGGTCGTCGAACAGGCCCACGCACTCGGCGCGCTCGTCACCGTCGCCGCCGATCTGCTGGCGCTGACCCTGCTGACCCCGCCCGGTGAGCTGGGCGCCGACATCGCCGTCGGGACCACACAGCGGTTCGGTGTGCCGATGGGCTTCGGCGGGCCGCACGCGGGCTACATGGCCGTACAGGAGAAGTTCGCGCGCAGCCTGCCCGGACGGCTCGTCGGGGTGTCCGTGGACGCCGACGGGCACAAGGCGTACCGGCTGGCCCTGCAGACGCGGGAGCAGCACATCCGGCGGGAGAAGGCGACCAGCAACATCTGTACGGCGCAGGTGCTGCTCGCCGTGATGGCCGGCATGTACGCCGTCTACCACGGTCCGGAGGGGCTGCGGACCATCGCCCGGCGTACCCACCGGTACGCCACCGTGCTCGCCGCGGGGCTCACGGCCGGTGGGATCGAGGTCGTGCACGGGTCGTACTTCGACACGCTGACCGTGCGGGTGCCGGGTCGGGCCGCTGAGGTCGTGGCCGCCGCGCGGGAACATGGCGTGAACCTGCACCTCGTGGACGCCGGTCTGGTGTCGGTCTCCTGCGACGAGACCACCACGCGGGCCCAGCTGGGCGCCGTATGGACCGCGTTCGGCGTGGAGGGCGACGTGGAGGTCCTGGACGCCGCCGCGGCGGACACGCTGCCCGAGGAGCTGCTGCGGTCGGACGACTACCTGACGCACCCGGTGTTCCACGACCACCGCTCCGAGACCGCGATGCTGCGCTACCTGCGCCGGCTCGCGGACCGGGACTACGCTCTGGACCGGGGCATGATCCCGCTCGGCTCCTGCACGATGAAGCTCAACGCCACCACCGAGATGGAGCCGGTGACGTGGCCCGAGTTCGGGCAGCTGCACCCGTTCGCGCCCGCCGGGCAGGCGCAGGGGTATCTCACGCTCATCCGTGAGCTGGAGGAGCGGCTGGCGGAGGCCACCGGGTACGACAAGGTGTCCCTGCAGCCGAACGCGGGCTCGCAGGGGGAGCTGGCCGGGCTGCTGGCCGTGCGCGGGTATCACCGGGCGGCAGGTGACGAGCAGCGGACGGTGTGCCTCATCCCGTCCTCCGCGCACGGCACCAACGCGGCGAGTGCCGTCATGGCCGGCATGAAGGTCGTCGTCGTGAAGACCGCCGACGACGGCGAGATCGACGTCGAGGACCTGCGGGCGAAGATCGAGCAGTACCGCGACGAACTGTCCGTGCTGATGATCACGTACCCGTCGACGCACGGCGTGTTCGAGGAGCACGTGGCCGACATCTGCGCGCAGGTGCACGACGCGGGCGGCCAGGTGTACGTCGACGGCGCCAACCTCAACGCGCTGGTGGGGCTGGCCAAGCCGGGCCACTTCGGCGGTGACGTCTCGCACCTGAACCTGCACAAGACGTTCTGCATCCCGCACGGCGGCGGTGGGCCGGGCGTCGGTCCGGTGGCGGTGCGCGAGCACCTGGCGCCGTATCTGCCGAACCACCCGCTGCAGCCCGCGGCCGGTCCGGAGACGGGCGTCGGCCCGATCTCGGCGGCGCCGTGGGGCTCGGCGGGCATCCTGCCGATCTCATGGGCGTACGTCCGGCTCATGGGCGGTGAGGGGCTGAAGCGGGCCACGCAGGTGGCGGTGCTCAGCGCCAACTACATCGCCAAGCGGCTGGAGCCGCACTACCCGGTGCTCTACACCGGCCCGGGCGGGCTCGTGGCGCACGAGTGCATCATCGACCTGCGGCCGCTGGCCAAGTCGACCGGGGTGAGCGTCGACGACATCGCCAAGCGACTGATCGACTACGGCTTCCACGCGCCGACGATGTCGTTCCCGGTGGCCGGGACGCTGATGATCGAGCCGACGGAGTCGGAGGACCTTGGCGAGCTGGACCGGTTCTGCGAGGCGATGATCGCGATCCGCGCGGAGATCGAGAAGGTCGGCTCGGGCGAGTGGCCCGCGGACGACAACCCGCTGCGGAACGCACCGCACACCGCGGGCGCGCTCGGCGGCGAGTGGAAGCACGCCTATACGCGCGAGGAGGCGGTCTTCCCGGCCGGGGTCTCGCGCGCGGACAAGTACTGGCCGCCGGTGCGCCGGATCGACCAGGCGTTCGGTGACCGGAACCTGGTCTGCTCCTGCCCGCCGCTGGACGCCTACGAAGAGTAGTCGGACGCGGATACGCGTCGGGGCCGGTTCGGAGAGTGCTTCTCCGGCCGGCCCCTCTTCTGTCCGGGCGGGCGCCCTGTGCGGGGCGCTCGCCCTGCGCGCACGTGAGTGCGGCTCAGGCGGCGGTCACCACGGTGCCCATCGGGCGGTGCGGCGCGATGATCTGGCCGTCCGGCAGGAGCTCACCGGTGTCCTCGAAGAGCAGAACGCCGTTGCACAGCAGGCTCCATCCCTGCTCCGGGTGGTGCGCCACGAGTCGGGCGCCTTCCCGGTCGGCGGATTCGGCAGTCGGGCACAGTGGCTGGTGCTGGCACATGGTTGTTGGGATCTTTCGGTTGGTCGTGTGGTCTGAGATGGCTGTTTTGTCTGTCCCGCGGCGTGAAGCCCCGTTCATGGCCGCCCCCCGTTGTGATAAATCGGTCCGGTCCCAGTGTTGCCCCACGGGCGTCGATCCGCAGGCATTTCGCAGCACGACTTCTTCACAGGTTGATGACGCATCGCCCGCCCGGATGGTTCATCCCTCTCGCACTGTCCTTTCGGGTGGTACGCCATGGTCGGATGGGGCTAGTCCGGCTGCGGGGAAGAGCTGGGAATAGCTCGTACGAGCGTTTTGACGCCCGAAGGAGCGGTAATTCCGCGTAGTCGGAAACAAGCGCCCCGTCACCGGATATCGGCGTCGGGGCGCGAGGGGTGCGAAAGGCGAGGCGATCCGGATTTCAGGCGGGTGATCCCAGCAGGGGGGCGGGTGCCAACCGGGTGGTCAGTACCGGGAGGAGGTCGGTGACCCGGTGGGGCCGGTGGGCGGCGATACCGGGCGGTGCGGGCGCCAGCGGGACCAGCAGGTCGGCCGGGGCCGGGTCGCCGGTGGCGCCGTCTGCGGTGGGATCGGCGTGCAGCCAGAGCGTGAGCATGTACAGCTCGGGCACCGACAGCAGGCGTGGCTGGTAGGGCTGCTGCATGACGTCGGCCTGGCGCAGGGCGCGCTCGGTCGAGGTGATGTACGGGCCTTCGAAGAAGTGCGAGAACGCCCAGCCGTCCGGGGTCAGTCGGGTCTCGGCGGCGGCCACGGCGCGGTCGCCGCAGCGGATCAGGAACCGCCATCCGGTGAGCCGGGCGATGCCCGTGCCCTGCGGGGTGATCCGGTCGAGTACGTGGACGGGCAGCGGGAGTTCGGGCGTGGCGGGCCCCTGGGCGTTCTTCAGGGCGGGAGTTCGCGCCTCGTGGACGGCGGTGGGAGAACCGAGTGCGGTGAGGACGGTGCGCAGGGCGGGCGCGGGAGCCGGGGGGACATGCAGCGGCATGGTGGGTCGCCTCTCCATTCGACAGGCACGGTGGCGCGAGGGCGGGGGCGGACGGCGCTGTCAGCTCTCGGGGATCGGGGAGACGGGTGCCCGGGTCCGGGTGCGTGGGTGGGGTCCGCCGCGTGTGGCCTGACGGCAGGACCGAGGACCGCGAGTGCCGACTCTCAGCCTCGTTTGCGAAGTTTATACGACACGTGTTCACACAAGGTTTCGTCTAGCCGCTCCGGATATGAAGAGCAAGGCGGTATCAGGACGCCGGAACATGGGTGTCACCCCTATTTCCGGGGGGAGTGTGGCGGTGACCTCGGATTACCGTCGCGTAACGGACGGCCGGTTGTCGTCGGCGCTTTTTACGAAAGGGCGCCGCAGAAAGCGCGTACTCTTTCTTGCCCGCTGAATGTGCCAGAAGCATGCCGACGAAATAGGGTCGGAGGTGACCGCGCTCAGCCTAGCGTGTGCAGGTCCCGCTCGGGACGTTACCGCTGGCTCTGCCTGGGCATCATGAACCGTGGACCCGGGACACCAGTGGCCGAGGCGTCGGCCTGCCCATCCGAGGAGGGACACTTCGATGGGGGAGAAGGTCGTGGCGGGGCCGTTTGGCCTCTCCGATCGCCAGCAGTACCGCGACAAGCTCCGGCAGTGTCTGACGGGGCTGGCGCGACTGTTGGAGGAGAAGCGGTTCGACCGCCCCAGGAACCTCATGGGTGTGGAGATCGAGCTGAACCTCGTCGACGGCGACGGTCAGCCGAGAATGATGAATGCGCAAGTACTCGAACGGATTGCGAGTCGAGATTTCCAAACAGAACTCGCCATGTTCAATCTGGAAGTCAACATAGCTCCACATCGGCTGGACGGCAGGGTATTCGACCAGCTTTCCGAGGAGCTGCGCACGTCCCTCGCCTACGCCGACCGCAAAGCGATCGAGGTGGGTGCGGGGATCGTGATGATCGGTATTCTGCCCACGCTGGGCCGTGACGACCTGGTCTCCTCGAACCTCTCCGCGGGCGACCGCTACACCCTGCTGAACGACCAGATCGTCGCCGCCCGAGGTGAGGACTTCACCCTGGACATCGACGGGGTGGAGCGGCTCGTCTGCACCTCGAAGTCCATCGCGCCGGAAGCCGCCTGCACCTCCGTGCAACTGCATCTGCAGGTGACCCCGGGACGGTTCGCCGATGTGTGGAACGCCGCCCAGGCGGTCGCCGCCGCGCAGGTCGCCATCGGGGCCAACTCGCCGTTCCTGTTCGGGCACGAGCTGTGGCGGGAGTCGCGGCCGCCCCTGTTCCAGCAGTCCACCGACACCCGCCCGCCCGAACTCCAGGCCCAGGGCGTACGGCCGCGCACCTGGTTCGGGGAGCGGTGGATCTCCTCGGCGTACGAACTCTTCGAGGAGAACCTGCGCTTCTTCCCGGCCCTGCTGCCCATCTGCGACGACGAGGATCCGATCGGCGTCCTCGACGCGGGCGGCATCCCCTCACTCGCCGAACTCACCCTGCACAACGGCACGATCTACCGCTGGAACCGTCCCGTCTACGGCATCGCCGACGGGGTTCCGCACCTGCGGGTCGAGAACCGCGTGCTGCCCGCCGGGCCGACCATCACGGACGTGATCGCCAACGCGGCCTTCTACTACGGCGTCGTCCGCGCGCTCGCCGAGGAGTCACGGCCCGTGTGGACCCGGCTGCCGTTCGAGGCGGCCGCCGCCAACTTCGACGAGGCGTGCCGGCACGGCATCGACGCACGGTTGCAGTGGCCGCGTGGGCGCTACGGCGGCGTGGGGCCGGTGGACGCCGTGAACCTCGTACGGGACGAGTTGTTGCCGCTCGCCGAGGTGGGACTGGACTCGTGGGGGGTCGAGCCGGTCGACCGGGACTTCTATCTCGGTGTGATCGAGGAGCGCTGCCGACGGCGGGTCAACGGGGCGTCCTGGCAGGTGGAAACGTTCCACCGGGCGCTGGCCAAGGGGCTCGGACGGGATGCGGCGCTGGCCGCCACCACGCGGCGGTACGGCGAGCTCATGCACTCCGGGGAGCCCGTGCACAGCTGGCCGGTCGGGCTGCCGGAGCCGGTGCCGCTGGGCTGAGGAGCCGCCTTCGAGGGCAGCCGCCGGAAAGTCCCGGACCGCCGCGGGTGATGATGGACCCTCGGCGGGGCCGGACAACTGGAGGCGTGGGTGCAGGGGCAGGCGGAGGCGGCGGAGGGCGCGGTGCCGTGGGAGCGGCCGGGCCGGCGGATCCTGCGGGACGAGACACTGCTCGTGCTCGGGGTCTCGCTCGGCGCGAGCGGAGTGTCCGCGCTGATCAGCTTCATCGGATCGGTCACCAGGCCGGGCGGGCTGAAGGACCAGGCGGCCACCATGAACGCCTCGGCCGCCCCGGGCCGGCCCTGGCTCGACCTCGCGTGGCAGCTCTTCGGCATCACCACCGCCCTGGTGCCCGTCGCCCTGGTCGCGCACTTCCTGTTGCGCGAGGGCGCGGGACTGCGCACCCTCGGGTTCGACCGTACGAAGCCGTGGCCCGACCTCGGCCGGGGCGCGGCGATCGCCGCCGTGATCGGCAGTACGGGCATCGCCTTCTATCTGGCGGCCCGCGGCCTCGGGTTCAACCTCACGGTGGTGCCGGAGGCGCTGCCCGAGGTGTGGTGGAAGTACCCCGTGCTGATCCTCTCCGCGATCCAGAACGCCGTCCTCGAAGAGGTCATCGTGGTCGGGTATCTGCTGCGCCGGCTCCAGCAGCTGGGCTGGTCACCGGGGAGCGCGCTCGCCGCCAGCTCGGTGCTGCGTGGGTCGTACCACCTCTATCAGGGCATCGGCGGGTTCGTCGGCAACATGGTGATGGGCGTGGTCTTCGTCTACCTGTACCGGCGTTGGGGGCGCGTGGGGCCGCTCGTGGTGGCCCACTCGCTGCTCGACATCGGGGCGTTCGTGGGGTACGCGCTGCTGGCGGGGAAGGTGGGCTGGCTGCCGACCGCGTGAAGGGTGGCCGTGGGGTCGGGCCGTCGGAGGCGGGGCGTGCGGTCGGCGGACCGGGGGAGGGGCGTGCGTCGGGCCGGCGGGGCTGTCAGGCGAGGAGTTCGCCGTCGACGACCGTGACCGCGCGGCCGGAGAGCAGGGTGCGGTCGCCGCGGAGTTCGGTGCGGACCCGGCCGGAGCGGGGGGAGGCCTGCAGGCCGGTGAGGTCCGGGCTGCCCAGGCGTGCGGACCAGAAGGGGGCGAGCGCGGTGTGGGCGCTGCCGGTGACCGAGTCCTCGTCGATGCCGAGGTTGGGGAAGAAGCAGCGCGAGACGTAGTCGTGGCCGGCTGCGGGGTCCGCGGCAGGGGCCGTCGCGATGATGCCGCGCTCGGAGTAGCGGCCGAGGGACCGGAGGTCGGGGGCGAGACCCAGGACCGTCTTCTCGTCGGCCAGCTCCACCAGGAGGTCGCCCACGTTCGGGCCGGTGTCGACGGCGCTCAGCGGTTCGGCGCCCAGCGCCTCGGCGACTCCGTCCGGGACGGCCACCGGGGTGAGGGGCGCGGTCGGGAAGTCGAGGGTGAGCGAGCCGTCCGGGTGGGGCGTGGCGGTGAGAACCCCGCTGCGCGTGGCGAACCGTACCGAGCCCTGATGGGTGTTCGTACTGCTCAGGACGTGTGCCGTGGCCAGGGTGGCGTGGCCGCACATCGCCACCTCGGCGACCGGCGTGAACCAGCGCAGCGCCCAGTCGGCCTCGCCGCCCGCCGGGAGGGGATGGGCGAACGCGGTCTCGGCGTGGTTGACCTCTCTGGCCACGTATCGCAGCCAGATGTCGTCCGGGAAGGCGTCGAGGAGGAGGACTCCCGCGGGGTTGCCGGAGAAGGGGCGGTCGGTGAAGGCGTCCACGATACGAATGCGCATGGGGAGGACGCTAGGGGGTCGGTGGAGCTGCGGGCCAAGGCCAATTCCGGGGTGGTGGACTCGTTTCGAGGGCGGTTCGGGCGCCGTTCCGGGGGCAGGGGCGTTTGATGCGGCCCGCAGGTGGTGGCGCGGCGCGCTAGTGGACCGAGAAACCGCCGTCGACGAAGACCGACTGGCCGGTGATGTAGCCGGCGGAGCGGCCGGCCAGGAAGACGGCGGCACCGGCGAAGTCGTCGGCCAGGCCGTTGCGCCCGGCCAGGGTGCGTGCGGCGAGGGCCGCCACCTGCTCCGGGTCGGACGACAGCCGGGTGTTGAGCGGGGTCGGGACGAATCCGGGGACCAGGGTGTTGCAGGTGACGCCGTGGGGTGACCACTCCTCGGCCTGCGAGCGGGCCAGCGACTCCAGCGCGCCCTTGGAGACGCCGTAGGCGCCGCTTCGCACGAACGCCCGGTGTGCCTGCTGGGAGGTGATGTGGAGGATGCGGCCGTAGCCCCGCGCGGCCATGCCGGGTCCGAAGCGCTGGCCCAGCAGGAAGGGCGCGTCCAGGTTCAGGGCCATGGTGGTGTCCCACACATCCTCGCCCAGTTCGCTCAGTGGCGGCCGTAGGTTGACGCCGGCGCTGTTGACGAGGATGTCGGGCTCCCCGAACGCCTCGACCGCCCGCTCGGCCGCCGCGCGCACACCGGCCCGCGTGCTCAGGTCGCCGCTCACCCAGGCCGCCCGGCAGCCGTTCGCCGTCAGCTCGCCGGCCGTGGCCCGCAGCTCGGCCTCCTTGCGCGCGACGATCACCACGCTCGCGCCGGCCCGGGCGAGAGCCGTACCGATGGCCTTGCCGATGCCGGAACTGCCGCCCGTCACCACGGCGACCCGGCCGTCCAGCGAGAACAGCGCGGAGAGATAGCTGTCGGAGATCATTTCCGCACCCTAGAGGACCGGACGGCGGATCAGTCCATGGTGCTCAAGACGTGGTGGAACGCGGAGACGATGTCGGCCGCGATGTGGGTGGGCCGGTAGGCGCCCTCGTTCCAGGCTCGGCCGTGCGCCACCCAGACGCTGCGCAGGCCGAGGGCGTCGGCGCCCGCGATGTCGGCGTGGGGCGCGTCGCCGATCACCCAGGCGCCGGACAGCGGAAGCCCTGCGGTGGCGGCAGCGGCGTGGAAGATCTCCGGCTCGGGCTTCTTACGGCCGATGGCTTCGGAGACGACCCAGCCCTGCACGAGACGGTCGAGCCCGGTGCGGCGGATCTTCGTCTCCTGTTGAGCGGTCCGGCCGTTGGTGACGATCACGCAGGTCCAGCCGCCGGCCCGCGCTCGGTCGAGCGCCTCGCGGGTGGTGGGCGCCAGGACCACGCGGTCGGCGGCGCCGGTGTCGAGCAGGGTGCTGACGGCGTCGGGCGATACCGCGCCCGCGTAGCGGTCGGTGAGGGCGGAGGCCACCTCCGGGCGAGGGGTGTAGCCGCCGGCGTCGACGGCCGCCACCCAGGGCAGGTCGGTGTCGGGCAGGCCGTGGGCGGTGAGGAAGGCGGCCGCGGCGGCGCGGAAGGCCGCGTCGCGGTCGATCAGGGTGTTGTCCAGGTCGAGCAGCAACAAAGGCATGCGCGGCAGTAGATCACGGAGCCCTTGTCGAAACGAGGGTTGTCAGGCGACAGGTCCCGATATATCGTTGAGGCATCGCGACAGATCAACGATGGAATGGAGTGATCGTGATGCGTTCCCGTGGACAGGACTTCGGATTCGAGCGTGGACATGGAGGCCGTGGTGGGGAGCACCCTCGCGGCCGAGGTGACGCCGAGGCGCTGCGCGCCGCCTTCGGGCCCTTCGGGCCGGGCCATGGTGGCCCCGGACCGTTCGGACCGTTCGGCGCAGGCCCCTGGGGTGGGCGCGGCCGGGGCGGACCCCGGGGGAGGGCGCGGCGGGGCGACGTACGCGCGTCGATCCTGGCCCTTCTCAAGGACAGGCCCATGCACGGCTACGAGATGATCCAGGAGATCGCCGAGCGCAGTGGCGGGGCGTGGAAGCCCAGCCCCGGTTCGGTGTACCCCACCCTCCAGCTGTTGGAGGACGAGGGGCTGATCGCCAGTGCGACCGAGGGCGGCAAGAAGCTGTTCTCGCTCACCGAGGCCGGTCGCACCGCGGCCGACGAGGGGCCCGAGGCCCCTTGGGAAGAGGCCTCGCGCGGGGTCGACTGGGAGGCGCTGAGCGAGATCCGGCAGGCCGGCTTCGGTCTGATGGAGGCGTTCGGCCAGGTCTGGAAGACCGGCGACAAGGACCAGCGCGACAAGGCGCTGACGGTGATCAACGAAGCCCGCAAGAAGCTGTATCTGATCCTCGCCGACGAGGACTGACGGCAGTGTGCGGGTGACCGGTGCGGGAGCGCCCCGTGGAGAGAGATCTTCGCGGGGCGCTCTCGTGTGCTTGGGGTCGGTGGATGCGTGGATGCGTGGATGCGTGGTGGGTGGGGTGGTGTGGGTGTGGGCCCCGTAGGGGGTGTGAGTGGGGGCGCGGGTGGTGAGGGGCGGGCGCGAGGTCAGGTCACGAGGGCGCCCAGCTTGCGCAGGGACTCGTCGAGCGCGGCCGTGGCGGAGTCCCTGAGCTTGCCCGCCATCAGGGAGACGGCGGCGCCGGTGAACGCGCCGTCGATGCGGACCGTGGTGGCGTCCCCGTCGGGGGTGAGGGTGTAGCGGGTGGCGAGGTCCACGGCCATGGGGCCCTTGCCGCGGATGGCCAGGGTGCGGGCGGGTTCCAGTTCGGCGATGGTCCACTCGACCTCCGCCGGGAAGCCCATGAGCTTCAGGTTCTCCTGGAAGGTGCCGCCCACCGTGAGGGTCTGCGGGCCGCCCTTGGGGAAGCCGGTGTGGGTGGTGTTCCACTCGCCGTACGCGGACCAGTCGACGAGCCGGGCCCAGACCTGCTCGGCGGGCGCCTCGATGCGTGCCTCCGCGCTGACATCGGCCATGCGACAACCCCTTCGTCTCGGACGGTGGTGTCGCGGAACGTAGCCTCGGGGCCCGGAACATTCAATACTGATGAACCGTCAGGAATCGGAGTGCCGCCGGCCGGCGCCCGCATCCATGCGGTGAGGGACGGGTGCCGGTGCCACGCGGTTGCGTACCGGGCGCGGGGCAAGGCCGCGCGCGCCCCTGAGGTGGCGCGGGCGGATCTCATCCGTAGGGAGGAGAAGTGGCTCCTCCCTACGCAACCTGTGCCGGAGGGGAAGATGCTTCCTTTCGAGGATGCCCTGGAGGCGCCGGGACTGATGGGGTGGGAGGCGTGCTACCCCGTATTCCCCGGCAGTCGGCCGCCGACCATGGTCCGGAACACCTGGAGATCGAGGGCGGGCTCACGGATGAGCTGGCCTCGGTGGTCGCCGGTGCGCGCAGACGGGCCCTCCGCGACGACGACCGGCAGATCGACACCGCTCATCTGCTGCACTCCCTCGTGGAGTCCGACCCCGAGGTCCGCGCCGTCTTCGACGGTCCGCAGGTCGCCCGGCTGCTCGGCTATCTGGTGCAGCGCAGCATCGGGTACGGGCTGCGCTGGCAGATCGGTGTCGAGGACACCGGTGTCGTCCCGGGTGTGCCGGGCCGGCCCGGGTGGTCACCCGTGGCGGCCCGGGCGATGACGCAGGCGTACGACCGTGCCGTGCTGCGGGGCGCGGGGGCGGCCCGCGGCATCGATCTGCTCGCGGTGCTCGTCGCGGCGACCGGTTCGCGGGCCGTAGAGGTGCTCGGCAAGGTCGGTGTCGACGGGGGCGTGGTGGCGCGGCGGATCGCCGAAGTGGGCGAGGGCTGTGTCGAGGGGCGGGTGGTGAGCGGGGACGGGGGTTGTTGAGGCGTGGCGCCCCGTGGAGGTGGGCGCGGCCGTGGAGGTGGGCGCGGTGGGCCCGGCCGTGGAGTTGGGCCCGGCCGTCGTCCAGCCGGTGAGACAGGTGTCATGGGGAATGACGCTCCTGTCGCCGGCTGACATCATGTGCCGGTGCATACGTCTCAGCAGAGTCAGGGGCAACGCGGGCGCGGGGTCGGGCTGGTGCTCGCGCTGGGGTCCGCGCTCGCCTTCGGTGGATCGGGCACGGCGGCCAAGCCGCTCATCGAGGCGGGGCTCGACCCGCTGTACGTGGTGTGGCTGCGGGTCGTCGGCGCCGCGCTGGTGATGCTTCCGTGGGCGGTGCGCCATCGGGATCTGGTGCGTCGGCGGCCCGCGCTGCTCGTCGGTTTCGGGCTGTTCGCCGTGGCCGGTGTGCAGGCCTTCTACTTCGCCTCGATCTCCCGTATCCCCGTCGGCGTCGCGCTCCTCGTGGAGTACCTCGGGCCGGCCATCGTCCTCGGGTGGGTGCGGTTCGTGCAGCGCCGGCCCGTGACGCGGGCCGCCGCGGTCGGTGTCGTCCTCGCGGTCGGCGGCCTCGCCTGTGTCGTCGAGATCTGGTCGGGGCTGAGCTTCGACCCGCTGGGCCTGCTGCTCGCGCTCGGGGCCGCCTGCTGTCAGGCCGGGTACTTCGTGTTGTCCGACCAGGGCGGCGACGCGGGGGCGAAAGCGCCGGATCCGCTCGGGGTGATTGCCTACGGGCTGCTGGTGGGCGCGGCCGTGCTCACGGTGGTGGCACGGCCGTGGGGGATGAAGTGGGCGGTGCTCGGCGGCGACGCGTGGATGGACGGCACGGCCGTACCGGCGTGGCTGCTGCTCGGGTGGGTGGTGCTGATCGCCACGGTGGTCGCCTATGTGACCGGGGTGGTGGCCGTGCGACGGCTGTCGCCGCAGGTGGCCGGGGTGCTGGGGTGCCTGGAGGCGGTGGTGGCGACCGTGCTCGCGTGGGTGCTGCTGGGTGAGCATCTGTGGGCGCCGCAGATCGTGGGCGGGGTCGTGGTGCTGGCCGGGGCGTTCGTCGCGCAGCGGTCTGCGGTGGGGGAGGGTTCGCCGGGGCGGTCGGTGGCGTCCGGTGAGGCGGGGGTTGAGGCTGAGCTGCCGGTGGGGGGTGGGCGGTGATGTGGTGGGTCGGGGGCTTGGGCCGGCTGTCGGGTGCGGGTTGTGAGGGGCTGGTCGCGTAGTTCCTCGTGCCCCTGAGGGTGTTGGTGGGGGCCGGTGGGGAGGGGGAGCCCGTGCTTCGGGTGGGGGAGGGGGCGTCCGCGGGTAGTGAGGGCTGGTCGCGCAGTTCCCCGCGCGCCCCTGGAGGGGCGCGTGTCGGAGGCGGTGGCCAGGGCTGGCCCCGAGCTTTGGCCGGGGTCGGGCGTTCTGCGTCTGTGGGGGCTCGTCGCGCAGTTCCCCGCGCGCCCCTGGAGGGGCGCGTGCCGGGGTTGTGGGGACCGGGTGGGCTCCTCGCCATTGAGGGGCCCGGGTCTCGCGGCGTGCGCTAGAGGGTCTTGAGGTAGGCCGGGAGTTCGGTCTCGGGCGGCAGGTCGGGGTCCGGGATCGGGGTGTCGTAGCCCTTGCGGAGGGGGACGACGCCGGCCCAGTGGGGGAGGGTGAGGTCTTCGGGCTCCTCGTTGACTCCGCCGGTGCGGGTCTTGGCCGAGACCTCGTTCAGGTCGAGGCGGATCACGGCGGTGGCCGCGAACTCCTTCGCGTTGGCGGGCCGGGAGTCCTGCGAGCGACCCGGTACGACGTGGTCGACGAGCGCGTCCAGGGCGATCCGCCGCTCCTGCGGATCGGTGACCTGGTGGGCGGTGCCGTGCACCACGACCGAGCGGTAGTTGATCGAGTGGTGGAAGGCGGAGCGGGCCAGGACCAGCCCGTCCACGTGCGTCACCGTCAGGCACACCGGGAGCCCCGGGTCGGCCTGGCCCGTCATCCGCAGCGGGCGTGAACCCGTCGAACCGTGCACGTAGAGCGTCTCGCCGACCCGGCCGTACAGCGTGGGCAGCACCACCGGGGCGCCGTCGCGGACGAAGCCGAGATGGCAGACGTACCCCTCGTCGAGTATCGCGTGCACCAGGTCCTTGTCGTACGACGCCTTCTGCGCGCCCCGGGTCGGGACGGTGCGGTCGGTGGGGTCGTAGGCGGCGGCCGGTGATGTCGTCGGCTGTGGTGTCCCCGTCATTGCGCTCCCCATTGCACTAGTGCATAGTTTGGTTTGTGCTAGGAGAATACATGGTCACCGGGCGGCGCGCGGCGGAAATCGCGGCGAGCGTCGAGCGGGCGGTCGGGGCGGGTGAGCTGATGCCCGGTCAACTACTGCCATCCATGCGGGAGTTGGCGGAACGACTCGGGGTGAACCCGAACACCGTCGCGGCCGCCTACCGCACGCTGCGTGAGCGGGGGGTCATCGAGACCGCCGGGCGGCGGGGGAGCCGTGTGCGGCCCCGGCCGGCGACGACGGGGCGCGAGTACATCCGGGTGGAGGTACCGGAGGGCGTGCGTGACCTCGCCGACGGCAATCCCGACACCACCTTGCTGCCGCGTCTGGCCGAGGCGTTCGCGGCGGCCGCCGAGCAGGGCGACCGAGAGCCGGTGCTGTACGGGTCGGGGTCGGTGGAGCCCGAGCTGGCGCGGATCGCGCGCGCCGAACTGGACGCCGACGGGGTGCCGGACGGGCCGGTCACCGTCACCTCCGGTTCGCTCGACGCCATCGAACGCGTCCTGGCCGCCCACCTCAGACCCGGGGACGCCGTCGCCGTCGAGGACCCCGGGTGGGGCAGCGTGCTCGACCTCGTGCCGGCGCTCGGACTGCGGATCGTGCCGGTCGGCGTCGACGACGAGGGGCCGCTCGCCGACGACGTCCGCGCGGCGCTGGAGGCCGGGGCGAGGGCCCTGATCGTCACCGACCGGGCGCAGAACCCCACCGGCGCGGCCGTGAGCGCCGCACGCGCGCGGGCCCTGCGGTCCGTGCTCGGGGAGCATCCCGAGACCCTGCTCATCGAGGACGACCACGGTCACCGGATCGTCGACCAGCCCCTCCATCCACTGGCCGGGACCACCCGCGGCTGGGCCTTCGTGCGGTCGGTCGCCAAGGCGTACGGCCCCGACCTGCGGCTCGCGGTGCTCACCGGGGACGCCGTCACGGTCGACCGGGTGCGGGGCCGGCAGCGGCTGGGGCCGGGCTGGGTGAGCCGGCTGGTGCAGCGGGCCGTCGTACGGCTGTGGTCCGGCGGCGCGGTGGACGCCACGGCCGTGGCGGCGGCGTACGGGAGGCGGCGGGACGCGCTGATCGGCGCTCTCGCCCTGCGCGGGATCGAGGCGCACGGGGTCAGCGGGATGAACGTCTGGGTCCGGGTCCCGGACGAGACCGGCGCGGTCGCCCGGCTGCTCCACGCCGGGTGGGCGGTCGCGCCCGGCGCCCGCTTCCGGATGAACGCTCCGCAGGGGATCCGGATCACGGTCTCCACCCTCACCGAGCAGGAGATCGGGAGGGTGGCGGAGGCGGTGGCCTCGGCGGTCGGGCCGGGCTCCGGCGGCGGATACGTGTGAGGGTCCGGCGGGTTCAGGTGCGCGGCCTCGCCTGTGTCAGGGCCGCTCCCGCCAGAACGATCGCCGCGCCGACCGGGGTCGACCAGGTCAGGGACTCGCCGAGAATCGCCACCCCGGCGGCCGTGGCGATGACCGGGATGAAGTAGGTGACCATCTGGGCGGTCGTGGGGCCGACCTCTGAGACGAGGCCGTACTGCAGGAGCATGGCGACACCCGTGCCGAGGGCGCCCAGCGCGACGACCGCCAGCAGGGGGAGAACCGGGAAACGGCCCGGCAGGGTCGTGAACAGCGGTGTGACGAAGGCCAGTTGGGCGGTGGCCAGCAGGAGTTGGGCGCCGGTGAGGGACAGGTGCGACGCGCTGGTGCCGGCCAGGGTGCGGCGGACGTAGATCCAGCCGATCGGATAGCTGAGGGAGGCCAGCAGGGCCATCGTGGTGCCCCTGGCGTCCAGGCCGCTGAAGCCCTGCCAGGCGCCGAGCACGGTGAGCACGCCGAGGAAGCCGAGGCCGAGACCGGCGACCCGCACCCTGGTCGGGCGGTCCTCCGAGAGCGCGACCAGGGAGAGGGCCATGCCCCACAGGGGCGAGGTCGCGTTGCAGATGCCCGCCAGGGTGGAAGGGATGGTCAGCTCCGCGTAGGCGAAGAGGGAGAACGGCAGCGCGTTGAGGAGCAGGGCCGCCACGGTGAGGTGCCCCCAGGTGCGGATGCCGCGCGGCAGCCGCTCCCGCTTCACGGCCATCGCCACCGCGAGCACCAGCGTGCCGAACAGCAGCCGCCCGAACGTGACCTGGAACGGGGCGTAGGCCTGCGTGCCCACCTTGATCAGGAGGAAGCTGAAGCCCCAGACGAGGGAGAGGAAGGCGAAGCGCAGGCGCCAGTCCAGGGCGGCGCGGGTGCGTGCGGACAGGGCGGCGGGCGTTCGGGTGGGCGCGGCGGTGGTCATGACCTCAACGATGCTGCCGACAATCTTGTAGCACAAGCGAGAATTCATGAGCTGAATCTCGTAGCATCTCTTATATGTTGAATCTGGAGCGTCTGCGCACGCTCGACGCGCTCGCCCGGCACGGTTCGGTCAGCGGGGCGGCCGAGGGGCTGCATGTGACGACCTCGGCCGTCTCCCAGCAGATGGCCAAACTGGAGCGGGAGGTCGGGCAGCGGCTCCTCGCCAAGAACGGGCGGGGCGTGCGCCTCACCGACGCGGGGCGGCTGCTCGCCGAACATGCCGCGCGCATCCTGTCGCAGGTCGAGCTGGCGCAGTCGGACCTGGAGGCGCAGCGCGGCCAGGTCGTCGGCGAACTACGGATGGCCGCGTTCCCCACGGCCGTCCGGGGGCTGTTCCCCGCCGTCTTCCGCGCGCTGCGGGAGGACCATCCGGCGCTGCGAGTGCGCTCGCGGGAGACGGAACCCGAACTCGCCATCAGCGCGGTGATCCGGGGCGACGCCGACCTGGCCGTCGTCCTCGACTGGTACAACAAGCCGCTGCCGGTGCCCGAGGGTCTCGCCCGGGCCGCGATCCTCGACGATCCGGTGGAGGTGGCGCTGCCCGAGGACCACCCGCTCGCCGGGCGGGACGAGATCGACCTGCGGGAGCTGGCGGAGGAGCCGTGGGTCGCCTGGCCGGAGGGCGAGTTCTGTCACGAATGGCTGCTCTACACGCTGCGCGCCAACGGCATCGAGCCACAGATCGCCCACCGGGCCGGCGAGCATCACACCCAACTCGCCCTGGTCGCCGCCGGGTTGGGTGTCTGTATCGCGCCCCGGCTCGGCCGCGACCCGATGCCGGCCGGCATGCGGACGGTGCCGGTGCGCCCCCGGGTGCACCGGAGCGTCTACGCGGTGTGGCGCGCGGACGCCGACCGGCGGCCGTCGATCAGGGCGGCGGTCGAGGCGCTGCGGGCGGCGGGGGCCGCGTGCGGCTCGACCTGACGCACTGCCGCTCCGGCGTGCGCGGAGCGGGCCGCGCGGGCGCGGTGGTGATCCGCGGCTACCCCAGCTTGCGGAAGTCCCAGGACGCGATCGCGTCCGGTGTCAGGCGCAGCCAGGCGTGTCGGCCGTCGTGCGGCATCTCGTCGATGCCGAAGTTCTTGCGGGCGAACCGCCGCTCCACCTCGACGAGTTCGGGGACCGGCTCGCCCGTGCGCGGTGCCTCGCCGACGAACTCGACGGTGCCGGACAGCTCGGCGCCCCGCAGTTCGCCGTACTCCTCGCCCGCGTCGACCACGACGGCGACGCGCGGATCACGGCGCAGCGCGGACCACCGTCTGCTGCGGGTGATCGAGTAGAGCCACAGCGACGTGCCGTCCCAGACGTACCAGAGCGGGCTGATGTGCGGTGCGCCGTCGGACGAGACCGTCGCGACCCGGCAGGTGCGCCGCGCGCCGAGGAACTCGTCCAGTTCGGCGGGCTCCATCATGATCTTCCGGCCCCGGCGCTGCGTGGCGGTCATCGACATCCCCTCCGCTGACGTGACGTCAGAAGAGGATCGGACGTCTTCCGTCCATGTGCAAGGGGCGTTACGCTCGCCCGCCCGATCGCCGGCGACAAGGGGAACGTCATGCCGTCGTACGCGAGTGAGGCGAGTGACGCGAGTGACGCGCGTGGGTCGAACGCGAGTGGGTCGAAGAGGCAGCGGGAACTGGACGGGCTGCTCGATCCCGCCACCACCGTCCTGCTCACCGTCGAGTGCCAGCGCGGTGTCGTCGGACCCGACAGCGCGCTGCCCGAACTCGCCGACGAGGCACGCTCGTCGGGGGCGCTCGCCAATGTGGCCAGGCTGGTCGACGCGGCCCACCGGAGCGGGGTGCAGGTCATGCACGCCGTCGCCGAGCGCCGGCCGGACGGGCGGGGCGCCAGCCACAACGCCCGCCTGTTCCGCGCCGCGCAGCGGCTGCCCGTA
Organism: Streptomyces sp. NPDC002324; assembly: GCF_053593335.1. Classification (NCBI taxonomy): domain Bacteria; kingdom Bacillati; phylum Actinomycetota; class Actinomycetes; order Kitasatosporales; family Streptomycetaceae; genus Streptomyces; species Streptomyces sp. NPDC002324. The sequence goes on from NZ_JBSFCF010000002.1 coordinate 29,812, forward strand.
CGGCAGTTGGCGGGCACCGATGCCGTACGCGTCGCGCCGCCCGTCGAGGTGACCGAGGAGGACCTGGTCGTACGGCGGCTGCACGGGCTGTCCCCGCTGGCGGGCACGGACGTGGACGCGCTGCTGCGCAACCTGGGGTGCCGCACGCTGATCGTCACCGGTGTCTCGGCCAACGTGGCCGTGCCGAACGCGGTGTTCGACGCGGTGAACCGCGGCTACCGCGTCGTCGTGCCCGGGGACGCCATCGCGGGGGTGCCTGCCGACTACACCCCCGCGATGATCCGCCACACCCTCGCGCTGGTCGCCACGGTCGCTACCACGGACGAGGTGTCGGCGTGCCTGACGAAGGTCAGGCCAGAGTGATCGAATCGCCCGAGACGCTGACCTCCTTGGCCGGCAGCGGCTTCGGGGCCGGGCCGCTCTTGACGCTGCCGTCCTCGATCGAGAAGTTGCTGTTGTGACAGGGGCAGTTGATCACGCCGTCGGCGATCGTCTTCACGGCACAGCCCGAGTGGGTGCACACCGAGGAGAACGCCTTGAAGGTGCCCGCCTTCGGCTGGGTGACGACGACACCCTCGCTCTCGAAGATCTTGCCGCCGCCCTCGGGTATGTCCGAGGTCTTGGCGATCTCCGTGCCCCCCGCGCCGCCGCTCGCCTCGGCGGTGGAGTCGCCCCCGGCTCCCGCCCCGGCACCGGGCGAGTCGGAGGTGGAGGTCGACGGGGTGTCCTCCGATCCGCACGCGGTCAGCGCGACGGCGAGTCCCGCCACGCCGGCCGCCGCCATGACGGTACGACGGCCCGGAATCGAAGCGGGTTTGATCGTTTCGCTGGACATGCTGGCGGTTCCTTCCGAGATGGCTTCGCACTTTCGCCCATGGATACGGCGGGGCCGTGCTTGAACGTTCAGACAGGGTGCACATCCTGGCCTGTCCGGGATCATGAGAGCGTCAAAAACAGCTGTCCGGAAGCTGTCGGTCCGTCATGCGCGGACGGGTCGACTCCGGGTGTCCGCGGTACGCCGGTAACCTGGGGCGATGCTCAAGGAAGTCAGCGTGACCCGGTACATCACGCCGCTGCGGGAAGGCGGTTCGCTGCCGGGTCTGGTCGAGGCCGACGACCGCGGCACGTATGTCCTGAAGTTCACCGGAGCGGGGCAGGGCCGCAAGACGCTCGTGGCGGAGGTCGTCTGCGGTGAGCTGGCCCGGCGGCTCGGTCTGCGCGTGCCCGGCCTCGTCACCCTGGACCTCGACCCCGTCCTCGGGCTCGGCGAGCCCGACGAGCAGGTGCAGGAGCTGATCAAGTCCAGCGGCGGCACCAACCTCGGCATGGACTTCCTGGCCCGCGCCATCGGCTTCGACCCGCTCGCCTTCGAGGTCGGTCCCGAGGAGGCCGGGCGGGTCGTCTGGTTCGACGCGCTGATCAACAACGTCGACCGCTCCTGGCGCAATCCGAACCTGCTGACGCGCCACGGTGACCTGTGGCTCATCGACCACGGCGCCACCATGATCTGGCACCACCACTGGCCGGGCGCCCGTGCCTCCGCGGCCAAGCCGTACGACGCCGCCGACCACGCCCTCGCGCGCTTCGCCCCCGATGTCGCCGCGGCCGCCGCCGACCTCGCGCCCCTGGTCACCGCGGACCTGCTCGCCGAGGTGACCGCCGAGATCCCGGACGTCTGGCTGGCCGACGAGCCCGGCTTCGAGACGCCGGACGCGCTGCGGCGGGCGTACGCGGAACCGCTGCTCGCCCGCGCCGCCGACATTCACGAACGCATCGAGGGGATCAAGTGAGCGACCGCTTCCTGGCCACCGGGGCGACCGGGCAGGACGTCTACGAGTACGCGCTGCTGCGGGTCGTGCCCAGGATCGAGCGCGGGGAGTGCTTCAACGCGGGCGTTCTCGTGTACAGCCGCTCCCGGGCCCTCGTGGCGGCCCGCACGCATCTCGACGAGACCAAGCTCCTCGCCCTGGACCCGGGGGCGGACGTGGAGGGCGTACGCGCCGCGCTGCGCGCCGTGGAGCAGGTGTGCGCCGGGGGAGATGCGGCCGGGCAGGCCGCCCGGGACGATGCCGGACGGAGGTTCCGGTGGCTCGTCGCGCCCCGTTCCACGGTCGTCCGGGCGGGACCGGTGCACACTGGGCTCACCGCGGATCCGGCGGCGGAGGCGGAGCGGCTGCTCGCCCTGCTGGTGCGGTGACGGTCGGTGCGCGTGGGCCCCGGCGGGGGCCGACGTAAGGGATCACACCTGGGGGAACGTTGACACCGGGTGCCAGGACTTCTAGCGTCACGTGTGCTGAAGGTACTAAGCGGTCGCTCACCAAGAGGGGGCGCCGCAGGAGCCGCATCCCAAGGGCGAGGAGAACCAGCAATGTCCACCACTGAGCAGCGTGTCGCCGTGGTCACCGGTGGCGCGCGCGGCATCGGTGCCGCGACCGCCGTACGACTGGCCGCCGAAGGCCGTGCCGTCGCGGTGATCGACCTCGACGAGGCCGCGTGCAAGGACACCGTCGAGAAGATCACCGCCGTCGGCGGCAAGGCGCTCGCGGTCGGCTGCGACGTCTCCGACGAGGCCCAGGTCGAGGCCGCCGTCACCCGGATCGCCGAGGAACTGGGCGCCCCGACGATCCTGGTGAACAACGCGGGCGTGCTCCGCGACAACCTGCTGTTCAAGATGAGCGCGTCCGACTGGGACATCGTCATGAACGTGCACCTGCGGGGCGCCTTCCTGATGGCCAAGGCCGTTCAGAAGTACATGGTCGAGGCCAAGTTCGGCCGGATCGTCAACCTGTCCTCGTCGTCCGCGCTCGGCAACCGGGGCCAGGCCAACTACTCCGCCGCCAAGGCCGGTCTGCAGGGCCTGACCAAGACCCTCGCCATCGAGCTCGGCAAGTTCGGCGTCACCGCCAACGCCGTCGCGCCCGGCTTCATCGTCACCGACATGACCGCCGCCACCGCCGCCCGTGTGGGCATGGGCTTCGAGGAGTTCCAGGCGGCGGCCGCCACGCAGATCCCCGTCCAGCGCGTGGGCCGGCCCGAGGACATCGCCGGCGCCATCGCCTACTTCACCGGCGAGGACGCCGGATTCGTCTCCGGCCAGGTGCTGTACGTGGCCGGCGGACCGCTCAACTAAGGGATCGGGAACATGACTTCGGTGGAACTCCCCGAGCTCTCGGGCAAGGTCGCCCTCATCACCGGCGCCAGCCGCGGTATCGGCCACGGCATCGCCGAGGCCCTCGTCGCGCGCGGCGACCGGGTCTGCATCACGGGCCGCGACGAGGACTCGCTCAAGAAGGCCGTCGAGCAGCTCGGCGCCGACCGCGTCATCGGTGTGGCGGGCAAGGCCCACGACGAGGCCCACCAGGCACTCGCCGTCGAACGCACGATGGAGGCCTTCGGCCGTGTCGACTTCCTGGTCAACAACGCCGGCACCAACCCGGTCTTCGGGCCGATCGCCGATCTCGACCTGAACGTGGCCCGCAAGGTGTTCGAGACCAACGTCGTCTCGGCCCTCGGCTTCGCCCAGCGGACCTGGCACGCCTGGCAGAAGGACAACGGCGGCGCGATCGTCAACATCGCCTCCGTCGCCGGTGTCTCCGCGTCGCCGTTCATCGGCGCCTACGGCATCAGCAAGGCCGCCATGATCAACCTGACCCTGCAGCTGGCGCACGAGTACGCGCCCAAGGTGCGGGTCAACGCGATCGCGCCCGCGGTGGTGAAGACCAAGTTCGCCCAGGCCCTGTACGAGGGCCGGGAGGCCGAGGCCGCGGCGGCCTACCCGCTCGCCCGGCTCGGCGTGCCCTCCGACATCGGCGGCGCCGCCGCGTTCCTCACCTCGGAGCAGTCCGACTGGGTCACCGGCCAGACCCTCGTGGTCGACGGCGGCATCTTCCTCAACGCCGGGATGGCCTGACAGAGTACGGCGGGCGCCGGAGCACGCTTCTCCGAACGTCTCCGGCGCCCGTTCGCATCCCCCACAGGGGCTCGACAACGCCGTCACAGCGAACTGATCAAGGGCTTTGCCAGCCGAGCGGTGGCCGCTCGCGGGGCCTGCGGTATCGTTCGCCCACTCTTGGTACGGCATTTCGAGGAGCATGCGCGTGTTCAACCGGAACCGATACTTGCCGCCACTCGCGGTGATCGCGTCCATATCCATGGTGACCGGGTGTGGCGTGTTCTCCTCGGACGCCTCGGACGACGCGGACCCCATCGTGGTGGGGACCACCAGCACGCCGAGCACCCTGGACCCGGCCGCGGCCTGGGACAGCTCCTGGGAGCTGATGCGCAACGTCTTCCAGCCCCTGCTCGGCTACGCGCCCGGCGGTACCGAGCCCGAGCCCGACGCCGCCGAGAGCTGCGAGTTCACGGACAGCTCCAGCACCGTGTACAGCTGCACGCTGCGCGAGGGCCTGAAGTTCTCCAACGGGCACACACTGGACGCGCAGGCCGTCAAGTACTCGTTCGACCGGATCAAGAAGATCAATGTCAACGGTGGCCCCGCGGGCCTGCTGACCACGCTCTCCCGGGTGCAGGTCAAGGGCGACCGCGAGGTCGTCTTCCACCTCAGCCAGCCCGACGCGACCTTCCCGCTCGTGCTCACCACGCCCGCCATGTCGATCGTGGACCCCGCGGACTATCCCGCGGACAAGCTCCGTGAGGGCACCGAGATCACCGGCTCAGGACCCTACGACCTCGACTCCTACGAGGACGGCAAGAAGGCCGAGCTGGTCGGCAACGAGAACTACAAGGGCCTCGCGGACCGCAAGAACTCCGCTGTGACCATCGAGTACTTCCAGCAGTCGGACCAGATGGTCAAGGCCCTCAAGGACAAGAAGATCTCGGTCATCTACCGGGGTCTCGGCGCCTCGGACATCGTGGACATCCAGGCCAACCACGACAGCGAGAACCTCCAGCTCGTGGAGAGCCCCACCACCGAGATCAGCTATCTGGTGTTCAACCCCAAGGACCCCTGGGCGAAGAACCCCGCGGTCCGCAAGGCGATCGCCCAGGTCCTCGACCGGCCGGCACTCGCCCACAACATCTACAAGGACACCGTCGAGCCGCTGTACTCCATGATCCCCAGGGGTCTGGTGGGCCACACGACGGGCTTCTTCGACGACTACGGCAACCCCAGCGCCACCAAGGCGAAGTCCATCCTCACCGAGGCGGGCATCACCGAAACGGTTCCTCTCACGCTCTGGTACACCTCGGACCGGTACGGCTCCCAGACCAAGCCCGCCTTCGAGGAGCTGAAGCGGCAGCTGGAGGCGTCCGGCCTGTTCTCGGTCACGCTCAAGAGCCGGCCCTGGAAGACCTACGCCGAGGGCTACCAGAAGGGCGAGTACCCCATCTTCGGGCGTGGCTGGAACCCCGACTTCAACGACGCCGACAACTTCATCGCCCCCTTCGTGGGCGAGCAGAACGCGCTCGGCACCCCGTACAAGTCCCCCGAGATCACGGACAAGCTGCTCCCCGAGTCGCGTGCCGAGAGCGACCGCGGGGCCGTCTCCAAGGAGTTCGAGGAGGCCCAGCAGATCCTCGTGGACGACGCCCGCCTGATCCCGCTGTGGCAGGGCAAGGCGTACACGGCCGCGAACGAGGAGATCGCCGGCCTGGAGAACGTCATCGACCCCGCGACGATGATGACCATGTGGCAGTTGTCCTGGAAGACCAGCTGGTAATTCCGGGTGCCGGGTCCCGTTGTCAGTGGGCGCCTGTAGGTTCTGTGCTCTGACGGCGGCCGCGCCTCGCGCGGCAGCCCATGGCCGCGTGCTGCGCGGCCGTGAAGTGAGCGCACACCGGAGGACGTTGACGTGACCGACATCGCCATGCTGCCCGAGTCCTGGCGCGGGGTCCTGGGGGACGAACTGCAGCAGCCCTACTTCAAGGAACTCACCGAGTTCGTCGAGGAGGAGCGCGCCAAGGGTCCCGTCTACCCTCCCCGCGAGCAGGTCTTCGCCGCACTCGACGCCACGCCGTACGAGAGCGTGAAGGTCCTCGTCCTCGGCCAGGATCCGTACCACGGCGAGGGCCAGGGCCACGGCCTGTGCTTCTCCGTGCGGCCCGGAGTGAAGACCCCGCCCTCCCTGCGGAACATCTACAAGGAGATGCAGGCCGAGCTGGGCACCCCCATCCCGGACAACGGCTATCTGCTGCCCTGGGCCCAGCAGGGCGTGCTGCTGCTCAACGCGGTGCTCACGGTCCGCTCGGGCGAGGCCAACTCGCACAAGGGCAAGGGCTGGGAGAGGTTCACCGACGCCGTGATCCGCGCCGTCGCCGACCGGCCCGACCCGGCGGTCTTCGTGCTCTGGGGCAACTACGCGCAGAAGAAGCTGCCGCTGATCGACGAGGAGCGCCACGTGGTGGTGAAGGGCGCCCACCCCTCGCCGCTGTCGGCCAAGAAGTTCTTCGGCTCGCAGCCGTTCACGCAGATCAACGAGGCCGTCGCCCGGCAGGGCCACGAGCCGATCGACTGGACGATTCCCGACATCGGCTGACGCGAAAGCTCGTCCGCCCCCTCACCCGCGTCTGCGCCCGTACGGCCGCCGGGGCACCCCCGCGGCCGTACGGGGCTGCCTGACCGGGTTTGCCGGTGCCTGCCGTTAGCGTCGGGAGGGACAGGCGGGACAGGGGGCGAGGAGTGCGGAGGACGCGGTGGTGGAGCGACAGGAGCAGGTGGCACCGGACGCCCTGATGACCCGGATCGGACAGGCTGTCATGCTGCACCACGGGGGTGACCGCGAGGAGGCCCGGCACCGTCTGCTCCAGCTCTGGGCGGAGATCGGCGAGGACGGCACCCCGCTCCACCGCTGCACGCTGGCGCACTACATGGCCGACACCCAGGACGATCCGGACACCGAGCTGGCCTGGGACCTCAGGGCGCTGTCGGCGGCCGACGAGCTGTCCGACGGCCGCTCGGCGGAGCACACCGCGGAGCACTCCACCGGCCACCCCGTGCACCACCCTCCGCACCATGACGCGGACCACTCCGCGGCCCGCCCCCGGGAGCACCACGACGAGCTCGCGGTGCGCGCCTTCTACCCCTCGCTCCACCTCAACCTCGCCGCCGACTACGCCAGGCTGGGCCGCCCCGACGCGGCCCGCAGCCATCTGCGGCTGGCCCGGGTCGCGCTGGCCGCGCTGGAGGACGGCGGTCACGGCGACGGCGTCCGCACCGCCCTCGGCCGGCTGGAGGCCCGGCTCGACGAGGCGGGCCCCGGTGGAGGGGACACGCCGGGGCCGCCGAGACAGCGGCCCTGACGCCGGGAGTGCGCGACCGTCGAGGGCGCCTCAACGGCCGTAGACGTCCCTGCAGATGGCCGCCTGGGGCGTGTCCCTTCCCCAGCCGCCGTACTTGTGGCCGAGTGCGCACACGTCGGAGTTCCTGGGCCGCTCGGTCGGGAGCTTCTCGGGGAGCGGCGGGATCTCGACATGAGGCCGGGACCCGGGGGGCGGTCCGTGCCGCTCGGGGGGAGCCTGGCGCTTCTCCCGGGGTGGTGGCGCGGGAGGCGGCGTGTCGGTCGTGGGCGCGGGGGTGGCGGGGGCAGGCGCGGCGGGCTCCGGTGCCTCGGACGCGCTCGATGGGGAATCCCGGGGCGGGCCGATCAGCGCCAGCGCCTCCCGCGCCGGCGCCTCCACGATCCGCGTCGCGCCGGTGCCGTCCGGGCGGGGCTCGGCCGGCCCGGACGGCAGGGCCGGCGCCTGCGGCGAGGGCGGGTGTTGCGCGGTCACACAGCCGGTGAGGGCCGAGACGGCCACGGTGACCAGGAGCGTTGCGGTTGCGGTGGTGGTCGGTCGATGCACGCGCGCAACTCTGCTGCTTCCGGGCCGCCTTGGGGAAGGATCAAGCGGATGATGCCCCCACACGGGTGACGCCGGGGACCGCCGACGACGTGGTGCGCCTCGCCCGGCACCCGTGCGACCGCCCCGCGCACCCGCCCCCGGCCGGCGCCCGGCGTCAGGGTTCGCTCAGTATCCGGTGGTTCCGTCGAGGCGCTCTCGCAACAGGTCGGCGTGGCCGTTGTGGCGGGCGTACTCCTCGATCATGTGGGTGTAGATCCACCGCAGGCTCGGTGCCTCGCCCGTCCGACGGTGCACGGCCTTGGCGACATCGGCCAGGGCGAAACCCTCCGCGTTGCGCCGGGCGATCGCGATCTCCTTCCGCCAGGTGTCATGGGCCTCCTCCCAGGTGTCCGCCTCCGTCAGATGGAACTCCCCGTCCGGGTCCTCCTCGCTGAAGTAGAGGGGCCCCTGGTCGTCGTCCACGAGCACCTTGCGGAACCATATGCGCTCGACCTCGGCCATGTGCCGTACGAGCCCCAGCAGGGACAGCTCCGAGGGCGGCACCGAAGCGGTTCTCAACCGGGCGTCGTCCAGGCCCGCGCACTTGATCGCCAGAGTCTCGCGGTGGTAGTCGAGCCAGCCTTCGAGCATGGTCCGTTCGTCGGCGGTGAGGGAGGGTTCGGTGCGCTGAATGGTCATGCCGGCCATCCTGGCAGCCCCCGTATGCTGCCGACGAGGCAATACGACGGCACACCGAGGACGGGAGACCCCAGTGAAGGTCGGCTGCATCGGGCTCGGCGACATCGCGCAGAAGGCGTATCTGCCGGTGCTCGGCACCCAACCGGGGCTCGAACTCCATCTGCAGACGCGGACCCCCGCCACGCTCACCCGAGTCGCCGACGCCCTGCGTGTCCCGGAGGGACAGCGGCACACCGATCTCGACGCGCTGCTCGCCCAGGGCCTGGACGCGGCCTTCGTGCACGCGCCGACCGCGGTCCACCCCGAGATCGTGGAGCGGCTGATCGAGGCGGGTGTGCCGACGTACGTCGACAAGCCGCTCGCGTACGAACTCGACGCCTCCGAACGGCTCGTACGGCTCGCGGAGGAGCGGAACGTGGGGCTCGCCGTGGGCTTCAACCGGCGGTACGCGCCCGGGTACGCCCAATGCGCCGACCATCCGCGCGAGTTGATCATCATGCAGAAAAACCGCATCGGTCTGCCCGAACTGCCGCGCCTGATGATCCTGGACGACTTCATCCATGTCGTCGACACCCTGCGGTTCCTGGTGCCGGGGGAGATCGAGGACGTGACCGTGCGTGCCCGCACCGAGGGCGGGCTGCTGCACCACGTGGTGCTGCAGCTCTCCGGGGCCGGGTTCACCGCGCTGGGCGTGATGAACCGGCTCAGTGGTTCGGCGGAGGAGATCCTCGAAGTCTCCGGGCAGGACACCAAGCGGCAGGTGCTGAATCTCGCCGAGGTCGTCGACCACAAGGGGCAGCCGTCCGTGCGGCGGCGCGGCGACTGGGTGCCCGTGTCCCGGCAGCGCGGCATCGAGCAGGCCGTCCTCGCCTTCCTCGACACCGTGAGCGCGGGCAGGGTGCTCAGCGCCCGGGACGCGCTGGCGACTCATGCACTGTGCGAGCGGGTGGTTCGGGCGGTCGAGGACCGGTCCGCCGCCTGATGTGCGGCCGGCCGAGGCCCCGTCCCCCGCCTCAGCCGCATGGCCCGTACGCCCTCGAAGGCGCCCCACACGACCAGGACCAGCAGTGCCGCGTGGACCGGCCAGTCGCCGAAGCGGACGTACGGCGTCGTGCCGTCGGCCAGCGGCACCTCGTACACCGCCGCCCGGCTCTCGTCCGTGCCCAGCCACGCGCCCACCCGCCCGCCGTCCGGGCCGTACACCGCCGAGACGCCGGTGAGCGTCGCGTGGACCATGGGGCGGCCGGTCTCGGCTGCCCGCAACGCGGCCAGCGAGGCGTGCTGCTCGGGCGCCCAGCTCTGCTGGAACGACGAGGTCGCCGACTGCGCGAGCAGCAACTGGGCGCCGTCCCGGGCGAGATGGCGGCTCATGTCCGGGAAAGCGGACTCGAAGCAGACCATGGGGCCGATCCGCAGCCCCTTCCCGGCGTCGAACACGACCTGCTCGGTGCCGCGGCGGCGGTCCTCGCCGGCCGCTTCGCCGACCGAGGTGGCCCAGCCGAGCAGCGAGCGCATCGGGATGTACTCACCGAACGGCACGAGACGCATCTTGTCGTACCGGTCGCCGGTGGGACCGTCGGGGCCGACGAGCACCGAACTCTTGTAGATGCCGGGGCGGTCGGAGCGGCGGGCGTCGACGTTCACGAGGATGTCGGTGTGCGTCGCACGGGCCAGCGCGGCGATCCGGTCGGACAGATCCGGGCGGTCGGCCAGGTCGGCACCGACACTGCTCTCGCCCCACACGATCAGGTCGACGTCCCGCCCGGCGAGCCGCCGGGTGAGCGCCTCCTCACGGGCGAACCGGGCGTCGGGGCCGTCGGTCACACCGGGCTGGACGACGGCGACGCGCACGTCGCCCCGCACGTCGGGTCGCGGCGACCACAGCCACACCGCCGACGTCGCGACGGCCGCAGCGACGAGACCGGCGAGCGCCGGCGCCCGGGAGGCGCGTACCGAGACCAGTACGGCCGCCGCGACGTTGACGGTCACGACCAGGAAGCTGAGCAGCCAGACCCCGCCGACCGAGGCCAGCCGCAGCGCCGGCTCCACCGGCCACTGGCTGGACCCCAACAGGCCCCACGGCCCGCCCAGACCCTGCCAGGAGCGGACCAGTTCGATCATCAGCCAGCCCGACGGAACGACCAGCAGCGCGGCGGCGACCCGCCCCGGCGAGGGCGTACCGGCCAGGAACCGGCGCGTCAGCCATGCCCAGGGCGCCCACAACGCGCCCAGCAGGCCGGCGATGAGGAAGGTGAAGACGTGGAGGTTCGGCAGCAGCCAGTGGTGCATCGCGAGCATGAACGCGAAGCCGCCGAGCCAGCCGTCGTACGCCGCCCTGCGCCCGGTCGGGGCCGTGCGGATCAGCAGGATCCACGGCACCAGCGCCGCGTAGGCAGCCCACCACAGACCCGGCGCCGGGAAGGCGAGCACGGGCAGAGCACCCGCCACGACGACGGCCGACCGTCGCCGCCACGGGGAGGCGACCCAGTCCGGCGTCTGCATACAGCGCCTCCCTCCCGCCACTGAGCGTCCCTCCAGTGTGCGCGCCGGGGACGATCTCCGACAGGGGGCGTGGGCGGGGCGGGGTGGTGCGCTCGGTACGGGTGGGGTGGTTCGGAGGCCGGGGAGGGGAACGCGGTGGGGCCGAGTGGCGGACCTTCGGCCCCGCCCCGTCGGTGGTCGGGCCGGGGCGCGCTCAGGCCGGGGAAGGCCGCTGGGCGGGGGTGAGGCCCTCCGGGGCGCGGCGCCATTTCTCCTGGACGAGGACCTCGCGCAGGCGCCAGCCGTCGGGGGTGCGGGTCACGGTGAACGCGTAGCGGCCGCCGCAGACGAAGTCGGGTGCGGTGGATCCGCCGTCGTGGCCCGCGAAGCGCATCGGGTTGATGTAGTCCGCCTGGACCTGGGCGGTGTCGCCGGTGTCCTGCTCCAGATACCCGAAGCGCACCCGGCGGTTGACGATCAGATGCTGCCGCATCGGGAACAGCTCCATGCTCCGGGCCAGCCATCCGGCCACCTGCGAGGCGTCGCCCTCGATGCCGCCGGCCGAGCGGTAGTCCGCGCGTCCCCCCGGCGCGAACAGTTCCCGGTAGGCCGTCCAGTCGCCGTCGTCCACCGCCACCGCGTACTCGGTGATCAGGCCGTCGACGGCGAGTCGGTCCATCACCGTCGCGAGTTCCACGCGCTGTGTCATCGGCTCAGTGTTGGGGCAGGAGACGCGCCACGCCAAGGGGCGTGCGCGCGGATGGGGGATATGTCAGGGATCAACACCTCGCGGAGAGCGAGCCCAGGTTCCGTATCCGTGCCCGGCACACCGCCGACACGGTCACCGTCCACCAGGCGTACAGCCCGCGGATCGCCGGCCCCGCCACACGCCACGGTCGTTTTCCGGCCGGGTGGAAGCGGGACCGGATGACCTGGATCATCAAGCAGCGTTCACAGACCCTCGCCGCCATGCGACCCGTGGGTGATGCCGGCGGCTGTGCCCGGAGTGCCGGTCAGGGACACAGGTGGGCCAGGAGTTCTGCACTGGCGGGGTACTCCTGTTCCTGGGGGAGCAGTCGGGCAGCCGAGTCCGGTTCGCCGTCCCTGACGAGTGCGTGGATCTCGTGGGCGAGCGGGGTGACGTCGCCGATGGACACGATCCACTCGTCCGCGTAACGCGACGATGCCTCACCCGAGAGCCCCAGTTGCAGCGAGCGGTACGGCAGGGGACGCAGGTGCAGATCGCGTTCGGGATCCCACTGGACACGGGCCGGTGCGCGCTTGAGGTCACGCTGCCAGGTGTCGCGATCGGGATGCAGTCCGCGGACGTAATGCGACAGGCAGGCATGGCGCAGCGCCCAGTCGAAGCCGTCGCGAGTGATCTCGATGGCGAGAACGGTCTCCTGACCCTCCTTCATGCCCCAGCCGGAGCGGTACATCATCCACATGAAACTGGGTTTGATCCACGTCATGCGGTCAGGCTTCCACGCGGCGGGAAAGCGGCCGTCGCGGATGGCGGGCAGCCCGATTCCAGGGGAGTACGCCTGGTAGACGGTGATCGTCGACGCCGTGTGAAGCGCGCGGATCCTGCGGTGCGGTTCTTCCATGGCGTACAGCGTGGAGTCGTCCAGGTCGGCAGGCCAACGATTTTCGACCGTCGCCCATTGCGACGGTGCACGTCGGACGCAGCAACGTGCGGGTTGTCGGGGGCTGTACATCATGGCGGAGTTCCCAACAACATCAACAACGTCCGCCTCAAGCTCAAGCGGCCGGCCGACCGCGGGGTCCTGACCGAGACCGAGCCAGGCTTGTTCACCCGGCTTCGGCCGTCTTGAGCGACTTGTTGGCGGGGCGCTTGATGTGGGCACGCATGATGCGGGCCTGGTGTTCGCACGCGTGGTCAGCCTGGGCGCGAGAGGGTGGGTAGATTTGCGTTAGTAGTGCCTATTTTTCGAACAGGGCAGCCATCGGTGTCAGTCCCGGGCGATAGCGTGCGCACCGCATATCTCACCTATTCGACTCCGCACCGGAGATGCCATGGCCGACGCCTACTCGCCCATTCCCGAACTGAATCTGCTCAAGGAGTTCTCCGACGGCCCTGGAGAGGACTACTTCTCGGATGGATTCGAGTTCTACGAGTACGCCCAACCCGACGCCGGCCTGGTGGAGTGGTTGTGTCTTGAGGGGCGGGAAGAGGAGGTGCGGGGCCACCTCGACCGGCTCACCCCCTTCGCGCAGGCCACCGGTTCGGGTTCGTTCTACGCCCTGTGGCACTGCGACGACCGCACCGACCTCGCCACACTTCCTGTCATCCGCTTCGGTGACGAAGGTGATCTCGACATCATCGAGGGCCTGCGGAACCTGTTCCGGCTGCTCGCGATCGACGACGAGTCGTTCATCTCTTGGGACGAGGAGCGCGAGGCGGACCCCGACGAGGAGCACAGCCCTGGGCACGAGGCGTACATGGCTTGGATGAAGGAGACGTTCGACCTGACCCCGCCCACCGAAGCGGAAGCGGACGAGATCCTGGGGTCGGGCGGCAAGAAGTACGGCGCCCGGTTCGTCAACTGGCTGGAAGAGTTCGGATCCCAGGAGCTCGACTTCGACTCGTGGCGCAAGGAGCTCGGCGGCTCCTGAACGTCGATGCGTCATGCCGGGCGCGTCCGCGCCCGGCATTCTGCCAGTTCGCAGGGCTCCGGCGCCTTCCAGGGAGCGGACCGGCTCTCGGTTCGGCTCGATCGAGCCGGATCGAGGACGTGACGCCGCTCGCCCGGGAGGTGCACGGTCATGTGCGTGCGGGGGAACCGGACCGGGCGGCCGCGTCGTTGCCGGTGGAGCGGCCGTTTCCGGTGGCGGAGGACGCGCTGGGCCATCTGCGGTGACGAGACCCGCGGAGCGGGCGCGCTGCCGACGGGCGGCGGCGGTGCGTGCCGGGGGACCGCTCACTGCGCCGGTTGCCGCGCCGATCGCCGTAGGGCGTCCGCGACGGCGAGAAACAGGACGCTGTCCGCCACGTCGGAGACCGGCTCCCGCGCCGCCGGTTTGCGCTCACCGGTGACCAGGACGTGGATGGTCGACCCCATCAGATCGACTTCGCTGATCGTCTCCCAGGGCAGGACACGGCCGGAGTGCTCCAGCCCGGCCAGGCTCACCGTGAAGGGGCCGAATGCCGCCCGTCCCCCGGTCTCCAACAGCGTGCCGAGTTCGGCCAGTCGCGCCCTCGCGTCCTCCTCCGCGCCCTGGCTCTGTACCGCGAGCCAGCCGTCCGCGATGAGGGTGCCCAGGTGCTGCGCCTCCGGCGTGTCGCCCGACACCATGAAGTTGCCGGCCGGCGTCTGGACGTACACGGAATGCGTGGTCGACACGGTGACCCCGTTGCGTTCGTGCTGCGTCGCATGGCGTCGGCATCCGGTGATCTCGTCCCAGGACCCGGCGATCGGTGGCCGCGAACCGTACTGGTAGACCACCCCGTCCTCGAACACGGCACACCAGGTGACGGGTCTGAACAGTGCGGCCAGCGGAACGGCGATCGCCCCGAAGAAGGCGCATCCGCCGAGGACGATGAAGAGGATCGCGTTGGTCCACTCGCTCTCACCGCTGATGACGAAGACCATCATCACGCAGAACGCGGTGACCAGGAGGAGCATGAAGGAGCCCCACCAGGACACCGCACTCGTCCGTGCGCGGAAGGCATATCGGCCGTCCCCGAGCTGTCGTTCCGCCGCCGCTGCCGGCACTGTCGACGGGATCTCGTCCCAGAGGTTCCGGGCCATCATCGCGACTCCCCCCACGCGTCACTCGCCCTCAACTCGGCTTGCGTGCAAGCCGAGTTGACGATGCGAACATCCTCGGGATGCTACGGCGCCTGGCTGAAAAGCGGTAGACGTCTCCGCTCTGTCGGGAGGGTCAGTCGCCCCTTCGGCCGAGCAGTTCGCAGACCGCGTTCTCCTCGACCGCGCGGAGCCGCTCCAGGAGGCCGGGGGCGAGGCTCCTGTTCACCTGGGTGGTGAGCGAGAAGGTGAGGGATCTGCGGCCGTCGGGGGTCGCGGCGATCAGCTGGGTGTAGCCGGGGAAGTTCCCGGTGTGCCCCAGCACCACCCCGCAGCGGGTGTC
Source organism: Streptomyces sp. NPDC002324 (assembly GCF_053593335.1). Lineage (NCBI taxonomy): Bacteria > Bacillati > Actinomycetota > Actinomycetes > Kitasatosporales > Streptomycetaceae > Streptomyces > Streptomyces sp. NPDC002324. The sequence continues at coordinate 44,884 of NZ_JBSFCF010000002.1, forward strand.
GTATCGGAAGATGGCGAGTCCCGCCCTGTTGCGGCCGGGGCCGGCCGGTTCGGACGCCCCCTCGATCCAGCGGCGCTGCTCGCGCAGAACGGATCTCGACGTCAGCTCCCCGGCGGCGTAGCCGCGGATGAACCTGGTCATGTCACGCGGGGTGGAGACGATCCCGCCCGAGGCCCAGACACCGGACGCGCTCAGCGCTTCACTGACGTCCTCCGGCGGCGCGGGCGGCTCGACGGCGTAGCCGTGCATGTACGGCTCCGGCATCTCGTAACCCAGCGGCAGGCTGGTGTCGGTCAGGCCGAGCGGCCGGTACACGAGCCGGCTCAGCAGCTCCTCGTACGGCCGGCGGGTCACCGCCTCCGCCATCAGGGCGACGGCGATGTTGTCGGAGTTGGAGTACCGGTACCGGGAGCCGGGGCGGAAGCGCAGCGGTTCGTCCGCGACGAAGTCCAGCAGCCGGCGCGGGTCGAAGGTGCGGCGCGGGTCCGCGAGCAGCAGTTCCAGGAACTCCGGGTCCTCGCTGTAGTCCGGCAGTCCGCTGGTGTGGTTCAGCAACTGGCGCAAGGTGACCGACCGCCAGGCGCGCGGCAGACGGGGCAGGGTGCGGCCGATGGTGCTGTCGAGGCCGAGCGCACCCCGCCGCACCAGGCTCAGTGCCACGGCTCCGCTGAACGCCTTCGCCGTACTGGCGATCCGCATGTGGTCGGTGGGCTCGATCGGACGGCCGGTCTCCAGGTCGGCGACCCCGGCGCGCAGGACGCGTGACGTACGGTCCCGTTGCAGGACGACGATCACACCTGGCGGCCCTCCGGGAGCGCCGACCAGTTCTTCGAGCTGCTGTTGCAGGGTCTGCTCGCTCCCGCCGGAGCCGTGCCCCGGGACGGTGTCGTCGGCGGCGCCCGCCGCGGGGGCCAGGAGCAGGCCGCCCAGGCAGGACGCGCCGAGCAGAGCGACGAGGGACAGGCGCAGACCGCGGCGGGAGCGAGGACCCGTACGGGTGCGCGTACGGGTACGCGTACGGCTGTGCGGGCGGGAAGCGGGGGTGAGTGACATGAGGGTCCCGGGAGGATCGGTGGGCAGGACACCCTCAGCATCGGCTGGACCGGGGTCGCTCGCGCGCGAGCTTGCGCTGTCCGGCCGATCGACCCCGCGAGCCGTTCGCGGTGCGGAAGAAGGACGGCGGGGTCAGCGCGCGGTGAACTGCACCCCGGTCGGCTGTACGACGTTCGGCCGTACCGCCGGCCCGTCGACGGTCAGCCGCTCCCCGTAGATGTCGGTGATCCTGAGCGCGCCCCCGCACCCGCCGCCCTGCTCGGAGAGGAAGTAGTTGTACTCGGTACGGGGCAGTCGGGTCCAGGCCCCGCCGGCGCGTACCTCCAGCCGGGCCACCGGGTTGCGGTGACCGATCACCTGAATGCCGCACCAGTACTGGCTGGAACCCGTCTTGTACCGGATCGAGATCCGCTCGGACGTGTCCGGGCTGACCAGGCTCCAGGTGATCGGGATCTGGCCCTGGGACGGGGTGGCCAGCTTGGCGAAGGCCTGTGCGCTGAGGTCGAGCTGGCCGGGTTTGCAGGGCGCCGGGCACTCGTTGGTGATCCGGACGGTGATGGCGGCGCCGCTCGCCGCGCGGACGCGCACGTAGGCCCCGCAGGCCTGGGAGACCTCGTAGTCGGTGGTGTTCATCGCCGCCGTCATGACGTCGTCACTGGGGTCGTACGAGCAGGCTCCGCTGCCGTCGGAGTCGTAGAAGGTGGCGATCCCCTGGTACTCGACCCCGGGACGGATCCGCCCGGCCGGCTGTCCCGAGGCGGATCCGCCCTGGCGGGTGGTGGCGGGTGACGGCGGGGTGGCGTCGGTGGTCGGAGACGCCGACCGGGTGGGTCCGGATGTCGAGGGCGACGGGGACGGGGACTTCGAGGGCGTGGCGGAGGGCTTCCGCTTCGGTGCCTCGGAAGAGGGTGCGGTCGCCTCGGAGGTGGTGGCGACGGGTGCGGCGCCGACCTTCCCGGCGGCCTCGGTGTCGCTTCCGCGGTCGGGGCCGAAGGCGATGACGAGCGACGCGGCGAGTCCGGCGGCCGCGACAGCGGCGACGGATATGAGGGCGGTGCGCCGCTTGGGCCGGGGGGAGGAGCGATGGGAACGGGCTGCCACGTTCAAATCCTTCGGTTCCGTGCGTGGTTCGGGGGAGGAGGAGCGGGTCCGGAAAAGTGTGGTTCGGGGGAAGGTGTGAGGTGTGTGGGGCTCGTGTGGAGGAGCCTTCCACTCTTGGGTTGCCGCCGGGGCCGGAATGGTTGCCCTCGTTGTGAGCCGCCGATCGGGCGGCGATCGTAGGATGATCGATCGCCGGGTCTTCGGTGGCCGCGCGACCGCGTGGACCACGTTCGCTTCAGGGGGGTTGGGATGTCACGACCGGTCACGGTGGTCACGGGTGGGAGCCGGGGGATCGGCGCCGCGACCTGTCTGCGGCTCGCGGCGGACGGGCACGACGTGGTCGTGGGCTACGTGCACGACGGGGCGGCCGCCGAGTGGATCGCGACGGGGGCACGGGCGAACGGGGCGCGCTGTGTCACGGTCAGGGCGGACACCTCGGTGGAGGCCGACGTGGACCGGCTGTTCGAGACGGCGGCCGACCGGATCGGACCGGTGACGGGGCTGGTCAACAACGCCGGGGTGACCGGCCCCTTCGGCAGGCTGGCGGACACCGACACGGAGGTGCTGCGGCGGGTGGTCGAGGTCAACCTCCTCGGCGTGCTGCTGTGTTCGAGGCGGGCGGCCAAGGTGATGGCGGCCGCGGGGGGCGGCGTCATAGTGAACGTGTCCTCGGCGGCGGCCACGCTGGGCAGCCCCGGCGAGTACGTCCACTACGCGGCGACCAAGGCCGCGGTCGACGCGCTGACGACGGGGCTCGCGAAGGAACTCGGGCCGGACGGCATCCGGGTCAACGCGGTGGCGCCCGGGGTGATCGACACGGAGATCCACGCGCGGATGGGGGACCCGGAGCGCGCCGACCGTATCGCCGCGTCCGTACCGCTGCGGCGCCCCGGCCGCGCCGACGAGATCGCCTCGGCCATCGCCTGGCTCATGTCCCCGGAGGCGTCGTACACCACGGGTGCGGTGCTGCGGGTGTCGGGCGGTCGCTGACGCGGCGTGGGGGTGGGGTTCGCGGTCCGTCTGCGGGTCGTGCGGGTCGTGCGGGTAGGCCCGGGGTGTCGGTCGACTGCCGCTTGTGGGTGGTCGCTCGCGCGGTTCCCCGCGCCCCTGTCGGGGGCAGGTCGGCCGGTGGTTGCCCGCGCCCCTGTCCGGGGTGTGGTCACGCGGTTCCCCGCGCCCCTGTCCGGGGTGTGGTCACGCGGTTCCCCGCGCCCCTGTCCGGGGTGCGGTCAGCCGGAAGTGTCCCGTTCGTCGCGTAGGCGTTGGAACGCGGGCGGTGTCGGTCTGTGGGACAGGAAGTCCTTGATGCGGGCCGCGCATTGCGGCGGATCCGCCCGGCTCGTGTCGCACTCGGCGTCGTAGAGGCCGTGCGCGTGGACCTGGGCCTGCTGCTGCGCGGCCAGTCCCGGTGGCCGGTCGCCCCGCTGCCGCTCGCGGCGTTCGAGTTCGGCGCGAGGACAGTGCACCCCGACGAACACCACGTCCTGCGGCACGAAGAGGTCGAGGCAGTCCCGCAGGCGCCATTCCGCGCTCAGGACGTGGTCCATGACGACCAGGTTGCCCGCGGCGGCCATGCCGGCGGCCGCGGGGGGCGGCGTCATCGTGGAAGGACGGTTCGTCGAGGACGCGGAGCAGTTCCGCAGCGATGCTCGACTTGCCGTGCGGGTTCACGCGGCTTCGACGACGTCCGCGCGTATCGCCGCGGCCCACTCCGCGACCAACAGCTCGTACTCGGCCCGCTCCTGGGCCGACAGCGACGCGCCGGCGCGCCGCCACAGCGCTCGGATCCGGTCGTTCAGGTCGTCGGCGGACCGCACGGAACCACGGACAAGGGGATCGGGGGACATGTCGACAAGAGTAGGCGCCCCGGCTGACAGTGCGCTACGGGGCGGCTACGGATGCCGTATGTGGTTGGTCACGGAAGGGAGTCGGGACGGAACGGTCCGATCATGCCGGCGCGGATCGGCCCGCCTCGGCCCGCCTCAGCCCGCCGACTCGCCCGCGTGCGGGCTCAGCACGCCCATGGACACCAGGACGACGATGACGATGCCGAGCGCGATGCGGTACCAGACGAACGGCATGAAGCTCTTGGTGGAGATGAACTTCATGAACCACGCGATGACCGCGTAGCCCACGAAGAAGGCGATGATCGTGGCGAAGATCGTCGGTCCCCAGGAGACGTGGCCGCCCTCCATCGCGTCCTTCAACTCGTAGCCGCCCGAGGCGATCACGGCCGGGATGGCGAGCAGGAAGGAGTAGCGGGCCGCGGCCTCGCGCTTGTAGCCCATGAGGAGGCCGCCGCTGATGGTGGCGCCGGAGCGGGAGACGCCGGGGATGAGGGCCATGGCCTGGCAGAGGCCGAAGATCAGGCCGTCCTTGACGCTGAGCTGTTCGAGGCTCTTGCGCTCCCGGGCGGCGCGGTGCTTGCCGCCCGTCTCGTCGCGGGCCGCCAGGCGGTCCGCGACGCCCAGGACGATGCCCATGACGATGAGCATGGTCGCCGTGAGGCGCAGATCACGGAACGGGCCCTCGATCTGGTCCTTGAGGGTCACGCCGAGGACACCGATCGGGATGGAGCCGACGATCACCAGCCACCCCATCTGGGCGTCGTGGTCGCGGCGCATCTCCTTGTTGAACAGCGAGCGCGACCACGCCGAGATGATGTTGGCGATGTCCTTGCGGAAGTAGATCAGCACGGCGGCCTCGGTGCCGATCTGGGTGATCGCGGTGAAGGCCGCGCCCGGGTCCTCCCAGCCGGAGAAGGCCGCGGTCAGGCGCAGGTGCGCGCTGGAGGAGACGGGGAGGAATTCGGTCAGCCCCTGGACGAGTCCGAGGATGAGGGATTCAAACCAAGACATGAAGTTACGTGGTCCAAGCGCTGATCGTGGAGGGCCGACGGAAGACGTGCCGCGCCGCGGGGCGGGTGATCACAGGTGCTGGGGGCAGCCTAGCGCCCCGTGGGGACAGGCCTGTCACAGGGGTTTCGCAGGGCCGCTCGGCAGGCGGGCGGAGGGTGTGCGCGGCACGGGTGGAGCGTCGGCGTCCCGAGGCGTGGAACGGCCGGATCCGTGGTGTTGACCAGTCACTATGTCCGCACATACTTTGCTGGCGAGGGAAAGCGCTTGCCGTCGTGAGGGCCCGCCGCACCGCCGGAGCCCCCGCCACCAGGCGTTGGCCGATGTCCGATGTCTCGTTCGATGGAGTGCTGATCACGTCCATGTCCACACCCAGCAACGACCCGAGCCCGGCTGCGGACCACCGGCCGAACCGACCGCAGGCCCCGCTCGCCGGCCGGCGTGTCCGTGCGGCGATCATCGGCATCGGCGCCATCGGCGGAGGTTCCCACCTGCCCGCGCTCGCGCGGCTCGCCGAGGAGGGCGAGACCGAGGTCGTGGCGGCGGTCGACATCGACGCCGACGCGGTGGCGAAGTTCTGCGCGGAGCACGGTATCCCGCACGGCTACACCGATCTGGACCGCATGCTGGCGGAGCAGAGTCCCGACCTGGTCAGCGTCTGCACCCCGCCGACCCTGCACCGGGACCAGACGATCGCCGCGCTGCGGGCCGGCGCCTGGGTGTGGTGCGAGAAGCCGCCGGTGCCGACGCTGGCCGACTTCGACGCGGTCGAGGCGGAGGAGGGGGCGGACAGCGGCGGGCCGTACGCCTCGATCGTCTTCCAGCACCGCTTCGGCTCCGGTGCGCGGCACGTACGGCAGCTGATCGCCGAGCAGAGCCTCGGTCGCCCGCTCGTCGCGCACTGCCAGACCACCTGGCATCGGGACGCCGCCTACTACGCGGTGCCCTGGCGCGGCCGTTGGGCGACGGAGGGCGGCGGGCCCGCGATGGGGCACGGCATCCACCAGATGGACCTGCTGCTCGATCTGCTCGGCCCGTGGAGCGAGGTCCGGGCGATGGCCGGCCGGCTGGTCCACGACGTGGAGACCGAGGACGTCTCCACGGCCCTCGTGCGCTTCGAGAGCGGCGCCCTGGCCACCGTCGTCAACAGCGTCCTCAGCCCCGACGAGGTCAGCCGCATCCGCATCGACTGCGAGCGCGCCACCGTCGAACTGACCCATCTGTACGGCCACTCCAACGCCGACTGGTCCGTCACCCCCGCCCCGGGGACCCCGGAGGCCGACGCGGCGGCCTGGCGGGACTTCGGCGAGGACGTGCCCAGCTCGCACCTGGCGCAGCTGCGCGAGCTCGTGGCGAGCATGCGGGCCGGCGAGCGGCCGCGCAGCAGCGGCGCCGACGGGCGTACGAGCCTGGAGCTGATCGCCGCCCTGTACAAGTCGGCGTTCACCGACGTGACCGTGCGGCGTGGGGAGATCGGGCCCGGCGATCCGTACTACACCGCCATGCACGGCGGCGCCCCCGGGTGGGCGCCCGGAACCGTCCAGGTGTCCGCCGACGCGACCGAGGAGACCACGGCATGACCTTCCACGACGGGCTGCGCGTCGTCCACGCCCACGGCGACCGGATCACGGTCACGGAACCCACCACCGGTGTCGAGCTGTTGAGCTACGTCTACCGGCCGGAGGCGGCCTGGGAGGCGCCGAAGCCGTATCTGCACCCGGTCCGGACGCTGGCCGGGGACGTCGTCACCGACTTCCGGCCCAACGACCACCGCTGGCACAAGGGGCTGCAGCTGACGGCCTCGCATCTGTCGGGCCAGAACCTGTGGGGCGGCAACTCGTACGTGCACGGGGAGGGGTATCTGCCGCTCCCGGAGCGGGTCGGTTCGATGGCGCACGCCGGCTTCGACGTCGTCGAGTCGGACGGCGAGCGGGTCGTGATCGCCGAGCGGCTGACCTGGCACCCGCACACGGGTGAGCTGTGGGCCGACGAGGAGCGCCGGATCGAGATCCACGACGTGGACACCGGGTCGGGGTCCTGGGCGCTGACCTGGACGAGCGCGATCACCAACCGCCGCGACGAGCCGCTGCTGTTCGGCAGCCCCACGACCGCCGGGCGGGAGATGGCCGGATACACGGGCCTGTTCTGGCGCGGCCCGCGTGCCTTCCGGGACGGGCGGATCATCGGGCCCGACTCCGCGGGGCCCGAACTGATGGGGCGGCAGGCCGCCTGGCTGGCCTACTCGGGCGAGCACGACGGCTCCGACGGACACGCCACGCTCGTCTTCGCGCACGCCCCTGAGAACGACCACACGGGAGCCGAGGGCGCCCACCCGGCGCACTGGTTCGTCCGCAACGAGCCCTTCGCCGCCGTCGCCCCCTCCTGGGCCTTCTACGACGAGCTGGCGCTGGCTCCCGGCGACACGCTCACCCGTCGCTACCGGGTCGTCGTGGCGGACGGGGCCTGGGAACGGGAGGAGATCGCCAAGTACCTGAAGGCGCACCCGTGGTGAGCGGATACGAGGGACTGCCCGGCGGGGTCGCCGTCTCGCACCTGGCCGTCTACGACTGGCCCGCGGCAGACGGGGTCTGCGGCGGAACTCCCCATATGCACCTGACCTGTTCGGAGGCGTACGTCGTCACCGGCGGGCGGGGGGCCGTACAGACGCTGACGACCTCCGGGTACGAGGTCACGCCGCTCGCGCCGGGGACGGTCGCCCGGTTCACGCCCGGCACCATCCACCGGCTGGTCAACGAGGACGACCTGCGGATCACCGTCCTCATGCAGAACAGCGGGCTGCCGGAGGCGGGTGACGCCGTGCTCACGCTGCCCCCGGAGTACCTGACCGACCCGGACACGTACGCCGCCGCCACCCGCATCCCGGTGGAAGCCCCGAAGGAGGAACAGGAGCGGGCCGCCCGGGCCCGTCGCGACCTCGCCCTGGAGGGCTACCGGGCGCTGCGCGACGCGTCCGGCCCCGAGCCGCTCGCCGCGTTCCACCGGGCCGCCGCCGCGCTGGTCCGGCCCCGGCTCGCCGAGTGGCGGGCGCGCTGGGAGCGGGGGGCGCGGGCCGCCGCCGCCGCGACGGGGGAGCAGCTGGACCGGCTGGAGCGGGGGGACCTGTCCCACCTCGCCGACGCCGTCGTACGGGCCGAGGAGCCCTCGGCTTACGGGAAGTTCGGGATGTGCGGGCGGCTGGACGTCTACCGGGGCACCTGACGGACCCGGCGCCTCCGGGCGGGCCTACGCCGTCGGTCCGGACACCGACCAGCCGGGGGACTGCGGGTGTGCCATCAGGTCCTCGTGGCGGACCGCGCCGCCGCAGGCCGTGCAGGTGACCGCCGGCACCAGTTCGTTGCCGCAGATGTGCTCGACCACCATGGGGCGGTCGTCGTCCTTCCGGAGATGACGGTCGCCCCACGCCATGAGTGTCATCAGGACCGGCTCCAGTTCGAGACCCGCCTGCGTGGGCCGGTACTCGAAGCGCTGCGGGCGCTCGCTGTAGGCGTGCTTGTGCAGGATCCCCGCGTCCACGAGGCGCCTGAGGCGGGTCGCCAGTACGTCACGCGGGGCCCCGATGTTGCGGACCAGCTGGTCGAAGCGGCTGTTGCCCAGGCAGACCTCGCGCAGGACCAGCAGCGAGTACTTCTCACCGACGAGCGCCAGGGCGTCGGCGATGGAACAGGGGCGCGGATCTGCGGAGGCGGGCATGCGCCCAGTCTAGGGGAGGGTTTGCTTTTCCAACGCGCCGAACTATGGTGAGTTTGAAATCCCTACTCACTGATAGTCCCCCGGCAGTCGTGGAGGCCCGCCCATGCGTGACGCAGTAGTCGTCGAAGCCGTACGCACCCCGATCGGCAAGGGCAGGCCGAACGGCGCCCTGGCCCATGTCCACCCCGTGGAACTCCTCGCCCACACGCTGCGCACCCTCGTCGACCGGGCGGGCGTCGACCCCGCGCTCGTCGACGACGTCATCGGCGGCACCGTCGACCAGGTCGGCGAGCAGGCCATGAACACCACCCGCTACGCCGTCCTCTCGGCGGGCTTCCCGGACACGGTGCCCGCGACCACGGTCGACCGGCAGTGCGGCTCCTCCCAGCAGGCCGTGCACTTCGCGGCCCAGGGCGTGATGTCGGGGGCGTACGACATGGTCGTCGCCTGCGGGGTGGAGTCGATGAGCCGCGTGCCGATGTGGTCCAACGTGCCGCCCGGCAAGGACCCGTTCGGCCCCGGTGTCGCCGCGCGCTTCCCCGAGGGGCTCGTCCCGCAGGGCATCAGCGCCGAGCTGATCGCCGCGAAGTGGTCGCTCGGCCGGGACGAGATGGACGCCTTCGCGGTGTCCTCCCACGGCAAGGCCGCCGCGGCCTGGGACGGCGGCCTCTTCGACGCCGAGGTCGCGCCGCTGGAGGGCCTGACGCGCGACGAGTGCGTACGGCCCGGCACCACACCCGAGATCCTCGCCGGACTTCGGCCCGCCTTCCACGACCCCGGGTTCGCCGAGCGGTTCCCGCAGATCGAGTGGAACGTCACCGCGGGGAACGCGAGCCCCGTCAACGACGGTGCCTCGGCCGTCCTCATCACGTCCTCGGAGACGGCGGCCCGGCTCGGCCTGCGCCCGCTCGCCCGGCTGCACAGCTTCGCCGTCACCGGCTCGGATCCGCTGCTGATGCTCACAGGTGTCGTGCCGGCCACGGAGAAGGTGCTCCGGCGGGCCGGGCTGGCCCTCGACGACATCGACCTCTTCGAGGTGAACGAGGCGTTCTCCAGTGTGGTCCTCGCCTGGCAGCAGGAGACGGGCGCCGACCTGGCGAAGGTCAACGTCCACGGGGGCGCCATCGCCCTCGGCCATCCGCTCGGGGCCAGCGGCACACGTCTGACGACGACGCTGGTGCACGCCATGCGGGAACGCGGCGCCCGCTACGGGCTGCAGACGATGTGCGAGGCCGGCGGGCTGGCCAACGCGATGGTCCTGGAGGCCGTCTGAGCAGCGGGCGGCGGTCGCGCGCGGGCCGGGGCCGGCCGCGCGCTGCCGGGGTGGGCGCGGCCCCGCGGGCCGCGCCCCCATGAGGTCAGCGGGCGCGCAGGTGGTGGCGTTTGCGCCAGGCCAGCGCCGCGCCGACCAGGGCCGGCACCGCGATGCAGGCCATGGCGATCAGGAAGGCGGGGGAGGTCGGGGACGAGGCCCGGGCGCCGGCGACCGCGTACGCGGCGGTGTTCGGGATCGAGCCGAGGGCCGTGGCGAGCAGGAAGGGGAGACAGCCCATTCGGGAGACGGACGCGCAGTAGTTCGCCGCCCAGAAGGGCACTCCCGGGAACAGCCGGGCCGCCAGCATCGAGCGGAAGCCGTGACGGCTGAGCTGGCCGTCCGCCGACTTCAGCCAGCGGTGCCGCAGCAGGGGACGCAGCGCGTCCTGCCCGAGCATCCGGCCCAGGCCGAAGGCGACACCGGCCCCGAGGACCGTGCCCGCGAGCGCCGAGGCCAGACCCAGCTGGGAACCGAAGAGGGCACCCGCCGCGATGTTGAGGATCGGTCGGGGCACGAACGCGACCGTGCACAGCCCGTACGCCACCGCGAACATCACGACCGCCGCGGCGCCGCTCAGCTGGGGCGGCCAGCCGTCGGCCAGCAGCCGCTGCGGCTCGAACAGCAGGACGGTCGACACGGCGCCCAGGAGCAGCGCCACGAGAAACGAGAACCGCGCCCACGGCGCGAGCAGTACTCTGCCCCAGCGGGCGGCCCGGCCGAGGGGCACGGCCGGAACGGCGACGGGTGTGACGACGGGTGCGGCGACGGCGAGCTCCGTTGCGGCGGTCCGGGGAAGAACCGTGGCGGTGCCCCCAGAGCGGGTGGTGGCATCGAGCATTCGTCGACGGTAACCGACCCATGTACGTGTATGCCGTACGGAACGTCTCACGGGAGTCACAGGGAGCGGAACAACGGGCGCGCCGGCCACGGAGCGCCCAGGTCCCCCACGGGCACCGCGCACCGTGCGGCCTGCGCCTTCCCGAACACGGCTCCGGCCCGGGCGCCGTTCACCCCCGGCACCCCCTGTGAAGCATCTCTCTTCGGCCGCCTCCCGGAACCCGTCCGTACCGAAAACCATTCGACGGCAGCCGACTTGTCGACGATGATCGACGTCATGTTCCGGCACGCCTTCGCTCTCGCCGCATCCGCCACAGGCGCGGATGCCCCGAAGGCTGCCCTTCTGATCGTCGTGGCCGCCGCAGACGGCGCCCGAAGCTGACTCTTCCCGGACATTCCGGCGGACCCCGCAGGGGGAGGGTCGGCAAGACCTCGGGGTCCCCGTCCCGGCAGCGCCCTCAGTCGCGCCGGGACCTCACTCAGTACCGCTGAAGAGACTTCGAGGTACCGCCATGTCCAAGACCGCTTACATCCGCACGAAACCACACCTCAACATCGGCACCATGGGCCATGTCGACCACGGCAAGACCACCCTGACCGCCGCCATCACCAAGGTCCTCGCCGAGCGCGGGACCGGCACCTTCGTGCCGTTCGACCGCATCGACCGCGCCCCGGAGGAGGCGGCGCGCGGCATCACCATCAACATCGCGCACGTCGAGTACGAGACCGACACCCGGCACTACGCGCACGTCGACATGCCCGGCCACGCCGACTACGTCAAGAACATGGTCACCGGGGCCGCGCAGCTCGACGGGGCGATCCTCGTCGTCTCCGCGCTCGACGGGATCATGCCGCAGACCGCCGAGCACGTGCTGCTGGCCCGGCAGGTGGGGGTGAACCACGTCGTCGTCGCGCTGAACAAGGCCGACGCCGGCGACGAGGAGCTGATCGACCTCGTCGAACTGGAGGTCCGCGAGCTGCTCACCGCGCACGGGTACGGCGGCGACTCCGTACCGGTCGTACGGGTGTCCGGGCTCAAGGCGCTCGAAGGGGACCCGCGGTGGACGGCGTCCATCGACGCGCTGCTGGACGCGGTGGACACGTACGTCCCGATGCCCGAGCGGTATCTGGACGCGCCGTTCCTGCTGTCCGTGGAGAACGTGCTCACGATCACGGGCCGGGGGACCGTCGTCACGGGTGCCGTCGAGCGGGGCACGATCCAGGTGGGCGACCGGGTCGAGGTGCTCGGTGCCGAGGTGGAGACGGTCGTCACCGGGCTGGAGACCTTCGGCAAGCCGATGTCGGAGGCGCAGGCCGGGGACAACGTGGCGCTGCTGCTGCGCGGAGTGGGACGGGACGCCGTCCGGCGCGGGCACGTGGTGGCCGCGCCCGGCAGCGTCGTGCCCAGGCGGCACTTCACCGCGCAGGTGTATGTGCTCTCGGCGCGCGAGGGCGGGCGCTCGACCCCGGTGTCCACCGGGTACCGGCCGCAGTTCTACATCCGTACGGCGGACGTCGTCGGGGATGTGGACCTCGGTGAGATCGCCGTCGCGCGGCCCGGGGACCGGGTCACGATGAGTGTGGAGCTGGGCCGGGAGGTTCCGTTGGAGCCGGGGCTCGGGTTCGCGATCCGTGAGGGTGGCCGGACCGTGGGAGCGGGCACCGTGTCGGCGGTTCGGTAGCCGGTCGAGGGGTGCGGGGGCCGCGGGCCGGTCAGGGCCGGTGACGCGGTTCCCGCACCCGTCCCGGGGGCGCCTCGGCGGTCCCCGGGACGAAGCGGGGCCCGGGGCAATGAGGCCCGGCACAATGGGGCGCGTGAACGAAGCCATACCCGTCTCCCGTCCCATCGACCAGGGGACCGCCAAGCTCATGCCCGACGTCGACCGGGAGCGGGCCTGGCTGTTGACCGTGGACGGGGCGCCGCAGTCGTACGTGGACCTGGACGAGCCGACGCATCTGGAGTTCGAGTACACGCGACGGCTCGGGCATGTGCTGGACACGGCGGCGGAACCGGGACAGGCGCTCGACGTGCTGCACCTCGGCGGGGGCGCGCTCACACTGCCCCGGTACGTGGCCGCCACCCGGCCCGGGTCACGGCAGGAGGTCGTCGAGTACGACCGGGGGCTGCTGGACCTCGTCGTCGAACAAGTGCCGCTGCCCGACGACGCGGGGATCGCGCTGCACGGCGCGGACGCCGGGGAATGGCTCGAAGCGGCCCCCGCGGACTCCGCCGACGTGATCGTGGGGGATGTGTTCCGGGGCTCACGCGTCCCGGCGCATCTGACGACCGTGCGGTACGCGGGGGCGGTGGAGCGGGTGCTGCGCGCGGACGGGGTCTATCTCGCGAACCTGGCCGACGCCGCCCCCTTCGCGTTCCTGCGATCCCAACTGGCCACGCTGGCCACGGTGTTCGAGGAGCTGGTGCTGATCGCCGAGCCGGGGGTGCTGCGCGGCAGGCGGTTCGGCAACGCCGTGCTGGTCGCGGCCCGTCAGCCGCCCGACATCACCGCCCTGGCCCGGCGAACCGCCGCCGACGCCTTCCCGGCCCGGGTCGAACACGGCCCGGCGCTGCGCCGCTTCATCGATGGCGCCGCACCCGTGCGCGAGGAGGACGCCGTGCCGTCACCGGAGCCGCCCGACGGGGCCTTCGGTATCGGCTGAGCCGGGCGTGGAGCCGGTTTCGGCGGCAGGGCGGGCGCCGGGGGCGACGTCGGGCGTGGCGTCGGGCTTGGCCAGGGTCACCGGCACGGTGCGCCTGCTCAGGTTCCGTACGTCCCGGACGCACAGGACCGCCGCCGTGGCCGCCACGCACAGCGCCGCGCAGCCCCACAGGGCCGCCGGGCGGCCGAAGGCGCTCTCCGCCGGGCCCGCCAGCGCGGCGGCGAGCGGCACCATCGCCACCGAGCCGAACCAGTCGTAGGCCGAGACACGGGACAGCTTGTCCTCGGGGATCTCCTGGTGCAGCGCGGTCATCCAGGCGACACCGAACACCTCGATCGACAGACCGCTGACGAACATGGCCAGGCACAGGACGGCGATCGGGGTCGGCACGGCGAGCGCGGCGCTCGGCACGGCGAACGGGAAGACGCACAGGACGCCCACGAAGAGGAGGCGGCGCGGTTTCCAGCGGGTCATCAGCAGTGCCCCCGCGGCGTTGCCCGCACCGAACAGGGCCAGCGCCAGACCCCAGGGCCCGGGGCCGCCGAGGCTGTCGTCGGCGACCTGGGGGCCGTATACCGCGTCGGCGGCGACCATGACCGCGTTCACCAGGGAGAACTGGACGACGATCGCCCACAGCCAGGTGCGGCCGGTGAACTCCCGCCAGCCGTCCCGGAGATCGGCGAGCATGCCGTGCCCCGGCTCGCGCTCCGGTATGTGGCTCACGTCGAGGAAGGCGCGCAGGGCGCCGGCGCACGCGAACGCGACGGCGTCGACCGCGAGCACCCAGCCGGGGCCGATCACCGCGACCAGGGCGCCGCCGAGGGCCGCGCCCGTCATGGTCGCGCCCTGCGAGGCGAACCGGAACAGCGCGAAGGCCCGGCCCGCCTGCTCGGCGGTGACCGAGGACAGCAGCATGCCCTCGGCCGCCGGACCGAAGAACGCCTGGCCGGTGCCGCCGAGTGCGGAGAGCAGCATCATCTGCCAGAGGTGGGCCCCGCCGGTGAGCACGAGCACGGCGAAGACGGCCTGGGAGAGGCAGTTGAGGGTGTTCGCCGCGACCATCACCCGGTGGCGGGGCAGCCGGTCCGCGACCGCGCCGCCGATCAGCAGCAAGAGCACCAGCGGCAGGGTCCGCGCCGCCGCGACCAGACCGACGTCACCGCCGTCGCCGTCGGCGTCCAGCACCGCGAACGCGGCCGCGATCAGGGCGCCGTTGCTGCCGAGGTTGGTGACGACCGCGGCCGTCGTCAGCAGGGTGTAGTTGCGACCCGCCCAGGCGGGGCGGCGGGAGGCGGCGGGAGTCGTCACCCGCCGACCATCGCCGCCTCGCCTCCGACTGCCAAACCGTTTCCGCACGGGAGGGGGGCTGATCGGGCCAGAGGAAGCCGGGCCGGTTCGGGCCCGGAGGGGACGGCTCCGACGCCGGCCCCCGCCGCGGTGTCCGGTACCGGCTCAGCCGCCCGTCGGTTCGCCGTACAGCCGTACCGTGCTGAGGATCTTCTGCACCGTCGCGTCCGGGACCTCGTCGTCGACGTCCTTGGCTCCGTGGAAGGTCCAGGAGACGTAGTCACCCGCCGAGTTCTTGAAGGCGAACGTGGTCGCCTTGCCGTCGGTGTCGCACTTGCCCTTCTTGGTGACGCCCTTGGAGTACGTCGTCGCGACACTTCCCTCGACGCCCGACGCCGTGGTGTACGGCTTGGCCTTGCCGATGGTCATCTTCTTCTTGGCGCCGTCCTTCTGGTCGGTGTAACCGCCGAAGACCCACCACGCCGCGTCGTTGCGGGCGACGTCCTCGGTGCCCTTGGCGCCCTGCTGGCCCTTGGTGCCCGCGGCGGCCAGCGAACTGGTCTCCTCGTTGCCGTCCTTGTCGTCGTCGGACGTGCACCACTTCTCCTTGAGGATGGCGGGTGCCGACATGCCGATGAGGACCGACCCGTCGCCCTTCTTGTCGTCCTCGAAGCCGATGAAGGTGTCGGCCGACTGGACGGCCCACTCGGGCGGCACGTCGAAGGCCGTACCCCACTTGGGGTTGACGACGACCTTCCAGCCCGCGATGGTCGGCTTCGCTCCGGCGTCCTCGCCGCGCGGGTTGTCCTCGGTGCTCTCGGTCGGCGTCGGCGACGGGGAGACCGAAGGCGCGGACTGGGTCTTCGACTTGTCCTTGTCGCCGTCGCCCCCGAGGACCAGGAAGCCCGTCACACCGGCCGCCACGACGACGGCCGTGGCCGCGACGATCGCGATGAGCTTCGTCCGGTTGCCGCCGCCTCCGCCCGGCGGCACCGGCGGACCCGCGTGTCCCTGCGCGCCCCACTGCGGCTGCTGCCCGTACGGGGGCTGCTGGCCCGTCGACTGGTATCCGGGCTGCTGATAGGGGTTGGGTTGCTGGTACCCCGGCTGTTGGTATCCCGACTGTCCCGGCTGTCCCGACTGGTCGTACCCCGGCTGCTGGTACGGGTTCGGCTGCTGCGGTTGGTGCTCGCCCCCGGGCGGCTGCTGCTGTCCTGGCCACATGGCTCGTAACCATAGATGCGCCGGGGGGCGGGGTGCCACGGGAGTCCACGAAGCACCTTCGCGCGCGGGACGAACGGCTTCAAAACGCCCGTCGGCACGCGGTTCCTCCGCACCGCCGGGCGGGGGACCTCCTCGGGCATCACCGGGGGCCGGGCGAACGGCCGGGCCGCCAGGGCGACTTCCTCGTTCTTGAACGCGAACGTCCTCGGCCTGCCGTCCGTCCGGCGCCTTCCGGCTTCCTCCGCCCCGGCCGGCCGCACGGTTCCCGTCGGACGACGGTGATACGACGATCACGCGGCGGCCCCTGGTCAGACACTTCTACTCGTGGGTAACATCGCGGCATGAGCGCAGACCAGATGTCGATCGGCGAGATGCTCGCCGCCACGGTGCCGATGGCCAGGACACTGAAGCTGGAGTTCCTGGAGACCACGCCGGCGAAGGCCGTGGTGTCGCTGCCGGACCAGGGTGAGTTCCACAACCACGTCGGCGGGCCGCACGCCGGCGCGATGTTCACGCTGGGCGAGTCGGCGAGCGGGGCGATCGTGCTCGCCGCGTTCGGGGACCAGCTCTCCCGCGCCGTGCCGCTCGCGGTCAGCGCGGAGATCGCGTACCGGAAGCTCGCGATGGGCCCCGTCACGGCCACCGCCACCCTGGGCCGCCCCGCCGCCGAGGTCGTCGCCGAACTCGACGCCGGACAGCGCCCCGAGTTCCCCGTCACCGTCGCCATCCGGCGGGCCGACGGCGCCGTCACGGGCGAGATGAAAGTCGTCTGGACCCTGCGTCCCAACGCCTGATCCCCGCCTGCTCCCCCTGAACCCTCCACCCGCCCGGGCCCGGCGCCGGGCCCGGCCGAACCCTGTGCCACGGCCCTCTCCGCCCTCCCGCGGGGCGGCGACGCGCTGAGTGCGACCGTGCGCGCCGAGCATCGGTGCGGTCCGTGGGACAACCTGGAGGGCTCCGTCGCCGTCCGAGTAAGCGGGTAGGCTTCCCCGGCGTGGCTCCGTCGTGAGCGCACGCCGGGGGCCTTTGAACCGCTACACGGGAGGAACCGGTCTTGCACGTCCAGGAGTGGCTCGAAACAGTGCCCCCACTCGCCATCTACCTGCTGGTGGGGCTGGTCATCGGCCTGGAGAGCCTGGGCATCCCGCTGCCGGGCGAGATCATCCTGGTCTCCTCCGCGCTGCTGGCCTCCCAGCACGGTGAGATCGACCCGTTCGTCCTGGGCGCCTGCGCCACCGCCGGTGCGATCATCGGCGACTCCATCGGCTACGCGATCGGGCGCAAGGGTGGCCGCCCGCTGCTGGCCAAGCTCAACCGGCGCTTCCCCAAACACTTCAGCGAGAGCAACATCGCCGTCGCGGAGCGCTCGTTCGACCGGTGGGGCATGTGGGCCGTCTTCTTCGGCCGCTTCATCGCCCTCCTGCGCATCTTCGCCGGCCCCCTCGCCGGCGTCCTCCAGATGCCCTACTGGCGCTTCCTCGTCGCCAACGTCCTCGGCGGCATCCTCTGGGCCGGCGGCACCACCGCCGTCATCTACTACGTCGGTGTCGTCGCCGAGGCCTGGCTCAAGCGCTTCTCCTGGCTGGGCCTGGTCCTGGCCGTCCTCATCGGCGTCACGTCGATGCTGGTGATCAAGCGCAAGGCGAAGAAGGCGGCGGAGGCGGCGGAGAGCACCGAGGCGGAACTGGTCCCCGCCGCCGACTCCTGAGGGAGAGGGGGCCGGTCGCACCGGCCCCGCGCGCGGTCTACGCGCCGTACTCCTCCTGCGCTTTCCGGTGCGCCGCGGCCAGCTCCGTGTAGTGCGTGCCGTTCAAGGTCACCAACTCCCGCTCCTCGTCGGTGAGCGGCCGCTTCACCTTCGCGGGCACCCCCGCGACCAGCGAGCCCGGCGGCACCCGCATGCCCTGCGGGACCAGGGCCTGCGCGGCCACCAGCGAACCCGCCCCGATCACCGCGCCGTTCAGCACCGTCGCGCCCATCCCGATCAGACAGTCGTCCTCGACGGTCGCCCCGTGCACCACCGCGTTGTGCCCGATGGAGACCCGCGCACCGATCGAGACCGGGAACCCGGGGTCGACGTGCAGCGTGCAGTTGTCCTGGACGTTGGCGTCCGCGCCGATCACGATCGGCTCGAACTCGGCCCGCAGGACGGCCCCGTACCAGACGCTCGACCCGGGCCGCAGCGTCACGTCGCCGATCACCACCGACGTGGGGGAGACGAACGCGGCCTCCTCCACATCCGGCTTGTTGCCGCCGAACGTCGTGATCAGGGCCCGCTGCCGGTTCATCGCCGCCTCCTGGTGGTGGTCGAGGATCAGTCCTCACCCGCACCGTAAGCCATGGCGCCCGCATCCCGTGGGGTGAAGATCACAGCCGTACGGCGTCCTGCGTGTGCCGCGCGGTGAGTACCGTGAGCGGGTGCCGAAAAGCAAGAACACGTTCTCGTCCTGGCGGGGCCGCCTCGTGCAGCGCGCCGTCCACGCGGGCTGGGCGTGGCTGCAGCGCACGGGGTCGGTGACGGCCGACCGGCCCGGGAGCCTCCGCTTCGGCGCGATGGGAACAGGTACCAGGCTGGCCTTCCCGCTCGGCACGGTCTTCGGTGAGCCGTGGATCCATCTGGGCTCCCACTGCATCATCGGCGAGCAGGTCACCCTGACCGCCGGCCTGATGCCCGACCTGGACCTCGGCGCGGAGCCGATCCTGCGCATCGGTGACGGTGTCGTCCTCGGCCGGGGCAGTCATGTCATCGCCGACACCACCGTCACCATCGGCAGCGACTGCTACTTCGGCCCGTACGTGTACGTGACGTCCACGAACCACTCGTACGACGACCCGCACGAGCCGATCGGCAAGCAGTGGCCGCGGATGGATCCCGTCTCGATCGGGCCGGGATGCTGGATCGGTACGGGTGCGGTGATCCTGCCCGGCGCGCGTGTCGGACGGAACGTGGTGGTCGCCGCGGGAGCCGTGGTGCGGGGGGTGGTGCCGGACCACTCGGTGGTGGCGGGGGCGCCCGCGCGGGTCGTGCGGCGCTGGGACCCCGTGGAGGGCTGGCAGCCGCCGATCCGGACTCCCGCGCCGGTGCCGATCCCCGACGGGGTCACGCCGGAGCAGTTGCTGGCGCTGGCCGAGTGGGACGCGGAGGGGGCGGGGGAGTCCGCCTAGCGGCTCGGGGGCCCGGCCCCCGCAGTACAGTTCGGTGCGTGTCCGGTGCACCACACGGGGGTTCGCCGCGGTGAACTCCCGTATCGAGAACATTGGACGGAATGTGTCGGATCTCGACCTGCTGACCCAGTCCCTGGCGCGGAATGTCAAGCGCTGGCGCACCGAGCGGGGTTTCACCCTGGACGCCCTCGCGACCCGCGCCGGAGTCAGCCGCGGCATGCTCATCCAGATCGAGCAGGCCCGCACCAACCCCAGCATCGGCACCGTCGTCAAGATCGGGGACGCGCTGGGCGTCAGCATCACCACGCTGCTCGACTACGAGCGGGGGCCCAAGGTCCGGATCGTCCCGGCCGAGCAGGTGGTCCGGCTCTGGCACACCGAGGCGGGCAGCCACAGCAAGCTGCTGGCCGGAGCGGAGGCGCCCGGCCCGCTGGAGATGTGGGACTGGCTGCTGATGCCGGGGGAGGGCAGCCGCTCGGACCCGCACCCCGTGGGCACGGTCGAGATCGCGCATGTCACGGAGGGGGAGCTGACCCTCACCGTCGGGGGCACGGAGTACCGCGTGCCGGCCGGTGCGAGCGTCACCTTCGAGGCCGACGCGGCGCACGAGTACGCGAATCGGGGGGACGTGCCGACGCGCATGGTGCTGACGGTGTCGGTGCCGGCCGTGCGCTGAGAGGCCGCCCCGGCCGCTGACCGGCCTTTGTCACGGTGCGGCCCATGCGCGCACCCATCGGAGACTTCGACCACGCCACCCCTGCCCCCGACCGCCTCGACGACCTCGTCGGCCCGGTCGCCGACGCCGTCCGCGCCTGGCCCGGCAGCGTGCCCGCCGACCGGATCCTGTACGTCGACACGGACCCGGAGTGGGCCGACACCGCCGTGTTCG
Source organism: Streptomyces sp. NPDC002324 (assembly GCF_053593335.1). Classification (NCBI taxonomy): domain Bacteria; kingdom Bacillati; phylum Actinomycetota; class Actinomycetes; order Kitasatosporales; family Streptomycetaceae; genus Streptomyces; species Streptomyces sp. NPDC002324. The sequence continues at coordinate 64,982 of NZ_JBSFCF010000002.1, forward strand.
TCCAGCACTACGGGCAGGATCTGCTCGACACGTCCGCGAACTGCGTGGTCGTCGCGGGCAGGCGGGGCGGGCAGTCGAGTCCGGCCGCGTGCGTCGTGCTCTCCACCACCCGGGTCGACGTCAACGGCGTGGTCCGCCGCCGGCTCGGCGCCCGCAAGGCCTCGTTCGCGTCGATGGACACCGCCACCGGCGAGACCGGGATGGAGTACGGCGGCATCACCCCCGTCGGGCTGCCCGCGTCGTGGCCGGTCCTGGTGGACTCCGCCGTGGTCGACCTGCCGTACGTCCTGGTCGGCAGCGGGCGGCGGCGCGGCAAGCTGCTGGTGCCGGGCAAGGCGTTCGCGGAGCTGCCGAACGCGGTCGTGCTGGAGGGCCTGGGGGTCGCCCGACCCGCACCTTCCGCAGAGGTCGCGGTGCCGGGGTGCCGCAACGCCGACGCCGGGCCCCGGGCGGGTGGCCCGGAACCCGGCGTCGTACGGCGCGGCGGTGATCAGGCGGCGGTGGAGCCGGCCTGGGCGCCGAGCTGCTGCAGGACCTCGGTCAGGCCGGTGACGACCTCGGCGTCGTCCGCCGGGTGGGTCTCGGCGAAGCGGACGACCGAGCCGGGGATGGACAGCTTGGCGTCCTCCAGGACCGTGGCGCCGGCGATGCCGAGGGCCTTGCGGGTCTCGTCCTGCGCCCACACGCCGCCGAACTGGCCGAACGCGGTGCCGACCACGGCGACCGGCTTGCCGGTGAAGGAGCCGGCGCCGTAGGGGCGGGACAGCCAGTCGATGGCGTTCTTCAGGACGGCAGGGATGGTGCCGTTGTACTCGGGGGAGAAGAGCAGGAAGCCGTCGACCTGGTTGGCGGCCTCGCGCAGACGGGCGGCGGTGGCCGGAAGGGCGGCCTCGTTGTCGATGTCCTCGTTGTAGAACGGGACGTCGGCCAGGCCCTCGTACAGCTCGATCGTGACGCCCTCCGGGGCGTGCTTCACGGCGGCCTCGGCGAGCTGGCGGTTGTGTGAACCGGCGCGAAGGCTGCCGACGAGCGCGAGGATGCGTACGGACATGAGCTGACTCCTACAGGGATAAGCGCGTGGCGAGGTTAAACGGACCGGGGTCCGTTGAAATTTGTAGCAGCTATCCGGACCGGGGTCCACTTCTCTGTGGTGAGCGTTACGCTCTTTTCATGAAAGAGTCGCTGCCGCCCTTCCCGGCGCCTCAGGACCCCGACCCCCTCGACGGACTGCTGAACCTCACCCCTGCCGCCCCCGACCAGCCCCGACTGCGCGCGGACGCGGCCCGCAACCGCACCCGGCTGCTGGAGGTCGCCGCCCGGCTGGCGGCGGACTGCGGGGCCGCCAATCTGACCATGGAAGCCGTGGCAACCGCCGCCGAGGTGGGCAAGGGCACCGTCTTCCGGCGGTTCGGGGACCGGATCGGGCTCATGCTCGCGCTTCTCGACCACCATGAGCGGGAGCTGCAGGCCGCGTTCCTGACCGGCCCGCCACCCCTCGGCCCCGACGCGCCCGCCCTGGACCGGCTCCGGGCCTTCGGCGTCGCCGTCATCCGCCACGAGTACGCCCACCGCGACCTCTACCTCGCCGCCGGTGCGGACGTCTCCCGCCGTCACACCAGCCCGGCCAACCAGCTCCGCCTGGGCCACCTGTGCATGCTGCTGCGCCGTGCGCGGGCCACGGGCGACATCGAGCTGCTGGCGCAGACCCTGCTCGGCTGTCTGGACATCGGTCTCGTCGACCATCTGGTGCAGCGGCGGGGGATGTCCCTGGACCGGTTGGAGCTGGGGTGGGTGGATCTGGTGGAGAGGCTCGTCGTGGCCGCGTAGGAGCCGTGCCACCGGGTGAGGGGTCGTGTCGCCGGGTGAGGGGCCGTGCCACCGGGTGAGGGGCCGTGTCGCCGTGTGAGAGGCCGGGGCATTCAGGCCGGGGACCACTCAAAGCGACCGCTTGGTAACTTGGGGGCGGGTGTCGGGGAGCGGCCTCGTACGCCGGGTGAGGGGAGGGGCCACATGACCGACGAGATCGCCGAGACCGGCGCGGGCGGGAAGGGCGCGGGCGTGATCGGCGCGGGCGTGATCGACGGGGGCGCGACCGGCGAGAAGGGCCGCTTGGACCCTTCCGGCGAGAGGGACCGCTCGGACGCCCCCGGCGCCGGCTTCTTCGCCTCCGTGGACGATGTCGCCGCGCGCCTGGCCGAGGTGGGGTACCTGGCCTCGACGGCCGTCGCCACCACGGTCTTCCTGGCCGACCGGCTCGGCAAGCCCCTGCTGGTGGAAGGCCCGGCGGGGGTGGGTAAGACCGAGCTGGCCAAGGCCGTCGCCCGGGTGGGGGCCGCCCGGCTCGTCCGGCTCCAGTGCTACGAGGGCATCGACGAATCCCGCGCCCTGTACGAGTGGAACCACGCCAAGCAGCTGCTGCGCATCACCGCCGGACGCGACGAGGCCTGGGACGACACCCGTTCCGACATCTTCAGCGACGAGTTCCTGCTCACCCGCCCCCTGCTGACCGCGATCCGGGGCGACGAGCCGACGGTCCTCCTCATCGACGAGACCGACAAGGCGGACGTCGAGGTCGAGGGACTGCTCCTGGAGGTGCTCAGCGACTTCCAGGTCACCGTCCCGGAACTGGGCACGATCACCGCCACTCGGCGACCCTTCACGGTCCTCACCTCCAACGCCACCCGAGAACTCTCCGAGGCCCTACGTCGCCGCTGCCTCTTCCTCCATCTCGGCTTCCCCGACGCCGAGTTGGAGCGGCGGATCGTCACGCTCCGGGTTCCGGGCCTGGACGACACCCTCGCCGACTCCCTGGTCCGGGTCGTCGGCGCGCTGCGCGAGATGGAGCTGCGCAAGGCCCCCTCCGTGGCCGAGACCATCGACTGGGCACGCACCCTGCTGGCCCTCGGCGCGGACACCCTGGACGAGAACGTCGTCCGGGACAGCCTGGGAGTGATCCTCAAGCACCAGGACGACATCGAGAAGGCCGCGCGGAAGCTGACGCTGGTATGAGCGCCGGGGCCCGCGGCGCGAGCGGTACGTCGCCGGGATCCACGCTGCCCGACCGGCTGACCGCGTTCGTACGGGCGTTGCGCGGCCACGGGATACGGATCGGGCCCGGCGAGACCGTGGACGCGGCCGCCGTCCTGGAGGTGCTGGGCCTCGCGGACCGGGAGCGGATCCGGGAGGGGCTGGCGGCGGCGCTGCTGCGCGCCGACCGGCAGCGTGCCGTGTTCGACACGGCCTTCGAGCTGTACTTCCCGCTCGGAGTGGGGGAGTTGGCGGGCGCGCGGAGTGCGTCCGCCGGGGACCGGGACGAGTTGCGCGACCGGCTCGCCGAGGCGCTGGCCGCGAACGACACGGCGGCGCTCAACCGGCTCGCGGCCGAGGCCGTGGAGTTGCTCGGCCGTTACGGTTCCCCGGGTGCGGACGGCTGGTCCGCCCACCAGACGCTGGACCGTCTCCGGCCGCAGACGCTGCTGGCACGGATCCTGGCGGGTTCGCGGGGGGCCGGTGGGGCGGGGGGCGAGGGCGCCGGGTTCTCCGGTGCGGGGGGTGGGGGCGGGGCCGGGGGCGGGTTCCGGATGGGGTTCGGTGGCGGGCTCGCGTTCGGTGCGGGTGCGGGTGCGGGTGCGGGTGCGGGCTCGGGCTCGGGTTACGGGACCGGTGGCGGGTCCGGTCTCGGTGCGGGCGGGTTCACCGATCGGCTGGACGCCGACGAGATCCGGCGCCGTATCGAGGACTTCCGGAACCGGGTGCGAACGGAGGCGCGACGACGGGTCGCCGAGCGCCGGGGAGCGGAGATGATCGCCCAGCGGGGCATCGCGCCCAGCGCCGACCAGGTCGACTTCCTCGTCGCGAGCCGCGAGCAACTCGTCGAACTGCGGCGCACGGTCCAGCCGTTGGCCCGCAAGCTCGCGACCCGGCTGGCCGCCCGGCGGCGCAGGGCCGCGCGCGGCCAGATCGACATCCGGCGCACGCTCCGGCGCTCGCTGTCCACCGGCGGTGTGCCGCTGCGGCCCGCCTACCGACGGCATCGGCCCGCACGCCCGGAGATCGTTCTGCTCTGTGACGTGTCCGGATCGGTCGCCGGGTTCGCGAACTTCACGATGCTGCTGGTGCAGGCGATGCGGGACCAGTTCAGCAAGGTGCGGGTGTACGCGTTCGTCAACCGCGTCGACGAGGTCACCCGTCTCGTCACCAACGGCGAGGCCGATCCCGCCGAACTCGGCCGCCGGATCGCCGACGAGGCCACGGTCTCCGGGTGGCACGGCAGCAGCGACTACGGGGCCGCGCTCGGGGAGTTCGCCGACCGCCACCTCGACGCGGTCAGGCCGCGCACGTCGGTGATCGTGCTCGGGGACGCCCGCACCAACGGGTTCGACCCCCACGCGGAGGCACTGCGGCGGATCGCGGCCCGCGCCCGCCGCGTCCACTGGCTGAACCCCGAGTCGCCCGAGCAGTGGGGCACGGGCGACTCCGCCGCCCCTGTCTACGCCGAGATCGTCGACATGCATGCCTGCCGGAACGCGCGGCGGCTGGGGGAACTGGTGACGCGGCTGCTACCGGTGTGACGGCCAGGGCCCTTCGGCCCTGCGCCGGTTCTACGCCCCGCCGGTGTCGATCACGCAGAAGCGGTTGCCCTCCGGGTCGGCGAGCACGACGAAGTCGGCACCCTCCGGGTAGGCGTCCCACCGGACGCGGTGTGCTCCCAGGCCCAGCAGCCGTTCGACCTCCGCCGCCTGGTCCGCCGCGTTGCCCGCGTAGAGGTCCAGGTGCACGCGAGGGCGCTCCTGCACCGGGGTCTCGCTGAGGCCCAGGGAGAGCTGGGGGCCGGTGCCCTTCGGATGCACCAGCACGACCCAGTCGTCCTCCGGCTCCTCACGTGGGACGTAGCCGAGGGCCTGCGTCCAGAAAGCGGTGGCCCGCCGTACGTCGGACGCGCCCATCACCACGGAACCGATGCTCAGCATGGACCGATTCTCGCCCCTGCGGATCCGCCCTCGTGCGGCGATGCTGGAAACAGACCTCGACCTCAGGAGGTGCGCCCATGTTCCGCACCGTCACCGTGGGTATCGACGGTTCGCGCGAGAGTCTGGCCGCCGCCGAGTGGGCGGCCCGGGAGGCGCGGCTGCGTACGTTGCCGCTGCGGCTGGTCAACGTCTGGGAGCCGGTGCCCGAGCCGATGGGACGGCCGCCGGTGCTGGAGACGGAGACGGCACCCGAGGGGCAGGACGGGCAGGACGGGCAGGACGGGCAGGACGGGCAGGACGGGCAGGACGGGCAGGACGGGCAGGACGGGCAGGACGGGCAGGACGGGCGGGCGGGGCCGGGCGCCGTGGGGGAGACCGGTGTCGGGAAGGTGCTGCGGGAGGCCGCCGACGGGATACGGCAGCGGCACTCCGAGGTCGACGTGAGTGTCGAGCAGTTGACGGGGCGGGCGAGCGAGGAGCTGGTGCGGGTCGCGCACGGTGGGGACCTGCTGGTGCTGGGTTCCCGTGGGCTGAGCGGTCTCGCCGGGTTTCTGCTCGGATCCGTCGGGCTGCATGTCGTCGCGCACACCGAGCGGCCGGTGGTGCTCGTGCGCGCGGGGGAGCGGGCCGCGGACGAGCATGCGCCGGGCGCGGCGGAGGCGCCGTCCGCCGTGACGCCGTTCCGGCCCGTCGTGCTCGGTCTCGACACGGTGCAGCCGGATCACACCTTGATCCGGTTCGCGTTCGAGGAAGCGGAGGCGCGGGGGGCGCCGTTGCGGATTCTGCATGACTGGCGTCCGCCGCCGCACTCCGGGCTGCGGGAGCGGCCTGGTCTGGAGGCGGATCTCGATGCCGATGTGGGGGAGGTGGAGGCCGGTACGTTGCATGAGGTGCTGGTGCCGTGGCGGCAGGAGTTTCCCGGGGTCGTGGTGGTGGAGGAGTCACGGCGGGGGAAGGCGGCGGAGCATCTGCTGGAGGCCTCTCGGGACGCGTCTCTCCTGGTGGTGGGGCGGCGCGTGCGGCACTCGCCGGTGGGGGCGCATGTGGGGCCGGTCGTGCATGCGGTGCTTCATCATGCGGGGGTGCCTGTGGTGGTGGTCGCGCATGAGTGACGTCCTGGGTGCCGGGACCCTTCTCGCCCTCGCCGCCCCTGCCCGTCCCGTCCGCAGGGGCTGCCGCCCCTTCGACCCCGCTCGCGGGTGCGTCTGTCGGCCGCGGGTGGGTGACGGCTGGGCGCGCGGTTCCCCGCGCCCCTGAAAAGACCGGCCGCGCGCCCGCGAGCAGCCCGGATCAGGAGGTGGCGGGCAGGCGGGGGATCTCTATCGCCGGGCAGCGGTCCATGATCATGTCCAGGCCCGCCTCGCGGGTCCGGTGGTAGGCGTCCTCGTCGAGCACGCCCAGTTGGAACCAGACCGCCTTGGCGCCGATGCGGGCGGCCTCGTCGGCGACGGGGCCCGCGAGGTCGCTGTTGACGAAGACGTCGACGACGTCGACCGGAAAGGGGATGTCGGAGAGCGAGGCGTAGCCCTGCTCGCCGTGGACCGTCTCGGCCTTGGGGTGCACCGGGACGACCCGCTTGCCGTAGCGCTGGAGGACCTCCGCGACGCCGTACGCCGCGCGGTTGCGGTTGTTGGACAGGCCCACGACGGCCCAGGTGTCGCCGAGTTCCGTCAGCACCTTGCGGATCGTGGCGGGGTCGCCGTACATGCCGTCTCCTTCGTTCGGGCCGTATGCCCTGCGGCAACAGCGGGAGGCGCTCGGCGATTCCCGGGTCTCCGTACCTGCGGCGACCGGCTCGGTTTGCCGGCCCGGCGTCCGGCTCGATGGACGGCTCGCTGTCCGGAATGCCGTCGTCCGCACTGCGTTCGGCCGTTCCCGCGCCTACGCTCACCCCGTGCTGCGTATCACTGACGCCCGGACCGGCGAGCCCGCCGAGATCCGCAGGGCGCTCACCCGGGTCCATGCCCATGTGCCGGGGGACGCCCCCTCGGCCCTGCGCGTCCTGCTGGTCGCCGACGTCCTCGCCCGCGCTCTCGAACTGGGCGGGAGCCCCGTCCTCTTCGTCGCCGACCCGCCCGCCGCACTGCGGGAGCGCGCCGACGACCTGGGCATCCGGCGAAGCGAACCCTCCGGGACACGGGGCGGGCGGCAGGTGCTGCACGTGACCGGCTCGGGGGAGACGGCCGACACCGACGTCGACCTCGACCTCGACCTCGACATCGGGGTCGAGGTCGGTGCCCTGACGGGGGCGGGCGAGCCGGCCGTGGCGGGTACCGCCCTGCGGCTCGCTCTCCTCAGCCACCCCCGCCGCGCCACGGTGACCCTCGACCCCACCGCCCTCACCGAGGCCACCGAAACGCTCGACCACTGGCGCGAGTCGGTGGCGGCCTGGGCGACACAGCCGTCGAAACCGGTGCCCGAGCCCGTACGGCAGGCTTTGAGAGAGGCCTGGGAGGACGACCTCGACGTACGCGCGGTGCTCGACGTGCTGCGGGGCGTCGAGGGGGCTCGGGACATTCCGGACGGCGCACGGTTCGAGACGTACGCCTACGCGGACCGGTTGCTCGGTCTGGAACTCACCCGGGAGATCGGGGCGACGGCATGACGGCGCGCGCCGGCGCGGGCCCGCTGCGCAGACTCCTTGTTTTGCGCCACGCCAAGTCCGCCTGGCCCGTGGGCGTCCCCGACCATGAGCGGCCCCTGTCACCACGCGGCCGCCGCGACGCCCCCGCCGCGGGCCGGGCCCTCGCCGACGCGGACTGCCTGCCCGACCTCGCCGTGTGCTCCACGGCCGTACGGGCGCGGCTGACCTGGGAGCTGGCCTCCGCGCAGTGGGGGACGCCGCCGCCCGTCCGGTACGACGGGCGGGTCTACGCGGCCGCCGTACCGGAGCTGCTCGACGTGGTGCGCGAGACTCCCGGCCATGTGCGGACGCTGCTCCTCGTCGGTCACAACCCGGGGCTGGAGGAACTGGTGCTGGACCTGGCCGGCGAAGCCCTCGACACCGCACTGGACGACATGCGGGTAAAGTTCCCCACCTCGGCGATCGCCTTCCTCTCCTGGCACGGCGCTACGTGGGCCGCACTCGCGCCGGGCACGGCACTGCTGACGGACATGATCGTGGCCAGGGGGACGAAGGGGGCCTGAACGGCCCCCGGCCAGGAGTCCGGCCCCGGCCGACGCCCCGCGCGGGCGTGCGCCGGCCTGCGCATAGGCTGGCCGAATGCAGGACGAGTACCGCACCGTCGCCCGCGCCGGCGTGCACGAGACCGAGGTCAACCGATCCCGGTTCCTGTGCGCGCTCGCCCCGGCGGCCACCGAACAGGAGGCCCAGGACTTCGTCGCGGCCGTCCGCAGGGAGCACGCCGACGCCACCCACAACTGCTACGCCTACGTCATCGGCGCCGACGCGGCCGTCCAGCGCGCGAGCGACGACGGGGAACCCGGCGGCACCGCCGGTGTCCCCATGCTGCAGATGCTGCTGCGCCGGGACATGCGGTACGTCGTCGCCGTCGTCACCCGGTACTACGGCGGGGTCAAGCTGGGCGCCGGCGGACTCATCAGGGCGTACGGCGGCGCGGTGGGCGAGGCCCTGGACGCGCTCGGGAGCATCACGCGCCGGCGCTTCCGGCTGGCCACGGTGACGGTCGACCACCAGCGGGCCGGCAAACTGCAGAACGACCTGCGCTCCAGCGGGCGCGAGGTCCGTGACGTGCGTTACGCGGAGGCCGTCACCATGGAGATCGGCCTGCCCGACGCCGAGGTCGACGCCTTCCGCGCCTGGCTCGCCGACACCACCGCGGGCACCGCCGCGTTCGAACTCGGGGGCGAGGCCTACGGGGACGCGTGAGGGCGCAGGACTGCTGTGACGGAGGGGGCACGCGCGTGGAGCGCGGACGTGGGCGGTGTGGGCGGGCCGGTTCGCCGGTAGCCGCCCGTGATGTCCGACCCGCCTGTTAGGTTCGGGGATCATGAGGCTGCTGCACACTTCCGACTGGCATCTCGGTCGGGCGTTCCACCGGGTGAACATGCTCGGCGCGCAGGCCGAGTTCATCGGTCACCTGGTCACGACCGCGCGCGAGCGCGAGGTGGACGCGGTGGTGGTGGCGGGGGACGTGTACGACCGGGCGGTGCCCGCGCTGGCGGCGGTCGAGCTGTTCGACGATGCCCTGCACCGGCTGGCCGAGCTGGGCGTGCCCACGGTGATGATCTCCGGGAACCACGACTCGGCGCGGCGGCTCGGCGTCGGCGCGGGCCTCATCGGCCGGGCGGGCATCCATCTGCGGACGGCGGCCTCGGCGGCGGGAACCCCCGTGATGCTGTCCGACGCCCACGGCGAGGTCGCCTTCTACGGGCTGCCGTATCTCGAACCCGCCCTGATGAAGGACGAGTTCGGGGTGGACAGAGCGAGCCACGAGGCGGTGCTCGCCGCCGCCATGGACCGGGTCCGGGCCGACCTGGCCACGCGTGCGGCGGGCACCCGCTCCGTCGTGCTGGCCCATGCCTTCGTCACCGGCGGCGCGCCCAGCGACAGCGAGCGGGACATCTCCGTCGGCGGCGTCTCCTCGGTGCCGGCCGGGGTCTTCGACGGCGTCGACTACGTGGCGCTGGGGCACCTGCACGGCAGCCAGACCCTCACCGACCGCGTCCGCTACTCCGGTTCCCCGCTGCCGTACTCCTTCTCCGAGGCCGACCACCGCAAGAGCATGTGGCTGGTGGACCTCGACGCCGACGGTTCGGTGGACGCCGAGCGGATCGACTGCCCCGTGCCCCGCCCGCTCGCCCGGATCCGGGGCCGGCTGGACGACCTGCTCACCGAACCGGAGCTGACCCGGCACGAGCAGGCATGGGTCGAGGCCACGCTCACCGACCCGGTCCGGCCCGCCGATCCCATGGCCCGGCTGACCGCTCGCTTCCCGCACACGCTCAGCCTCGCCTTCGATCCCGAGCGCGCCCCCGGAGACCCGGACCTCTCCTACGCACGGCGCCTCGTCGGCCGCGACGACCAGCAGATCGCCGAAGACTTCGTCGCCCATGTCCGTGGCACCGGCCCCGACGCACACGAACGGACCGTGCTCAGGGACGCGTTCGACGCCGTGCGGGCCGACGACACGGTTCGGGAGGTCGCCCGATGAGGGGCCCGACGAACCGCCGGGCGGTGCGTCCGGCCACCCGCCCGCACGGGGCGCGCGGCGGGGTACGGCCGATGACGACAGGCCGCCGAGCCGCCACCCACGCGGGCCGACTGCCCGGCCGGACCGGCACGGCAGGTGACCGATGAGGCTCCACCGGCTCGACATCACCGCCTTCGGCCCCTTCGGCGGCGCCCAGTCCGTCGACTTCGACGACCTCTCGGCGGCCGGGCTCTTCCTGCTGCACGGCCCGACCGGCGCCGGCAAGACCTCGGTCCTGGACGCCGTCTGCTACGCGCTCTACGGCGCGGTGCCGGGCGCCCGGCAGAGCGGCCAGGGCATGACCCTGCGCAGCGACCACGCGGCACCCGCGACGCGCACCGAGGTCCGCCTCGAACTGACCGTCGCCGGGCGCCGGTTGGAGATCACCCGGCAGCCGCCGTGGGAGCGATCCAAGAAACGTGGCGCCGGCACCACGGTCGACAAGGCACAGAGCCGGCTGCGCGAGTACGACACGGCGGCGGCCTCCTGGAAGGACCTCAGCCGCTCCCACCAGGAGATCGGCGAGGAGATCACCCAGGTCCTGGGGATGAGCCGGGAGCAGTTCTGCCAGGTGGTGCTGTTGCCGCAGGGCGACTTCGCGCGGTTTCTGCGCGCCGACGCCGAGGCGCGGGGCAGGCTGCTCGGCCGCCTCTTCGACACCCACCACTTCGCCGCCGTCGAGAAACGGCTCGCCGACCGGCGCCGGGCGACCGAGGCCCAGGTGCGCGAGGGCGACGCGGAACTGCTCGCCGACGCCCACCGCATGCAGCAGGCGGCGGGCGACGCCCCGGAGCTGCCCGACCTGGCGCCCGGTGCCCCGGGCCTGGCCGACGCCGTGCTGGGCTGGGCCGCCGTCGCCCGCAGCACCGCCCGCGAACGGCTCACGATCGCCCACTGCGCGCGTGCGGCGGCCGAGTCCGCGCGCGCCGCCGCCGACCGTGCCCTGGACGACGTACGCGAAGTGGCGCGGCTGCAGGGCCGGTTCGCGCAGGCGCGGGAGCGGGCCGCGCGGCTGGAGGAGCGGGCCGACGCCCACCGCGAGGACCGGGCGCGCATGGAGCGGGGCCGCAAGGCTGAGGCCGTGGTGCCCGCGCTGGAACTGCGGGAGGAGGCCGAGGCCGCGCACCGACGGGCGAGAGCGGACGAGGAGGACGTGCGGGCGCGGCTGTCGGGGACGTACGCCGACGAGGGCGCCGCCGGACTCGCCTCGGCCGCCCGCAAGGCGGCGGAGGAACTGGGCGGGCTGGAGTCGGCCCGTCGTGCGGAGCGGCGGCTCGGCGTGCTGCTCACCGAGCGGGCCGAGTCGGACAGCGAGGAACGGGCCGACGAGGAGGTCCTCCAGGACGCCGAGGGCTGGCTCGCCGAATGGGAGGCGACCCGCGCGGAGCTGGGCGGCCGCATCGAGGCCGCCCAGGAGGCCGCCACCCGCGCCGAACAGCTCGCCGAGCGCCGAGACCCCGCAGAGAAGCGGCTCGCGGCCGCCCGGCAGCGCGATCAGCTCGGGCGGGACACGGAGGACGCGCAGGCGCGTGTGCTCCGGCTGGCCGAACGGGCGGTCGAGGCCCGTGCCCACTGGCTCGACCTCAAGGAACAGCGGCTGTCCGGCATCGCGGCGGAGCTGGCCGCCGCGCTCGTCGAGGGACAGCCGTGCGCCGTCTGCGGTGGCACGGAACACCCCGAGCCGGCCCGGAAGGTCGCCGGCCACGTGGACCGTGAGACGGAGGAACGGGCGCTCGCCGCGGCCCAGCGTGCCGACGAGGAGCGGGCCGAGGCGGAGCGCCGGCTGGGAGTCGTACGGCAGGCGTACGCGGCGGCGAGCGCCGAGGCCGGTGATGCTCCTACGGAGCAACTCGCCTCCCTGGTCGCGGAGTTGGCCGAAGAGTATGCGCGGGCGCGGGCCGGCGCCTCCGGACTGCATCCCGCGCGGGAGGCCCTGCTGCACGCCGAACGGGAGCGTGACCGGCGGATCGCCGCCCAGCGCGAGGCGGCCGTGCGGGCCGCGTCCCGCAACACCCGGCGGGACGCGCTGGAGCGGGAACGCACCTCCCTGGAAGGGGAGTTGGCCCAGGCCCGGGGCGATGCCGAGAGCGTGGCCGCGCGGGCCGCGCAGTGGGAGCTGCTGGCCGCGCTGCTCACCGAGGCCGCCGAGGCCGTGCGGACGGCCGACGACACGGCGCAGCGCCTCAAGGACGCCGACGCGCGCCTCGCCGACGCGGCGTTCCGCGCCGGGTTCGACACGCCGCAGGCCGCTGCCGCCGCCGTCCTCGACGACGCCGTCCACCGGGACCTGCAACACCGCCTCGACGCCCGGCAGTCGGAGGAGGCCGCCGTACGGGCCGTGCTCGCCGAGGCCGAGACCGCAGCCGCCGCGCAGCGGCCGCCCGCCGACCTCGCCTCCGCGGAGCGGGACGCCACGGCCGCCGCACGGCGGCTCCAGGACACCGTCTCCGCCTGGGACGCCGCCGAGCGGCGCCGCGCCGAACTGGACCGGCTCTCCGCGCGGGCCACCGCCTCCGTGCGCCGGCTGGCGCCGCTGCGCGAGGAGTACGAGCGCGTCGCCCGGATGGCCGGGCTCGCGGCCGGCACCTCGGCCGACAACGAGCGCAAGATGCGTCTGGAGGCGTACGTCCTCGCCGCCCGTCTGGAGCAGGTCGCCGCCGCCGCGACGGTACGGCTCCAGCGCATGTCCTCGGGCCGCTACACCCTCGTCCACTCCGACGACCGGGCCGGGCGGGGCCGCAGCGGCCTCGGACTGCACGTCGTCGACGCCTGGACCGGGCGGGAGCGGGACACGGCCACGCTCTCCGGGGGCGAGACGTTCTTCGCCTCCCTCGCGCTCGCCCTCGGCCTGGCCGACGTGGTCACCGACGAGGCGGGCGGGGTGCGCCTCGACACCCTCTTCATCGACGAGGGGTTCGGCAGCCTCGACGACCAGACCCTCGACGAGGTGCTCGACGTCCTCGACGCGCTGCGCGAACGCGACCGAAGCGTCGGGATCGTCAGCCATGTGGCGGATCTGCGGCGGCGCGTCCACGCGCAACTGGAGGTCGTGAAGGAACGCACGGGCTCGGTCGTGCGGCAGCGGGGTCAGTGACCGAGGGGCCGTCGGGGGAGGGGTGAGGAGTAGACGACGCTCGTCGTGACCGATCCCAGCGCGCCGATCCGGCCAGACACCTCCTCCAGATGGCGCATCGAACGGGCGGCGACCTTGATCACGAAGCAGTCGTCGCCCGTGACGTGATGCGCCTCCAGGATCTCGGGCGTGACGGCCACCAGGTCGTGGAACGGCTTGTAGTTCCCGTGGGGGTAGCGCAGGCGGACGAACGCCAGGATCGGCAGCCCCAGCCGCTCCGGGTCCACGACGGCGGCGTACCCCTGGATCACACCGGCCTCCTCCAGCCGCCGCACCCGCTCGGTCACGGCGCTCGCCGACATCGACACGGCACGGGCCAGCTCGGCGAAGCCGGTCCGGCCCTCGCGCTGGAGGAGGTCGAGAATCCGCCAGTCGGTGGCGTCGGGCTCGTACGGGGATTGCGTGGCCATGCCCGATGGATAGCAGGCGAATCCCCGGCCGATCAAGGTTCCGGCCGTGGAACGCCCCTTCTGGGAGGGGTGCGCCGACCGTAGATTCCTGGTCAGGGAATCGGAGCCGCGAGGGGTTCCGTGAGGTTCCGTGAGGGAGAGGCCAGCTCATGAGCGTCGTCACGTCCGCCGTCAACCCCGTCCTGCGGGTCGCTCCGGCGGCCCCCGCCGAGGCCGCCGCGTACTTCAGGGCGAGCCTCGTCTTCCACGCCGACGTGTCGGACGTGGCCGCCGCCCTCGCCGCCGACGGCGACCCCGGCTTCGTGCTGGTGGACTCCCGCTCCACCGAGTCCTGGGACCAGGGCCACATACCGGGCGCCGTCCACCTGCCCACCGCGCTCGTCCGGGAACAGGCCGGGCGGCTCCTCGACAAATCCGTGCCGGTCGTCACCTACTGCTGGGGTCCCGGCTGCAACGGCGCCACCCGTGCCGCTCTCGCCCTCGCCGAACTCGGCTTCCAGGTCAAGGAGATGCTCGGTGGCTTCGAGTACTGGGTGCGCGAGGGCTTCGCGTACGACACCTGGGAGGGCGCCGCGCGGCGTGCGGCCGACCCGCTGACCGCGCCGGTGGACGCCGCCGACTGCGGTTGCTGACATAGCGTCAACAAGGTCGTCAGGGCGACGAGTTGGCTGCCGCCGGCGCCGTGTAGCTTCTGGGCATGGCTCGATACGCGGATACGGCGGTGGTTCCCGATGCGGTGCGGTGGGTGGAGTCGAGCGGCGGACCGCTCATAGCGCTGCCGGAAGCGGTGCTGCCGTTCTGGGCGGGCGCCGACGGCGACGAGACGTCGTCCGACCACGACCGGGCCTGTGACATCGACGGTCCCGTCGGCCTGCTGCCGGTCGGCGACACCCGCGCCCTGGTCCTGGGCCGGGAAAGCGCCGCCACCACGTACCTGCCCGAACACGGCACCTTCGTACGCCGGTACGGCGCCGCTTCCGGGTCCGCACTCCTCGCGGACGTCCCGGCGGCGCTCGAAGCGGCCGCCTGGGATCCGGAGGCGCGGTGGCGGGTCCCGGGTCCGGTCGTCCTGTTCGACGCCGCCCGGCGGGGGGACGCCCTCCGGGAGACGGACCATGTACGGGTGGAGCTGGCCCCCGGCCGGTACGGGGTGCGCGCGGCCCGTGTCGCGACGGGCCGTGAGACCTGGCTGGGTCTGGTCCAGGTGAGACCTCTGACGGGCTGAACCCGCACCGCCGAGCGGTCTCCCGCCGGCATCGGTGGACGAGAACGGCGGCCGGGCCCGGCCGCGGACGGGGGCCCGGCCGGCCCGGATCACAGCCGGGACAGCTCGTCCACCAGGTCGTCCAGGCCCAGAGACCCCTGGGACAGCGCGGCCATGTGCCAGGCCTTGGCGTCGAAGGCGTCGCCGTGACGGCGCCTGGCGTTCTCCCGGCCGAGCAGCCAGGCGCGTTCGCCGAGCTTGTAGCCGATCGCCTGGCCCGGCATCGTCAGATAGCGGGTCAGCTCGCTCTCCACGAAGTCCGCCGGGCGGCTGCTGTGGGCGCCGAAGAACTCCTGGGCCAGCTCGACGGTCCAGCGCTCGCCCGGGTGGAAGGGGGAGTCCGCCGGGATCTCCAGCTCCAGATGCATGCCGATGTCGACGATGACCCGGGCCGCACGCATCATCTGCGCGTCCAGGTAGCCGAGGCGCTCCTCCGCGTCCTTGAGGAAGCCCAGCTCGTCCATCAGCCGCTCCGCGTACAGCGCCCAGCCCTCCGCGTTGGCGCTCACCCCGCCGATCGTGGCCTGGTAGCGGGACAGGTCGTCCTTGACGTACACCCACTGCGCCAGCTGGAGGTGGTGGCCGGGGACGCCCTCGTGGTACCAGGTCGAGACCAGGTCGTACACCGGGAAGCGGGTCGCGCCCATCGTCGGCAGCCAGGTGCGTCCCGGACGGGAGAAGTCCTCGGTCGGTGCCGAGTAGTAGGGGGCCGCCGCGCCGCCGGGCGGCGCGATGCACGACTCGACCCTGCGGACCGGCTCGGCGAGGTCGAAGTGCGTGCCGTCCAGCGCCTCGATCGCCTCGTCCATCAGGGACTGCAGCCAGGCGCGGACCTCGTCGACGCCCTCGATGTGCCGGCCGTGCTCGTCCAGGTGCGCGAGCGCCACCCACGGTGTACCGGCGCCGGGCAGGATCTTCGCGGCCTCCTGCCGCATCTCGCCGAGCAGCCGGTGGAACTCGGCCCAGCCGTACGCGTACGCCTCGTCCAGGTCCAGGTCCGAGCCCGTGAAGAAGCGCACCAGCCTGCCGTAGCGCTCCCGGCCGACCGTGTTCGGCGCGTCCTCGACTTCCGGGGCGTACACATCGCGCATCCAGTCACGCAGCTCGACCACGGCCCGGGTCGCGGCGCGGGCGGCCTCGTCCAGTTCGGCGCGCAGCGCGTCGGGGCCCGCGGCGGCGAAGTCCTCGAACCAGCCGCGTCCCGAACCGTCCGTGTCCGCCCACTCGGTGAGCTGACCGACGAAGGTCGCGGTCGGACGCGGGCCCGCGTACAGCTTCCGCTCCAGGCCGAGCGCGAGGGACTCGCGGTAACCGGCGTACGCCGTCGGCACCGCGCGCAGCCGCTCGGCGATCGCGGCCCAGTCCTCCTCGGTCTCCGCGGGGGTGATGGTGAAGATCTCCCGCACCTCGTGCGGCGGCGTGACCATGTTGCCGACCGCGCGCAGCCCCTCGTCGGCCTCGTGCACGGCCAGCTCCGCCGTCAGCCGCTCGCGCAGCAGGCGCGCGCACCGGCGCTCCACGTCACTGTCCGCGCCCGGCTGCCGCTCGGCCTCGCCGAGCCGCGCGAGCGTCGCCCGGATCAGCTCCGCACGAGCCTCCTGGCCCGCCGGCGAGGTGTCCGGAAGCCTGCTGGAACTCTCTTTCACACCCAGGTAGGTACCGGTCACGGGATCGAGGGCGACGAGGTCGTCGACGTACGCGTCGGCGACCTCACGGGGCAGCGGGCTCTTGATGTCAGACATGCGGACAATCTTGGTACGCCGACGGGGGCGGCGTCAGCCGCTCAACGGGCATGTGCGGCCTACGTCGGCCGGATTCGTTCCCCGTCCGGCGGCAACAGGGGGCCGCACTCCCACTGCTGGAAGATCAACCGGGTCTCCACCCGCGCCACCTCGCGCCGCGACGTGAACCCGTCCAGTACCAGCCGCTGCAGATCCGCCATGTCCGCGACCGCCACATGCACGAGATAGTCGTCCGGGCCGGTGAGGTGGTACACGGTCCGCGACTCCGGCAGTGCCCTGATCCGCTCCACGAACGGCCCCACCAACTCCCGCCGATGCGGCCTGACCTGCACCGACAACAGCGCCTCCAGACCGCGCCCCAGCTTGGCCGGATCCAGCCGCAGCTGATGACCGAGGATCACGCCCGCGCGGCGCAGCCGCGTCACCCGGTCCAGACAGGTCGACGGCGCGACCCCGACCTGTGCGGCGAGATCCCGGTACGTCGTCCGGGCGTCGTTCTGCAGGAGCCGCAGGAGATGGAGATCCACCGGATCGAGTGCGACGGATTCGGCCATTGCCCGAACGTAACACGGTGCATGGTCGTTCCTTCCCGCTCGATGTTCACCCTCCTGTCATGAACTCAGCGAGCACGCACGCGGACGACCACGCACGCACCACGCCGAGAGCACTGGCCACCGAGGCCGTGCACGCGGGCCGCGACGACCTCGCGCGCCTGGGCCTGCACGCCCCGCCGATCGACCTGTCGACCACCTACCCCTCGTACGACAGCCGGGGCGAGGCCGCCCGCATCGACGCCTTCGCCACGGACGGCGCCGAGCCGGAGGGCCCGCCGGTCTACGGACGGCTCGGCAACCCGACCGTCGCCCGCTTCGAGACCGCCCTCGCCCGCCTCGAAGGCACCGAAAGCGCGGTCGCGTTCGCCAGCGGCATGGCCGCGCTGAGCGCCGTACTCCTCGTCCGCGCCTCGATGGGCCTGCGCCACGTCGTCGCCGTACGCCCCCTGTACGGCTGCAGCGACCACCTCCTGACCGCCGGGCTGCTCGGCACCGAGGTCACCTGGGTCGACCCGGCCGGCGTCGCGGACGCGCTGCGGCCCGACACCGGACTGATGCTGGTCGAGACCCCGGCCAACCCGACCCTCGCCGAACTGGACCTGCGGGCCCTCGCCCACGCCTGCGGCTCGGTCCCGCTGCTCGCGGACAACACCTTCGCCACACCCGTCCTGCAGCGTCCCGTCGAGCAGGGCGCCCGGCTGGTCCTGCACAGTGCCACCAAGTACCTCGGTGGGCACGGTGACGTCATGGCCGGGGTCGTGGCCTGCGACGAGGAGTTCGCCGGGCGACTGCGTCAGATCCGCTTCGCCACCGGCGGTGTGCTCCACCCGCTCGCCGGCTATCTCCTCCTGCGCGGCCTGTCCACCCTTCCCGTACGCGTCCGCGCGGCCTCCACGACCGCCGCGGAACTCGTCCGCCGCCTCGCCGCCGACCCGCGTGTCGCCCGTGTCCACTACCCGCGCATCGGCGGCGCCATGATCGCCTTCGAGGTCCACGGCGACCCCCACGAGGTCATCGCCGCCGTCCGGCTGATCACCCCGGCGGTGAGTCTCGGCAGCGTGGACTCCCTGATCCAGCACCCGGCCTCGATCAGCCACCGCATCGTGGAGGAGACGGATCGCCGGGGTGCCGGGGTGAGCGACCGGCTGCTGCGGATGTCGGTGGGCCTGGAGGACGTGGAAGACCTGTGGGCGGACCTGGACGGGGCGCTGGGCGCCGGGGGGACCGGGGCGCGGGCCTCCGAGGAGGAGGCTGTGCTGTCCGCGGGGCGGTCCTGAGGCACGGGGCCCGGTCACCGTCACCTCGGCGCCGGTGCGCGTCACCCGGGGCGTCGTGCGGAGCGATGGTGCCATGCCAGGGCCTCGCGGGCGTGCACCGGGGGCACGGGAAACCGGCCGGCATCCGCACATGCGCCCGGCGACGACCGGTACGCGCGCCCGGCACCAACCCGCACCCGGCACCGACCCGCACCCGGCACCGACCCGCACCCGGCACCGACCGCACCCGGCACCGACCGCACCCGGCACCGACCGCACCCGCACCCGGCACCGACCGCACCCGGTGCCGGCCCGCGCCTCCGCCCGACAGGGTTGGCGTGGTCCCGTCCGGCTACTCGGTCCTCTCGCCCGACCGTTCGGGTGACCGCGCGGCGACCGCCGCCTCGTCCAGCCGTGCGGTGATCACCAGTGTCCCCTCCTCGATCTGGTAGTCGATCGGCAGCCCGAGCCCCCGCATCGCCGCGACCATCCCCGTGTTGGACGACTGCGTCACCACGTACACGTTCGCGCAGCCCGTGTCCGCCGCCATGTCCACCAGCCTGCGCAGCAGTTCGCCGCCGATCCCGCGCCGCTGCCAGTCGTCCTCGACGAGCAGCGCGATCTCCGTCTCGTCGCCGTCCCAGAGGAGGTGCCCGAGACCGACGAGCCGGCCGGACGCCGTCTGCGCGGCGAGCGTCCGTCCGAAACGGGGGCTGAGCAGGTGGCGGAGATAGCGGTCGGCGTCTACCACGGGCCCGTGGTACCGCATGCTCAGTGTGCGCGGAGAGCACCGCTCGTGCATGGCCTTCGCCGCCCGCAGATCCCCGACGTCGGCGCGCCGCACCAGGATGTCGTTGCCCTCGGGCAGCGTCAGCACGTCCCCGTTGCGCGGGATCCGCGGCCCCAGCCGTGCGTCCAGCTCCACCAGGGCCCGCGCCCGCGCGAACTCCGTCGGCGTGAACGGCAGATACGGCCGCTCCACCGTGATCGTCCCGCCCTCGGGCGCCCGCAGTCGCATCACCGTCTCCTCCAGGACCCCCTCGACCGGGGCGCTCTCCTGGACCCGGCCCGAGCCGGGCGCGGTGGCGGGCAGCGAGCGGATGGTGCAGCGGCCCAGCAACTGCCGCAGCGCGAGCGGGAGTTCCGCCGCGTCCAGCGCCGTGCGGGTGGCCAGGCCGAGGATCCGGGTCGGCGCGTCCACCAGGTCGTGGGCGTCACCGCGCTCGATCCAGGTGCCCGTGCCACCCGCCGCCGACACGGCTCGGCCGATCTCGGTGGCCGACAGCTCCTCGGGCGCGCGGAGCAGGAACTCGTCCACCGTGCCCTCGGCCAGCGGGTGCGTCTGCAGGCTCAGGATGTCGACCCGGTGCTCCGCCAGCGCCGTGCACAGCACGGCCAGCGAACCCGGCGCGTCC
The DNA here is from genome assembly GCF_053593335.1 of Streptomyces sp. NPDC002324. NCBI lineage: Bacteria > Bacillati > Actinomycetota > Actinomycetes > Kitasatosporales > Streptomycetaceae > Streptomyces > Streptomyces sp. NPDC002324. Next base: position 84,900 of record NZ_JBSFCF010000002.1, read on the forward strand.
TTCACCGTCGTCCGCATCCGCCACATCAGGGTCGCACCCGTGCCCACGGGGGCGACCGCCTCGGACGGCCCGGCCTGCTGCCCCTCGCTGAGCGGCGGCCGGGCGTCGGTATCGCTCGTCGGCGGTGCGTGACCGTGGCGCCGATCCCACCAGCTGCGGAACCCGGCCGTGGCGGAGCGCAGCCGGTGGTGCGTCGTGCGGCCGTCGAGCGCCCGCGTCACATCAGACATGTCAGAAGTCATGGGGCCACTGTGAACGAACCGTGTTGCGTGATCACGAACGCTTTGTGACTGACCGGTAAAAGCATCGTTCTGCACCTTTTGTTGCATTTTTGATGACCGGCGCTGTCGGAAGCGATGCCCATGATGACCGTAGAGGTCACCGGCCATGCCCATCGTGACCGTAGAGGTCACGAGCCGACGGTCAGGCCGCCGGGGTCTCCTCCAGCGCCGCACGCAGTCGCCGGGCCTGGGTCACCAGTCGGGACGAGCCCCGGCGGTCCGCCGCCTCCGCGAGATGGGGCAGCCCCCCGTGTGCCCCGCATCGCTCCGCGCATTCGGCGGCGACGGCCAGCAGATCCCCGAGGCCCCGCGTCGGCGTCCGCGCCGTCCCCTCGCCCGAGAGGGCGACGAGCAGCGGCGGCAGCACCTCGCGCAGCACCGACCAGGCGGTGCCGTACGCCCCGGTCGCCGCGGCCGTCCGTATCGCCTCGGCGAGCCGTGACGGCCTGACGCTCCCCACCGCCGCGAGGCTGCCGAGGTCGGCGCCCAGCCGCCCCGCGTCCAACTGCCCCCGTGCCGCCAGCACCAGCAGGGCGTCCACGGCGGCGAGCCGGTCCTCCGGGCGCCGCGCGCCCAGGCCGTACGCGACGCAGAGGCGTACGGCCTCGCCGGTCTCCCCCTCCGCCTCGGCCAGCGTCGGCAGGAAGGGGAACCCCGTGCGGGTGTCCTCGATGGCCCCCAGAGACAGATCGCGCAGGACGCGCCCCGCCATCAGCTCCGGACGGCCCGGCACCACCGCGAGCCAGTGCCGCCAGTCCTCGTGGCGCCAGTGGGGGCAGCGCCAGCTGCCCCGGTACACCGACAGGGGGCGGCCGAGCCGCCGGAACGCGGGCGGGAAGAACGCGCTCCGCAGCTCCGGCAGCTCACCGAATTCCACGAGGATCCTGGGCCCGGCCGTGCGGCTTCGCTGGAGCGGCTGGGACGGTATGTCGGTCAGCAGCCACTCGGCCAGCCGGTCGCCCTCCCGCGTGCCCAGCTCCCGGGCCGCCACCGCCGCCGACGCGAGCGCGGCCGTGTCGTCGCGCCGTACCCGCACCAGCGCCTGCGCGAAGTCCACCTCACCCGGACGCGCCCCCAGCCGACGGTACGCGTCGAGGCGTGTCACCAGCTCCTCGGGCTCCAGCGAGCCCGTGCTCCAGGTGGGCGTCGCCAGCAGGAACGGCAGCGGCTCGGCCAGGATCCGGTACGCGACCTCCCACAACCGGGCCTCGAACGCCCCGGCCAGAGCGCTGTGCACACAACCGGCCGACTCCGAGGCCCCGTTGCACGACGGGTGCGGCGTGGAGGTCCCCACCCGCTCGAAGAGCGCCGCCACGACCACCTCCAGCCCGTCCGGGAACTCGCGGAAGTGACGGTCGACCGATGTCTGTTCCCTCCCGGCCCACCAGCGGCGCGCGGCCACCGGCTCAAGGGCCGCCACGAGCGCCTCCCGGTCCCGGTACGCGTGCCGTACGAGCCCGTCCAGCGCCCGCTCGAACGCGCCCACCTCGCCGTCCGACGCCAGCAGGGCGCTCACCTCCTCGGCCAGTTCGGCCACCGTCTCCGGCGCGGGGGCGAGCCGCGTCGGGGACGGGACGGCCGGCAGCAGTTCCTGGTACGGCTCGGAGTCGGCACGCGCGGCCGGGGAGCCCAGAACCTTCCGGGCCCGGGCCCGCAGGCCGGGGCTCAACAGATCGGCGGCGTCGTGGAGGAGGTCACCGGAACCGAGGCCGGGGAGATGCCGCTCCACCAGCTTGAGCGCCCTCTCCTGCACGTCCGTGTCCGCGTGCCCGAAGGCCCGCGCCACCGCGGGCAGCAGCTCGGCCGCCGTGGACGGATCCCGCTTGAGCACCTTGCCCAGCAGCACGAGCTGGGCCCGGACGAGCTTCTTCTCGGTGCGGAAGAGGACCGCGTCCGACAGCTCGGCGAGCGCGCGCGGGCCCAGCTCACCGTCCAGGGCGAGCCCGGCGAGGAACCCCTGGGCGTGCGCGGCCACCGTCGAGGGGCCGTCGGAGCACAGCGCCGTCCAGTCCGCGATCCGCTCGCGCTGCTCGTCGCGGGTGAGGTCGAGCGCGGTCAGCAGACCCAGGAAGGTCCTGTTGTCCGCCGTGGAGGCGCCGCCGCGCAGCAGCCGGGCCACGCAGCCGTCGACCATGACCTCGCGGTCCAGGAGGCCGACCCTCGTGAGCTGGGTCAGGGCGTACGTCCAGTCGTTCAGGCCCTCGCCGTACCGCCACTCGCCGCGGGCGCCGATCTCCTCCGTCTCGAACAGCGCGGCGACGAGTTCCCGGAGGTGCGGGTCCTTGCGGAGGTTCCCGACGACCGTGCCCCCGTTGCGGCGCGCCCAGCCGATGTGGTCCATCCAGCCCCGCACATAGGCCTCGGACGTGGGTACCGGGCAGCCCGCGAGCCGGACGAGGCCGGCCATCAGCTCGTACGGCACCTCGGCGGAGGCGGGGCACTCCGCCAGGCGGCGCACGAGGTCGGCGAGCCAGGCGGGATCGCGGTCGCCGAGCACGTCGATCAGAACCGCCGGCGGCGCCTGGCGCAGGCGCAGCTCCGGCCCGGTGAGCCAGGCCGCCACGGCGGCGGCACCCGTCTGGCAGGCGGCTCCCGCCGCGTGCAGGGCGGGATACGCCCGCTGGGCCGGAAACTGCCAGGACTCCGCGCGCAGCTGACCGCGCAGCCGCTTCAACTCCGGCATGCACGCGCGCCGTTCGGTGTCCGTCATCCCGTCCACCAGAGCGATCACCTCACTCGTCGCCCCCGCCCGCACCGCCCCGATCAGCGCCGCCGAACTCATCGCGCACCCCCGCCGATCCCCGCGCCGACGCCCGCCCCGGCGCCGACCCCTGTGCCGTCCGGCGCCGACGCCCCGCCCCGGCGGACCATGCGTACCGCCAGCGCGTGTGTGCAGGGGCCACGGTCGCCCCGGTACCTCGCCCACCAGAGGCAGGAGCAGCTCAGGGTCCCCGCGCTCTCCCGTACGCGGTGGACATGGCCGTCCTCGGCGGTGACCGTGCCGAGGTCACCGTCCAGCAGGACGGCACCGGCGGCCACCAGGGCGCGGGCCGAGCGCAGACGGGGGTTGTGGCGCTCGACGCGGTCGGCAGCGTAGGGGAGTTCGCGGTGGAAGTACGCGGCCTCCGCCGTGTCGTAGCCGACGCGCCCGGAGGTGCCCAGCCGGGTCAGCGCCGCCCGCACCCGGTCGGCCGGCAGGCCGGAGGAAGCGGCCAGCTCACCGACGTCGACGCGCGGCTCCCAGGCCAGCAGGACCGCGATCAGCTCCGCGTCCCCGGCCGCCTCGTCGGTGGCCAGTGCCTCCAGGACACCGCCCTCGCCGGAGAAGCCACGCCCGGCCTCCGGGGACAGCGTGAGGGTGAGCCGCATACCGGGCAGGACCACCTCCCAGGCGCTGGCCGAGGCGGCGGCACCGGCCGCCGGCGGGCCGTAGACGCGCAGGGCCGTGGCATGACGCAGGACCCGCCGCAGGGCTGCCAGCCGCTCCGGACCGGGCAGACACACCGCGCCCGGGACGGGCCGGGTGGTCGGCCGCAGGGCGCGCCCCGCGGGCACGACCCATTGGGCACCGCGCGAGGCGCCGCGCGCGCCGCCACGGGGCAGCGACCGCAGGAACCGCACGGCCTCGGCGGCGGGCAGCTCGGCCCGTAGGTCGAACCCGGCCGCGACGACCTGGGCCTCGGCGAAACCGCGCAGCCAGCGGTCCGGCAGCGACACCCTCTTCTCCACCACCGGACCGTCCAGGGTGGTCACGGTCAATTCCTCGGGGCCGACCCGCAGATGGAGAGGATCGTCCCCGCCGATCCTGGACAGCGCCTCCCGCAGCGGATTGTTGACGTCCACATTGGTCGTGCCGTGGCCGACCTCGCCGCCGTCGAGGCCCGGCTCCAGCACGTCCAGGCGGGCGTAGACCCCGCCGCAGCCCGAGAACGACTCGAACCGCAGCCGGTCCCCGTTGCCCGTCACCACCGGGTCCAGCGAGGTCCGCAGCTGCTGCTGGTGGTACCGCGCGGCCGCCACGTCCGCCACCGCCAGCAGCCCCGCCGCGGCCACCTGAGGGGAGGTCAGGAAGCCGGTGAAGAACCGCGGATGGTCCCGGACCCCCGTCGGGGTGGCGCCCCGCGAGGTCTCCAGCCCGAGCCGGAGTCCGCCCGCCACGGACTCCAGCACGGAGGGTCGGGTATAGGCCACGGCCTGTAGCGATCGCGTCATGGGAAAACCGTAGGCGCGACCACTGACAACGGCCCCTGACCTGCGGAAACGCCGCCGAAATGCGGAGGCCTACGACAGCTTCACGGCAGGCCTACGGCAGGCCTACGGCAGGCCTACGGCAGGCCTACGGCAGGCCTACGGCGCCCGGGTCACTGGCCGACGAGACCCGGCTGGAGCACCTTCGTGTACAGCACGGTCCCGTCCTGCTCCCGCAGCCGTACCGTCAGCTCTCCGCTGTGGCCGTCGATGTCGACCTCGCCGAAGAACTGGTAGCCGCCCGCCGGTGAGACGTTCGCCGTCGTCGGCGCCTTCATGAACACCCGTTCGGGTCCGAAGGTGTTGTCCAGGGTGTTCGCCGGGAAGGCGCCGGCGTTGAGCGGGCCGGAGACGAACTCCCAGAACGGCTCGAAGTCGGTGAACGCGGCCCGTGACGGCTGGTAGTGCTGCGCCGAGGTGTAGTGCACATCGGCCGTCAGCCACACGGTCCCCGTGATCCTGCGGTGCTTGACGAAGCGCAGCAACTCGGCGATCTGCAGCTCCCGCCCGAGCGGCGCGCCCGGGTCGCCCTGGGCGACGGCCTCGATGTTCGGTTTGCCGTCGCCGGTGTCCGGCACCACCAGGCCGAGCGGCATGTCGGAGGCGATCACCTTCCACACCGCCCGCGACCGCGACAGCTCCCGCTTGAGCCACTCCAACTGCTCGGCGCCCAGGATGCCCACCGGGTCGGTGGTCTGCGTGTCGGGCGAGTTGGCGTTGCGGTACGTCCGCATGTCCAGCACGAACACGTCCAGCAGGGGTCCGTGGCGCAGCACGCGGTGCACGCGGCCCTCCCGGGCGCCCGGCCGCAGCGTGGAGATCGGGAAGTACTCGCTGAAGGCCCGCCGCGCCCGGGCCGCGAGCACGTCCACGCTCTTCTCGGTGTACCGGGTGTCGGTGAGGATCTCGCCCGGGTACCAGTTGTTGGTGACCTCGTGGTCGTCCCACTGCACGATCGAGGGGACCTGCGCGTTGAACCGCTTCAGGTTCTCGTCCAGCAGGTTGTAGCGGAAGTTGCCCCGGAACTCGGCGAGCGTCTCCGCGACCTTGGACTTCTCCTCGGTGGTGACGTTCCGCCAGGTGCTTCCGTCGGGGAGCGCGGCCGTCGCCGCGATCGGACCGTCGGCGTAGATCGTGTCACCGCTGCACAGGAAGAAGTCCGGGTCCAGCGCGCCCATCGCGTCGAAGATGCGGTAGCCGCCGCGGTCGGGGTTGATGCCCCAGCCCTGCCCGGCCAGGTCGCCCGACCACACGAACCGCGCCCCGGAGTGCCGCTTCGAGGACGTCGTACGGAAGGTGCCGGTGACCGGCTCACCGGTGCGGCGCGGGTCGTCCGGGTCGGCGAGCAGCACCCGGTAGTGGATCTGCTCGCCCGAGGGCAGGCCGTGCAGCCGCGTCGTCCCCGTGAAGTCCGTGCCGGCGCCGATCAGCGGGCCGTGCCATCTGCGCGGGTTGCGGAACGACTCGGTGGCGGACGTCTCGACGATCATCCGGGCCGGCCGGTCCGACCGCACCCACACCAGACCGGAGTGCGCGGTCACGTCCCCGGCCTGCACACCCCAGTCGGCCTTCGGCCGCCCCGACAGGGCCAGCGCCGGCACCGAACCGAGCGCTACGGAACCGGGCAGGGCCAGCGCGGCCGACGCGGCGAGCGAGCCGCGCAGTACGCTGCGGCGACCGGGCAGGGGACTCGGCGGACGATGTGACATGAATGCGCCTCCAGTGACGGATCCGGCCAATGTGCACAGTCACAACTACGGGTACGCCGCAGCGCACACGCAAACGACAAGTGAACAACTGGCCGGGCGCCGGGGGAAGCGGCGACACCCCCAGAGGGCTGGGGACCCGGGTGGCGTCCCTGGGGTGCGGGTGGGCGGGGCTTGTCGCGCAGTTCCCCGCGCCCCTGAAAGCCCAGGCCCTGCGGGCCTGAAGGACGAACGGGCCGCCGGGCCGGGATGCCGGGGGCGGGCCTGAAAGGCAGCGGGCGAAGCCCCTGCTGTCCAAGGGTGCGGGGAACTGCGCGGCGCCGTAGGAGCCCCCACCGGCGTCGGCGCGGGCTTCTACGGCGCCGCGCAGGGCCGTGGGCAGTGTGCTGGTCGGCGCCGGGGTCGTCCTGGGGTCGCAGGCGGCGGTCCTTAGAAAGTCAGCGGCTGCCGTCGAGGATGACGCGTGCGACCAGGGCGGGGTCGTCGTTCATGGGGCAGTGGCCGCAGCCGGGCAGCCGCACCAGCCGGGCGCCGGGGATGACCCGCTTGGCGCGCACGCCCTGCCGGGGGACGAGCAGCCAGTCCCGGCTGCCCCAGGCCACGGTGATCGGGAGACCCGGGATGTCGTCGGTGAACAGGACGCTGCCGCCGGCCCGCAGGGTGTCGTCGAACCCGGTGGCCCCCGCCAGCGCGAGGGTCTCGGCGACCACCGCCTCGGGTGAACGGCGGCCCGGACGGGCGTAGATGGTGCTCGTCAGGGCGGTGCGGCCGGCCGTCGAACGGGACAGGCGTTCGACCAGCGGGAGGGGTAGCCGCCGCGCTATGTGCCGCATGGTGAGCAGGATGCCGAACGCGTAGCGCCGCTCGGCCTCGTTCCAGAATCCGGCCGGGGACAGGGCGGTGACGGACCGCACGAGCTTCTCGCGGCCCAGTTCCAGGGCCAGCAGGCCGCCGAGGGAGTTGCCCGCCACATGGGGGCGGTCGAGCTCCAGGGCCTCGCAGAAGGCGCCGAACACGGCCGTCGTCGTGGGCAGGTCGTAGGTGAGGCCGTCCGGCAGCGCGGGGGACTCGCCGAACCCGGGGAGGTCCACGGTGATGACCTCGCGTTCGGCCGCCAGGATGTGTGTCACCGGGTCCCAGGCCTGCCGGTGGTGGCCGATGCCGTGCAGCAGGAGCAGGGGCTCGCCGGTGCCCTCGCGCGTGTAGGAGACCGTCACGGGCCGCGGGCCGAGCGGGGAGGGGACCTGGAAGGAGACCGTGGCGGCGGACATGGAGCAGCTCCTCGTCTGGGAGTGGGCGCGCTGAGGTACGGCGTTCGTAGACAGCTTGTCAGCAACTGCTACCGGCGGGTAGTCCCTGTGGGTAACAAGCCCGCGAGCGGGCGCGGAATCGCCTGGACAGGCCCGCGTCGCCCGGGATGGGATGGAACGGTGACGACCGATATCGCGACCGACGTCTTCGAAGAGCACCGCTCCGTCCTCATGGGAGTCGCCTACCGCATGCTCGGCCGGGTCGCCGACGCGGAGGACGTGGTCCAGGAGGCCTGGCTGCGCTGGTCCGGCGCCGACCGGTCCGAGGTGCGCGAACCGCGCGGCTACCTGGTCCGCGTCACCACCCGGCTCGCCATCGACCGGCTGCGCCAGGTGCAGGCGCGTGACGAGGCGTACCCCGGTCCGTGGCTGCCCGAGCCGTACGTCACCGACTACGGGGCCACCGTGCCGGACACCGCCGAGCGGGCCGTCCTCGCCGACACCGTCTCGCTCGCCGTCCTCGTCGTCATGGAGTCCCTCTCGCCCCTGGAACGGGCGGTGTTCGTGCTGCGGGAGGCCTTCGGCTACCCCTACACCGAGATCGCCGCCATGATCGACCGCGCCGAGCCCGCCGTGCGCCAGCTCGCCGGGCGCGCCCGCAGGCACGTCGACGAGCGGCGACCGCGCTACGAGGTGGATCCGGCCGAACGCCGCGAGCTGACCGAACGGTTCCTCGCCGCCGCGGCCGGCGGTGACCTGGACCGGTTGATGGCGCTGCTGGCCCCGGACGTACGTCTGGTGGGCGACGGCGGCGGTCGTGGCAAGGCCCCGGTGCGTGTCCTCGAAACCGCCGACAAGGTGGGGCGGTTCATGCATGGCGTGGCCGGAAAGGGCCTGGTGGACGCCTCGTTCCGCTTCCTGGAGGTCAACGGCGGCCTCGCGGTGGTCTTCCTGTCCGGCGGCAAGGTCGACAGCGTGTTCCAGCTCGATGTCGCCGACGGGCGTATCCAGTGCGTCTACATCCTGCGAAACCCCGAGAAACTGCTCTCCCTGACGGAGATGACGGAGACGAGGGAGACGGCGGAGGAACAGTAGTGCGCGGGACGGTGGAGATGACGGAGGAACAGTAGTGCGCGGGACGGTGGAGCAGTAGCGCGCCGGGCGGCTCGGGACAGTCCGTTCGTGTCCGTTTGCCGCCCGTTCCCGTCCCGCTTCGCCGCACTGTCGTGAAGCCTCGATGAACGCTGCCGGGCGTCCGGCCCGCCGGATGCCCCGGCGTTCGAGGATTGGTCTTGACCAAGGGTGGGGGCAGGCCTATGGTCGCAAGAAAGTGCAACAACCTTTAATAAACAAGGGCGCCAAAAACACCGCCGGCCACGGCGAAGCAGCGGAGGACAGGGTGGGGACCCAGCAGCTCGAATCGGTGCCGGAACCGAAGTACTGGCATCTGAAGACCGTGCTCAGTGAGGCATTGGACTCCGAGTTCGCGGTGGGAGAGATCCTGCCCAACGAACGAGATCTCGCGGCCCGCTTCGGGGTCGCCCGAGCCACGCTCCGCCAGGCGCTGGAGCAGCTCGAACTGGAGGGCAGGCTGCAGCGCCGTCGCGGCGTCGGCACCACCGTGGCGCCTCCGCGCGTGGGCGTCGCGGTCGGCACCGAACAGCACGCGTGGCCGGGCACGGCCGACGACGCCTGGCAGGCCGTGGACTGTGTGTCCGCCGGGCCGCCCACCGCGGTCGCCGACATCCTGGAGAGCGTGCACGGCGAGCAGGTGCACGTCATGCGCCGCTCCCGCGTGTCGCACGGCCAGCCCGTCGCCGCCGAGCTGCTGTACATCCCGGCGGAATCGGTGCCCGCCCTCTCCGCCATAGACGCACCCTCGGGTGCCGCACGCGCGCGTGCCGTGCTGCGCGAGCTGCAGCGCCTGGAGCTGGAAGGGCAGGACCGCTCGGTGGAACTGGGGTCCGCCCGCGCGGAGGACGCCAGGGAACTCGACCGGCTGCCCGGCGCGCCCGTCCTCGTCGTCACCACCCGTTTCTACGCCGAGGGGCGTACGGCGGCGGTGTCCCTGGCCACCTACCGTGCCGACACGTGCCGACTGACCTTCGGCGACTCCGGCGGCGTCGAGATCCACCACGGTCCGGAGCGTCGCGCGTCCTGACGACGCCGGCAGCCCCTTCCGGCTGCACCCGCCGCGCCCCGGTCTCCGGGGCGCGGCGTTCTCGTGTCTGTGGACAGGCTCGCCCGTGATCTACGGACCGCGTCCCCGTGCTTGAGCCGGCCCGGTGCCGCACCGGCTCAGCGCCGCGCCGTCACCGTGCCCTCCACCGCGAACAGCTGTTCCTCGACATGGTCCAGGGCCAGACGGAGCGCGCCCATGGCGACGGCGGTCTCACCCAGCCGGGAGAGGGCGACGCGGGGCGGGCGCAGGCAGTAGCGGGCCAGTTCGTCGCGGAGGGGGTCGAGGACGTCGTCGATGCCGGTCGCCCAGCCGCCGACGACGACGAGTTCGGGGTCGAGGGCGAGGACGAGGGCCGTCACGTCGTGCACGAGCCGCTGTATGAAGCGGTCGACGGCCTCGCGGGCCCGCTCGTCGCCCTCGCGCGCGCGGCAGAAGACCTCGGCGACCGCCTGCTCGTCGAGCGGATGCAGAGGCTCGCCCGTGGTCGACAGCAGCGCCTCCGGGGTGGCCTCACGGCCCAGCAGGTGCAGCGCGCCGATCTCGCCGGCCGCGCCGCCGTAGCCCCGGTGCAGCCGCCCGCCGATCAGCGAACCGGCGCCCGGGCTCAGCCCCGCCAGCACGAACACCACGTCGTCGGACTCGGCGGCCGCGCCCTTCCAGTGCTCGGCGACCGCCGCCGCGTTGGCGTCGTTCTCGACCAGGACCGGGCACTTGAAGGAGCGGCTCAGCCGCTCGCCCAGGTTCAGGCCCGTCCACTCCGGCAGGGCAGCGCACAGGCGTACGGCGCCGTCGGCCTCGATGACCCCCGGGCTGCCGACACCGACCGCCCGCAGCGAGGCCCGCGAGACACCGGACCTGCGCAGCAGCTCGGCCACGGTCGAGCGCAGCCGCTCCAGCCGGTCGTCCGCCGACGCCGCCTCGGAGATCTCCCTGGACAGGGAGCCCAGCACCCTGCCGTCGAGGTCCGCGAGCAGCGCGGTCACCTGGTGCGAGCCCACGTCCAGGCCCAGCAGATGGCCCGCCTCCGCCCGGAACCGGTAGTGCCGCGCCGGCCGCCCCTGCCGCCGGGCGGCCCCCTCCTCGGCGGCCTGCTCGACCACCAGCCCGGCCTCGACCAGCCCCTCGACGACGCCCTCGACCGTGGGCCGGGACAGGCCGGTGACCCGGGTGATCTCGGTGAGTGTCGCGTGGTCCGTGGCCCGCAGCGCGTGCAGCACCACGGCCGAGTTGATCCTGCGGAGCAGAGAGGGATCCCCGCCGGTCAGTCGCCCCAACGTCCGTCCTCCCAGCTCGCGCGCTTGTTTGGCGGATGGTACTCGCCGCGGTCGACCCCCGGCGAGTGTCTGACGCCCCCGACCTGCGCAATCCCGGCCCGGGCACCTGGTCGCCGACCCGGCCGGGCATGTGCACCGGCTCCCGGCCGCGCGGCCGGCACGGGGACGACCCCGGCGGCGACGCACGGCCGTACCCCCTGCACCGCCGCCTGACACCACGCCAATTGTCAGTGGTGCCCGCTTTACTGGACCGCATGAGCATCACCCAGCACCTCGCCGTCATCGACCGACTGTGCTCCGAGCCTTTCCCGGCGGAGCGCGGCCGGTCGGACGTCGGCGAGGCCGGACCGGGCTACCTCGTCGCCGAGTTAGCGACGAGTGCCGACTTCTGGGAGGACGACGGCACGCGGCGGGAGGAGACGGAGGAGCAGTACGAGGCGGACCGGGACGCCCTGTCGGAGCGGCTCACCGCACGCTGGGGCGCCCCGGACGTGTTCAGCCTGTGGAGTGTCCTGGACCGGTCCATGGAGGGTGAGGAGATACCCGAGCCCTGGGCGGCGCTCAGCTCCCACGTTCCGGACGTGCACCTCTGGCGGGCCGACGGCCGCTGGGTCGCCCTCGGTGTCTCCCAGTGGGACAAGGAACTGCCGTTCCAACTCGTCGCGCTGATAACGGAGATAGACCCACCGTGACCCGCTGCCCGCTGCCCGCTGACCCGGGCGCAGTGGTCAGCCCTCCGCCGCCGCCCGCAGCCGGCCGAACTCCTCGGCCATCGTCGTCGCCGTCCAATGCGCGTTCAGCCCGCTGGGGTTGGGCAGCACCCACACGCGCGAGGTCCCGATCGTCCGCTCCTGCGGCCCGACGGCGGCCCTGCGGTCGCCGAAGGCGGCCCGGTAGGCGGTCACCCCGACCACCGCGAGCCAGCGTGGCCGGAGCCGTTCCACCTTGGCGGTGAGCAGGCGTCCGCCCTCGACGTACTCCTGCGCCGTCAGCTCGTCGGCGCGCGCCGACGCCCGCGCGACGACGTTGGTGATGCCGAGCCCGTACGACGGCAGTTCGCCCTGCTCGGACGGCTTCAGGAGGCGGGGCGTGAAGCCGGACAGGTGCAGCACGGGCCAGAAGCGGTTGCCGGGGCGGGCGAAGTGATGGCCGGAGGCGGCCGTCATCAGCCCCGGGTTGATGCCGCAGAAAAGGACCCGGAGGCCGTCCGCGGTGACATCCGGCACCAGCCGGTCGCGGGCGGCCTCCAGTTCGGCCTGGGTGTAGCGGGTCAGAGGATCGCCCCCGGCGTGTAACCGGCGGCCTCCGGACGCTGCTTCACGATCTCCTCGATACGGCCGACGACGACGGCGACCTGGTCGGCGGCGGCGCCCGTGAACGAGAGCTTGTCGGCCATGAGCGCGTCCAGCTGGGCACGGTCCAGCGGGATGCGGTCGTCGGCGGCGAGCTTGTCGAGGAGTTCGTTGCGCTCGGCGCCCTGTTCGCGCATGGCGAGCGCGGACGCGACGGCGTTCTCCTTGATGGCCTCGTGCGCGACCTCGCGGCCGACACCCGCGCGCACCGCGCCCATAAGCACCTTGGTCGTGGCGAGGAAGGGCAGGTAGCGGTCCAGCTCACGGGCGACCACGGCCGGGAAGGCGCCGAACTCGTCGAGGACGGTCAGGAAGGTCTCCAGCAGTCCGTCCAGCGCGAAGAAGGCGTCCGGCAGTGCGACCCGGCGGACCACCGAGCAGGACACGTCGCCCTCGTTCCACTGATCGCCCGCCAGCTCGCCGGTCATCGAGGCGTAGCCGCGCAGGATGACCATGAGGCCGTTGACGCGCTCGCAGGAGCGGGTGTTCATCTTGTGCGGCATGGCGGACGAGCCGACCTGGCCCGGCTTGAAGCCCTCGGTCACCAGCTCGTGCCCGGCCATCAGCCGGATCGTCTTGGCGATCGACGAAGGCGCCGCCGCGACCTGGACGAGAGCCGTCACGACCTCGTAGTCGAGCGAGCGCGGGTAGACCTGGCCGACGGAGGTGAACGCCTGCGCGAAGCCGAGGTGCCCGGCGATCCGGTCCTCCAGCTCGGCCAGCTTGGCCGCGTCGCCGCCCAGCAGGTCGAGCATGTCCTGGGCCGTGCCCACCGGGCCCTTGATGCCGCGCAGCGGGTAGCGGCCGAGCAGCTCCTCGACCCGGCCGTACGCCACGAGCAGCTCGTCGGCGGCGGTCGCGAACCGCTTGCCGAGGGTGGTGGCCTGCGCGGCCACGTTGTGCGAGCGGCCGGCCATGACCAGCTCGCCGTACTCACCGGCCAGCTTGCCGAGCCGGGCCAGCACGGCCACCGTACGGTCGCGCACCAGCTCCAGGGAGAGCCGGATCTGCAGCTGCTCGACGTTCTCGGTGAGGTCGCGGGAGGTCATGCCCTTGTGCACGTGCTCGTGCCCGGCGAGGTCGTTGAACTCCTCGATCCGCGCCTTCACGTCGTGCCGGGTGACCTTCTCGCGCTCGGCGACGGAGGCCAGGTCGACGGTGTCGAGAACCCGCTCGTAATCGGCGAGGGCCTCCTCGGGCACCTCGATGCCGAGGTCCTTCTGCGCCCGCAGTACGGCCAGCCAGAGCTGTCGCTCGAGCCTCACCTTCTGCTCGGGCGACCAGAGCGTGGCGAGCTCGGCGGAGGCGTAGCGTCCGGCGAGGACGTTGGGGATGCGGGGCTTGGCTGGCGCGGAAGTCACGTGCACGGAGTTTACCCGGCGCCCAGAGGGACGCCTAAACGTCCACACCGCCCGGTCCGCCGCAGGTCAGAGGCGCTCCGGACGGTGTCCGCCGTCAGGTCTGTGAGATGAGTGTGAGACGGGCTCCGGCGCCGTTAGACTCGGCGCCCGTCTCGCCTTCGTTGGCCAAGACGATGCGGCGTACCTGTTGGCAGGTGTAGCCCGTTGCCTCGCAGATGTCCTTTTGTGGGACGTCGTCGGCGTCCGCCTGCCGGATTGCCACGGCCGGCTCCTTGCGGAGGATGTCCGCCCGCGTCTCGACCTCCCTGAACCGGCGCGCGATGGTTCCAGTGATCGCTTATCAGTGACACAGACCACGACCCGGGGAGTACGACGGCTGGTCGTTCCGGGATCTGCGGCGCGTCCTCGACGACTGCGGGCACGGCGAGTACAGGACCCGGCGGCGGGGTCATGCACGTCAGCCCTCAGCGGATCGTCGACGCCATCGCCGACCGCGAGGACACCCCTCAGGACGACGACGAGGGTGACCTCGACGAGTAGGGAGGAGCCCGGATCTTGGGGGGTTCTCCCTACCCGGCTCCCTGCCCTGCCTCCTTCAGCGTGACCTGCGCATATGCCGGTCGAGGGAGGCCAGGGAGGCGCAGCCCAGGGGAGTCCGGAGGTCTCGATACAGGCGTCCAGGCTCCCCTTTCCTGCTTCCCTCCCCGGCGGTCGCCGAGGGGGAGAGGCGACGCTGCATGCCGTGACCCCGCGGGCCCCCGAGATGACCCGCCGATCAGCCGGCCTTCTGCTCCCGCAGCTCGTGGACGGTGGCCGTCAGGGTGCCGTCTTGCTGCTCGTAGTGGGAGAGGGCGACGCCGAGGCCGAAGAAGGTGGGCGCCCATTCGCCGACGAAGATGCCCCACCGGTCGGCGCGGGCGAGGCCGCCGACGGGTTCGGCCTTGAGGGACAGCACCCAGGTGGCGACGGAGAGGCCGATGGAGCCGAGGGCTGCGGTGTAGGCGTGTTCGCTGCGGATGCCCATGTCGTGGAGTTTCTTGATGACCATGCTGGTACTCCATTCGAAGTAGGGGATTATCGGACGAAGTACCCGAAAACGGTCACGCTAACCAGTGCTGCGCATGCACCGGCCAGAGAAACCCCGGCGTGCCATACGAGTGCCATCCCCCACACAAGCCCGCAGGTCAAAGCCATCACACTGCATCCCCTATGCGGTTGGGGGTACGGCGAAGGCCCCCGCAGGCAGGAGACGCGCACTGTCTGCGGGGGCCGTTCTGCTGCCCGCGGCAGGAAGACGGACGTGTGTCTCACACGTCCGTCCCTCTGACCAGCGCGGGCCCGGTCCGACCGAATCACGCCTGGGGTGCTCGGCCGGACCGGGGGCTCTTACGGTGACACTGGCAGCCGCAGCGCAGCGTCTCCAGCGGCACCTCCCACGCGGGCGCACCCTCACGCCGTACGGCCTTCGGGCCAGGGCACAACCGGTGCATGTCGTGCTCGCACTCCGGGGCCCGCTCCACGGCGGTCACGGCCGGTCCGCCAGCGGGACGAGGCCGTGCTTCAAGCGGCAGCCCCCGCACGCGAACAGACGCCCGGCCTCACCGGTCTTCACGAGACGCGCGGTATCGGACAGGCCGCGGTGCCAGCTGCGCCAGGCGATCGTGTGAGGCTCCTTGGCCTGGTTCACGCCGGCCCCTCGCGGTGCCGGGGGTGGCGGCGCATCTCGACCTCGAACATCGTGGCGCGTCGGACTTCACCGTCCTGCTCTGCCTCGGCGCGCTGCTTGTCGAGGGCCTGGCACACCCCGCAGCCGGGCGCCGGGCTCGGCGGGCGCGTCGGGTCCGGCAGGGTGTTCAGGCTCTTCCGCAGTCGTCTGCCGGATCATCCGCCAACCTCCAAGCGCCGCCCCAATCCGGGGCAGACTGTCGCGTTCCGTGTACGTGCCGTCATCACAGTTGGATGATGGGCTGGCACACACAGATGCAAATAGGTCGCGCCGTGGCCATCCGTGGCCACGTGGCGGCCATGGCCGGGAGACGGCGCGATGACACCTCAGACTGGACAGGTGGGCCGCAACGACGCGCTGAGGGCCGCACGGCTACGGACGGGCTGGCGCACCATCGAGCAAGCCGCAGCCCGGCTCACCGAGCACGGGCAACGGCTCCTCGACGACCCCCACTTCACGGTGTCCCCGCGCACGTGGCGACGGTGGGAAGGCGACCGCCCCGGCTGGCCGCCGGAGGAGACCGCCATCGTCATCCACGACGCGCTCGGCCGCTGGCCCGAAGACCTCGGATTCACCACCCCGCCGGGATGGATCCGACCCGAGCACCACGAAGATGAGCAGGTGAAGCGTCGCGCATTCGCCTCGGTCACCGCGTCAGCTCTCGCCGCGGGACCGGTCGCCCCGCAGCACGTCGACCCCGCCCTGATCGACTACTTCCAGACCCAGTTGGAAGGGCACTACCGGGCGGACATGTTCCTCGGCCCGCACGACCTGATCGGCACCGTGTCCGCTCAGTACCAGCTGATCGACAAGCTCGTGCGCTCCGCGAAGGGCGAGACCCGCCGCGGTCTCCTCCGGGTCGGGGCCGCGTACGCCGCGCTGGTCGGCTGGCTGTACCAGGACGCCGGCGACATGGACGGCGCCGCGTTCTGGCGGGGCGTCACCCAGGAGATCGCGATGCGGTCGAGGGATCCGCACCTGATCGGCTACTCCCTCGTCAACCAGGCGCAGGTGCGCACCGACCTCGGCGACGGGCATGCGGTCATCGACCTGTGCGAGGCCGCGCTGGAGGACTCCCACCGCCTGGTGCCGAAGGTCCGCATCATGGCCATGCAGCAGCAGGCCCACGGCGCCAGCCTCACCCACGACCGGGACGCCGTGGACCGGCTGATCGACCAGGCGGACGGACTCCTCGCCCGCGTCGACGACGACCTGCCGTGGGGCAACGCATGCAGGCGCACGCCCGGCTACCTCGAAGTGCAGCGCGCCACCTGCTACGGCAGGCTCGGCCTCGGCGCGGAGGCCGTATCGCTGTGGGGCCAAGTCCTCGACGTCGTCCCCGAGACGGCGCGTCGTGACCGCGGTGTGTACCTCGCCCGGCACGCCACCGCGGCGGCCGGCGCGGGCGAGCCCGATCAGGCGCTGGAGATCGCCCGTACGGTGGCGGACATCGCCGTCGAGACCCGGTCGGCCCGGATGGCACGGGAGTTGGTCACCCTTCAGCGGGCGATGCGGCCGTGGCAGGATGCCCCGGTCGGCCGGGACCTTGCCGAGGTTCTGGCGCCCGTGACCGCAGGGAGCTGACGTGGCAGACGCACCGGTGCCGCTGACCGAGGACGAGATCAGGACCGCCCTGGCCGCCGTGCCGGGCTGGCGGCGCGAAGGGGACGAGATCACCCGCTCGTACGCGATCCGGTATCACGGCGGGGTGGCGATGATCGTGCACGTCGCGGACGTCGAGCGGCTGATCAGCCACCACGCCGACATCGACCTGCGGTGGGGGAAGGTGCGGTTCGGGATCACCACGCACGACGCCGGGCACAGGCTGACGGAAGCGGACTTCGACCTCGCCCGGCGGATCGACGCGATCGCTCAGGCGCATCTGGCCGAGCCCCTCGACGAGTAAGGGGTACTCACTGGTGAGGGCCCTGGCGGTAACCAGCGGGCGCATCGCGCCAGAGGGTCACAGGACGGCCATACCGGCCCGTACGCTCCGCAATGGCCTCATGATGCTCTCCACGCGCACACGCACGCCCATGGGGGACCATGAGCGACGCCATACCACCGACACCGCAGCCGCCGAATCGCAACCACACGAACACGATCATCATCAGCACAGCAGCCGTACTCATCACCGGCATCGTCACCGCGGGCATCGTCCTCTCCAACTCCCGCGACGACACCGATAGCACACCGACTGTGGTCAAGGCGCCGGCCAGCACACCATCAGCCAGCAGCACGAAGGCGAGCCCGTCGCCCTCGCCCAGCCAAGAGACGCTGAAGCTCGGCGACAAGGTCGACATCGACGCAGGCGGCAAAAAATTCTCCGCCGCCGTACTCGACCACAAGGACAAGGGCCTCGGCAGCCCGACGGGACTGTTCCAGGACGGGCAAAAGCTGGCCCTCATCGAGGTGAAGGTATGCAACGAAGGCGAGAAGCCGATCACAGTGGCCCCGTTCACGTGGTCGTTGGCTTACGAGGACGGGGCGCGGCTGGAGCCCTTCCACATGACCGGGAGCGAGTTGCCGCCGCCGGTGTATCCGATGGATGCGAAGGTCAAGGGCGGAGACTGCGTGCGCGGCAACGTCTTCTTCGAGGTGGCGAAGGGGTTCGGCCGGGCGGACCGGGTGCTGTACTCGCCAGGGGATTTGGATGAGCCGGTGGAGTGGCAGATCGGCAAGTAGCGAGGAGCCCCCCGCGCGGCCGTGACAGCCGCGGTGGGGCCTCCAGTCACCTCTGCGGGTCACCGCTCAAGGGATTTCAAGCCGCCCCGCGTGTGGATCTCTCCACGCATCGGGTCGAAGATCTGCTTCGCCACGACTCGCCCGTCCAGGGTGATCGTCTGGTACACGATGATCGGCTGTCCGGTCCCACCCTGTGCCGGCGTTCCACCGCGCCGCGCACTCGAGGTGGTGAGCATCGACTCTCACGCCACGCCCCCTTCGCTCGCGATGCGCCGGGAGTCCGGGTTCGAATGCACCATCGCCCCGTACGGCAGCCGCACCAGCTCCGGGCCCTGCTCACCCACCCACGTCAGCCCGCCGCGCGCACCACCCGCAGCCGCGCCGATGATGCCGCCCGCGGCCTTACCGCCGAGCGCCCGCTTGATCACCCTCCCCAGCGACTTGACCAACTTCTCCTGCGCCTTGATCGCAGCCCCGTAGAACGCGTCCGCCGCCGTCTTCCCCGCGCTTCCGGCCGCCGACCTGATCTGTTTCTGAAGGTCGTTCATCGATGCGATCTCCGACGATGACGCCCGCAGTAGGGCACCCGCCGTTTCCAGGCCGCCGCCGTCGATTCCGGCCTCGGCAACCTGCTTAATGAGGTTCTTGTCCAGGCCCCGCGCCTTCAGCTGCTTCAGTGCGTCAGCGAACGCGGTCGCCTTGTCACGGGACTCCACCAGGCCGCCCATGATGGAGCGGACCGTGACCGGCTTGTCGCCGCGCGCCCCGCCCGTGATGTTCGCCGCCGACAGCACCCCCGACTTCACACTGGACGACAACTGCGACGCGGACGACTGAGGCTGTCGAGCCGTCGAGCCGTCGAGCTGTCGAGTTTGTCCTTGGCCTTCTCCAGCGCCTTGTTGACCGTGGTGAGCTGCTTCTCGTACCGGATGAGAGCCTTACCAGCACTGTCCAGCTGCTTCAGCAGCCGCGTTTCGGTGCGTCCAGGTGGGCGCCGAGGGTCTCTTCGGAGGAACCTACGAAGCCCGGTCGCGGCGATCGGGGCGGCGGTCGCCGGCGCCCGCGACTTCCGCCTCCTCACACCCCGTCCGCGATCTCCGCCAGCACGTCCCCGTGGCAGGGCTCGGGCGCGCACCAGCACGCCAGCGTCTTGCCGCGCAGCTCCGGTACGAGGGCCATCAGCTCGGGGTCGGACGTCAGGTACTCCCGGTACTTGGCCATCACCTCGGCCCGGGTCCCGTCGCGCTTCTTCTTCTCGGTGTCGTACTGGAACGGGTTGAACAGCGGATGCCGCGGCAGGTCCCAGTGGCCCATGGTCCAGCGGCGGCCGATGTACACCAGGTCGCTGGGGGCGAATTCCAGCCGGGGGCCGAAGTCGCGGATGCGGCCCTTGAGGTTGATCACGGTCGTGGTCACACGCGCCTCCCGGTACGGCGGCTCCTTACGCTAGCGGTCCCTCGTACGGCAGCAACTCGGGCCTCTTCGCCGGCAGGCCGTCGCCCGAGGAACGGCCGGTGAGGCGGCGGACGATCCACGGCGCGAGGTACTGGCGGGCGAACCGCGCGTGGGCCACCTGGCGGGCGGCCCAGCCGGGCGGCGGCGTCAGGGGCATCGGCGTCCGCCACTCCGGGTCCTCGGCCTCGTGGCCGAGCGTCTGCCAGACCGCCTCGGCGACCCGGCGGTGCCCTTCGGGTGTCAGGTGCAACCGGTCCACGTCCCACATGCGCGGGTCGCTGAGCGACGAGGCGCCGTACAGGTCCACGACGAGGGCGTCGTGCCGGGCGGCCAGCTCGTCGACGCAGGCGAACAGTTCCTCCATGCGTGGCCGGAACCGCTGCTGGACGGGGCCCTGGCGGCCGGGGCTGCGCATCAGGACGAGCTGCTTGCAGGAGGGGGCGAGGCGCTCCACGGCCTCCTCCAGCAGGCCCCGCACCCGACCCATGTCGCACTTGGGCCGGAGCGTGTCGTTCAGGCCGCCGACCAGCGTGATCACGTCCGGCTCCATCGCGGCGGCGACGTCCACCTGTTCGGCGACGATCTGGCCGATCAGCTTTCCGCGCACCGCGAGGTTGGCGTACCGGAAGCCGGGCGTCCGCGCGGCCATGCGGCCGGCGAGGAGGTCCGCCCAGCCCCGGTACGAACCGTCGGGGAGGAGGTCGGACATCCCCTCGGTGAAGGAATCGCCGACCGAGACAAGGCTGGAGTACGTGGGATTCGTCTGCATGGCGCCAACGATGGTAACGCCTTCACATACCCGGCGGTCGGTCGGCTCCCTCCGCCGACGAACCTCACACGGCCGGCTGCCCGAACAGCTCCCGCAGCACGTCCTCCATGGTCACGATCCCGGCGAGCCGACCGTCCGCGCCCAGCACGGCCGCCAGATGCGTCCGGCTGCGGCGCATCGCGGTGAGCACGTCGTCCAGCGGTGTCGTCTCCCGGACCCGGGCGATGGACCGCATGTCCCGGACGGAGAACGGCACCTCGCGCGGGGTGGCGTCGAGCGCGTCCTTCACATGGAGATAGCCCACGATCCGGCGCCCCTCGTCGACCACCGGGAAACGGGAGAACCCGGACTCGGCCGACAGCCGCTCCAGCTCCTCCGGGGTGACACCCATGCCCGCGTAGACGACCCGCTCCAGCGGGAGCACGACATCGCGCACCGGCCGCCGGCCCAGTTCCAGCGCGTCCCGCAGCCGCTCCTGCGCGCGGTCGTCGATCAGCCCGGCCTCGCTGGAGTCCCGGACCAGGCGGGCGAGTTCGGTGTCCGAGAAGGTCGCCGCCACCTCGTCCTTCGTCTCGACCCGCATGAGCTTGAGCAGGGTGTTCGCGAAGGCGTTCACCGTGAAGATCACCGGGCGCAGCGCCCGCGACAGCGTCACCAGCGGCGGGCCGAGCAGCAGGGCGCTGCGCACCGGCTCGGCCAGGGCGATGTTCTTCGGGACCATCTCGCCGAGCAGCATGTGCAGATACGTGGCGAGCGCCAGGGCGATCACGAAGGAGACCACGTGGCCCGCGCCCTCCGGCACGCCCACCGCGTGGAACAGCGGCTCCAGCAGGTGTTCGATCGCGGGCTCCGCGACCACACCGAGGACCAGGGTGCACAGCGTGATGCCGAGCTGCGCGGCCGCCATCAGCGCGGACACGTGCTGCAGACCCCACAGCACGCTGCGCGCCCGCCGGTCACCCTGGTCGGCGTACGGCTCGATCTGGCTGCGGCGCACCGAGATCAGGGCGAACTCGGCGCCCACGAAGAACGCGTTGACGACCAGCGTCGCGAAACCGATCAGCAGCTGGACGGCGGTCATCGCGTCTCCTCCTCGTGTTCCTTGGCGAACGGGACCGGCGCGTGCAGCAGCACCCGCGCGGCCCGGCGCCCGGCGGCGTCCACCACGTCGAGCCGCCAGCCGACGACGTCGACGGTGTCGCCGACGGCCGGGATACGGCCCAGCTCGGTGGCGACGAGGCCCGCGAGCGTCTCGTACGGGCCGTCCGGCGCGCGCAGGCCCACCCGGGCCAGCTGGTCGGTACGGGCCGAGCCGTCGGCCGAGTACAGCTCGCGGCCGTGCTCGTCGGTGCCGACGGGGGCCAGATCGGGCGTCTCGTGCGGGTCGTGCTCGTCCCGCACCTCGCCGACGACCTCCTCGACGATGTCCTCCAGGGTCACCACGCCGGCGGTGCCGCCGTACTCGTCGATGACGACGGCCATCGTGCGCTTGCCCGAGAGCCGGTCCAGCACCCGGTCCACGGTGAGGGACTCGGGGACGAGCAGCGGCTCGCGCAGCAGCTCCGCGACGGAGGTGCGCAGCCGGCGCTCGGCGGGCACGGCGAGGACGTCCTTGATGTGGACGGTGCCGACGACCGAGTCGAGGCTGTTCCGGTAGACGGGGAAGCGGGACAGGCCGGTGGCCCGGGTCGCGTTCGCTACGTCCTCGCAGGTCGCCAGGGCGTCCAGGGCGATGACCTGGACGCGCGGGGTCATCACGTTCTCCGCGGTGAGATCGGCGAGGTTCAGCGTCCGCACGAACAGCTCGGCGGTGTCCGCCTCCAGGGCGCCCTCCTTGGCCGAGTGCCGGGCGAGGGCCGCCAGCTCCTGGGGGCCGCGCGCGGAGGCCAGCTCCTCGGCGGGCTCGATGCCGAAGAGGCGTACGAGACGGTTGGCGGTGTTGTTGAGGTGGGTGATGAACGGGCGGAACGCGGCGCTGAACCAGCGCTGCGGGTTCGCCACCTTCTTCGCCACCGGCAGCGGCGCGGAGATCGCCCAGTTCTTGGGCACCAGCTCACCGACGACCATCAGCACGACGGTCGACAGGGCCGTGCCGATCACCAGCGCCACCGAACTCGACGCGGACGCGGGGACGCCGGCCGCCTCCAGCGGGCCCGCGATCAGCTTCGCGATGGACGGCTCGGCGAGCATGCCGACCACCAGATTGGTGACGGTGATGCCGAGCTGCGCGCCGGAGAGCTGGAACGTCAGGTTCCGTACGGCCTTGAGGGCGCCGGCGGCGCCCCGCTCGCCGCGCTCCACGGCCCGCTCCAGCCGGGCGCGGTCGACCGTGGTCAGCGAGAACTCGGCGGCGACGAAGGCACCACAGATCAGCGAGAGCAGCACCGCCACCAGAAGGAGGAGCACTTCGGTCATCGGGTCACCTCCGTCCCATGATCGGGCAGGTGCGGGAGGATCGCGCGATGTCGTGCACCGGCTCGGGTACGGGAGGTACCCGGCCGCGTACTGGGAGGCTCGCCCATGGGCGGACGCTCACAACCTTTCCGTAGAGGTTCACTGGTCCACTCATGGTAAAGGACCGGCAAAGTGCCTCCCGCCGCCTCGGTGCACCCCCGGCATCAGCTCCCGAGCGGCTTCACCCACCGTCGCCATTTCTCCTCGGGCGCGTACCCGGCGGCCCGCCACGCATGCTGGGCCGACTCGTTGCGTACGAGCACCATCGCGTCGCCGCGCCGCCCGCCGAGCCGGACGAACCGCTCCTCGGCCGCGGCGAGCAGAGCCGAGCCGATGCCCTTCCGTCGTCGCTCCGGATGCACCGCGAGCCGGTACAGATGGCACCGCCAGCCGTCGAATCCGGCGATGACCGTGCCCACGAGATCTCCGTCCAGCTCGGCCAGGATCAGCGCCTCGGGGTCACGGTCCACCAGCCGCTCGACGCCTCCACGGTCGTCGCTGATGCTCGTGCCCTCGGCGGCCACCTTCCAGAAGGCGAGGACGGCGTCGAGGTGGTCGGGCGTCGCGGCCCGTATGCGCAGGTCGGTCATGACGCGATCCCATCACGGGGGTCGACGGAGGGCCGGGAATTCCAGAATCCGGACAGGCCCGCGGGGCGGCGCGCCCTGGTCCGGCTCCGCTCCGGCTCCGCTCCGGCTCCGCTCCGGCTCCGCTCCGGCTCCGCTCCGGCTCCGCTCCGGCTCCGCTCCGGCTCCGCTCCGGCTCCGCCGCGCATCCCGCCCGGCCGAGCATCCCGCCCCGCCGAGCCGGAGTTCCCGGATCCGCCCCGCCCCAGCCCCCGCCCCCTCACCGGCCGTGCAGTGCCTCGACGACCTTCGCGAAGGACTCCATGTTCGGCTCCAGGACGGTCAGGTACGAGAAGCCGTAGCGCTCCCGCTGGGCCAGTACCTGGTCGACGATCTCGGCCAGGGTTCCCACGAGGACCAGCGGGAGCCGGAGGGCCTGGTCCTCGCTCAGGTTCGGGAGGTGGCTGAGCCACGGCTGTACGGCGGCGGCGCGGTCCTCGGTGAGTTCGACGATCTGGATCAGCAGGTTCAGCTCGGCGGGTTCCTTCCGTCCGGCGGCGAACTCCTGGTATCGGCCGACCCGTTCGTCGAGTTCCTCGGCGGTCAGCGGTTCCAGTTTGCCGTTCCCCACCGTCCGGGCGCCCGTGAACGCCGCGATGTCCGCGTGCTCGGCGGTGATCCGCAGCACGCGGTCACCGTTGGCGCCGACGAGCAGCGGCACCCGGGGCCGCTGCACCGGACGCGGCTCGTGCTCCTCGGAGCCGAGAAGCCGGTCCAGCTCCCGGACCGTGCGCAGCAGATGGTCGACCCGCGCGCCCGCCGAACCCCACGGCAGGCCCGCCTTCTCGTGCTCGGCCGGTACGTACCCGGTGCCGAGCCCCAGCTCCAGACGCCCGCCGGTCAGCGCGTCCGTGGTGGCGACCTCGCGCGCCAGCAGGGCCGGGTTCCAGAAGCCCGCGTTCAGGACGAACGTGCCGAGCCGCGGCCGTTCGGTCGCCTCCGCCGCCGCGACCAGGGACGGGAACGGGGCCGGCATGCCCAGATGGTCCGGGACCAGGATCACGTCGTAACCGAGCTGCTCGGCGCGGCGGCACTTCGCGCGCCACTCCGCAGCCGACGTGGGGCTGAGTAAGTTGACTCCGAAGCGGAACGGGCGCGGCATGAACTCTCCTCACAGATCAGGGACTTGGGCGGGCATGCCGGTGAGTGCACCACCGGTGTGGGCGTGCCGCCAGCACACGTGCGCGCACGCTCACTCGTGCGCGATCGCCGCCAGGACGTTCATCCGGGAGGCGCGCAGCGCGGGCAGCAGGGCCGCCACGACGCCCACCACCGCCGAGCCGATCACCACGGCGACGACCGTGCCCCACGGGATCGCCAGCGCCTTCATGCCCTGCAGCGCCAGCACCTGCTGCACGCAGACGCCCCAGATCAGACCCAGGACGAGCCCGAGGACCGCCCCGAACACGGCGATCACCACCGACTCCAGCCGGATCATCCGCCGCAACTGCCGCCGGGCCAGCCCGATCGCGCGCAGCAGCCCGATCTCCCGGGTGCGTTCGACCACCGACAGGGCGAGGGTGTTGACCACCCCGAGCACCGCGATGACGATCGCCAGGCCGAGCAGCGCGTAGACGAGATAAAGAAGCACGGCGATCTGGCCGCGGATCAGCTCCTTGTAGTCGGCCTGGTCGCGGACCTGGACCTGCGGGTAGGCCTCCAGCGTGCGGTCCAGGTTCGCGCGCAGCTCGTCGGCGCCGGTGCCGGACCCGGCGTTCACGTACAGCGCGGAGTCCTGCCCCTCGGGCACGTACGCCTCGATGGTGGCCATCCCGAAGTACAGCCCGCCCCGCACCCCGAAGCCGTCGGCGGTGTCCTGGTCGGTGAGCGCGGCCACCTTCAGCTCGGTGTTCTTCCCGGCCGGGAACCGGACGGGGATCGTGCTGCCCACCGTCACGTCGTGGTCCCGCGCGAACTCCGCGTCCATGGCGATGGCGCCGTCGGCCAGCGCGGCGCCGCTGTCGCCCTCGGCGTAGGTGACGTTCGCGATCTCGTCCAGCTGTGCGTCGTAGGCCGCGGCGGTCGTCTCGACGCGCGCGCCGTCGGGCAGCCGTACCTCGACGGGCGTGAACCGCTGGCGTACGACGAGGCCGACGCCGTCGGTGGCGCGGACCTTGTCGGTGACCTCCCGCGGGAACGGCAGGAAGTTCTGGTTCTGGATGACGAAGTCGGCGCCGAGGGTGTTGTCGATCTCGTCGTCGAAGGACTTGGTCATCGACGCGCTCGCCACCGACATGCCGGCGACCAGCGCGATCCCGACCATCAGCGCGGAGGCCGTGGCCCCGGTCCGGCGCGGATTGCGCAGGGCGTTGCGCTGGCTCATCCGGCCGACGGAGCCGAACAGCGCGGGGAAGGCGCCACCGAGGACCCGGATCACGGGCCGTACGAGCAACGGTCCGGCGATGACGGTCGCGACCAGTGTGAGGACCACCCCGAGACCGAGCAGGGAGGCGGCGGAGCCCGTGTCGGACGACACCGCGCACCCCGCGAGCGCGGCGGCACCGGCCGCTCCGACGATCCCGCCGGCCACCGCGCGCATCCTCAGCGGTCGCCCCACACCGGCGATCTCGGCGTCGGACAGGGCCGCCATCGGCGACACGGCCGAGGCCCGCCGGGCCGGGAGATAGGCGGCGACGAAGGTGACGCCGAGCCCGACGGCGTACGCCGCGATCGGCGTCCCGACGCCGATCACCATCTCGGCCGAGCTCAGGTTCATCCCGAAGGCGCCCATCAGCTCGATCAGCCCGAAGGCCAGCCCGATGCCGGCGGCGAGGCCCAGCGTCGACCCGACGAGCCCCAGGAGCGCCGCCTCGGTGAGCACCGAGCGCCGCACCTGGCGCCGGTCGGCGCCCAGCGCGCGCAACAGGCCCAGTTCGCGGGTGCGTTGGGCGATGAGCATGGAGAAGGTGTTGACGATGAGGAAGACGCCGACGAGTGTCGCGATCCCGGCGAAGCCGAGCATCACGTACTTGATCACGTCGAGGAAGCCGCCGAGCGAGGCGGCCGCCGACTCGGCCCGCTCGTCCGCGGTCCGGTACTCGTACGCCGTCGGTCCCAGCTCGTCGGCGATCCGCCGCTTGAGCAGGTCGTCGCTCACCCCGGGCTCGGCGGTCACGGAGATGCCGGTGGCGGCGTCGGGGTCGCCCAGCAGCGCGGTCTGTGCCGCCCGGGTGTCGAGGTAGACGAGGGCGGCGCCGGGGTTGGTGGTGGTGAAGGTGGCGATGCCGACGACGCGTACCCGGAAGGAGCCCGGCCCGGCGAGCACCGTCAGGGTGTCGCCGATCTCCACGTCCTTGCTCTTGGCGGTGTCCGCGTCGAGCAGGGCCTGGCCGGCGCCTCGCGGCGCGTGCCCGCTGGTCAGCTTCACCGGGCTGCGGTCGGTGGGCTGCCAGTTCCTGGCGACGGTGGGGGCGCCCGTGGTCGGCCCCACCGACTCGTTGTCGCTGTCGACGACCGTGACGTTGTCGACGGACGCGTCGACACGGGCGTCCGCCACACCGTCGATCCCCGCGACCCGCCGCGCGAGCGAGGCGGGCACGGTCTCGACGGCCCCGGTGGGCATCTGACCCGTCAGTTCGTCGTCCCTCGGGCTCACGGTCACATCGGCCGAAGTGGAGGCGAAGAGGCGGTCGAAGGTGCGGGTGACCGTGTCCGAGAAGATCAGGCTGCCCGCGACGAACGCCACGGACAGCACGACCGCCAGCGCCGAGAGCAGCAGCCGCCCCTTGTGCGCGAGGAAGCTCCGCAGAGTCGCCTTCAGCACGGTCTCAGTCCTTGCCGGGGCCGACGGACCGGTCGCCGGGCCCGCCCGCGGACCCGCTGCCGGGGACGCTCTCCCCGTCGGGGGCCGCCAGGGGTGTGCCGGCGGCCGGGGCCTGGGGGTTCTTCCCGGAGAAGAGGCGCATGCGTTCCAGGACCGCTTCGGCCGTGGGGCGTTCCATGCGGTCCACGATCCGCCCGTCCGCGAGGTAGAGCACCAGGTCGGAGTGGGCGGCGGCGCCGGGGTCGTGGGTGACCATGACGACCGTCTGGCCCAGCTGGTCGACCGCCTCGCGCAGGAAACCGAGCACTTCGAGCCCGGCGCGGGAGTCGAGGTTGCCGGTCGGCTCGTCGGCGAAGATCAGCTCGGGCCGGGAGGCGAGTGCGCGGGCGCAGGCGACGCGCTGCTGCTGCCCGCCGGAGAGCTGCGAGGGCCGGTGCCGCAGCCGGTCGCGCAGCCCGAGCGTGTCGATGACCTGGTCCAGCCACTTCTCGTCGGGCTTCTTGCCCGCGATGTCCATCGGCAGGGTGATGTTCTCGGCCGCGTTCAGCGTGGGGATCAGGTTGAAGGACTGGAACATGAAGCCGATCCGGTCCCGGCGCAGCCGCGTCAGATCACGTTCCCTGAGCCCGGTGATCTCCGTGTCCCCGAGCCACACCTGTCCGGCCGAGACGGTGTCGAGCCCCGCCAGGCAGTGCATCAGGGTGGACTTTCCCGAGCCCGAGGGGCCCATGACGGCGGTGAAGCGGCCGCGCGCGATGTCCACGTCGACCGAGTCGAGGGCGAGGACCTTGGTCTCTCCCGTGCCGTACGCCTTCGTCAGGCCCCGGGCGCGGGCGGCGACGGAGTCGGCTTCCGCGCGGCCGAGGGGGTGCTCAGCGGCAGCAGTGGACAAAACGGCCTCCAGGCTCGAACCAGTTCGAATTCCGGGCGCTCCCGGCCGAGCCTAGTGTGATGCGCGGCACAGCAGGAATCCCCCCGAAGGCCGAGGCGGTCTCCGTCGCAGGTCGGGGTCCCGATCTCTATGTAAGGGGCACGCAAAGCGGGCCCTTAGGGGCGGTGGAGGCGAAGGCGCCCTTGCCACTGCTAGCACTCCGGCGCTAGCGTCGAGTCATGGCCAAGACCCAGCTGAACGTCCGCGTGGACGAGGACACGGCCCGGGCCGCCCGTGAACGAGCCCTGGAGCGCGGGATGAGTGTGAACCGGTACATCGAGGAACTGGTCCGGCAGGACACGGGCGAGGCGGGGCACACCTTCGTCGAGTCCGCGGCCGACTTCATGAAGCAGTACGAGGCGGTTTTCGCCGAGGAGTTCGGCGCCGATCCCGAGGGCCGGCGCGAGGGGCGTCACTGATCCCTTGAGTCAGCTCAGAATCGACCTGTCCTGGCTCCTCATGGTCGCCGAACGGAAGACGCCCGGAGATCCGCAGGTCTCCGACTGGGGCGCCCTCGTCGCGGCCGTCGCCCGGCACGAGGCCGAGATCTTCGACGTCCCCGTCTACGACACCCCGCACGCCCGGGCCGCCGCCCTCCTCCAAGTCCTCATGCACGTCCCGGCGTTGGAGCGTTCCAACGCGCTGTTCGCCTCCGCCGTCGCCTACGGCTATCTCGTGGCCAGCGGCGTCAAGGTCGTCACCTCCGCCGAGCAGGTGCGCGAACTGGCCCGGCTGGTCAAGAGCGGCGAGGCCAGCGTGCAGGACATCACGCAGGAGCTGCGTCAGTGGAGTCTGTGACGCCGGGCCGCCGGGCCCGGCCCAGCACGCAGTAGGAACTGGGCAGCCGCGGCCCCTGCTCGGGCACCAGGACCTCCCGGACCGCCCCGATCCCGAACCCGGCGGCCCGGATGACGGCGACCGGGTCGCGGGAGACATGGCAGCCACCGAACAGCAGCGGCCACACCGTGCCGTCCAGCGCCCGCTGAGCCGTCCGCATCGCCCGCCCGCCGCCCCGGCCGTGCTCGAAGAACCGCAGCTCACCGCCGGGGCGCAGCACCCGCCGCACCTCGTTCAGCGAGCGCCGCACATCCCGCACGCTGCACAGCACCAGGGACACCACGGCCGCGTCGAACGCCTCGCTCTTGACCGGCAGCGCCTCCGCCGAGCCCGGCACCACGTCCACGGGCACCTCGGCGCGCAGGGCGGACTCCAGGGCCAACCGCCGCAGGGAGTGCTCCGGTTCGATCGCCACCACCTCCGCGACCGCGCTCGGGTAGTGCGCGAAGTTCAGACCGTTGCCGGCGCCGATCTCGATGACCCGGCCCGACAGCCCCGCCAGCAGCTCCTCGCGCAGGGGACCGATCCGCGGCTCCGCCGACACGCTCAGTCTGGCGTAGAACCGGGCGAAGAGGGGGTGGTGCACGGCGTCCGTCGTGGCGCGGGCGCGGGCCATGAGGACCTCCCGAAGAGGACGGCAGATACCGCGATTGTCCCCCGGGAAGCACCGGCTCACCCGTCGCGGCCGGGACGAGGGGACGGTCCGCAGGGCGCGACCGCGGGCAAAACGCCTGGCCCGCCGCGTGTCCCTGGGGAGGAGACCACGCGACGGGCACGGGTGTACGAGGTGCCGACCGCCGGGACGATCAGGCGATGAAGGCGCGGACCTGGTCGTAGATGCCCTTGTCGTTGTTCATGTCGTTGTGCGGGACACAGCCGACCTCGACGTTCGTCGCGCCGCTGAGGATCGCGGAGGTGTCCGGGGTGAGCGCGTCGTCGCAGTTCGACCAGTAGCTGGCGTACGACACACTGCCCGGCGTCTCGTCACCGGAGTTCAGCGAGGTCAGGAAGGAGCTGCCGGTGTACATCTCGCTGCAGGACGTGTAGAGCCACCGGCACCAACCGGCCACGGACGTCCCGTGGTTCACACCGGCCGCGGAGACGAAGTCGTCCACGTACGCCGTCCCGCCGAGGTTCTTGAGGTAGTACCGGGAGCTGAGCGCGCCCATCGAGTGGACGACCACGTCGACCTTGGCGGCGCCCGTCGCGGCCCGCACGCTCTCGATCTTGGTCTTGAGCTGCGCGGCCGTCGTGACATTGGACTGGCCCCAGTCGTAGGACCAGGAGTACAGCTCCGCGGACGTGTAGCCGTCGGCCTTGAAGTACGCGATCCAGTCGTCCCAGCTGCTGGACGAACTGCTCAGACCGTGCACGAAGACGACGGGGTTGCGGGTCGCGGCCTGAGCGGAGGTCGCGGAGAAGGAGAGCGACAGAAGGAGCGTGGTGGTCACGGTCGCGAGGGCCGTGGCGATACGGCGCATGCGGCGCTGCATGGTGCCTCCTGAAACGGGTGGGGTTCGTCTGGAGTGTCAGCGGGGTCTACGCGCGCCGCATCGGTGAAATCGCCGGTCTTTACTGGTCGGTTAACTCGCAAGTAACGTGATGAGCGTGGTGACCCCGGTGAACCCCCCACAACTTCCGCATCGCTCGCCACCGCCCCCCACGCACGCGTGGCCGAGCCCGGACACAGCGTCGGCCGCCGCGCCCACGCTGTCCGAAGGTGTGCGCGTACGCCTGTTGCACGCCGCCCACGGCGATCCGCGCGCCGCCGCGGAACTCGCCACCGCCCTGACCCCGCGCCAGCGCACGGGCCTCGACCCGCTCCCCGCCGAGCCCCTGGCGCTGGCCCCCGCCCTGCTGCGCGGCCACCGGCGGGACGTACGCGCCCTGCCCGACGACACCCGCTTCCTGCTGCTCCTCGCCGCCGCCGACCAGTACCCGGTCCGCACGCACGCCTACGCGCGCGCCGTCACGGCCGCCCGGCTCGACACCCGCCCCCTCGACACGGCGGAGGCGGCCGGGCTCGCGCACACCACGACCCAGGGCATCGTCTTCCCGGACGCCTGGACCCGCGTCGCCGTGTACGAGTCGGCGTCCATGGCCGACCGACGCGAGGCGCACCGCCTCCTCGCCGCGGTCCTCAGCGGCGAGGGCGAGCGGCCCGGCCGCAGCTGGCACCGGGCCGCCGCCGCCCTCGGGCCCAGCCGCCGCCTCGCCGCCGAACTGCGCCTGTCGGCACGGGTGGCACGTGCCATCGGCGACCCCGCGCTCGCCTCCGCCCTCGCCGAACGCGCCGCCGGGCTCACCCCCGAGCCCGCCGAACGCATGCCCCTGCTCGCCCAGGCCGCCGCCGAGGCCTGGCAGTCGGGCGACGGCGACCGGGCCCGCCGCCTCGTCGCCGCCACCGACGACGACGCCCTCGCGGGACTGCTCGCCCTGCGCGCCGGAAACGCCGCCGAGGCCTTCGACGCCCTGCTCACCGCCGCCGTCCGGCACGTCGGCGAGCGCACCCCGGACAGGGCCGCCCATCTGCTGGCACGAGCCACCGAGGCCGCCATCTACACCGGCGACCTGCGCCGCTGCCGGGAGGCCGCCGCCGTCGCCGACGCGCTCGGCATCGCGCCGCCCAGCACGCTCGGCGCGCTCGCCGCCGCGTTCGAAGGCCGCTACGACGACGCCCGGGACGTGCTCGAAGCCGCCGCCGGGCGCTGCGGACCCGGTGGCGACCCCACCCAGCTCATCCACTCCGGGATCGCCGCCCTCCTCCTCGGCGACCACACCCGCGCGTTCACCGCCACCGCCCGCGCCGCCTCCTCCGCCCGCGCCAAGGGCGAGACGGCGACCGTGCCGCAGGCCATGGAGTTCCGGGCCTACGCGGAGTTCTGGACCGGGCGCCCGAGGGCCGCCGAGGCCGCCACCGTGGACGCCCTGCGCCAGGCGTACGCCACCGGGCAGGACAACGGCGCCTGCCATCTCCAGGCCGCCCTCGCGATGTTCGCGGCCGTCACCGGCGACGAACAGGTGTGCCGGGAGCGCGCCGAGTCCGCTCGCGCGTACGCCCTGGAGCGCGGACTCGGACTGCCCGCCGCCCTCGCCATGTTCGCCCTCGCCTTCCTCGATCTGAGCACCGGCCGGTACGCCGCCTCGGCGGCCCGCCTGCGCGCACTCGCCGGCTTCGGCCCCGGGCACGGACACCGGGCCGTGCGGCACCTCGCCACACCGCACTACGTCGAGGCCGCCGTCCGCACCGGCGACACCCGGGTGGCCCGGGCCGCGCACGCCGACTACGACCGCTGGGCCCGTACCGTGCGCAGCGCCGACGACCTCGCCCTCAGCGCCCGCTGCCGTGCGCTGCTCGCCACCGGGGAGGAGGCCGTCGAGCACTACCGCGCGGCGCTCGACCTGCACGCCTCCGGCACCCGTGACGTCGAACGCGCCCGCACGGAACTTTTGTTCGGCAGCGCTCTGCGGCGGCTGCGCAACCGCACCGAGGCCCGCGACCGGCTGTACAGCGCCCTGGAGGCCTTCGAGCACTTCGGCTCCCCGCACTGCGCGGCGCAGGCCCGCGCGGAACTCCGGGCCCTCGGGGAACGCGCCTCCGCGGCGCCGGCCGCGGAGGCTCTGGCGTCCCGCCTCACCGCCCAGCAGTTGATGATCGCCCGCATGGCGGCGGAGGGTGCGACGAACCGGGAGATCGCCGCACGGCTGCTGCTGAGCCCGCGCACGATCGACCACCATCTGCGGGGGGTGTTCTCGCGGTTGGGAATCCGGTCGAGGATCGAACTGGTGCGGTTGCTGGGGGAGACGGAGACGTGAGGCCGTGGCGCGCCCCTCAAGGGGGCGCGGGGACCCGCGTGATCAGCCACGACGAACCCGCGGCCGACCCGTCACAGGTCCCCTACGGCGCGGCTTGGGAGGCTTGGAAGGAACCGGCGTCCCACACCCCACCGAGCGCCGGCGCCAGCCAGCCCCCGGCCCTCGCCCGGAAATCGCCGGGAGCCAGCGCCCCCGCCCCCGCGGGAACCGCACCCAGCAACGGCACCCCCGCCACCACCGGCAGGTCCGCCAGGTTGCAACAGGACGCCAGATCGGGCGCCGAGGGCCAGCTGCCGATGACGACACCCGCCAGCTCCACTTCCCGCACGGCGAGTTCGCGGGCCGTCAGCTCGGTCGTGTTGAGCGTGCCGAGACCCGCCGAGGCGACCAGCAGCACCGGCGCGCCGAGCAGCCGGGCCGAGTCCGCCAGGGTGCCGCCCGCCTCGTCGAAGCGCACGAGGAGGCCGCCCGCGCCCTCGACCAGCACCAGGTCGTGGTCGACCGCCAGCTTCGCCGCCGCCTCGGCGACATCCTCGGGGTGCACCGGAGGAAGACCGGCACGCCGGGCGGCGGTCGCCGGCGCCAACGGCTCGGGATAGCGGGCGAGTTCGCGGACGGCCACGGCGCCCGCGAGCCGGGCCACCTCGTCCGCGTCCCCGCGCTCGTCCGGCCGTACGCCGGTCTGCGCGGGCTTGAGGACGGCCACGGACCGGCCGGACGCCACGGCCACCGCCGCGACGGCAGCCGTGGTGACGGTCTTGCCGACCTCCGTACCCGTCCCCGTGATCACCAGGACCGTCATGTCATCACTCCCGTCATCCCGTCATCCCGCCGTCGCCGCCGCGCGCACCGCGCGCGCGATCCGCGTCACGTCCTCGTCGCCCGTGACGTAGGGCGGCATCGTGTAGACGAGGTCGCGGAACGGCCGCAGCCACACCCCCTCGCCCACCGCCGCCGCCGTGGCGGCCGCCATGTCCACCGGGTGGTCGAGCTGGACGACCCCGATCGCGCCGAGGACACGGACGTCCTTCACCCCGGGTACCTCGCGCACCGGCGCCAGCCCGTCCAGCAGCCCCGTCTCGATCCGCTTGACCTCCGTGAGCCAGTCCTGGCCGAGCAGCAGCTCGATCGAGGCACAGGCGACGGCCGCCGCCAGCGGGTTGCCCATGAAGGTAGGGCCGTGGGCCAGCACCGGCACCTCGCCCCGCGAGATCCCGTCGGCCACCCCGGCGGTGCACAGGGCTGCCGCCAGGGTCAGATAACCGCCGGTCAGCGCCTTGCCGACGCACATCACGTCCGGTGTCACCGCCGCGTGGTCCGCCGCGAACAGCGCACCCGTACGGCCGAAGCCGGTCGCGATCTCGTCGAACACCAGCAGTACGTCGTGCGCGTCGCACGCCTCGCGCAGCACTCGCAGATACGCGGGGGAGTGGAAGCGCATCCCGCCCGCCCCCTGCACCACGGGCTCCACGATCACGGCGGCCAGTTCGCCGGCGTGCCGCTCGACCGCCGCGCGCAGCGACTGCGCGTACGCCTCCTCGTACTCGGCCGGCGGCGGGTCCACGAACACCTGGTGGGGCAGGACGCCCTGCCACAGTTCGTGCATCCCGCCCTCGGGGTCGCACACGGACATCGGCTGCCAGGTGTCCCCGTGGTAGCCGCCGCGCCAGGTCAGCAGGCGCCGCTTGCCGGGGCGGCCGAGCGAGCGCCAGTACTGCAGGCACATCTTGACCGCGACCTCGACGGAGACCGACCCCGAGTCGGCCAGGAACACATGCTCCAGACCGTCGGGCGACATGTCGACAAGGTGCTTCGCCAGTCGCACGGCCGGCTCATGGGTGAGCCCGCCGAACATGACGTGACTCATCCGGCCCAGCTGCTCGCGCGCCGCCTCGTTGAGCACCGGGTGGTTGTAGCCGTGGATGGCCGACCACCAGGACGACATGCCGTCGACCAGCTCGCCCGAGCCGTCCGCCAGCTTCAGCCGGACCCCGCTCGCCGACTCCACGACGAGCGGTTCCTGCCGGCCCGGCATGGGCCCGTACGGGTGCCACACATGCCGCCGGTCGAGGTCCAGCAGCTCGGGCACGCCCAGGCCGGACGGCTCAGGCATTGGGCGCGAGGTCGGTTCCGGCTCCCCGGCGGCGCACCGCGACCAGGTCCGTACGCGCCTCGGCCGCCGGGGCCCCGTCGGCGACGGACCCGCAGGCACCGCCCTGCGCGTGCGACCCGCAGCCCGCGCCGGCGCTCTCGTGCGACCCGCACCCGCCCCCTTCGTGCGACCCGCACCCGGCGCTCTCCCCGGACCCGCAGGGCCCGCCGGCGGTGACGGCCGCCCGGTGCTCCGGCAGCGTGACCTGGTCGGTGCCCTCCACCTCGAAGCCGGCGTCCGCGATCATCTCCAGGTCGGCCTTGCCGGCCTGGCCCTCGCTGGTGAGGTAGTCGCCCAGGAAGATCGAGTTGGCCAGGTGCAGGGCGAGCGGCTGCATCGTGCGCAGGTGGACCTCGCGCCCGCCCGCGATCCGCACCTCGCTGTCCGGGCAGACGAACCGCACCATCGCCAGGATCCGCAGACAGCGCTGCGGGGTGAGGTTCCACTCCTTGGCGAGCGGGGTGCCCTCGAACGGGATCAGGAAGTTCACCGGAACCGAGTCCGGGTCCAGCTCACGGAGCGAGAAGACGACGTCGACCAGGTCCTCGTCGCTCTCGCCCATACCCGCGATCAGGCCCGAACAGGCCGACAGCCCCGCCGCGTGCGCCTTTCGCACGGTGTCCACCCGGTCGGCGTACGTGTGCGTCGTCGTGATCTCGCCGTACGTCGCCTCGGACGTGTTCAGGTTGTGGTTGTAGGCGTCCGCGCCGGCCTCGCGCAGGCGTTCGGCCTGGCCGTCGGAGAGCAGACCCAGACAGGCGCACACCTCGACGCCCTCGTTCTGGTCCTTGATCGTCTTGATGGTGTCGGAGACCCGGTCCACGTCCCGGTCGGTCGGGCCGCGCCCGGACGCCACCAGACAGACCCGCTTCGCGCCACCGGCGAGCCCGGCCGCCGCGGCCTTGGAGGCCTCGTCGGGCTTGAGCCAGCTGTACTTGAGGATGCCGGCCGTGGAGCCGAGCCGCTGGGAGCAGTAGGAGCAGTCCTCGGGACAGAGACCGGACTTGAGGTTGACCAGATAGTTCAGTTTCACCCGGCGCCCGAACCAGTGCCGGCGCACCTTCCCGGCCGCGGCCACCACGTCCAACAGCTCGTCGTCGGAGGTGCCCAGAACGGCGAGCGCCTCGGCACGGCTCGGCGGCTCGCGCCGGAGCCCCTTGTCCACCAGCGTGTTCAGCAGGTCCATGAGAGCCGATCCTGTCCTACGGGACCGCTCTCGGCCAAGGAGAGTTCGGACAACAGAGTGGGATCGACGTGTGGGTATTGCCACATCGTGGGCGCCCGGCCCTGCCACTAGTGTCTGTGCACTGCCTACAAAAGCCCCCGCCGTGCCCGTCCCTGACGGCCACGGTGCCGCGGGTCGCCCACACCACCCCCGGAGGACCCATGGCGTTCGGCTGGATCGACGAGCAGGCGTCGGCACGCCGCCGGGCCGGGCTCGTACGCACCCTGCGCCCCCGTCCGGCCGACTCACCCCTGCTCGACCTCGCGAGCAACGACTACCTCGGCCTCGCCCGGCACCCCGAGGTCACCGAGGGCGCCGCCGGGGCCGCGCGCCGCTGGGGCGGCGGCGCGACCGGCTCCCGGCTGGTCACCGGCACCACCGAACTCCACGGCGAACTGGAACGGGAACTGGCCGACTTCTGCGGCTTCGAGGCCGCGCTCGTCTTCTCCTCCGGCTACGCCGCCAACCTCGCCGCCGTCACCGCGCTCGCCCCGCACGGCTCCCTGATCGTCTCGGACGCGGGCAACCACGCCTCCCTCATCGACGGCTGCCGGCTCGCCCGCGGCACCACCCAGGTCGTCGCCCACGCCGATCCCGACGCCGTCCGCAAGGCGCTCGGCACGGCCGCCCGGGGCACCGCCGTCGCCGTCTCCGACACGGTCTTCTCCGTGGACGGCGACGCCGCCCCGCTGGCCTCCCTCGCCGCCGCCTGCCGGGAGTACGGCGCCGGACTCGTCGTGGACGACGCCCACGGCCTCGGTGTCCTGGGCGACGGCGGCCGGGGCGCGCCGCACGCGGCGGGGCTCGCGGGCGCCCCCGACGTCGTCGTGACGGTCACGCTGTCGAAGTCGCTCGGCAGCCAGGGCGGTGCCGTCCTCGGCCCGGCGCCCGTCATCGACCACCTGGTCAACGCGGCCCGTACGTTCATCTTCGACACGGGTCTCGCCCCGGCCGCGACCGGCGCGGCGCTCGCCGCGCTCCGGCTGCTGCGCCGGGAGCCCGAGCGGGCCGCGCGGGCCCGTGAGGTGGCCAGGGAGCTGCACGCACGGCTGACGGCGTCGGGCCATGAAGCGGTGCGGCCCGACG
This sequence comes from Streptomyces sp. NPDC002324, assembly GCF_053593335.1. NCBI lineage: Bacteria > Bacillati > Actinomycetota > Actinomycetes > Kitasatosporales > Streptomycetaceae > Streptomyces > Streptomyces sp. NPDC002324. Next base: position 122,079 of record NZ_JBSFCF010000002.1, read on the forward strand.
CCGCCGTGGTGTCCGTACGCGCGCCGTCGCCGGATCAGGCGCTGCGGTGGGCGGCGGACTGCCGGGCGGCGGGTCTCGCCGTCGGCTGTTTCCGCCCGCCGTCCGTGCCCGACGGCGTCTCGCGGCTGCGGCTGACCGCCCGTGCGGATCTCACGCAGGGGCAGATCGACCGAGCCGTGGGGATCATCGGCGATACGCGACCGTGAGTCGGCGTCCCGGCCGAGCCTCGCCGCAAGCGGAAGGACGAACGCTGTCGGTGGGGGTCACCGCAGCGTGGTGATGAATCCCTCCCAGGCGTCGGGGTCGAACAACAGGGCGGGCCCCGCCGTGTTCTTCGAGTCGCGTACGGCCACCAGCCCGGCCCAGCGGCCGGATCCCGGACGGGCCGTCTCCACACAGTTGTTTATCCCGGTACTGCGGCTGCTGCGCAGCCATCGCACATCGGGCAGTTCGGTACTGGTGGGTACGTTCCGAGGCAGTGCGGACATGGTGCCTCCTTACGCGCCGGCGGCTAGCCCGGCGATGTAATCCAACGAGTCCTCGGGCGAAAGGGCGTGGATCTGAAGGGCGTTGAAGGCCTCGACATACGCCTTGAGGTCTTCTTTCCGTTCGAGATAGAGGCTACTCGTCAAGTGGTCGAGAACAACCACGTCCAGATCGGATGTGCTCCGAAATGAGAAAATTACGAAAGGTCCCGTGACGCCGATATGCGCCCCGGCAGTGAACGGGAGCACCTGCAGTCGCACTTGGGGAAGCCGCGCCGCCTCGACCAGACGGACCAGCTGCCGGGACATGATCTCGGGACCGCCCACCACACGCCGGAGAACGCCCTCGTCGAGCACGGCGCTCAGCTCCATCGGCGGGTTCCCGCGCAGCACCTCCTGCCGCGCGAGCCGCACTTCCACGAGCGCGTCGAGTTTGTCGTCATCCAGCCCCTCCACCGCGGCCCGTGTCACCGCCCGCGCGTACTCGGGGATCTGCAGCAGACCCGGAACGACCGAGGTCTCCAGCGTCCGCATGCCCCCGGCCTGCGACTCCAGGCTGATGAAGTCCCGGTACGTCGGCGGCAGTACGCCCCGGTACGCGTGCCACCAGTTGTGCCGCCCACCGCCGTCCTCGGAGCCCGCGAGCGCCAGGAGCAGCTCCCGTAACTCGGTGTCGTCGATCCCGTACGCGTCCAGGAGCTTGCGGACGTCCGCGGGCTTCACCCCGCTGGCGCCCGTCTCGATCCGGCTCACCTTGGACTGGTGCCAGCCGACGCGATGGGCCGCCTCGATGCTCGTGAGCGCCGAACGGGTGCGCAGGACACGCAACTCGGCACCTAGCTTGCGGCGGCGCACCGCCGGACCGTACTGCATGGGATTCTCCTTCCGCCCGGCGCTCTCGATCGCGGTGACGACACCGGATGTCGGGGTGACGACAGAGGATGGACGAAGACCCCACCCAAATACGTTCGGTCGTCGGATAGTTCACCGCTTCGAGCGACAGATATATGCACATCTTGGTGGATCGCCACGCGTGACGGCCCAGGTAGTGGCAGTCTGGCGCGAAGCACCAGTCCGGGACCGTAGTCGAACCATCCGCTCCCTGTCGGACACCGGTCCCGTGGGAAAGGGACGCCTCGCCATGGCAGATCACCTGGAAGCATCCGTCACTCTGCCGAGCGATCCCGCCTCGGTGTCCGCAGCCCGGAACTACGTCGCCACCGTGCTCGCCGAATGGGGCCTGCCGGGCGACACGGGCATCGCGGACACCGTGCGCCTGATCGTGTCCGAACTCGCCACCAACGCCGTCCAGCACACACTGGGCCAGTCGCCCACCTTCACCGTGGACATCGCGCTCGACCGGGACGAGCACTTGCGGATCGGCGTCACCGACAGTCATCCGCGCTTTCCCAAACGCCTGCCGGCCGCCGTCCAGCAGGACAACGGCCGGGGCATGGTCATCATCCGCTGGCTGACCGCGGAGTGCGGCGGCAGGCTGAGCGTCAGACCCACGCGGGAGGGCGGCAAGACGGTGGCGATCGAACTTCCGTGGACGCTCCCCGTCCAGCCGGTCACCGCAGGTGGTCCGCCGGAGACCTGACGGGGCTGTCGTCCTCGACCGGTGGCGTCGGGGGCGGCAGGGGCGTCGGCGGCGGGAGTGGCGACGGCGGCGTGGTGTCGCGGCCCGAGGCGCGTCCCACCAGTTTCGGGAGCAGGCCCCACAGGAGCAGGCACGCCAGGAGCGTGCCGGACCCGGCGGCGACACCGGCCGTCCGGCTGAGCGTCACGTCCACGACGAGCGTGACGGAGCCGGTGAAGGCCGGCATCAGCACGATCAGGCCCGCGGTGGCCAACCGGGACGAGACCTGGACGATGGCGGGCTTGGCGTTCTGCTGGAAGAGCGAGCGGTGCAGGGCGGCCGGCGCGGTGAAGAGCGTCGCCGCGAGGACGGCCAGCAACAGGGTGGTCACGTAGGTGACACGCTGGAAGGTGTCCAGGTCCGGAAAGCGCGGGGTGAAGGCCAGCGTCAGCAGGAACGCGAAGAGGATCTGCACCCCGGTCTGGGTGACCCGCAGCTCCTGGAGCAGCTCGGAGAAATTGCGATCGGCGCGTTCGAGGGGTGTCTCGTTACGTGCCGGGCGGGTGGGTTCCTCGGCCATGGCGGCACGGGTAACCACATGTGTACGACATACGCCAGCGGGGGCGGCGGACAGTTCCGCCGCCCCCAGCGGTGGGTCAGCGGACCCGGCCGTACCAGACGCTCTTCGTCCAGATCTTCTGCAGCCGGACGACGTCACCCGTCTTCGGCGAGTGCCAGATCTTTCCCTTCCCCGCGTAGATACCGACGTGGTAGACGTTCGAGCCCGAGTGGAAGAAGACGAGATCTCCGAGCTTGCGGCTGCTCACGGAGATGTGCTTCGTCTTGTTGTACTGCTGCTGGGCAGTACGGGGCAGCTTCTTGCCCGCCTTCTTGAACGAGTAGAGCGTCAGCCCCGAGCAGTCGAACCTGCCCGGACCCACGGCGCCGTACTTGTAAGGGGAGCCCTTCTTGGAAGCCGCGACCTTGAGTGCCTTCGACGCCACCGTGGCGGCCTCGGCGCCGGATGCGACGCCCGGGACCACGATGCTGCCGCCGACGGCGGCGATGGTCAGAGCCGAGGCCGTACCGGCCCGGGTCAACAGCGACGGGACACGATTCAGCGCAGTCATGCGCAACCCTTCGTCAGCCGCCTGTGAAGGATGACCTGTCGGATTCGGGCTGGCGAAGTTGCCCGGCCGCTGACGCGGCTTCACCCCAAGGGCTGCTCGGCGCGGTCATGGCGTGACCGTTCCGGCGACCCGTCGTGCTTGGGTCCTCCACTCCTGCCGATGCACTTCTGTCGACCGGTAACCGGGCGGCGGCAGGACTCGGCGTCCACCCGGATCGCCCCGCCGCTGCGGCGGGGGCTTGTCGTCGAGAAGGGATCTTGGCGTACTCAAGTGCGAAAATCCCAACGGAACCGGGGATTTGTGGTCTTACTCACCACTCGCCCGTTCGGGTGGACAGGGCGTTTTCCCTCGTTGTGTCCCAGTGGTCGAGGAGGTCCGCACCAGCGCCGGAATGCAGTACTCCGCCCATGTACCAGGCATCTTGCGCAACTTCACAGGTCCTCACGACGTATGGGCCGATGGGTCGATCGCGGTAGGCCGACCGGAGGGCGTCGCGCCGGGACCGGACGCCCCGTCAGTAGTACGGCGCCCGATGCGCGATCGGTTCAGGCGGGTGACGCGAACGGCTCAGGCGGGGGAGTCCTCCGCCTCCGGCGGCAGCGCCACCCGGCCGGCGCGCCGCTCGCCGTCCAGGATGCGCAGGGCCCGCGCGAGCGTCGGGGCGTGCACCTCGTTCTCCCCGCGTCTGTGCATCAGTTCGAGCGCGTCGCGCAGGGCGGTCGCCTTCGCTACGAGCGCCTGCGCCGCGCGCAGCCCGCGGTACGTGTCGCCCGGACGGGCCGGATTGATCCGGCCGAGGAGGTCCACCACGTCCAGATAACGGTCGATCAGTTCCGCCTCGGCGCGGGTGAGCGCGGGCAGGGGCGGCAGTTCGGGCGGGAGCATCCGCGCCTCACCTCGCGCCGGGGAGCGGGAGTGAGGGGGGCGTGGACGAGGGTGGTGGGGGTGAGGGGGGTGTAGGTGGGGTCTTGCGGCTCCGGATCACCCGGTCGGCCAGGCCGTACGCCACCGCCGCCTCGGCGTCGAGGAACTTGTCCCGCTCGATGTCGGCGCTGATCCGCTCCGGGCTCTGCCCCGTGTGCCGGACGAGCATCTCCTCGAGGTTCCGGCGGTTGCGCGTCAACTCCTCGGCCTGGAGCGCCAGATCGCTCGCCTGCCCCTCGATCGGGTCGGCCAGGGCCGGCTGGTGGATCAGCACGCGCGCCCCCGGCAGCATCGAACGCTTGCCCGGTGTGCCCGCCGCCAGCAGCACCGCGGCGGCCGACCCCGCCTGCCCCAGGCAGACCGTCGCCACGTCACAGGTGACGAACCGGATCGTGTCGTAGAGCGCCGTCATCGCGCTGAAGGAGCCGCCGGGCGAATTGATGTACAGCGCGATGTCCCGGTCCGGCGCCTGGTACTCCAGGTGCATGAACTGCGCCATCACGTCGTTCGCCGACGTGTCGTCGATCCGCGTCCCGAGGAACACGATCCGTTCCTCCAGCAGCTTCGAGTACGGATCCATCGTCCGGTGACCCGTGCTGGTGCGTTCGGTGAACTCGGGCAGCACATGACGGGCCGACGGTGGGTTCTCGGGCATGGGGTGTGCCTCCTCTGATCGACTTCCGTAAAAAATGTACAGGACGTACGGACTCTGGAGGAGGGAGATCGGCTGAAAGCGAACGGATCCCCGCGGAACGGGGCTCCGCGGGGATCTTCGGTGGGGCGTTGGTGGAGACCTTGGTGGGGACTTCTGGTTCGGGAATCTCCGGCGGGATGTCTGGTGGGATGTCTAATTGAATGTCTGGTGGGATCGGATCCGGGCGATCAGTTGAGCGGCGCGGGGGCCGGGGTCCCGTAGAAGGTGACCGGCGGCCAGCCGCGGGCGGCGGCGAGTTCGTTCAGGGCGTCCGCGACTTCGAGCGCGCTGATCCGCTGGGCGGCCGGGGCCTCCGTCGTGGCGACGCTGAAGGTGACCGTCAGTTCCGTCATCTCGGTGCCGGGCATACGAACCGTGCCGCTGAACCTGGCGCCCTCGGGGAAGTCGGCCGCCCCTCCCGCCCCGGTCTCGGTGCTCATGCCCTCCGAGGTCTCCGTGCTCACCGCCGTCGCCGCCTGAGCGGTGCCGTTCGACGTGAGTACCGCCCCTGCCGCCGCCGATCCCGAGTATCCGAGCAGCGACCGCCTGGAAAAGCCGGACATTGTTCCCCCTGTGTTCGGTTGTCATGGACGCCTCCTGCGGGAGGCCGAGCCCGATCGTACGAACGGGGGGATCGCCGTGGGCCAGAATGGGATCTTCCGCTCAGGGCGGTGCGCGGCGCCCGGTCTAAGCTGGACTCCATGGCCTACGAGATTCCGGTGACGCAAGCCAGGGCTGAGCTCGCCGAACTGATCAACCGCGTGGTCTACGGCGGCGAGCGCGTCGTCGTGACGCGACACGGCAAGCCCCTCGTCGCCCTGGTCTCCGCCGCCGACCTGGAGCAGCTCGAAGCCCTCCAGGAACCCGCGGACGAGCCGGTGATCAGCGCCGTCTCCCGAGTCCGCGAGGTCACCCCGGCGGCGAGGGACCAGCAGAGGTTCGGCATCGCGGCGGAGCATCGGGGGACGGGGGCTTCCTGACGGGCGCGTGGGGCGGGCTAGTGCGCGCGGCGGTTCCGTTCAGCCGTGCTGACTGCTCGGTGCCTCTGCCGCCCGTGGCGGGGCTTGTCGGGCTGGAGGCCCGCGCAGTGAGCAGCTGATCGCCGGTCCGCCTGACGGTTCCCCGGTTCGCGTCGGCGGGCGCTGGTTCCGGCGCCTATCTGTGTTGTCGTGGCTGGCCGTCAGCCGTCAGCCGTCAGCCGTCAGCTTCCGTGAGGGTTGCGCGCCCCGGCAGCCCGAAGGCCGTGCGACCCCGTCCGCTACAGCGGGGGCGCACGGCCGGTTTTGGGTGGTGGGTGGGGTCGGCCTCGGGTGGTCAGTCTGCCGGGGCCAGGGTCGGGGCCGGCTCGGCGGTGGTCCGCTCGGTGGGCTTCGGGCGGCGCTTGAGGAGGTGGCCCAGGAGGACCGCCGCCAGGCCGAAGGCCGCCCACGCGGTCAGGACGAGGGCCGGGGTGAGGGCGGCGGCGCCGTCGAAGAAGGACACCGAGCGCAGCAGTGACGCACCCGCACCCGGCGGGAGGAGCCGGCCGAGGTCGCCCGCCGGCTCGGGGAGCAGCTGGGGTGCGGTGGAGGCGCCCGCGAAGGGGTTGCCGATGAAGACGATCAGCAGGGCGCCCAGACCCATGCCGGGTTTGCCGAGCAGGGAGGCGAAGCCGGCGACGGTGCCGCCGACGGCCAGGGTCGTCAGGCTCAGCACGCCGGCCTCGGCCCACCAGTGCCCGCCGAGCACGCCCAACCAGCTGTCCGTGATCGCGGTGGCGGCGAGTCCGACCAGCACGGCGGCCCCGACCAGCGCACCGGCCGCTCGCCCCCGACGCAGTCCGAGCAGGGTGACCAGGGCGCCGGAGGCGGTACCGGCCAGGGCCAGCGGCAGCACGCTCGCACCGAAGGCCGAGCCCCGCGGGTCGTTCGGCGAGGTGGCCACCACATCGGTGGTCGCGACCTGGACCCCCTCCGCGGCGGCCTGCTCGGTCACGGCCTGCTGCAGCAGCTGGGCCACCATCGGGCTCGCGGCCGAGGCGGTGAGCAGCTTGGGTCCGGCCTGGGTGACGACCACCGCGCCGTATACGGTCCGGTCCTCGATCGCGTCCCGCGCGGCCGCCTCGTCGGCGTAGCGGTGGATCTCGAAGGCGCCCTCGCGATGCTCCAGTTGCCGCTCGACCTGGGCGACGGCGGTGGCCGGTCCCGCCACGCCGAGCGGCAGGTCGCGGGGCGCGGTCCGGGCGTTGGGCCAGGCGAAGGCCCAGAGTGCGAGCGTCGCGATGATCGGGATCAGGATGATGACGGCGACCGCGCGGCGGTTCGGGGGCACCGAGTGGGCCGGGGCCGGTGTGCCGACGGCGGTGGCGGGGGTGGTGCCGGCGCCTGTGTCGGTGGCCTGGGCCGCGGTGGGTGCTGCGGACTGGGCGGACATGATTCTCCTTGGTGAGCCGCTAAAAAGAAGGAGCGTTCGTTTTTCTTGACTTCACCATCCTCCCGGCGTCGTGCCTTGTCAAGAAGGAACGTTCGTTTTACGTTTGGCGGCATGCCCCGCGTATCCCAGGAACGTCTCGACGCCCGCCGCCGCCAGATCCTCGACGCCGCTGCCCGCTGCTTCGCCCGCAACGGGTTCCACGCCACGTCGATGCAGGACGTGCTCAAGGAGGCCGACCTCTCCGCCGGGGCGGTCTACCGGTACTTCAGCGGCAAGGAGGAGTTGATCGCCGCGATCGTCGGCACTGTGCTCGACGAGATCCGCACCGCGTTCGAGGAGGCCGTGCTGCAGAGCCCGCCCCCGCCGCCGGACGTCCTGATCGGCGCGGTGCTGCGCCGGATGCTGCGCGGCCGGCCGTCACTGGGCGAGACGGGGGAGTCCCTGTACCCGAGGCTGATGGTCCAGGTGTGGGCCGAGACGCTGCGCAATCCAGAACTGCACGCCATCCTCGCCGAGGGGTTCGCCCAGGTCCGCAAGCCATGGATCAAGGTCGTCGAGGGGTACCAGGACGCCGGGATGATGCGGGCCGACATCCCCGCCCTCAGCGTCGCGCGCACGATGGTCGCGCTCGCCCAGGGATTCGCGGCCCAGTACGCGCTGTTCGGCGACGTGCCGATCCAGGTGCTGGAACTGGGTGTGAAGGCCTTGATGAGCATGGAGGACAAGGAGGCCAAGGAGGGCAAGGAGGACATGGAGGACAAGGACGGCCGCGGTTGAGCGGGAGGGTGTGCGTGGGAGCCGACGGGACGTGTGCGAGGGGCGGCGGGACGGCGGGCGGGACGGCCGCCGCACGGCGGGGCGACGCGTGCGCCGATCACGGCCCGGTTAACGTCGCCGAAACGCCGCCCAATTAGCCTGCGGCCACGCCACCAGCGAATTTGCCCGGTGGTGAGGCAACCGGACCCCGCACGGTCCGGAGCGAGGATGTGAGGTGGACGCCGTGCAACTGACCCCGCACGAGCAGGAGAGGCTGCTGATCCATGTGGCGGCCGACGTCGCGGAGAAGCGCCGGGCCCGCGGGCTGAAGCTGAACCACCCCGAGGCCGTGGCGCTCATCACCGCGCACCTCCTCGAAGGCGCTCGGGACGGCCGCACCGTGGCCGAACTCATGGCGTCCGGGCGGCAGTTGCTCACCCGCGACGACGTCATGGAGGGCATCGCCGAGATGATCCACGACGTCCAGGTCGAGGCCACCTTCCAGGACGGCACCAAGCTCGTCACCGTCCACGACCCGATCGTCTGAGGGGCCGCGATGATTCCCGGAGAGATCCTCTTCGCCGCTGACCCGATCGTCTACAACGAGGGCCGTGAGGTCACCCGCCTCACCGTCCTCAACGCCGCCGACCGGCCCGTCCAGGTCGGTTCCCACTACCACTTCGCCGAGGCCAACCCGGGCCTGGAGTTCGACCGCGCGGCCGCGCGCGGGAAGCGACTGAACGTCGCCGCCGGCACCGCCGTGCGCTTCGAGCCCGGCATCCCCGCCGAGGTGGAACTCGTACCCCTCGCAGGCGGCCGGGTCGTGCCCGGACTGCGCGGGGAGACCGGAGGTGCCCTCGATGCCTGAGATCTCGCGCGGCGCGTACGCCGACCTGTTCGGCCCCACCACCGGTGACCGCATCCGGCTCGCCGACACCGATCTGCTCGTCGAGATCGAGGAGGACCGTTCCGGCGGTCCCGGACTCGCCGGTGACGAGGCGGTGTTCGGCGGTGGCAAGGTCATCCGCGAATCGATGGGCCAGGCGCGTGCCACGCGCGCAGAGGGCACCCCGGACACGGTCGTCACGGGCGCCGTGATCATCGACCACTGGGGCGTCGTCAAGGCCGACATCGGCATCCGCGACGGCCGGATCACCGGCATAGGCAAGGCCGGCAACCCCGACACCATGGACGGTGTCCACCCCGACCTGGTCATCGGCCCCGAGACGGAGATCATCGCTGGCAACGGGCGGATCGTCACCGCCGGTGCCATCGACGCCCACGTCCACTTCATCTGTCCGCAGATCGCCGACGAGGCGCTGTCGTCCGGCGTCACCACACTGGTCGGCGGTGGCACGGGACCGGCGGAGGGCTCGAAGGCGACGACCGTCACGCCCGGCCCCTGGCACCTCGCCCGGATGCTGGAGGCGATGGAGCAGTACCCGCTCAACATCGGCTTCCTCGGCAAGGGCAACACGGTCTCCCACGAGGCGATGCTGTCCCAGATCCGCGGCGGCGCCCTCGGCCTCAAGCTGCACGAGGACTGGGGCTCGACCCCGGCCGTCATCGACGCCTCGCTGACCGTCGCCGAACGGACGGGCATCCAGGTCGCCATCCACACGGACACGCTCAACGAGGCCGGGTTCGTCGGTGACACGCTCGCCGCGATCGCCGGGCGCGGCATCCACGCGTACCACACCGAGGGTGCCGGCGGCGGGCACGCGCCCGACATCATGACCGTGGTGTCCGAACCGCACGTCCTGCCCAGTTCCACCAACCCGACCCGGCCCTACACCGTCAACACCGCCGAGGAACACCTCGACATGCTGATGGTCTGCCACCACCTGAACGCCGCCGTGCCCGAAGACCTCGCGTTCGCCGAGTCCCGCATCCGGCCGTCCACCATCGGCGCCGAGGACATCCTGCACGACCTGGGCGCGATCTCGATCATCTCCTCGGACGCGCAGGCCATGGGGCGCGTGGGCGAGGTCATCCTGCGCACCTGGCAGACCGCCCACGTGATGAAGCGGCGGCGGGGCGCACTGCCCGGTGACGGCCGCGCGGACAACCACCGCGTACGTCGATATGTCGCCAAGTACACGATCAACCCCGCCCTCGCGCAGGGACTGGCCCGGGAGATCGGCTCCGTCGAGACGGGCAAGCTCGCCGACCTCGTCGTCTGGGAACCCGCGTTCTTCGGCGTCAAGCCCCAGCTCGTGATCAAGGGCGGGCAGATCGCTTACGCGCAGATGGGCGACGCGAACGCCTCCATCCCGACACCGCAGCCGATCCTGCCGCGTCCGATGTTCGGTGCCATCGGGCGGGCGCCCGCCTCGAACTCGTTCAACTTCGTGGCACCGCTCGCCATCGAGGACGGGCTGCCGGAGCGGTTGTCGCTGGGAAAGCGGTTCGTGGCCATCGAGTCGACCCGTGGGGTCACCAAGGCCGACATGCGCGAGAACGACGCGCGGCCCGAGGTGCGTGTGGACCCCGACAGCTTCGCCGTGCACATCGACGGGGAGCTGGTGGAGGCCACGCCGGCCGCCGAACTGCCCATGGCACAGCGGTACTTCCTCTTCTGATGGCCGGGGTGGTGTACGGGATGTGCGGGATGCGACGCCGGATGTGCGGGGCGCGACGCCCGAGGGGCGGGGGCCGCGTTGTCTAGGGCCGCGCTTCTCGTCCTGGCCGACGGTCGCTTCCCCGCCGGAGGGCACGCGCACTCCGGCGGGGCCGAGGCGGCCGTCAAGGCCGGGCTGATCACCGGGGCGGAGGAGTTGGAGGCGTTCTGCCGGGGGCGGCTGCACACGGCCGGGCTGGTGGCGGCGGCGCTGGCCGCGGCCGCCGCGCTCGGGACGGATCCGACCGCCCTCGACGCCGCCGCCGATGCCCGGACGCCGTCGGTCGCCCTGCGGGGCGTTTCGCGGAAGCTGGGGCGGCAGTTGATGCGGGCGGCCCGGGCGACGTGGCCGTCGGCGGAACTGGACGCGCTGGCAGAGGAGTTCCCGAAGGGGGCGCATCAGCCGGTGGTGCTGGGCGTGGTGGCGCGGGCGGCGGGGCTGGGCGCGGACGACGCGGCGTACTGCTCGGCGTACGAGAGTGTGAGTGGGGCGGCGAGTGCGACCGTGCGGTTGTTGAGTCTTGATCCGTTCGATGCGACGGGGGTGTTGGCGCGGTTGGCTCCCGAGGTGGATGTGGTGGTGGGGGCGGCGGTCGATGCGGCTCGGGGAGTTCGGGGGGAGGGGGTGGGGAGCCTGCCCGCGGCTTCCGCGCCGCTGTTGGAGATCGGGGCGGAGGTGCATGCGGGGTGGGCCGTGCGGTTGTTCGCGTCCTGAGCTTCCTCGCCCCCGCCGCCCTTACCCGTCCCTCCCCAGGGGCCGTGCCCCTTCGGCCCCCGTCTGCCGGCCCGGTGGGGCTTCTCGCGCAGTTCCCCGCGCCCCTGAAAAGCAGGGGCTGCGCCCACTGCTTTTCAGGCCCGCAGGGGCCTGGCTTTTAGGGGCGCGGGGAACTGCGCGGCCGGCCCCCACCACCCGCACCCGCCCTACGACCGTCCCACCCTCCCCCTCCCGCGATCCACGGGCACAGCCACAGCCACAGTCACAGTCCATCCAAGGAGTCACTCATGCATCTCGACCACACCCACTCCCACGACGGCCCGGCGGCCGTCGGCGCGGACGCGCGGCGGGCCGACGGGACTCGTCGGGCCCTGCGGATCGGGCTCGGTGGGCCCGTCGGGTCCGGGAAGACGGCCACGGTCGCCGCGCTCTGCCGGGCGCTGCGGGACGAGTTGTCGCTCGCGGTCGTGACGAACGACATCTACACGCGCGAGGACGCCGAGTTCCTGCTGCGCGAGGCCGTGCTGCCGCCCGAGCGGATCACCGCCGTGGAGACGGGGGCGTGCCCGCACACCGCGATCAGGGACGACATCTCCGCGAACCTGGAGGCGGTGGAGGACCTGGAGGACGAGGTCGGGCCGCTGGACCTCATTCTCGTGGAGTCCGGGGGTGACAACCTCACCGCCACCTTCTCCAGGGGGCTCGTGGACGCGCAGATCTTCGTCATCGACGTGGCCGGCGGGGACGACATTCCGCGCAAGGGCGGGCCCGGTGTCACCACCGCCGACCTGCTCGTCGTCAACAAGACCGACCTCGCGCCGTACGTCGGTTCCGACCTCGCCCGGATGGCGGCGGACGCGAAGGCGCAGCGGGCGGAACTGCCGGTGGTGTTCCAGTCGCTGCGCACCGAGTCCGGAGTCGCGGACGTCGCGGCCTGGGTGCGCGGGAAGCTCGCGGCGTGGACGGCATGACGGCGGTCCGCGACGCCGCCGCGGGCAGGGACGGCGGGACCACCGGCGTCCGGGCCACCGCCCGGATCGCGGCCCGCGCCGACGGGCGGGGCGGTACGGCCCTGCCCGTGCTGGAGAGCGACGGTCCGCTGGCGTTGCGCCGTACGCGGGGGAGCGGCGACGAGGCGCGGGTCATGCTGGTCGGGGCCATGAGCGGCCCGCTCGGGGGCGACCGGTTCGCCGTGGAGGCGGAGGTCGGCGCTGGGGCCCGGCTGTGTGTCGGGTCGGCCGCCGCGACGATCGCCCTGCCGGGGCAGGCCAAGGGCGAGGCCCACTACGCCGTACGGATCGAGGTCGCCGACGGGGGCGAACTGCGCTGGCTGCCCGAGCAGTTGATCTCGGCGAAGGGCAGCGATCTGTGCGTGTCGACGCGGGTGGAACTCGCCGCCGGCGCGCGGCTGGTGTTCCGGGAGGAGCAGGTGCTCGGCCGGGCCGGAGAGGAGCCCGGGCGGCTCACCAGTCGGCTCTGCGTGTGGTCGGGCGGGCGTCCGTTGCTCGATCAGCAGGTGGGGTGCGGGCCGGGGGCTCCCGGTGGCTGGGACGGGCCGGCCGTGCTCGGCGGGTACCGGGCGCTCGGGCAACTGGTGGTCGTTCGGCCGGAGTTCGCCGAACAGGCGCCCGGGCCGAGGGTGCTGGGGGCGACCGCCGCGCTCACCCCGCTCGCCGGGCCCGCCGTGCTCGTCAGCGCCCTCGCGCCCGACGCGCTGCGGCTGCGGCGGGTGCTCGACGACGCGCTTGCGGAGCTGGACGGCTGAGGAACAGCGAGGCCAGGCCTCCGCTGAACGGGACTTTCCGCACCGGTTATCGGATTAGTAAAGAACTGTCCGCTCCTCTGTTCTCAGGTACCTGACAGGTACGAGGATCCCCGTGACCATTCGCATCTTCGCAACGATGTACGGGGAGTTCCCTCTTGAGAGGTATGAGGCCGACCAGAAGGGCGGCAGCGTTCGGCTCCGCCGGACTGCTCGTCACGGTGACGCTGATAGCAGGCGCCGTCGCCGCCCCCGTGGCCAGCGCCGCGGACAGCGCGCGAGCGCAGAACCTTGAGGCCAAGGGCGTCGCCCTCGCCGCCGCGAAGGCGGCGAAGAAGGGCATCGACTGGCAGGACTGCCCCGAGGGCTGGGGCCTGGAGAAGCCGATCAAGTGCGGCTGGGTCTCCGTGCCACTGGACTACGCCAAGCCGAACGGCAAGCAGATCGAGCTGGCCGTGGACCGTATCGGCAGCACCGGTACGAAGGAGGAGCGGCAGGGCGCGCTCGTCTACAACCCGGGCGGTCCCGGTGGCTCGGGCCTGCGCTTCCCGCGCCGGGTCACCACCAAGGCCCCGCTGTGGACCAAGACGTCCAAGGCGTACGACTTCGTGGGCTTCGACCCGCGTGGCGTCGGCAAGTCGGCGCCCATCTCCTGTGTCGACCCGCAGGAGTTCGTGAAGGCGCCCAAGATGGACCCGGTCCCGGACTCCGAGGCCGACAAACTGAAGCAGCGGGGGCTCGCGGCCGACTACGCGGCGGGCTGCAAGAAGCGCAGCGGCGAGATGCTTCCGCACATGACGACGCCGAACACCGCGCGCGACCTGGACGTCATCCGGGCCGCCCTGGGGGAGAAGAAGCTCAACTTCCTCGGTGTCTCCTATGGCACCTACATCGGCGCCGTCTACGGCACCCTCTTCCCGGACCACGTGCGCCGCATGGTCGTCGACAGCGTGGTGAACCCCTCCCGCGAGAAGATCTGGTACGAGGCCAACCTGGACCAGGACGTCGCCTTCGAGGGCCGGTGGCAGGACTGGACGAAGTGGGTCGCGCAGAACGACGCGACGTACCACCTCGGGAACACCCAGGCCAAGGTGCAGGCCAAGTGGCTGGAGCTGCGCGCCACCGCGAAGAAGAAGCCCCTCGGCGGGCTCGTCGGCCCGGCCGAGCTGATCTCCTTCTTCCAGAGCGCCCCGTACTACGACTCCTCGTGGGCGCCCACCGCCCGGGTCTGGAGCAAGTACGCCGCGGGTGACACCCAGGCGCTGGTCGACGCGGCCGCCCCGGATCCCACGGACACCGCGGGCAACGCGGCCTCGGAGAACGGCAACGCCGTCTACACCGCGGTCGAGTGCACCGACGCCAAGTGGCCCACCAGCTGGCGCAAGTGGGACCGGGACAACACCCGGCTGCACAAGAGCCACCCGTTCATGACGTGGGCCAACGCCTGGATGAACCTGCCGTGCGCCACCTGGCAGTCCAAGCAGTACACCCCGCTGAACGTGAAGACGAAGGACGGTCTGCCGCCCGTCCTGATCGTCCAGTCCGAGCGTGACGCGGCCACGCCGTACGAGGGTGCCGTCGAACTGCACAAGCGGTTCAGGGGCTCCCGTCTGATCACGGAGCAGAACGCGGGCTCCCACGGAGTCACCGGCTTGGTCAACCCGTGTGTCAACGAGCGCGTGGACACCTACCTGCTCACCGGCGAGGTGGGTGGGGCCGACGTGAAGTGCGCACCGCACGCCACGCCCGCTCCGTAGGCCGGCCGTAGTCGCCTGACGGACGGAAGGGGGTGACCGGGATTCCCGGTCACCCCCCCTTCCGTGTGTGCTCACCCGGTCACGCCGGGCGCCCCGCCAGCCAGGCGTCCTCCGCCGCGTAGTCGAAGAGATCCCCGTACGCCTCGGCCATCCTGGGATACGCCTCCCGCCAGTCCCGTGCGGCGGCCAGCCGGCCCTCGATCCACGCGACCGTCTCCGGCAGCGACCGCGCGTACCGGACCACCGGGCGGTACCCCAACTCACGCTCGGCCGCCGACATGTCGCACACCACGGGCACCGGTACGGACCAGGGCGTGTCACCCACGGTGGGAGCCGGGGCGGGGCCGTCCACCAGCACGTTCTCCGCGTCGACCCCCATGACCGCGTCGATCGCGGCGGCGATCTCCACGACGGTCGGCGCCTCGGGGTCGACGGCGTTCAGCACCCGGGTGCCGGGCCGCGCGGCCGCCAGCCGGATCAGCTCGGCGATGTTGTGGACGCTCACCGGATGGAAACGGCTCGCGCCGCCGTACGCGAGGATCCGACGGGACCGTCGGTCCAGGTTGCGCTTCACGAAGTACAGCTCGCGCGGTGTACGGCAGTGCGGCCCGTGGACGGCACCCGCGCGCAGCAGCGTCGTGGGCAACCGGTCGCTCCCGGCGATGAGTTCGCGTTCCAGGCCCGCCTTGCGGGTGCTGTACGAGGTGTCGTCCGGCCGGACCGTGCGCTGACTCTCGGGTAGGGGCACCGGGTACTCGGGAAAACCGTCCGGCTCCGCCTGGGTGTCGAAGCCGCGGCCCTTGTCGTCCTCGTACACCGACACACTGGACACGACGACCGCCGACCCGACCCGGTCGGCCCGCGCGAGCAACTGCCGGGCGTGTGCGGGACCGTAGGCGACGACGTCGACCAGCACGTCACAGCCGTCGCCGATCGCCGCCGTCAGCGCCGCGTCGTCCTCGCGGTCGGCGGACACCGCCCACACCTGCTCGGGCCATCCCCCGTCCCGGCCGCCGCCCCGCGAGACGGCCGTCACCGCCCAGCCGTCCCGCGCCAGCGCGCCCACCGCCACGCGCCCGATCTGTCCCGTCGCCCCGATCACCACAGCACGTCGTGTCATGGCCCGACCGTACGACGCCCCACCCCGGTCCACCCGGCTGCTCTGCTACCGGCAGAACACCTCGGCGTACCGGCAGGAGGTCGTTCAACTCAACGGCATGCGCGGGAACTTGCGCTCCTTCGCCGCCGCTGCCTCCTCCGCCTTCACCACGGCCGCGTACTGGTCGACGTACTCCTGGTCGGAGAGCGAGAGGATCGCGTACATGATCTCGTCGGTGATCGCGCGCAGGACGGCCTTCTCGCTCTCCATGCCCTCGTAGCGGGAGAAGTCGAGGGGCTTGCCGAAGCGGATGACGACGGGGTGGACGTTGGGGATGACCTTGCCCGGGGGCTGCGCCTCGAAGGTGCCGATCATGGCGCAGGGGATGACGGGCACCTTGGCCCTGAGCGCCATGACCGCCACGCCGACCTTGCCCTTGTAGAGGCGGCCGTCGTGCGAGCGGGTGCCCTCCGGGTAGATGCCGAGGAGTTCGTCCTTGCTCAGCACCCCGAGCCCCTCGCGGATGGCGGCCTGACCGGCCTCCTTGCCGGAGCGGTCGACCGGGATCTGCCCGGCGCTGCGGAAGAAGAACGCCGTCAGCCGGCCCTTGAGACCCGGTCCGGTGAAGTACTCCGCCTTCGCCAGGAACGTGATCCGGCGCTTGAGGATCGCGGGCATCAGGAAGTGGTCCGAGAAGGACAGGTGATTGCCCGCGACGATGGCCGCGCCCGACGACGGTACGTGTTCGAGGCCCTCGATGCGAGGCCGGAAGACCAGTCGCAGCAGCGGACCCAGAAGCACGTATTTGAGCAGGTAATAGAACACGGCGTCTCCCTCGCGCTACCCGATCGACCCTATGGACGTGTTCCGCCAGGTCACAGCAGTCATGCGCGTTCGCGATCGCTCTGCGGGTGTGGCCGGCCGCGGCCGGGCCCGATCGCGCTCACACTGACTCCTCGCTGATATTGCTGACGTTGCGTCAGGCGCGTGAGCGCTGGTGAGCCCCGTCCTGCGTGTCGACGATTGATCGTAGCCCGCCCTGCCACGTCACCGGGAGCACCCGGACCCGCCTACGTCGCAGCACGCCGACTTCTGGCCGAACCACGCGCCCGGCCACGCCGAACCGGCCCCCGGAGTCCACACCGAGCAGCCCTTCCTCCCGAAGCCCGTCCGGTGCCCCTACCGCGCCCCCGTGCGCGGCGCCACCCGGCGGTCCGCGAGGCCTCGGCCTCCCTGATCCACATGCCGTCGTCGGTGCGCGGGCTTAGCGTCTGGATATGGGCGTCAGATGTTGCGCCGCATGACCGGGTCCGGTGGGAGTCCGGGTGCGGCCGATCCGCTGGGCGAGAGCCTGGCGGCGGCGGTGCGCCGCACCGGCGCCAGATCCGGGGGTGTCTACCTGCTGGATCCGGCGGAGGCCACGCTGGGCCTGATCGCGCTGTGCGGGGTGCCGGTCGACGCCTTCGCACCGTGGTGGCGGGCCCCTTACTCCGTGCACGGCCCGAGCCAGGACGCGGTCCGCAACGAGCGGCTCGTCTGGGTCAGTTCCCTGGAGGAGCTGGCCCGCTGCTACCCGCGCGTCGCGGCGGGCATCCCCTACCAGCTCGCGTTCGCGGTCCACCCGCTCAGCGAGGTCCGGCACTGCCGGGGCGCACTGCTGCTGATGTGGGCACCCGGACGCTCCCCCCGGCTCAGCCGCCGTGAACGCGGGCACATCGCCTTCAGCGCCCGCCGTATCGCGCGCGTCCTGGACGCGGCCGCCGTCCCGCCGGTCATCCCGGACCGTCCCCGCTTCGTCCGTCCCCACCGCGCCGCTCCCGTCCCGCAGTCCGGGCCCGCGGCGGCCGAGATGGTGGAACGTCTGCCGCTCGGCACCCTCGCCGTCGACCAGGGAGGGTACGTCACCTATGTCAACGCGGCGGCCGCCGGCCTGCTGGGCAGACCGGCGGAACAACTGCTCGGGACCCAGCCGTGGCAGTCACTGACCTGGCTCGACAACATCGCGTACATGGACGCGTACCGCACCGCCATGAGCAGCCGCGAGCCGGTCGCGCTGACCGTCCTGCGCCCACCGGACCACTGGCTCGACCTCCGTCTGCACACGGACGACAGCGGCACCAGCGTCCTCATCACCCCCGAGGTCTCGCCCGGACCTGCCGGAGCGCGGCGCACGATCACCGCCGACCTCTCCTCCCGGCCGGTCGGCGCGCAGCCCACGCCGACCGGGGCCCCGTCGCAGAGCCGCATCCATCTGCTGATGGCCCTGGCCGCCGCGCTGACCGAGACCCTCGCCGTAAAGGACGTCGTCGACCTGGTCGCCGAGCGGATCCTGCCGGCGTTCGGTGCCCACGGCATGATCATGTCCACCGCCGACGCCGGCCGCATCCAGATCATCGGACACCGCGGCTACGACCCCGCCGTCATCGAGCAGTTCGACGGTCTGCCCACGGACGCCGATCTGACCCCCGCCGGCCGCGCCCTGACCACCGGCGCCTCCTCGTTCTTCGCCGACCGCGGCGAACTGTCACGCTTCTACCCGAGAGCCCCGCAGATCACCGACAAACACGCGTGGGCCTTCCTGCCGCTGCTCAGCTCCGGGCACCCCATCGGCTGCCTCCTCCTCGCCTACAACGAGCCGCACCCCTTCACCGCCGGCGAGCGCTCGATCCTCACGCCCCTCGCCGGGCTCATCGCCCAGGCCCTGGACCGCGCACGCCTCTACGACGCCAAGCACAACCTCGCGCACGCCCTCCAGCAGACCCTGCTGCCCCACGCCCTGCCCACCGTGACCGGACTCGACGTCGCCGCCCGTTACCTGCCCGCCAGCCTCGGCATGGACATCGGCGGTGACTTCTACGACCTCATCCGCCTCACCGACACCACCGCCGCCGCGGTCATCGGGGACGTGCAGGGCCACGACATCACGGCGGCCGCCCTCATGGGCCAGGTCCGGATGGCCGTCCACTCCCACGCCACGGCCGGGGCCACCCCCGACCAGGTCCTCGCCCGCACCGACCGCGACCTCGCCGACCTGAACGCCAGCCGCTTCGTCTCCTGCCTCTACGCCCACCTCGACCTCGGCCGCCGCCAGGCCACGCTCGCCAGCGCCGGACACCCGCCCCCGCTGGTGCGGCACCCCGACAGGCGGAGCCATCCTGTGGACATCCGCCCCGGCCCTCCGCTCGGCATCGGCGTCGGCAGCCCCGTCTACCCGCTCACCACGCTGTCGCTGGCCCCGGAGACGCTGCTCGCCCTCTACACGGACGGTCTCGTGGAGGACCCCGGCACCGACCTCGGACACACCATCGCCGACCTCGCCCACCACCTCGGCCAGGCCGGCGACCTCCCGCTGCCCCGGCTCCTCGACAGCCTGGTCCGCCACACCCGCCCCACGGGCCGGCACACCGACGACATCGCCCTGTTCCTGCTGCGGCCCCACCGCACCGCCGCGTCCTGACCGGGCCGGGTGCCGTCCTCCGGGCCGGTGTGCCTGCGCGGCGGGCGCCGGCCGTCTTTCGATGTCCGACGGGCGCCGGGCGACCTTCGCTGTACGGCGGGCGCCGGCCGTCTGCCGACGTCGCCCACGCGCCCGCCGCCCATCACCCTTCAGGCGCCCTCCTTCAGGACCTCCCCCAACGTCCCCAGTGCGGACCGGAGTTCCGCGGCCGTGATCGTCAGGGGCGGGGCCAGGCGGATGGTCGAGCCGTGGGTGTCCTTGACGAGGATGCCCGCCGCCATGAGGCGGTGGCTGATCTCGCGGCCCGTGCCGAGCGCGGGGTCGATGTCGACGCCCGCCCACAGCCCGCGCGCCCGGAAACCGACCACGCCCCGGCCGACCAGCTCCGTGAGCCCCTCCCGCAGGACTCCGCCCAGTTCGGCGGCCCCGCGCTGGAACTCCCCGGTGCGCAGCAGCTCGACCACCGCCGAACCGACTGCCGCCGCGAGGGGGTTGCCGCCGAAGGTCGAGCCGTGCTCGCCCGGACGCAGGACCGACAGCACCTCCCGGCGGGCCACCACCGCCGACACCGGCACGATGCCGCCGCCGAGCGCCTTGCCGAGCAGTACGGCGTCGGGCAGGACGTCCTCGTGGTCGACGGCGAGCGTGCGGCCGGTGCGGCCGAGACCCGACTGGATCTCGTCCGCGACGAAGAGACAGCCGGTGCGCCGGGTCAGCTCGCGGACGCCGCGCAGATAACCGTCGTCGGGGATGAGCACGCCCGCCTCGCCCTGGATCGGCTCGATCAGCACCGCGGCCGTCGTCTCGTCGATCGCCGCCTCCAGCGCGGTGAGGTCGTTGTACGGGACCACGCGGAAGCCGGGCGTAAAGGGACCGAAACCGTCACGGGCCACCGGGTCGGTGGAGAAGCTGACGATGGTCGTCGTACGGCCGTGGAAGTTGTCGGCGGCGACGACGATCGTGGCCCGGTCGGCGGGGACGCCCTTCACCTCGTAGGCCCATTTGCGGGCCACCTTGATCGCGCTCTCCACGGCCTCGGCGCCCGTGTTCATCGGCAGCACCATGTCCAGGCCGGTCAGCGCGGCCAGGGACTCGGCGAACTCGGCGAGCCGGTCGTTGTGGAAGGCTCGTGAGGTGAGGGTGAGCGTGTCCAGCTGGCGGTGCGCCGCGTCGATCAGTGCGGGATGGCGGTGGCCGAAGTTGAGGGCGGAGTACCCGGCGAGCATGTCCAGGTAGCGGCGGCCCTCGACGTCCTCCACCCAGGTGCCCTCGGCACGGGCCACGACCACGGGCAGCGGGTGGTAGTTGTGCGCGAGGACGGGCTCCTCGGCCCGGATGAGGTCGGCCGACGAGCGCGTGGGGGCGGGGGCGGTCATGAGCGGACCTCCATCGGTCAGGGGGCGGGTCGTACGAACCGGGCGGCGGGTGTCCTCGGTCACGGGCGGATCTCCTGAGTGACGCACTTGATGCCGCCGCCCGCCTTCTGGAACTCCGACAGGTCGACGGGGACGGGCACGTAGCCCAGCCGGGTGAGCCGGTCGGCGAGTTCCTTGGCCCGGGGCGAGATGAACACATGGCGGCCGTCCGACACCGAGTTCAGGCCGAAGGCCATGGCGTCCTGGCGGGTCGCGATCACCGCGTCCGGGTAGAGCCGGGCGAGGACCGCGCGGCTGCCGGGGGAGAAGGCCTCCGGGTAGTACGCGATGTTCCCCGCCGAGCCGTCGCTCCCGTCGTCCAGGACGAACAGCGCGGTGTCCAGATGGTAGAAACGCGGGTCCACCAGCTGGAGGCTGATCACGGGGACGCCGAAGAACTCCTGCGCCTGGCGATGCGCCTCACGGGTGGTGCGGAAGCCGGTCCCGGCGAGCAGATAGCGGCCGGTCGGCACCAGGTCGCCCTCCCCCTCGCACACCGAGTCCGAGCGCAGCACGTCGTACCCGGCGCTCTGGAACCAGGCGTCGTACGCGGTGGACTCGGGGCGCCGCTCCGGCGCGTGGAACAGCGAACCGAGGACCCGGCCGCCGAGGACGAGCGCGCAGTTCGCCGCGAACACCATGTCGGGCAGGGCCGCCACCGGCTCCACGGTGTCCACGG
Source organism: Streptomyces sp. NPDC002324 (assembly GCF_053593335.1). Lineage (NCBI taxonomy): Bacteria > Bacillati > Actinomycetota > Actinomycetes > Kitasatosporales > Streptomycetaceae > Streptomyces > Streptomyces sp. NPDC002324. Next base: position 143,563 of record NZ_JBSFCF010000002.1, read on the forward strand.
TGTGGCCGAGGGTCCGGTAGGCGTGGATCAGCTCCCGCCACTGATCCTGGGCGAGGTCGACGTCCACGGGGGTGTCCGGATGCATCCAGGGATTGATCGAGTACTGCACGGCGAAGTGTCTGGGTTCACAGACGAGAAAGCGCCGAAGGCGCGGCACACGGCTGTCGGGCACAGAGGGTTTCTCCGCTTCCTGCGGTGTCTGCTGGGATGACACCACGGTAGGAATCGGGACACACGCACGACAAGGAACAAACGTTGCGTGTTCACGCAGTAATGCTGCGTGTTGATTCGGCTCAGCGCACGTTCGCTGCGTCCTGGGTGGCCCCGGCCTCCGGAGCCTCCGGCAGCAGGTGCGACAGCACCATGTAACTGATCGTCTTCCGGATGAACGGCTCGGTCCGGATCCGCTCCAGCACCTCCTCGAAGTGCTCCACATCGACGGCCCGCACGTGCAGCAGCGCGTCCGCGCCCCCGGTCACCGTCATCGCCGCGGTGATCTCCGGATGGTTGCGCACGACCTCCGCGAGCCGCCGGGGCGGCGCCGCGCCCTCGCAGTACACCTCCACGTACGCCTCCGTGCGCCAGCCGAGCGCCGCGGGCTGCACGGTCGCCGTGAACCCGGTGATCACCCCGGTCTCGCGCAGCCGGTCCACCCGACGCTTCACCGCGGTGGCCGAAAGACCGATGGCCGAGCCGATCTCGGCGAAGCTGGTCCTCGCGTTCGCCATCAACGCCGTGATGATCTTGCGGTCGAGTTCGTCGAACGCCGCGGACTTGCTGCTCATGCGGGCACTGTATCCAGCGAGGGGGCTCACGGCCCCCGGTGTGAAGGGCTCCGGCGCGCGCCCGTGTGCAGGCGTACGAATTACTCCTACACTCCACGTTCATGCTGCGCGCGCTCGCCGTCGATGACGAGAAACCCTCCCTGGAGGAGCTGCTGTACCTGCTGAACGCGGATCCGCGGATCGGCAGCGCCGAGGGCGCGAGCGACGCCACCGAGGCGCTGCGGAGGATCAACCGCGCCCTGGAGTCCGGGCCCCACGGGCCGGAGGCGATCGACGTCGTCTTCCTCGACATCCACATGGCCGGACTCGACGGCCTCGACCTCGCCCGTCTCCTCACCGGCTTCGCCCGGCCCCCGCTCGTCGTCTTCGTCACCGCGCACGAGGGCTTCGCCGTCCAGGCCTTCGACCTCAAGGCCGTCGACTACGTCCTCAAGCCCGTCCGCCGGGAACGCCTCGCCGAGGCGATACGCCGGGCCGCCCAGCTCCGCGACACGGCGACGGCCACGGCCCCGCCGATCCCGGTCCACGAACCCGACCCCGACGAGATACCCGTCGAACTCGGCGGTGTCACCCGCTTCGTCGCGGTCGCCGACATCACCCACGTCGAGGCCCAGGGCGACTACGCCCGACTGCACACCCCCCAGGGCAGCCACCTCGTCCGCATCCCCCTCTCCACCCTCGAAGAGCGCTGGCGCGCACGCGGGTTCGTCCGCATCCACCGCCGCCACCTCGTCGCCCTGCGGCACGTCGGCGAACTCCGCCTGGACGCGGGTACGGTGAGTGTCCTCGTCGGCCCGGTGGAACTCCAGGTCAGCCGCCGTCACGCACGCGAGCTGCGCGATCTGCTGATGCGCCGGACGACGGGCTGAGGAGCGTCATGCCCCACGAGAACCCCGCCGAACGCCGTGTCGTCGTCACGGGAGTGCCCCGCCGCACCCGCCGCGGCTCGGGCCACCACCGCCCCCGCACCGAGATCGACGAACAGACCACCCTCGGCCACACCTACGTCCGCTCCCTCATGCGCAGCCAACTCCGCGCCGCCCTCGCCGTGTTCGCGGTCCTCGTCCTGCTGGTCGGCCCGCTGCCCCTGGTCTTCGCCGCGATGCCGGACGGCGCGGGACTGGAATGGGCGCTCCTCGGCTTCGGCGTCTATCCGCCCCTGGTCCTCCTCGCCCTCTGGCACGTACGCCGCGCCGAACGCAACGAACAGGACCTCGCCCGGCTCGTCGAGGACCGCTGAGGACCGCTGAGGATCGCCGAGGCCCCGGAGGACCCCGAGGCGGCGCAAGCAGTGAATCCGTGAACGAGGAGACCGGAAGCAAGGCATGAACGAGAACTACGCCGTCCCCGCGGTCGCCCTCGTCGTCGTGGCGACCGTCTTCGTCGGCGCCTTCGGCCTGCGCATCTCCCGCACCACCTCCGACTTCTACGTCGCCTCCCGCACCGTCGGCCCCCGCCTCAACGCGGCCGCGATCAGCGGCGAATACCTCTCCGCCGCCTCCTTCCTCGGCATCGCCGGCCTCGTCCTCGTCCAGGGCCCGGACATGCTCTGGTACCCGGTCGGCTACACCGCCGGCTATCTCGTCCTGCTGCTGTTCGTCGCCGCCCCGCTGCGCCGCTCCGGCGCCTACACCCTGCCGGACTTCGCCGAGGCCCGGCTCGCCTCCAAGACGGTGCGCCGGCTGGCGGGGGCCTTCGTCGTCGGCGTCGGCTGGCTCTACCTGCTGCCCCAACTGCAGGGCGCCGGGCTGACGTTGAACGTGCTCACCGAAGCGCCGGAGTGGCTCGGCGGTGTCATCGTCGCCGTCGTCGTCTCCGCCACGGTCGCCGCCGGCGGCATGCGCAGCATTACCTTCGTCCAGGCCTTCCAGTACTGGCTCAAACTCACCGCCCTGCTCGTCCCCGCGATCTTCCTCGTCCTCGCCTGGCAGGGCGACGGCGCCCCGCGCCACGCCTTCGACGAGCCCGCCGAGTTCCGCGAACAGCGCGTCGTCCGCGTCGAGGAGACCCTCGACCTGAAGCTCACCGGCCCGCTCACGGTCACCGCCTCCGGCACGATCGACGGCCGCCGTCACGACGACCGGCGCGTGGACCTGTCCGCCGGCACCCATCGCATCGACCGGGGCACCCGGCTGACCTTCACCAAGGGCGACACCGTCCCCGTCGCCGACCGCGGCACCAACGGCGGCATGTCCACCTCCCTCGCCGCCGGCCGCGAGGAACGCCCGCTGTACGCCACCTACGGGCTGATCCTCGCCACCTTCCTCGGCACCATGGGCCTGCCCCACGTCGTCGTCCGCTTCTACACCAGCCCGCACGGCGTCGCCGCCCGCCGCACCACGGTCGTCGTCCTCGCCATGATCGGCTTCTTCTACCTCCTGCCGCCGCTCTACGGCGCCCTCGGCCGCCTCTACGCCCCCGACCTCACCCTCACCGGAGACGCCGACGCGGCCGTCCTGCTCCTCCCGGACCGCATGATCGGCGGCCTCGGCGGCGACCTCCTGGGCGCACTGGTCGCGGGCGGCGCCTTCGCAGCGTTCCTGTCCACCGCCTCGGGCCTGACCATGGCGGTCGCCGGAGTGCTCACCCAGGACGTCCTGCCCGCCCGCGGTGTCCAGCACTTCCGGCTCGGCACACTCCTCGCCATGGCCGTGCCGCTCGCGGCGAGCGGCCTGGTCGGCGGGCTGCCCGTCGCCGACGCGGTCGGCCTCGCCTTCGCCGTGTCCGCCTCCTCCTTCTGCCCACTGCTCGTGCTCGGCATCTGGTGGCGGCGCCTGACCCCGCCGGGGGCCGCCGCGGGCATGCTCGTCGGCGGCGGCGCGGCCCTCCTCGCCGTCGCCGCGACCATGGCGGGATACCCCGGCACCGGCACCCTCCACGCCCTGCTGGCCTGGCCCGCCCTCTGGTCCGTCCCGCTCGGCTTCCTCACGATGGTCCTGGTGTCCCTGGCCACCCCGGGCAGGATCCCGGCCGAGACACCGGCGATCCTGGCGCGCTTCCACCTCCCGGAGGAACTCGTCGGCGGCCGGACCCGGGCGGCGACCAAGGAGATCGAACTGTGGCGCCGCTGAGGACCGGGCTGCCAGGGCGGACCGGGCTGACAGGGCTGACAGGGCCGGCGGGGCCGGCACGAGGACCGGCGGAAGGGAACCCACGAGCGGTGAGCGGTGTACCAGTTGCGGGAGGTGAGCGATGAGCGCTGAAGTGACCGGGTTCCTCGCGGGGTTCTGCGTGGCCCTGCTCCCCGTGCTCGCGGCCGGGTTCTGGCTCGGCCGCCGTACGGCCCGCCCGCGCAACAGCCTCGGCGGCCTCGGCACGCCCGTCGAGCACGCCACCTTCCAGACCCTGCACACCGCCACCCTCGCCGCGCCCCCGCTGCGCGCCGGCCTCACCGAGGAGACCGCCCGAAGATCCGCCAAGCGGCTGCGCACCCTGCTCGGCACGGACGCGCTCTGCCTCACCGACCACGAGTCGGTCCTCGCCTGGGAGGGCGTGGCCGAACACCACCGCGCCGAGATCATGGGCAGGCTGGCGGGCCCCCTGGAGACCGGCCGCGGCGAGGCCTTCCCCCTGACCTGCGACATCCTCGACTGCCCGGTGCGCTGGGCCGTCGTCGCCCCCCTCACGGTCGACGACCGCGTCCACGGGGCACTCGTCGCCTGCGCGCCCCGCGAGTCCGCCGTCCTCGTGCGGGCGGCGGGCGAGGTGGCCCGCTGGGTCTCCGTCCAACTCGAACTGGCCGACCTCGACCAGTCCCGCACCCGCCTGATAGAGGCCGAGATCAAGGCTTTGCGCGCCCAGATCTCCCCGCACTTCATCTTCAACTCGCTGGCGGTGATCGCCTCGTTCGTCCGCACCGACCCCGAGCGTGCCCGTGAACTCCTGCTGGAATTCGCCGACTTCACCCGCTACTCGTTCCGCAGACACGGCGACTTCACCACCCTCGCCGACGAACTCCACGCCATCGACCACTACCTGGCGCTGGTCCGGGCCCGCTTCGGCGACCGGCTCTCGGTCACGCTCCAGATAGCCCCCGAGGTGCTCCCGGTCACCCTGCCCTTCCTCTGCCTCCAGCCCCTCGTGGAGAACGCGGTGAAGCACGGACTGGAAGGCAGGACAGTGCAGGCCGCCGGCAAGAGCCACATCAGCATCACGGCCCAGGACGCGGGAGCGGAGGCGCTCGTCGTCATCGAGGACGACGGCGTCGGCATGGAACCGGAGGTGCTCCGCCGCATCCTGGCCGGCGACAGCAGCCCCTCGGGCGGCATCGGCCTCAGCAACGTCGACGAGCGGCTGCGCCAGGTCTACGGCGACGACCACGGCCTCGTCATCGAGACCGCGGTCGGCGCGGGCATGAAGATCACCGCCCGGCTGCCCAAATACCAGCCGGGCGTACACCCGGACGGGGGAATTCCCCGGGCCTGAGGCTCACGGTGCGTGAGCCTCAGGTGCGCGACGCCACCATCCCCAGCGTCAGCAGGCCCAGGAAGACCCATCCGAACCACAGCCAGCCATTACTGCCGAGCGCCACCGAGTAGGCCGTCACCGCGACCAGCCCACCGACGGTGAGCACCCCCATGGCCTTCGTAGAACCGGGCATCGCAACACCCTTCCTCAGGCTTCTTCTCCCTCCATGGTGCCCCCACTACCGGAAATGACAGTGCAGACGACAAAATGCGCGCCCTTTTTCCAGCCGTCCTCGCTGATCCAGAAGCCGGAAGCGGTGACGCCGGGCTCATGGCCGTACTGCCGCGGCGGCAGGTTCTTCACACAGGCCGCGAGCGCTGTGTCCTGCGCCTTGTCGTACGTGATCCCGGGGCCCATCTCGTGGAAGCCGAGCACCTTCTGCCCATGACTGTCCTGGCAGGAGACCAGCCGGATCGTGTTGCCGGAGATCGGGTCGAGACAGTCCTGCTTCTGCAGCGTGGCCACGTCGGCGATGACCGTCTCTCCCACCGTCCGGTACGCGCCGAGCGGTCCGTAGACCGGCCTGCGCTCGCCCACCAGCAGACAGGCGACCCGATGCCGGGCGGCGTCGAACCCGTCGGCGGTCGGCAGGACGGCGTAGGTCCGGACGTCCACGAGCTTCTCGCGCGCCTCCACGGTGAGCTGCTCGCAGCGGTCGGCGCCGCCCGTCCTGGCGTCCTCGGCGGACGAGGCCTCGTAGGAGGCCATCACCTGGCCGTCCATCGTGCGCCCCGTGCAGGCGGGCACGAGCCGCAGCCGGGCGGCGTCCGAGAAGGGCGTGCCGGCCCAGGTGACGTCCACGCAGTCGCCGTCCTGCAACGGCTCCACCAGCCCCACGGCCGGCCCGTAGGGCAGCTCCGCGCTCAGGGTGTCACCGCTGCCGCCCAGTCCACTCGGGAGGTCCCTCAGGTTCTGCACGGCGGACCAGACCCCGCCGGCCACCAGCGCCAGCCCGAGGGCGGTGGCCACGCCCGCGAGGAGGGCCCGGCCACCGTGCCGCCGGGAGCGCCCGTCGGCGCCACCGGTCCGCCTGGGCCCGAGGCCCTGGTCCCCGGCGGACCGGTGCTCCGCCGGGGACCAGACGTCCTGCCTGCCGGGCGCCCCCGACGACGTGTTCCACGGTGTCTCGTGCGCGACCCCGGGGAGGACGGGAACCTCCGGCTCGGCGGTGTGCGAGGGCTCGTTCGCCCACTGCGGTCGTGAGCCGAGGCCGGGCGCGGGGCGGGGGTGGGCCTGGGGCGTGACGATCGCGGAGAGCGCCGCCTCGGTCTCGGCGGCGGTGATCCGGCGCACGGGGTCCTTGGCGAGCATGGCGGCCAGCACCGTCTCCAGCGCACCGGCCCGCCTCGTGGGCCGCGGGTCGTCCAGGACGATCGCGGTCAGCGCCGCGATCTCGGAGTCGCGGTCGAACGGCCCGTACCCCTCGACGGCGTGGTAGAGCGTGCAGCCCAGTGAGAACAGGTCGGACGCGGCGGTCGGCGGCCCGCCCTGCGCGCGCTCGGGCGCGAGGTAGGCGGCGGTCCCGACCAGGACGTGCGACCGCGTGTGGCGGGTCTCCTGGGTGTCGGGCTGGACGGAGATGCCGTAGTCGGTGAGGAGGACGCGGGCGTACGGCGATCCCGCGCGGTCCGGGGCGAGCAGGATGTTGGCCGGCTTGACGTCCCGGTGCATGATGCCGCGTTCGTGCCCGGCGGTCAGCGCGTCCAGTACGGCCAGCCCGATCCGGGCGCACTCGGCGGGCGGGAGGGCGCCGCGAAGGTCGACGAGCGCCTTCAGATCGAGGGCGCCCGGCACGTACTCCATGACGATCCACGGCAGCGCGTCGTGTTCCAGGACGTCGTGCACGGTGACCACGTTCGGGTGGGCGCGCAGCCCGGCGGCGTGCCGGGCCTCGGCGCGGGCCCGGGCCACCCGGGCCGTGCGCTCCCGCTCGGCCTCGCCCGGACTGCGGAACACGATCTCCTTGAGCGCCACCTCGCAGTCCAGCTGACGGTCGTGCGCCAGCCAGACATGGCCCATGCCGCCGCTGCCCAGCCGGTTCAGCAGGTGGTAGCGGTCGGCGATGATCCGGCCGACCCCCGACTCCGGTGCTTCTGAGTGCATCGGTCACTCCCGAGGTTCAGATCCGTACGGGCAGCTGGGCGGGGTCGTCGAGGGGGAGGCCCGGATTCCCCGGGTCGTCCGTCCCGCCCGCCGGGGCCGGGACCCCACCGAGCGGTTCCGGGTCGCTCGTCGCCGGTTGGTCGATGGGCGGGTCACTGTCCTCCGGAGGGGTGGGATCGGGGTCCGGCTCGGGCTCGGGAGGGGGCGGCGTTCTGCTCGACGTGGACGACTCGGGCGCCGAGGCGGGAGCGGACGGACTCGGCGGAGGATCGGGTTCCGGCACGGCCCTCTCGGACGATGTGGACGGCGACGGCACCAGCGTGGTGCCGCCCGTCGGCGGGGGAGCGACCGACTCGGGGGGTGACGATCCGCCGTCCGTCGACCCGGTGCCGGCCGACCCACCGCCCGACGACCCACCGCCCGTCGGGGAGGACTCCCCGCCCGACGGCGTCGTGTTCCCGTCCGTCGGCCTCGACCCGCTCTCCGACGGAGATCGGCCGGTCGACGAGTCGCCCGTCTCCGAGGGCTCGGTCGGCCCAGGCCTCGCGGCACCCGAGCCCGAGCCCGAGCCCGAGCTTGAGCCCGAGCTTGAGCCCGAGCCCGAGCCCGAGTCCGAGGGGCTCGCCCCGTCCCCGGAGTCTGTTTCCGACCCCGACCCCGACCCCGACCCCGACCCCGTTCCCGACGCGGGTCCCGAGTCCCCGGTGTCCTCCTCGGCCGTTCCGCCCGGCCGGTCCACCCGCAGGGTCACCGCGGCACCGAACTCCAGCTCGGTGCCCGGTCCGGGGCTGGACCCCGTCACCGGCGTGTCGCCCGGCGGCAGGGCGTCCCCGGCGACCGTGACCGCCAGCCCCTTGTCCGCCATGGCCGCGCTCGCCTCGTCGAAGGTCATCCCCCGCACCTGCGGCACGGCCTGCCGGGCCCGTGTGTCGAACGTCGTGTCGGACTCGCCCGTGGTGCCGACCTCACGGCTGATGCCCCGGCCCGGGTCCTCGACGTCGACGAGCTTGATCTCCTTGAGCTGCTCGGGGGCGGGTTCCACGACGACCATCCCGGACTTGTCGTAGCCCTTCCACTCCTTGTCGCCCGGGAACTTCACCTCGATGCGTGCGGGGTCGGCGTCGAACGCGCGGAGCGGATTTCCGCAACTGCACCTCACGGCGGGCAAACCCTGATCGTCGACCAGAACCGCGATACCGGCTTCCAGCAACGCGTCGAAGGGAACGGCTTTGCCCTTCTTGTAGTCGTGGTTCTTCACGAGGGTGTCGTGGCGCAGGAGAACAGGGGTGAGTTCGTCGAGATAACGTCCGATGCCGTCGACCTCGGTACCGGTGATGCGGGCCCATTCCTGAGCCTTTTTCTTGTTCTCCGGGGCGGTGAGGAAATCCTCCAGCTTGCGCACGTCGCAGACCTTGGGCTTCTGTGTGCCCCCGTACAGGCCGGGCGCGTTGCCCTGCTGCAGACCGCTGTGCGGCTCCAGGGGCGTCAGCCGGGGTTCGTCCCGGCCGAGCCGTTCGCCCTCGTCGAAGAAGGGGGCGAGGGACGCGACCCCCGCGGCCACCGCCTTCACCGCGAGCAGGGACGGGGCCGAGTCGCCGCAACCGCCGAGGACCATCGCGCCGACGAGAAGGACGGCGATCCGCCGGGCAGTCGATTTCCCCGTAATTCGTAAGCGTGTTCGTAAGTGTAAAAGTGTGCGCGTCGGTAAGCATGTGTTGATTGTCATGACCGCTCCCCCCGGCGGTTTCCCCTGTCACCCCGCGGAACGGAAGCGGGGCTCAGGCATCATGCTACTGAAAGGAAAAGCCTTTTGGTCAAGGGGAATTGGGGAGTAGGGCGGTCCCGGGGTCGAACAAAAGAATGGGGCCCCACGGAGGATTGCGGCTCAGCGACCGCGTGCGTCGAGTGAGGCGAGATAGGCGTTGTACGCCTCGAGTTCCTTGTCGCCGTCCCTGTCGGCCGCGCGGTCCATGCGCCGGGCCTGCCGCTGCTCGGAGCCGTACCACTGGAAGAGGAGTGCGAGCAGTACGAGCACCGAGGGGATCTCGCTGAACGCCCAGGCGATCCCGCCGGCCGCGTTCTGGTCGGCGAGGGCGTCGATGCCGAGGGAGGCGGACGGGTTCTCGTACGTCTTCACCATCGGTGTGGACGCCATCATCAGCGCGATGCCGAAGAACGCGTGGAACGGCATGCCGGCGAACAGCTCCAGCATCCGCATCAGGTAGCCGGGGCGGTGCGGGCCGGGGTCCACGCCCATGATCGGCCAGAAGAAGAACAGGCCCACCATCAGGAAGTGGGTCATCATCACGATGTGTCCGAGGGTCGACCCCATCAGGAAGTCGAAGATCGGGGTGAAGTACAGCCCGTACAGGCTCGCGATGAACATCGGGATCGTGAACGCGGGGTGCGTGACGATCTTCATGTACCAGCTGTGCAGGAACATCAGCAGCAGCTCGCGGAGCCCCTTGCGGCCCCTCCCCGCCACAGGCAGCGCCCGCAACGCCAGCGTGACCGGCGCCCCGAGCAGCAGCATGATCGGCGCCACCATGCTGATGACCATGTGCTGGACCATGTGCACGCTGAACATGACCATGCCGTAGTCGTTGAGTCCGGTGCACGTCACCAGCATCACCAGCAGCACACCCGTGACGTAGGCGACGGTCCGCCCCACCGGCCACTTGTCCCCGCGCCGCACGAGCCGCACGACGCCCCAGCCGTAGAGGGCCAGCCCCACCAGGCAGGCGACGAGGAAGAACGGGTCGGCCGACCACGCGAGCCCCCGCCCCAGGGTGAAGGGCAAAAGCCCCGTACCGTGCCCGCTGTGGTCCATCCGCCGGCTCCTGCTTCGTGGGGGGTTGTGCTGTCTGTCCGCCCCCAGACTAGAACCGCCCCCGGTCGCGATCACGACCGGGGGCGTACCTCACTCCTGAACCCTCAGCGGCCCGCTAGAGCACGCACTCCGCCTCGTCGTACCGCTCCTCCGGCACCGTCTTCAGCGTCTCCACGGCCTCGGCGAGCGGCACCATCACGATGTCGGTGCCCCGCAGCGCGGTCATGTTCCCGAACTCTCCCCGGTGCACGGCCTCCACCGCGTGCCACCCGAACCGCGTGGCGAGCACCCGGTCGTACGCGGTCGGCGTCCCGCCGCGCTGCACATGTCCGAGGATCACCGGCCGTGCCTCCTTGCCGAGGCGCTGCTCCAGCTCGACCGAGAGCTGCCGCGCGATCCCCGCGAAGCGCTCGTGACCGTAGATGTCCTTGCCGCCCTCGTCGAAGTCCATCGACCCGGCCCTGGGCTTCGCACCCTCCGCCGCGACGACGATCGCGAACCGCTTGCCCGCCGAGAACCGCTGGGCGACCTTCGCGGTCAACTCCTCGATGTCGAAGGGCCGTTCCGGTACGACGATGGCGTGCGCGCCGGCCGCCATGCCGGAGTGGAGCGCGATCCAGCCGGTGTGGCGGCCCATGACCTCCACGACCAGGACCCGCTGGTGGGACTCGGCGGTCGTCTTCAGCCGGTCCAGGGCCTCCGTGGCCACACCGACGGCCGTGTCGAAGCCGAAGGTGACGTCCGTGACCGCGATGTCGTTGTCGATGGTCTTCGGCACACCCACGACGGGCAGACCGCTGTCCGACATCAGCCGGGCCGCCTTGAGCGTGCCCTCACCGCCGATGGGGATGATCGCGTCGAGTCCCAGCTCCTCGACATGGCTCTTGGCCCGCGCCACACCGTCGCGCAGATGCGAGGGCTGGACCCGGGAGGAACCGAGGATCGTGCCGCCCCGGGCCAGGATGCCGGCCACCGCGTCCAGGTCGAGCTTGAGGTAGTCGCACTCCAGCAGGCCTTTCCAGCCGTCCCGGAAGCCGATGACCTCGTCGCCGTGGTCGACGACGGCGCGGTGCACGACGGACCGGATGACGGCGTTCAGTCCGGGACAGTCGCCGCCGGACGTGAGGACACCAATGCGCATAGCCCGAATACCTTCTCGACGTGGGCCGGGTACCGGACCACGCTGTCCGGCTGGAATCCCCGCCACCCTACCGGCGGCGGGGGGCCCGGCCGTAGCGGGCGTCCGCCTGCTGGACGCCCCCGCACAGGTGAGCGGAGCCCTGGTCAGACGGGCTTTCACACATGAGCGGGGGCGCTATCGGACGGGCTTTCGTACGGGCACTGAGGAACCGTTTCTGAGGAGCCTCGGCGTCCGGCCGTGACCTGCTAGGCGGGCTGCTGCTGGGCGGAGGAGATGCGCTCGTCGCGCAGCGCCTCGAACCAGCGGTCGTCGGTCGGCGGCAGCGCGTTCACGTCCAGTGCCAGCTTCAGCAGCAGGTCCGCGATCTGCGGGTTCCGCGCCAGCACCGGCCCGTGCATGTACGTGCCGAAGACGGTGTCGTTGTACGCGCCCTCCGTGCCGTCGCCCGTGCCGTTGCCCTTGCCGAGCCGCACGTTCGCGAACGGGCGGGCGGTGGGGCCGAGGTGCGTGACGCCCTGGTGGTTCTCGAACCCGGTGAGCTGGGGCAGGCCGAGGCGCGGGTCGATGTCCGCGAGGACGTCGCCGACGCACCGCTCGCCCTCGCCGCGGGTCGTGGTCACGTCGAGCAGGCCGAGGCCCGGCTCGCGCTGGCCGAGGTCGTTGACGAACTCGTGGCCGAGGATCTGGTAGCCCGCGCAGACCGCGAAGACGATCGCGCCGTTGTTGATCGCCTGGTACAGATGCCGGTCCCGGCGCAGCCGCTCGGCGGCGAGCCGCTGCGGACGGTCCTCGCCGCCGCCGATCAGGTAGATGTCGCCGGAGGTCGGGATCGGCTGGTCGCTGCGCACGTCCAGCCGGGCCACGTCCAGGCCGCGCTGCCGCGCCCGGCGCTCGACGACGAGGACGTTGCCCTGGTCGCCGTAGGTGCTGAGCAGGTCCGGGTAGACCCAGACGACCCGCAGACTGTTGTCGCTCATGAAAGTCGGTGCCCCTCGGAGTCGTTGGCGTCGTTCGTCTTAGCGTGCTCAGTTGCCCACGCGGCGGCGCAGGTCCTGGAACGCGGTGTAGTTGGCGATGACCTCGATCCGGCCCGGCGGGCACATCTGCACCGCCTGGTCGAGGGTGTCGCAGACCTGGAAGTGCTGGTTCGCCACCTCCAGGCGCACCGCGAGGTCGAGCTTGCGGTCGCCCAGCACGAAGATCGGGTGGCCGGTCAGCCGGGTGTAGTCGACGTCCCACAGCCAGGAGGTGTCGGTGCCGTCGGCGCCGCGCGCGTTCACCGAGAGGATCACCGGCGACGGCGGCGGGTCGATCAGCGAGAACGTCTCCAGCCAGCCCGCCGGGTTCTTGGCGAGCAGCAGCCGCAGGTCGCGCTGCATGAACTGCACCACGTCGTACCGTCCGGCGACCGCCTGGACCTGGTACATGCGTTCCAGGGCGACCTGCGGGGGCACACCGAAGACGGCGGCCGTGGCGGCCGAGGAGGCGGCGTTGGCCTTGTTGGCGCGGCCCGGGAGCTGCAGGTGGATCGGCCAGGCCGAGCCGTGCGGGTCCAGGACGTGGTCGCCGGAGAGCGCCCAGCTCGGCGTCGGGCGGCGGAAACCGCACTCGCCGCAGAACCAGTCGTCGCCGGGCCGCTGCATCACACCGCCGCAGGACGGGCAGGACCAGGCGTCGTCCTTCCACATCTGGCCGACCGCGACCCAGATCACGTTCGGGGACGACGAGGCCGCCCACACGATCAGCGGGTCGTCGCAGTTGGCCACGACCACGGCCTTGGTGCCGGCCAGGCCCTCCCGCCACGCCTCCGCCATCATGCGGGTCTCGGCGGCACGGTCCAGCTGGTCGCGGGAGAGGTTGAGCAGCGCGATGCACTTGGGGTCGGTGTCCCGCGCCACGCCGGCCAGATACTTCTCGTCGACCTCGATGACCGCGAACTTCGCGTCCGAGTTCCCGGCGAGTGCCGAGGTGATGCCCGCGGGCATGTTGGCGCCGAGCGCGTTCGAGACGACCGGGCCCGCGGCCCGCAGCGCCTCGGCGATCAGCCGGGTCGTGGTGGTCTTGCCGTTGGTGGCCGAGACCAGGACGACGTCCAGGCTCTGCGCGAGCCGGGCGAGGAGGTCGGGGTCGAGTTTCAGTGCCACCCGGCCGCCGATCACAGATCCGCTACCGCGTCCCGCGGCACGAGATGCCGCCGCGACCGCCTTGCCCGCCGTCACGGCCAGCTTGGCCCGCGGCGTGAGCGGGTCCGAGTTGCCTGCCATCAGTTCTCGATCCTCCTTGCGTACAGCGCCGCGCCCTGTCCCGGCAACGTGTGGACCGAAGCCTATCGAGATCCACTCACGCGCCCGAATCTCGACCGGGCCGTCCCAGCGTCCGGACCGGCGATATCGGGTCCGAACGTACCCTTGCGACCATGCGAAGCGGCTCGATTCCCGGCGCCCGAGGGCGCGTTCTCCCCATGACACTGCTCGGGGACCCCGTATTGCAGGCGCCCTGTGAAGAGGTGACGGAGTTCGGGCCCGAACTGGCGCGCCTTGTGGAGGATATGTTCGCGACGATGTACGACGCGCGGGGCGTGGGTCTTGCCGCGAACCAGGTGGGCCGGGCGCTTCGGGTGTTCGTATACGACTGTCCGGACGACGAGGACGTACGGCATCTGGGTCATGTCGTGAATCCCCGGCTCGTCTCGACCGAGGGGATCGTACTGCGGGGGCCCGAGGGCTGTCTGTCCCTGCCGGGCCTGGAGGCGGGTGTGGAGCGGTACGACGAGGCCGCCGTGGAGGGGTTCACGGTGGACGGGGACCGGGTGCGGGTGTGGGGGAGCGGGTTCTTCGCGCGGTGCCTCCAGCACGAGTGCGATCATCTCGAGGGCCGGGTGTATGTGGACCGGCTGTCGGGGTGGCGTCGGCGGCGGGTGATGCGGAAGGCCGCCCGGGCGTCGTGGGGGCGGTGATCCCGTCGGCGGGTGCCGGTTCATCGAGGCTGGTCGCGCCCACGCGGCGGAGCCGTACATCGATACAGCCCCACGCCCCTGACGGCGCGCGTCCACCAGCCGTGCCGAGATAGGGGGCCTCTAGAAACCCGGGCCGCCGACCTTGTCGCCCGCGGCCGCCAGGCGGCCCCACAGCAGGTCGGCCAGGCAGCTGACCAACTCGGCCCGGGTACAGGGGCGTTCGCCGAGCCACCAGTCTCCCGCCGCGTGCATCATGCCGACGATGCCGTGACCCCAGACGCGGGCCAGCCGGTGGCTGTCGGGGCCGAGATCGAGGCGGTCCTCTATGACCTTGCCGAGTTCCTCGCCCATGCGGCGCAGGAGGGGGGCGGAATGCCTGCCGACGTCGAAGCCGTGGTCGCCGGGCTGGTCGCCCGGCTGGCCGGCCTCGGCGGGGTGCATGAGGAAGCGGTACACCTGGGGGCGGGCCTCGATGGCCGCCAGATAGGTGTCGAGGGTCGCCTCGACCCGCTCCCGCCGCTCCGCCGGGGCGTCCAGCGCGGCCCGCAGGGCGTCGAGGAGGGCGTCGGTGTGGCGCTGGGCGAGAGCGGCGTAGAGTCCGCTCTTGTCGCCGAAGTGGCGGTAGAGGATCGGCTTCGTGATGCCGGCCTCGGCGGCGATGGCGTTCATCGACGCTCCGGGGCCGTCGCGGAGCACCACCCTGTCCGCGGCCTCCAGCAGCTCGCGCCGACGACGGTCGGCGGACCGCTCCTGGTCGGTCCGCTGCGTGGTGTCCATGAGTCTCTCCCCCACATGCTGATGACGGTGACGCCTGCGCAAAGTAACACTGATTGGCACGAGCCGATCGAACGGGCTACCGACCCCGGCGCGGGAGTTGACTTTTCCTACCGACCGGTAACAGACTCCAGTTACCGCAGGTAACATCTTAGTGCAGTGCTGGAGGCGCGTCATGGCCGAGTTCACCATGGAACTCAACGAGGAACAGCGAGAGGTCCGCGACTGGCTCCACGGGTTCGCCGCCGATGTCATCCGCCCCGCGGCCGCCGAGTGGGACGAGCGCGAGGAAACCCCCTGGCCGGTGATCCAGGAGGCCGCCAAGGTCGGCATCTACTCCCTCGACTTCTACGCCCAGCAGTACTTCGACCCCACCGGCCTCGGCATCCCCATGGCCATGGAGGAGCTGTTCTGGGGAGACGCGGGCATCGCCCTGTCCATCGTCGGCACCGGCCTCGCCGCCGTGGGCGTCCTCGCCAACGGAACCGAGGAGCAGATCGGCACCTGGATCCCCCAGATGTACGGGGACGCCAACGATGTCAAGGTCGCCGCGTTCTGCTCCTCCGAGCCCGACGCCGGTTCCGACGTGGCGTCCATGCGCACGCGCGCCGTGTACGACGAGGCCAAGGACGAGTGGGTCCTCAACGGCACCAAGACCTGGGCGACCAACGGCGGCATCGCCAACGTCCACGTCGTCGTCGCCGTGGTCGACGCCGACCTCGGCTCCAAGGGGCACGCCTCCTTCATCGTCCCGCCGAACACGACCGGTCTGTCGCAGGGCCAGAAGTTCAAGAAGCACGGCATCCGCGCCTCCCACACCGCCGAGGTCGTCCTGGAGGACGTGCGCGTCCCCGGTTCCTGCCTCCTCGGCGGCAAGGAGAAGCTCGACGAGCGCCTGGCGCGGGCCCGCGAGCGGGCGAAGGCCGGCGGTGAGCGGGTGAAGAACGCGGCGATGGCCACGTTCGAGGCGTCCCGCCCCGCGGTGGGCGCGATGGCGGTGGGCACCGCCCGTGCCGCGTACGAGGTCGCCCTCGACTACGCCAAGACCCGTGAGCAGTTCGGCCGGCCCATCATAGACAACCAGGGCGTCGCCTTCCAGCTCGCTGACATGCGGACGTCCGTGGACGCGGCGCGGCTGCTGGTGTGGCGGGCGTCCTGGATGGCGATCAACGGCAGGCCGTTCACAGCGGCCGAGGGGTCGCAGTCGAAGCTGTTCGCGAGTGAGACGGCGAAGAAGGTCACGGCGCAGGCGCTGCAGATCCTCGGTGGAAATGGTTACACCCGTGAGTACCCGGTCGAGCGGATGCACAGGGACAGCGCCATCTACACGATCTTCGAGGGCACGAGTGAGATCCAGCGCTTGGTGATCGCTCGGACCTTGTCGGGCATGCCCATTCGGTAGGGCCGCAGGAGAGCGGTGCCGGGCGGACCGCGGGAGCGTCGTTGTCGCTCGCGCCGTTCCCCGCGCCCCTGACGGGGCGCTGCCGTCGTGGGAGAGTCGACAGGAGAGTGGCGACACCGACGCGACGAACGGGAGCGCATGATGACGGGGACGGCCGTACGTCTGCTGGAGAGCACCGCCGCGAAACTCGCCGCCGGCCCTGATGCCAACCCCCTGTTGCCCCTGATCGCCTCCGGTGGGGCCGGCCTCGGCACCCTCGCCGTACTTGCCCTGGAACAGCGGCTCGTCATCGCCGCCGACCTGCGGTCCTTCCGCCATCTGGCCGAGCGGTCGGCCGTCGAGGAGCCTGACAGCGCCCCCTTCTTCGCGATGCTCGCGGAGGGGGAGGCGGTGGCGGCGCAGGCGCTCGGGGCGTACGCCGAGGCGTGCGGGGTGGACGCGGAGCGGAGCGCGGCGTACGAGCCGCTGCCCGGCTGCCAGGCCTACCCGTCGTACGTCGCCCGGCTCGCCCTGGGCGCGGCGCCGGCTGACGTGGTGCTCGCCCTGAGCGCCAACTTCGCCTCCTGGGGCGGCTACTGCGCGACGATCTCGAAGGCTCTCCGCGACCACTACGGCTTCACCGACGAAGCCCGCGCCTTCTTCGGCTTCTTCGCCGAGCCGGCACCGGAACTGGAGGAGCGGGCGAGGGCTGCGGTGCAGGCGGGGTTGGACGCCGGACGGATCAGCGAGAACCGGGCGCACGCCTACGGCCGACTGCTGCAGGGGTACGAGTCGATGTTCTGGACCACGCTGGCGCGCCCCTGAAAGGGCGCGGGGAACCGCGCGATCAGCCACGGACGACCCGCAGTCGGCGTACGACCCCTTCAGCGCCGTCCCTAGCCGGAGGCGCCGCCGCTGCTGTGCGCGATGCACGCCACGTCGATGCGGTCCGCAAGCTTCGCCAGTTCGATCGTCAGCGCCGCCACCGTGTCCTCGTCGAGTTCCTCACCCGCCTCCACCAGGTGCAGCCACCGGCCGCCCACCGTCCGCAGCAGCTTGCTCACATCGGCCGCAGACACCTGCAGGTTCCCGCGGTCGTCGACGATCAGAGGCAGAGTCACTTCGCGGTTCACAACGGGGATGGTAACCGCGGAACGCTCACGCCCCGTGCCACACGGTGGTGATGTTGCAGAACTCCCGGATCCCGTGTCCGGACAGCTCACGCCCGTAACCGGACCGCTTGACCCCGCCGAACGGGAACGCCGGGTGGGAGGCGGTCATGCCGTTGACGTAGACCGCGCCCGCGTCCAGGTCCCGGACGAACCGTTCGACCTCGGCGGAGTCCTCGGTCCACACGTTGGAGCTGAGCCCGAAGGGCGTGTCGTTGGCGATCGCGATCGCTTCGTCGAGGTCGGCGACCCGGTACAGGGTGGCCACCGGGCCGAACGTCTCCTCCTGGTGGACGCGCATCTCGGGGGTGATGTCGGCGAGGACGGTCGGCGGGTAGAACCAGCCGGGCCCGTCGGGGCGTTCGGCGCCGCACAGCACGGTGGCGCCGCTCTCCACGGCCTCGTCGACCAGCTCCTCCAGGTCCTCGCGGCCCCGCTCGCCGGAGAGCGGGCCGACGTCGGTGTCCTCGTCCAGCGGGTCGCCCACCTTCAGCGCCCGCATGGCCTCCACGAACCGCTCGGTGAAGGCGTCGTACACGTCGGCGTGCACGATGAACCGCTTGGCGGCGATGCACGACTGGCCGGCGTTCTGCACCCGGGCCGTCACGGCGGTCCTCGCCGCCTTCTCGATGTCGGCGGACGGCATCACCACGTACGGGTCGCTGCCGCCCAGTTCCAGGACCGTCTTCTTGACCTCGTCCCCGGCGACCGAGGCGACGGCCCGGCCGGCGGGCTCGCTGCCGGTGAGGGTCGCGGCCTTCACCCGCGGATCGCGCAGGATGTCCTCGATGGCGCCCGAGCCGACGAGCAGTGTCTGGAAGCAGCCCTCCGGGAAACCCGCCCGCCGGAAGAGGTCCTCCAGGTAGAGCGCGGTCTGCGGGACGTTGGAGGCGTGCTTGAGCAGGCCCACGTTGCCGGCCATCAGGGCGGGCGCGGCGAAGCGGATCACCTGCCAGAGCGGGAAGTTCCACGGCATCACGGCGAGCACCGGGCCGAGCGGCCGGTAGCGGACCAGGACCCGGGAGGCGCCAGAGTCCTTCACGTCGGCGGCTGAGGGCTCCACGTCGGTGAGCAGCACCTCGGCGTGGTCGGCGTACCAGCGCATCGCCTTGGCGCACTTGGCGGCCTCGGCGCGGGCCTGCTTGACCGGCTTGCCCATCTCGGTCGTCATCACCCTGGCGACGTCCTGGGTGTCCTCGTCCAGGAGGTCGGCGGCCCGGCGCATCAGCCGGGCGCGTTCCGCGAAGGACGTCGTCCGGTACGTACGGAACGTGGCGTCGGCGGTGGCGAGGCGGTGTTCGACCTCCTCCTCGCCGAGGGCGTCGTAGGTCTTGAGCGTCTCGCCGTTCGCCGGGTTGACCGTGGCGATGGGCATGGCTGGCCTCCTGCGTGGGCTGTCCTTCGACCTTCCCGCGCGGCGGCGCACGCCGCAACGCGGACTCAGTCCGAGTGCTCCGTGAGACGGTCGAGAAACTCCGCCTGCGCCGGGACGAGCACGGCCCGGGCCCGTTCGACGGTGAGCCACTCCACGCGGTCCAGCTCCGGGAACTCCTGGATCAGCCCCGACCTCGGCGGCCACTCCATGCGGAAGGTGCCCGGTACGACGGTCGCGGGGTCGAGGTCCGCCTCGATCGCCCAGACCGTGACGATCTTGCCGTTCTTCTGCTGGACCTCGCCGAGGGGTACGGCCTCCCCGTCGGGCGGCGCCAGCCCCAGCTCCTCCTGGAACTCCCGGCGGGCCGCGTCCCAGGCGGGCTCGTCCGGCTCGTACTCGCCCTTCGGCACGCTCCAGGCGCCCGCGTCCCTGTGCGCGAAGTACGGGCCGCCCATGTGGCCGAGCAGGACCTCGACGCCGTGCTCGGTGCGGCGGTGCAGCAGCAGGCCGGCGCTGCGCTTGGGGGTGGTCAACGCGTCACCTCGGGGTGTGCGGCGAGCAGGGTCTCGACCGTATCGGCTTCCGCGGGGGTCTTGTCGTCGCGATAGCGGATCACGCGGGCGAAGCGGAGGGTGACGCCGGCCGGGTAGCGGGTGGAGCGCTGCAGCCCGTCGTAGGCGATCTCGACGACGAGTTCGGGCCGTACGGTCACGCCCCAGCGGTGCTCCGCCACGGCCAGCTCCGTCAGCCGTTCGGTCTGCCAGGCCAGCAGGGCGTCGGTCATGCCCTTGAAGGTCTTGCCGAGCATGGCGAAGGAGCCGTCGGCGGTGCGGGCGCCGAGGTGGAGGTTGGAGAGCCTGCCCGTGCGGCGGCCGTGGCCCCACTCGGCGGCCAGGACCACCAGATCGAGGGTGTGCACCGGCTTGACCTTCAGCCAGGACGCGCCGCGCCGGCCCGCGCTGTAGGGGGCGTCGAGGGCCTTCAGGACGACACCCTCGTGGCCGCGTTCCAGGGTGTCGGCGAGGAAGCGCTCCGCCTCGGGCAGGTCGTCCGGGCCTGCGACGAGGGTGCGGCGGACCCGCATGGGCTCGGGGGCGAGGCGGGCGAGTACGGCGTGGCGGTCGGTGAAGGGGAGGTCGAGGAGGTCCTGGCCGTCCACCGAGAGCGCGTCGAAGAAGACCGGCGAGACGGGGATCTGTTCGGCGGCCGTCGTCACGTCCAGGCGGGAGCCGACGCGCCCGGCGGTCTCCTGGAAGGAGCGGGGGCGGCCGGTCTCGTCGAACGCGATCACCTCTCCGTCCAGGATGAACCGTTCGCCCCGCAACTCCAGCGCGGCGGCGGTGAGTTCGGGCAGTCGGTCGGTGATGTCGTCCAGGGTGCGGGTGTACAGACGGACGTCTCCGCCGTCGCGGTGGACCTGGACGCGGATGCCGTCCAGCTTCTCCTCGACCGCGCACACGCTCAGTTTCGCCACGGCCTCCGCGACGGAGGACGCGCTGTGCGCGAGCATCGGCAGGACGGGGCGGCCGACCGTGAGCCGGAACTCCGCGAGGGCCGACGGGCCTTCCGCGAGCAGGGCCCGGGCCACGGTCTGCAGCGAACCTGCCAGCATCACCGCCCGCCGTACGTCGCCCGCGGGCGCGCCGGTGGCTCCGGCCAGGCCCTCCACGGCCAGTGCGTCCAGGGCGCCCTGGCGGACCTCGCCGGTGAGCAGGCCGAACAGGTAGCGCTGCTCGTCCTCGGTGGCCGCCGTCAGCAACTCGCCGACCAGGCGCCTGCGTTCGGTCTGCGAACCGGGGCCGGAGACCGCGCCGATCACCGTCAGCCGGGCGTCGACCTCCCGGACCGTGAGGGTGGGGGTGGCGGCCGGTGGGATCTGCTGGTCGAGGACCTTCCAGCCGACGCCCAGGCGGCCCTGGGGCAGGCGGCCCGCGAGGTAGGGGATGACGATCGGTGCGTCCGCCTCCTCGGCGTCCCGGAAGAGGTCGGCGAGCAGGGCCGTCTTGCGGGACCGGGCCGAGGTGGCGGCGATCTCTTGCGACACGCGGGCGAGCCGGGCGAAGAGCATGGGGCCATGGTCCTACGGAGTTCCGCCGGGCGCCTACGGGGGAGGGGGTGTGGTGGCGGGTGCGGGTGAGTGGGGCTTCTCGCGCGGTTCCCCGCGCCTCTTGAGGCGACGGCCCTTCGGGCTGATCCCTCACGCCCGGCTATCGCGGGGGCGCCGCGTCCAGGTCCGCCATCAGGAGGTCTCCGTTGATCGTCGCGCCTGCTCGGTAGCCGGAGGAGGCCGCGTTGACGACCTGTTCGGAGAAGCCCGTCGCGTTGCCGACGGCCCAGACACCCGGGACCGTGGTCCGGCCCGTCGGGTCGATGACCGGATAGGCGCCGAAGGGGGTGTCGTCCAGGTCGGCGCCCAGTTTCTCCAGCAGGCCGGTCTGTGGCACCGGCCGGGGCGCGGTGAAGAGCACCGAGCGGGCGTGGGTCGAGCCGTCGGTGAGCCTGACGCCGGTGAGGTGGTCGTCCTCGACGACCAGGCCCGCCACCCGCCCGGGGACCACCGACACCCCGGCGGCCGCGAGACGGCGCAGGTCGTCGGCGGAGAGGTCGCTCTCGGCGACCTCGTGCAGGAACAGGGTCACGTCCTTGGACCACTGGGAGACCATCAGGGCCTGGTGAACGCTCATCGGGGTCGTGGCGAGGACGCCGAAAGGCTGGTCGCGGACCTCCCAGCCGTGGCAGTACGGGCAGTGCAGGACGTCCCGGCCGAAGCGTTCGGCGACGCCGGGGACGGCCGGGAGTCCGTCCTTGAGGCCGGTGGCGACGACCAGGCGCCGGGCGCCCACGGCACGTCCGCCGGCGAGGGTCACGGTGAAACTCCCGCCGTCGTCGTTCCGGGTCACGTCCACCGCCCGGCCCCGGACCAGCTCGACGCCGTAGCGGGCGATCTCCTCCCGGCCGACGGCCAGGAACTCCGCCGGTGGCATCCCGTCCCGCGACAGAAAGCCCTGCATGTGCGCGGCGGGCGTGTTGCGGGGCTCGCCCGCGTCGACGACCAGTGTGTGCCGCCGGGCCCGGCCGAGGACCAGGGCGGCGGAGAGCCCCGCCGCGCCGCCGCCGATGACGATCACTTCGTACTGCTGGGTCATGGTGACCACCTCCACCACGACGGTCGCCCGTACAGCGGCACATTGACAAATGGCTTTGCCGAAACTGCAATAGCGGGATGAGTGACACGAGTGCGGACGCGAGCGGCACGGACGAGGTCCTGGCGGGGGTCGGGCCCCGGCTGCGGCGGATCCGGAAGGAGCGGGAGGCGACGCTGGCCGGGCTGTCGGAGGCCACCGGCATCTCGGTGAGCACGCTGTCGCGGCTGGAGTCGGGGCTGCGCAAGCCCAGCCTGGAGCTGTTGTTGCCGATCGCGCGGGCCCACCAGGTGCCGTTGGACGAGCTGATCGGGGAGCCGTCGGTCGGTGACCCCCGGGTGCGGTCGAAGCCGATCCAGCGGCACGGGCGGACGTACTGGCCGCTGACCCGGCAGCCGGGCGGCCTCCAGGCCTTCAAGGTGCTCGTGCCCCAGTCCAGGCAGGAGCCGGAACCGCGCTCGCACGAAGGCTACGAGTGGCTGTATGTGATGTCCGGCGAACTGCGGGTCGTGCTCGGCGACCATGATGTGGTGATGGTCGCCGGGGAGGCCGCCGAGTTCGACACCCGGGTCCCGCACTGGTTCGGATCGACGGGGGAGGGGCCGGTGGAGTTCCTCAGCCTGTTCGGACCCCAGGGGGAGCGGATGCACGTACGGGCGCGGCCCGCGCGTGCGTGACGCACGCTACTCCTCCGCGACGGTTCCCCGGAGGGCAAGCGACCGCTTAGTATGCATGCGACAGTCGACCCCGGTCCGACGAAGACGTCCGAGGCAGTCCGTGGAGGCATCGCATGCAGGCATGGCAAGTGCACGAGAACGGCGAGCCGGGCGAGGTGATGCGGCTCCAGGACGTGGAGCGGCCCACGCCCGGTGACGGCCAGGTCCTGCTGAAGGTGCGCGCCGCGAACATCAACTTCCCCGACGCCCTGATGTGCCGCGGGCACTACCAGGTCAGGCCGCCGCTGCCGTTCACGCCCGGTGTGGAGATCTGCGGGGAGACCGAGGACGGCCGCCGGGTCATCGCCAACCCGGCCCTGCCGTACGGCGGTTTCGCCGAGTACGCGGTCGCCGACGCCGCCGCGCTGCTGCCCGCCCCCGAGGCGCTGGACGACGCCGAGGCGGCGGCCCTGCACATCGGCTACCAGACGGCCTGGTTCGCTCTGCACCGCCGGGCCCGCCTCGAAGCGGGGGAGACCCTGCTCGTCCACGCTGCCGCGGGAGGGGTCGGCAGCGCGGCCGTGCAGCTCGGCAAGGCGGCCGGGGCCACGGTCATCGGTGTCGTCGGCGGCGCCGGCAAGGCGGCCGTGGCCCGGGAGCTGGGCTGTGACGTGGTGGTCGACCGGCGGAGCGAGGACGTCGTCTCCGCCGTGAAGGCGGCCACCGGAGGCCGGGGCGCGGACGTGATCTACGACCCCGTGGGCGGCGAGGCCTACACGCAGTCGACCAAGGTCGTCGCCTTCGAGGGACGCATCGTGGTCGTCGGCTTCGCCGGCGGGACGATCCCCAGCCCCGGCCTCAACCACGCCCTCGTCAAGAACTACTCGATCCTCGGCCTGCACTGGGGCCTGTACAACACCAAGAACCCGAAGCTGGTCCAGCACTGCCACGAACAGCTCACCGAGCTGGCGGCCCGGGGCGTCGTCAAGCCGCTGGTGAGCGAGCGCGCGCCGCTGGACGGGGCCGCGGCCGCCGTGCAGCGCGTCGCGGACGGCGTCACCACGGGCCGGGTCGTCGTCGTACCCGCGCTGGAGAACGGAGCCGCCGCATGACCGACGCAGCCGACCTCAGGCGCCGCACGGCCGAGTTGCTGGCCGCGTATCCGCCCGCCACGACGGACCGCCTGGACTTCCTGCGCGCCCGCTTCGACGCCGGACTCGCCTGGGTGCACTACCCCGAGGGTCTCGGCGGACTCGGCGCCCCGCGCTCCCTGCAGGCCGTGGTGGACGCGGACCTGGAGGCCGAGGGCGCCCCCGACAACGACCCGCGCCGTATCGGCATCGGCCTCGGCATGGCCGCGCCCACGATCCTCGCCTACGGCACCGAGGAGCAGAAGCGGACGTTCCTGCGCCCGCTGTGGACGGGTGAGGAGGTCTGGTGCCAGCTGTTCAGCGAGCCCGGCGCCGGCTCCGACCTCGCCGCGCTCGGCACCCGAGCCGTCCGGGAGGGCGACGGCGACTGGGTCGTCAACGGGCAGAAGGTCTGGACCTCCAGCGCGCACGTCGCCCGCTGGGCCATCCTCATCGCCCGCACCGACCCGGACGTGCCCAAGCACCGGGGCATCACCTACTTCCTCTGCGACATGACCGACCCCGGCATCGAGGTCCGGCCGCTGCGCCAGGTGACCGGCGAGGCCGAGTTCAACGAGGTGTTCATCACCGACGTCCGCATCCCGGACTCCCGTCGCCTCGGAGACGTCGGCGACGGCTGGAAGGTCGCGCAGACCACGCTCAACAACGAGCGCGTCGCCATCGGCGGCATGCGGCTGCCCCGTGAAGGCGGCATGATCGGCCCGGTCGCCAGGACCTGGCGCGAACGCCCCGAACTGCGCACCCACGACCTCCACCAGCGGCTGTTGAAGCTCTGGGTCGAGGCCGAGGCCGCCCGGCTCACCGCCGAGCGGCTGCGCCAGCAGCTCGTCGCCGGACAGCCCGGCCCCGAGGGCGCCGGCATGAAGCTCGCCTTCGCCCGCCTCAACCAGGAGATCAGCGGCCTGGAGGTGGAACTCCGGGGCGAGGCAGGGCTCTTGTACGACGACTGGAGCATGCGGCGCCCCGAGCTGGTCGACTTCGTCGGCCGCGACGCCGGTTACCGCTACCTCCGCTCCAAGGGCAACAGCATCGAGGGCGGGACCACCGAGGTCCTGCTGAACATCGTGGCCGAGCGCGTCCTGGGCCTGCCCGGTGAACCGCGCACCGACAAGGACGTCGCCTGGAAGGACCTGTCCCGATGACGACACAGCGCACGCAGCCCGATCTCTTGTACTCGGAGGAGGAGGAAGCCCTCCGCGCGGCCGTCCGCGACCTGCTGGCCGACCACTGCGACGCGGCGGGCGTGATAGCACGCGCCGAGTCGGACGCGCCGCACGACATCGCCACGTGGAAGGCCCTCGCGGGGACGATGGGCCTCGCGGGGCTGCTCGTGCCGGAGGAACTGGACGGTCAGGGTGCCACCCATCGCGAAGCGGCGGTCGTGCTGGAGGAGTTGGGACGTGCGGTCGCGCCGGTTCCCTATCTGACCAGTGCGGTCGTCGCCACCGAGGCCCTGCTGGAGTGCGGCGCCGACGACCTCCTCTCCCAGCTGGCCTCCGCGACGGCGATCGGCGCCCTGGCGGTCTCGCTGAGCGTGCCCGCGGGCAGCGCCTACAAGGTCGTACGGTACGAGGGCGGCGCCCTGCACGGGGAGTTGACGGGCATCGCCGACGCGGCCGTCGCCGATGTGCTGCTGGTGCCCGCCGACGACGGCGGCCTGTACGCGGTGGACGCCTCCGCCGTGACCGTCACCCCGCAGGTGTCCCTGGACCTCACCCGACCGCTGGCGACGGTGACGCTGGACGGCGCCCCGGGCCGGCTCCTCGGCGACGCCGAGCCCGCCGTCCGCCGGGCCCTGCGCGCCGGCGCCGGGCTGCTGGCCTCCGAGCAGTTCGGCCTCGCCGAGTGGACGCTGACCGAGACGGTCCGCTACCTCAAGGAACGCAAGCAGTTCAACCGGCCCGTCGGCGGCTTCCAGGCGCTCAAGCACCGCCTCGCGCAGCTCTGGCTGGAGGTCGTCAACCTGCGGGCGGCCGCCCGGAACGCGGCCGACCAGCTCGCCACCGGAAGCGACGACGCCGACCTCGCGGTGGCCGTCGCCCAGGCCTTCGCCGCGCCCGTGGCCGTCCACGCGGCCGAGGAGGCGCTGCAGTTGCACGGCGGGATCGGCATGACCTGGGAGCACCCGGTCCACCTGTATCTGAAGCGGGCGAAGGCCGACTCGATCGCCTACGGCACCGCGGGCGCCCACCGGGCCGCGCTGGCCGGACTGGTCGACCTCCAGGCCCCCTGACGCAACGTCCGGGAGAAGCCCGGAAAGCCCGTCCCGCCAGGGGCGGGCTTTCCGCCGTGCGCGCGGTGGCGCGGATGAACGAACGACGGCGGTCCGGCCAACTCCCCGCACGGCACTGCTCGTCCGCCCTCCCGGCTCGCATACTCGCAGGGTCCGCAACCGGCCCCACCCGGGAGGCAGAACATGGCCCTCACCACCCGCCGCAGAGCCCTCACCACCCTCGGCGCCGCCCTCGCGGGCACGGTCGCCCTGCCCGCCACGAGCGCCCTGGCCGGCGAACGCGGTCACCGCCCGCGCCCGTTGTGGCGGGCCCACGCGCACAACGACTACGAGCACCCGCGCCCCCTCCTCGACGCCCTCGACCACCGCTTCGGCAGCGTCGAGGCGGACGTCTTCCTCGTCGACGGCCAACTCCTCGTCGCCCACGACCCGGCCGGCCTCGACCCCGCACGCACCCTCGAATCCCTCTACCTCGACCCGCTCGCCGCCCGGGTCCGCGCCCTCGGCGGTTCGGTGTACCGGGGGCATCGCAGGCCGTTGCACCTGCTCATCGACATCAAGACCGAGGGCTCGTCCACGTACCTCGCACTCGACCGGCAACTGCGGCGCCACCGGCACCTGTTCACCACGTACGCGCACGGTCGGGTGTACCCGGGCGCGGTGACGGCCGTGGTCTCCGGGGACCGGGCCGCCCGGCCGCCCATGGAGGCGCAGTCCGTGCGGCGTGCCTTCTACGACGGACGGCTCACCGATCTCGACGCCGCCGCGCCCGCGCCGGCCACGTTCGTCCCCCTGATCTCCGACAACTGGACCCTCAACTTCACCTGGCGGGGCGTCGGTCCGTTCCCCGAGGCCGAGCGCGCGAAGCTGCGTCGGATCGTCGCGACGGCCCACGGGCGGGGACAGCGGGTGCGGTTCTGGGCGACGCCCGATCTGGCGGGCCCGGCCCGGGACGCGGTGTGGGGTGAGCTGGTCGCGGCGGATGTCGACCACCTCAACACGGATGACCTCGCGGGGCTCGCGGCGTTTCTGGACGCTCGCGGGTCGGTGTAGACCACTCGTTCGGCGGACACGTCAGCCGCACGGACGAATGCTCCTTTACGCCACACTTACGGCCGAATGCCGCGAAGTGGGCGTGGCGGAGGAGGTTGACGATGACCATTTCCCTCTCTGTGGTCGTGCTGCTCGTGATCCTGACGGTGGTCTTTCTGCGCAACGGTGCGTTGAAGGTGTCGCATGCGGTGGTGTGTGTGCTGCTGGGGTTCTCGATGGCCGGTACGAGTCTGGGGCCGACGATCCACAACGGGTTGACGGCTACTGCGGAGATCGTGAGCAGCGTGGAGCCGTGAGCGGGGGTGGGGGCGAGGGCGGCGTCGCGGGGGCTCCTGACAGCTCGGGGGCGCGGGACCGTCGCACACCCGAGATGCATGGTCAGGGTTTCGTGAAGACGCCGATTCCGTTCGGGACGGCGCGTTCCGTGCCGTCCGTGGGGTGGTTGCGGACCGTGACGGTGGTCGTGCCGGGTGCGCGGGCGACCAGCGTGGAGGAACCGCCGCCGTCCAGGCTGAACGCGTCGGTGGAGCCCAACCCCCTCATGGTGGAGGCGACTTCGGCGATGGTCAGCCCCGTGCGGTGGGCGGCCGCGCCGTCCAGGGCGAGGAGCAGGAGACGGTGGCCGCCGTCGGCGACTCCCGCGGCGGTGCGTACCGCCGAGGTCGTGTCGTCGAGGCCGGGGAGCGGCCCGCCGTCCCGCAGGACCGGATAGCCGCCGAGCGCGAAGGCGTACGGGGTTCCGGTCGAGGCGACGAGGAGGTGCTGTACCTCCACCGTGTCGCCGGGCGCGAGCTTGCGCAGCCGCTGGGCGCCCGCCTCACGCCCGACCAGGACGGTCGTACCGGCCGCGATGGGGCCGCTGCCGGGCGTGCCGGCCGAGCCGACCACGCGGCCGTCCTCGACCAGCACTTCGTGGGTGTCGGTGCCGCACGGCGCCGCCCGGTCGGTGTCCGTGCCGCAGACGGCCCGCAGCCGGGAGACGCTGCCCCAGTCCGAGGTGAACGCCCCGACGGAACCCACCGGCAGGGCGTACTGGTTGAGGCCCCGGAGCGGAAAGTCACCGTCGGCGGTGGTGACGGTTCCGTCGAGGGTGATGCTGTCGAGCTGGGCCGTGCCGTCGGTCGTGACGCCGAGCACGTCCCTGGTGCTCGTCCCGGGCGGCAGGGACGGACCGAAGCGCTGGCCCGTCGGTACGGCGGCCTTGAGCGCGTGACCGGCGGCGATCGCCGGGCCGACCGGTGCCCCGGTGGCCGCGACACCCGGGTGCTGGGTCTCGGTGATGTTGAAGAAGTCGCCGTTGACCCCGGCCACGGCACCCGCCGAGGTGGCCAGCCGGGACACGGTCGCCCGCGCGGCCACCTTCCCCGGGTACAGCAGTCCGACGCCCACCTGCCGGTTGCGCAGGTCGACACTCAGCACATGGGCGTGCGCCACGCCCGCCGCCCCCCGGATGTCGAAGTGGCTGTACTCGACGCCCGGCGCGACGGCGACGGCCCTGGGCGCGCCGGCGGCCGGTGCCGCGCCCACGAGGACCGCGCCGGCCAGCACACCCCACGCCGAGAGAACCGTCAGTACCCGTCGGAACCGTCCAGCACGACGCGTCACGGCGCCCCCTGATGTCTCGTCAACCGTCCCAGCACTCAGGGGAAGTGCACCAGACGACTACCGGCCGGGCGGCGGCTCGGCTCCGACGACGCGGGAACGGATGAGAAATCGCACCCCTTCGGGTGCCTCCAGGGAGAAACCGCTGCCGCGGCCCGGCACGACGTCGACGATCAGCCGGGTGTGGCGCCACGCCGCGTACTGGCTGCGGGACATCCAGAACCCGACCGTCTCCTCGACCCCCTCGACGGTGAGTTCCGCGAGGAGGACGTCCGAGTTCCCCGTGCGGAACTCGCCGTCCGGGTAGCACATGGGGGCGCTGCCGTCGCAGCAGCCGCCCGACTGGTGGAACATCAACGGGCCGTGGGCCGCCCGCAGCCGCCGTACGAGATCGGCGGCAGCGGGGGTCAGCTCTACGCGCGGGACGACATCCATGGCCGGCAGTGAACGCCCCGGCAGGTTGCGAGGACGTTGCGCGCGGTCAGGATTCCGACCGGCCTCGGGCGCGGTCGCGGCGGCGCAGCAGGAGCAGGCCGCCCGCGAGTGCCGCGAGTCCCCCCGCGGCGGTCCAGGCCGGAACGTCGGAGATGCCGGTCGCGGCCAGATCCTCGCCCCGGCCACCCCGGGCGCCGACCGAGGCGCCGCCGGAGGGGGACGGGGAGGTGGAGGACGAGGCACCGGCGGCGGAGGAGGAGGCGGCGGAGGGGGAGGCCTGTTCCGCGTCCCGGGTGAACGCCAGGGTGCCGAAGCCCAGCTGGTCGTAACCGCCGCTGTCGGGGCCGTAGTCGCCGCCGCCTCCCTCGGGGGCCGCCTTGGCCGCGGCGCGGGTGAGGTAGGACGCGTCGAGGCCCCGGCGCCCGGTGTAGTGGTTGGCGATCATGGCCCAGATGGGGCGCGTCATGTTCGGGTCGACGCCGGCCGCGTCGGACGCGGTCTCCCTGCCGGACCAGCCGTCGACCGCACCTTTCGCGCGGGTGTTCGCCGTGTAGGCGACCTCGCCGCCCAAAGACCACTTGGCCACGTACTGGGCGCCCTTGAGGAAGCGGTTGTCGTCGAAGCCGTACAGGTCGATGCCCTGGTTCCAGGCCATCTCGCAGAGGGTGCCCATCAGGCCGACGCCGAGCAGCGCGTGGCCCTGGTCGCGGCCGGCCTCCAGCCATTCGCCGAGGCCGTCGTCGTGGACGACCGGGATGGCCTTCCCGACGGCGCCGAGGCCGTCGCCGTTCTTGAAGTAGTCGACGGCGCGGGCGACCCGGGCGCGGTCGTCGCAGAAGATGCCGGTGGCGAGGACGCACGCCATGTTGGCGAGGTCCCAGTTGGGCCAGTAGTTGGTGACGACGGCGCCGTTGTGGTGGACCAGGAAGTCGTCGCTGAGCGGGGCGAAGACCTCGGTCAGCATGGCGGTGAAGCGGTCCAGTTCGAGGTCAGGGTGGTCACGGACGAGCTCGGCGGCGTTGGCGAACTGGTAGCCGTACAGGCCGGCCGCCAGGAACCGGTCGGCGCTGCCCCGCACGGCGGTCAGCGTCCCGGACCAGGCGTTGAGGATGCGCACGGCGGTGTCGGCGTGGGCGCTGTCGCCCGTGACGTGCCAGCGCAAAGCGTTCTGATAGGCGGCGTGGACGTCCTTGTAGAGCGCCGCGTAGTTCTGCGGGGTACCGCCGCCCCGGTGGACGATGGCGGCCGGGCGGGCGGTCCAGGAGCTCCGGGCATGGGCGTTGGCGGTCAGCCTGGCGAAGCCCGCGGTGTAGGGCGCGGCGCCCGCCTTCACCTTCGCCGCCATCCGGGCCAGGTCCGCCGCGGTGTGGAGCAGACCGGGGTGCGCGTAGACGCCGCCCGCCGCCGCGGCCGGTGTCGCCACCGCGCCCGTGCCGACGCCGAGCCCGGCCGCGCCCGCGGCGGTTCCGGCGATCTTCAGCATGCTCCGGCGGCTGATCTGTGCTGTCACGGTGGGGGTCCTCGGATCTCGGGTACGGGGTGGCGGCTCGCGCTCGCGCCGGCCCGCGCGGGGAGCCACGCACAGGAGACGCACCGGCCCCGGGGAGATAACAGAAACCCGGAGCGGTGCGTCGCCTGCCGTACCTGCCGTACCTGCCGTACCCGCTGTACCTGCCGTACCCGCCGTCCTCAGGCGCTCGGCGTCCAGCCGGCCAGCCAGTCCGCGACCTCCTGGCCGGCGGCCTGGGCGTCGGTCAGGTGCGGACGGTCGGTGCTCGCGCCGCCCGCTCCCGGACCGGTGTTCTTGTACTCGGCGAAACGGTCGTCCTTCCAGGAGAAGCCGCTCATGTCGGTCCACGGCGCGGTCCTGATCGCGGCGCTGAGGCTGGTGTTGCGGACCGTCGTCTGCGGGTCGAGGGAGGCGTCACCCCCCGCGTGCCAGGGGCGGCCGAGGTGGAAGCTGCGGTCGGACACGTCACCGTTGACAGTGGAGTTGGTGATCAGGAAACCCTTGCGGTTCGCTGCCGTGCTCGGGGCGGTGACGTAGCCGGCGGAGGTGCCGTTCCAGCGCTTCTTCAGGGTGATGACCGACTTGTCGACGACGGCCGTGGCCCGGCCGAAGATGAAGTCGACGTTGCCGATGACGTAGGAGTTCGTCATGTAGACACGGCCCAGCTTGTCCTTCGAGGCCGTGTCCAGCAGCAGGGTGTCCTGGTCCCCGGAGACGATGACGCCGTCGAGGAACACCTTGTCGGCCGCGGTGCGCAGGGCGACCGCCTGGTGGCCGTCGAGGGACTGGTTGGCGGCCTCGTCGAAGTCGTTGGAGATGGTCAGGTTGCGGGCCTGGAAGTCGTCCGCCTCGACGGCGACGGTGGCGCTGCCGCCGGTCCCGTAGGTGCCGCCGCCCGGCTTGGGCGTGCCGGACGCGTTGTTGTAGACGATCGTGGTGTCCTTGCGGCTGCCGCCGGAGCCCTGGATGGTGACGTGCGGCTTG
Source organism: Streptomyces sp. NPDC002324 (assembly GCF_053593335.1). NCBI lineage: Bacteria > Bacillati > Actinomycetota > Actinomycetes > Kitasatosporales > Streptomycetaceae > Streptomyces > Streptomyces sp. NPDC002324. The sequence continues at coordinate 175,311 of NZ_JBSFCF010000002.1, forward strand.
TTGGACGGGACCTTGACGAGTTCCCGGTAGGTGCCCGGCTTGACCGAGATCACCACCCGAGAGGGGTTGTTCGCGGGCACCGCGTCGACGGCCTTCTGCACGCTGGTGAACTGGCCGCTGCCGTCCTTGGCGACGGTGAGCGTGGTGGCGGCGGCTGCCTTGGTGGTCGCCGTCGTACCGATCGAACTCCGCGGACCCGCACCGGACTTGAGCAGCGCCGGTACGTCGGCCGCCTTGTCGAGGGTGTAGCCGTAGTACGTCTTCGGGTCGAAGGCCGTGCCGCCGCTCTCGTTGCGGCCGGAGGTGCCGGAGAAGACGTTGCCCCGCTGGACCAGGGCGGCCGTCGCGTCCTTGGTGACGGGGTTGCGCATGCCCTGGAAGTAGCTGTTCTCCAGGACCATCTTCGTGTTCCCGCGCGCGTAGTTGCCGTACGAGGAGGCGATGTCCGTGCCGGAGACGTCCTCCAGGAAGTTGTTGTAGAGATGCGCGTGGGCCACGTTGTCGGTGGAGGGGTTGCGCTGTTCGGTGTCGCGGAACCAGTTGTGGTGGATCGTCAGGTCGGCGGTGGTGTTGGTGGTCCAGCCGATGCCGAAGGTCTTGTTGTTCTGGCTGAGCTTGTTCCAGGACACCGTGACGTAGGTGGTGTCCTTGCGGCTGTCGATGAGGCCGTCCGCCATGTGCCGCAGGTCGTTGTGGTCGATCCAGACGTGGTGGGCGCCGTCCATCTGGATCGCGTCGAAGTCGTGGTCCTTGTCGTTCCAGGTTCCCTGGTAGGAGTCGCGGATCGTCAGGTTGCGGATGACGACGTTGTGGACGCCCTGGCCGAGGAAGAAGCCGCCGCCCACGATGTGGCCCGAGGTGCCGGAGCCGACGATCGTCTTGTCGGAGGCGACCCTGATCTCCTTGCCGACCGGGTTCATGTCGATGGTCGCCGCCACGACGATGACGTACGGCTCGGCGGCGGTGGCGTACTTCTCCAGGTCGGCCAGGGTCTTCACGGTGACCGTCCGGCCGTCCCGGCCGCCGTAGGTGCCGTTCTGGCCCAGCGCGTTCACCGAGGCGAAACCGTCGGCGCTCGCGGTGGCCCAGGTGGGCGCGGCCGCCGCGGCGCGGGGCTGGGCGTCCGCGCCGAACACACCGAAGACCGTGCCGTAGGCCATGGTCCCGGCGGCGGCCAGGGTCAGGGGGACACCGGCCACGACGGCGGTCTTCCTTCTGCGGTGGCGGGCCTTGCCGTGGTTCTCGCTCACGCGTCGCTTCCGTTCCGTGCGGGGGAGGGTCGTCAGCCGAGCAGTCGCCGCCGGATGTGAAGAGGTTGCCGCCTTTCAGGACGAATTTCGGCCGGGTCACCGGCACTTCGGGAGGAGCCGGGGATGGCCGAGAATCGACTCCGGTGCGCGCAATGGAACGGTCCAGGTCCGCGGGCCCGGACCCGCGGCGGTCGTTGACACGTGCGCGCAGGTCAGGATCGGGTCGTCACAGCAACACATCGATTACGTTGTTCACTTGACTACCGGGCGTCACACGCGATTGGCTCCGCCCAGCGATAGTCAGCCAGTCGCCGCACGTCATCGCGGTGATGGCGGTGATGTCGCTCCCCCCGACCTCCCGTCCGGTCGCACAGCGAGGTGCCGCGCCCCCATGAACCCATCGCCCGCGTCCCACAGGGTCTTCACAGCCTTCCGCGCGACGGCGCTCGCCGCGGCTCTCTGCCTGACCGTCGCCGGCTGCTCGGTGTTCGGTGGCTCGGAGGCCGATTCGGACACGGGCGCGTCGGGTGCCTCGGGCGGGATGAAGGTCGCGCTGATCACGCACAGCGCCGAGGGGGACGCCTTCTGGGACCTGGTCCGCAAGGGAGCGCAGGTCGCGGCGGCGAAGGACGGCATCGACCTGACCTTCGTCAGCGACCCCGACCCCGCCGGACAGGCGAAACTGGTGCGGGACGCGATCGCCGACAAGGTCGACGGCATCGCGGTGACCCTGGCCAAGCCGCAGGCGGTGCGCGGCGCGGTCGCCGAGGCCCGCGCGGCCGGTATACCGGTGGTGGGTCTCAACTCCGGCATCGGCGCCTGGCAGGCGCAGGGTCTGCTGGCCTTCTACGGCCAGGACGAGAGCGTCGCCGGCCGCGCGGTCGGCAACGAACTCGACGCCCGCGCCGCCAAGCGCGCCCTGTGCGTCATCCACGAGCGCGGCAACGTGGCCATGGAGGCCCGCTGCGCCGGCGTACGGAAGACCTTCGGCGGCCAGACCGAGAACCTGTACGTGGACGGCACCGACATGGACGCCGTGACCGACTCGATCGCCGCGAAGCTTCGCCAGGACCCGTCCATCGACGAGGTCGTCACGCTCGGGGCGCAGTTCGCGCTCGCCGCCGTGGACTCGGTTCGCGACGCCGGCAGCAAGGCCGAGGTCGCCACGTTCGACCTCAACAAGGATCTGGTCAAGGCCGTGCGCGACGGGGACGTCCAGTTCGCGGTGGACCAACAGCCCTACCTGCAGGGCTACCTCGCCGTCGACGGGCTGTGGCTGTACCGGACCAACGGCAACGTCAGCGGTGGCGGCGTCGCACCCGTGCTCACCGGTCCCGCGTTCGTGACCAGGAAGAACATCGCGGGAGTCGCCAAGTTCGCGGAGAACGGGACCCGTTGACGTGACCGGTCCGGGCCCCCGCGAGCCCCCGGTCGGCCGCAGCCGCCCGGCCGCCGCGCAAGGACAAACGGAACCTTCCGTTCGGACGTGACCGTGCCACGGAACCCAAGTAACCGGAACGGTCGTGTAACGGCGACGCCAAACTTCCGACCACCCCTGCGCCCTGCGCTCACTTGTACGGATAACATCCTGCGCATCCCCTGTGCGCCCTACTGACAGGTGTCCACCCGCCTTTTCCGGACGTCTGTCGCCCCGTCCCCCGCTTCCTTCCGCTCCCCGCCAACCGCCCAAGGACGACGATGCCCCCACGGACCGGCGCCCGGCGCCGTCTCGGCTCCATACGTCTCTCGCTGATCCTCCTGGCTCTGATCCCCAGCGTCACGCTGGCGGTGAGCTGGGGTGTGACGACGACGCAGATGTTCTCCGAGGGACTGCAGCTGCGGACGCAGACCGGCCTGAGCAAGTCCACCGGCGCCATGGGAACCGAGGCGACCCTCGCCCTGCAGCGCGAGCGAGCCCTGTCCGCCGCCTACATGGCGGCCCCCGGCAGCTCGATGAAGGCCCTGGACGAGCAGCGCCGCCAGACCGACAAGGCGGTCGCCAAGCTGGACCGCCGCGCGAGCGAGATCGAGCGCGCCCCCGACCGCATCGGCGACCAGCTGTACTCGGTCATGGGAGCCTCCAACAGCCTGGAGTACTACCGGGACCAGGTGGACGACCCCACCGACATCACGCCCGAGCAGGTCCTGGAGCACTACAGCTCGATCATCGACGGCCAGATCCACGCCTTCCAGCAGCTGACCCAGGTCGACGACGGCGACCTCACCTCGCAGGCCGGCCCGCTCGTCACCATCGCACAGGCCGCGGAGCTGGTCTCCCAGGAGGACGCGTTCCTCACCCTCAACTGGCCCTCGGGGCGCCTCGACGAGCCCACCCGGAACAACTTCGCCCAGGTGGTCAACGCCCGCCGCTGGCTCGTCGACAACCAGCTCGTCCCCTCGCTGGAGGGCGAGGTGAAGACCGAGGTCGAGCGGATCGTCCAGGGCAGGGACTGGCAGGCGCTGCTGTCCGTGGAGGACGAGGTCCTGTCGGCCCACACCACCGGAGTCGGGGAGTCCCGCCGGACCGAACTGCCGCGGGCGCAGGCGCGCTGGGACGCCGCGATGACGAAGCTCTCCACCCAGTACGAGGCGCTCATCCGCGCGCAGACCCAGGGCCTGCTGGAGCGCAGTGGCCAGGAGGCGCGCGGTCTGCTGATCACGGCCGGCTCGCTGAGCGCCGGCGGTCTCGCCGCGATGCTGGTGTGCATCGTGATGTCCTGGCGCATCACCCGTTCGCTGTCCCGCCGGCTCACGGGGCTGCGCACGGCCACCCTCAGCCTCGCCGAGGAGCGGCTGCCCGACATCGTCGCCCGCCTGGACCGGGGCGAGAAGGTCGACGCGGACGCCGCCTCGGCCCCGCTGGACTACGGCACCGACGAACTCGGCCAGGTCGCCAAGGCGTTCAACGCCGCCCAGCGCACCGCCGTCCACACCGCCGTGGAACTCGCCGACACCCGGCGCGGCTTCCAGCGCGTCATCCTCGGCATCGCCCGGCAGAGCCAGAACCTGGTCAACCTCCAGCTCACCAAGCTGGACAAGCTGGAACGCCAGCACCAGGACCCCGAGATCCTCAAGGGCCTCTACGAACTGGACTCCACGGCCAGCCAGTTGCGCCGCTACGAAGAGAACCTGGTCATCATCAGCGGCGAGCGCCCCGGCCGCAGCTGGACCGAACCGGTCGCGCTGATCGACATCCTGCGCAGCGCCGTCGGCGAGGTCGCCCAGTACCAGCGGGTGGAGGTGCACGCCGACGACGACGTGTGGATCGCCCCGCCCGCAGTGGCCGACGTCATCCACCTCCTCGCCGAGCTGATCGACAACGCGACCTCCTACTCGCCCGCCCCGAGCCCGGTCAGCGTCCGCGCCGCGACCGTCGCCAAGGGGCTCGCCCTGGAAGTCGAGGACCGGGGACTCGGCATGTCCGAGGAGGACTACGCCGCGTTCAACGCCCAACTGGCGGTGCCCCCGCAGTTCGACGTGGTCGCGCTCGCCGACGACCTCCGGCTCGGCATGTTCGTCATCGCCCGGCTGGCCACCCGGCACGGCATCACCGTCACCCTGCGGGCCTCGCCGTACGGCGGCACCACCGCGATCGTGCTGATCCCGGACGAGACCGTGGTCCGCGAGGCCCCCGCCCCCGAGGAGGACGGCCCCGGGGCCGCCGAACCGCCCGCCCGCACCTCGCTGGTGGCCGCCCGGGTCGCCGCGACCTCGTCGGGCGCCCGCCCCGAGTCCGGACCCGGAGGACAGGAGGCGGACGGCGCGCCGCGGGAGCGGACCGCCGACGCCCCCGAGAACGCCGATGCTCCTGACAGCGCCGACACCGTCAAGAGCGCCGACGGCCGGATCGCCGACGCCGTCAGGGACGCGAACGGGACACGGCCGGCCGCCGGGAGCAAGTCCCCGGCCGGGAAGAGGGGCGGCCCGATGCCGCTGCCCCGCAGGATCCCGCAGACCAGCCTGGCCGCCGAGCTGAAGGAGGAGGCCGAACCCTGCCCCGAGGGCGACGCCGACGACTTCACGGCCGAGCGCGCGGCCTCCTCGCTCGCCGGTTTCCAGCGCGGCACCCTCCAGGCACGTGACGACGACGCGGAATCCGAGTACGCCCCGGGGGAGGGATCCGCATCCGAAGAACCGGGGGACCGCGTCCCCGCCTCCGGCACCTGACGGCCCATCGACTCCCCACGCAGACCGCTCTTTGAAGGACACACAGATGACACGCCCCATCCCCGCCACGCACAGCCAGCTCGACCAGCTGCTCACCGGACTGGTGGACCGGGTCGCCGAGGTCGACCACGCCGTCGTGCTCTCCGAGGACGGACTGGTCGTCAGCAAGTCCACCGCGTTCCTGCGCGACGACGCCGAGCGCCTGGCGGCGACCGCGTCCGGCCTGATGAGCCTCAGCAAGGGCGTCAGCATGGACTTCCGCGGCGGTCCCGTGCGCCAGTTGCTCATCGAGATGGGCAACGCCTTCCTCATCCTCACCAACGCCGGACCCGGCGCCAACCTCGCCGTGCTGACCCGGCAGGGCGCCGACGTCGGCGTGGTGGCGTACCAGATGAACATGCTGGTGAAGAAGATCGGCGAGCACCTCAGCGCGGCCCCACGCGCGGGTGTCGTCGCGGCCGACAGCGGCGAGTGAGGTGAACGGAGGCGATGCGGCGGGCCGGCTGGTTCGCCCGTTCACCCTGACGGGCGGCCGGACCCGGCCCGCCCGTGGCGACTTCACCCTCATCACCACGGTCACGGCCGTGGACCCGCAGCCGGCCGGCGGCACCCGGCCCCAGCCGGAACACGCCCGCATCCTCAGACTGTGCGCGAAGCCGATGGTGGTGGCGGAGCTGGCCAGCAAGCTCGACCTCCCGGTGAGCGTGGTCGCCATCATGCTCTGCGATCTGCTGGAGGCGGGCCGGATCAACGTCCGCCAGCCACGGCTGATCTCCCGCGCCCCCGACCTGGACCTGCTGAAGAAAGTGAGGGACGGTCTTGGCCGGCTCTGACCCCCAGGTGATCGCGGCTCCCGACACGGTGAAGATCCTCATCGCCGGCGGGTTCGGCGTCGGAAAGACGACCATGGTCGGGTCGGTCAGCGAGATCGTCCCGCTGCGCACGGAGGAACCCCTCACCACGGCCGGTCTCGGCGTCGACGACCTCGACGGCATCCCCGAGAAGAACGCCACCACGGTGGCCCTCGACTTCGGCCGGATCAGCATCGGCCAGGACCTCGTGCTCTATCTGTTCGGCACGCCCGGACAGCAGCGGTTCTGGTTCATGTGGAACGACCTGTCCATCGGAGCCCTCGGTGCCGTCGTCCTCGTCGACGTGCGCCGGCCCGAGTCCAGCTTCGGCGCCATCGACTTCTTCGAACGCCGCAAGATCCCGTTCGTCATCGGCGTCAACGGGTTCCACGGCGAGCACCCCTACGAACCCGAGGTGATCCGCGAGTCCCTGGCGCTGCCGGAGAACACCCCCGTCCTGCTCTTCGACGCCCGCGAGCGCACCTCCTGCCGGGACGTCCTGATCGCCCTCCTGGACCGGCTGATCGCCGCGTCGGCCCGCTGAGGACTACGGGCGGACCTCCTCGCGGACCAGGCCGGCCACATGGTCGGTGATGGTGTCGAGGATGTCCGCCCAGGCGGCGTCGTCGCCGAGGACGAGGAAGTTGAGGGTGAGGCCGTCCGTCATGGCGGCCAGGTAGCGCGCCAGGACCGGGACGGGCACCGTCAGTTCGAACCCCATCGTCCCGCGCAGCTGCTCGATCAGATCGGCGTAGGTGACGCGGTACATCTCGTACTGCCGCCGCGCCAGATGCTCGAATCCGGGCTCCCGCAGGGCGTACTGGGTCAGCTCGTAGGTGAGCATGTGCTCGCCCGGGTGGGCGGACACGTGGTCCCAGTACGCCTGGAAACCGGCCCGGACGGTCTCCCTGAGCGTCTCCCTCGGCCGGATCGCCTCCCGCACCAGGGCCACGTAGTGCCCGGTGATGGTGGTGATGACGGACTCCAGCAGTTCCTGCTTCGACTCGAAGCAGTAGTGGAAGACGCTCAGCGACACGCCCGCCTCGGCCGCGATGGACCGGGTCGTCGTCCTGGGGACGCCGTCCCGGGTCATCGCGCGGATCGCGGCCTCGGTGAGCTGTCTGCGTCGCTCGGCCGACGGCAGGCGTGCCATGTGGTTCCCTTTCCCCCGTCGGATGCGGTCAGCTGCTGTAGACGCCGACCTCGTAGAGGGAGTAACCCCAGTCCGTACCGCGGTCGGTCCCCTGCATCCGAACATATCTGGCCGTCACCGCGGAGAACTTGGCCGTGTCGAGGCCGCCGTCACCCGAAGTGGTGGACCAGACCGTCTTCCAGGTCGAGCCGTCGGTGGAGACGTCGATCTGGTACGCCTTGCCGTAGGCACGCTCCCAGTCCAGGGTGACCTTGCGGATCGTGTGCGAGGCGCCGAGGTCCACCTTCCACCACTGGGAGTCGCTCCAGTCGCTCGCCCAGCGGGTGCCGCCGTCACCGTCCACGGCCCGGCCGGGCTGGTAGCTGGTGACGGGGTTGGACTCGGACGCGCTGGCTGTCGCCGTCTTCCCCTTGGCCAGGTCGACGCCCGCCTGGTGACCCTCGGAGGAGCCCCAGGTGCCGAGGTAGGACTCGGCGCCCTTGAAGAGGTCGTCCACGGCGCCCTGGCCGCCGACCTGCCGGATGTCCTCGATCCAGTCCGGGATCATGCCGACATGGGCGGCGCCGTCGGTGTTGTAGTCGAAGGTGCGCTGTCCGGTGGTCTGCCTGTCGATCGTCGAGCCGCCGTCGACGCTCTTGAAGGGGTACTTCACCGGGTTGGAGGTGTTCGCGCCGCGCGGGGCGGGGTGGTCGCCGATGCCGTTGAAGTCGGTGCCGTAGCCGTAGCCCACGTCGTACTTGGTCCGCAGCGCGTCGGTGCGCGCGGCCTCCTTGGCGAACTCCTCGGAGCCGTGCATGTACTGGGCGACGAAACCGCCGAGGGAGTAGACCCGCTCGGTCCAGTTCAGGTCCATCCAGCTGTGCGAGGACAGCACGCCCGGGTAGGACGCGGCCTCGAACATGTCCAGGACCTGGCCGGTGGCCTTGACGCTCATGTGGTCGATCTCGAGCATCATCTTGCGCTGCATCATGCCCTGCACGGCGTACTCGCCGAGATCGGTCAGCCCGCGCACGTTGCACTGCGCGGTGTCGTCGTACTCGGGCACCTCGGTGCCCTCCGGCAGGTCCTCCTCGGCCTTCGTCGCCGCGTCACCGATCGGGTTGTCCTTCTGGGGGCCCTTGCACTTCTCCGTCTGCCAGAAGGTGCCGGTCGACAGGAACTGGCCGACGTTGATCGCCGTACCGAGACCGTGCTCGTCGAAGCGGACACCGCACAGGGCGTTGTCGAACTTGTGGCACAGGAACATGCTGCGCACACCGAGGTCGTACAACTCGTCGAGGCCCTTGTCGATGTCCGCCTTGCTGCACTGGGCGATGTCGAGGATCTGCTTGCAGCCGAACGGCTCGGAGGTCTCCACACCGAGGACGACGGCGAGCTTGCCCTGCTTGATGACCTCTCGGGCCTGCGCGCTGTCGGTGACGATCCGGAACCAGCCCTTGCCGGCGCCGCCGTACTGCGCGTCGATGTAGTCCTGGAGGTCGTACGTCAGCTTCGCCTGCAGTCGGATCGAGGTCATCTCGTCGCAACCGCGGTCCTTGAACGGGTAGATCGAGCAGATCATCCCGTTGGTGACCAGGTCGTTGACCAGCACCCGCTGGCCGCCGCGCCAGGCGCGCTCGATCCAGGCGTAGTAGTTGGCCTGGTGCGTCATCGAGTCGTACGCCGGCCAGTCCTTGAACGTCGGGTAGCCGACCGGGTCGTGCTTGCCGTCGCCGCCGTGGGTGATGTAGTCGAACAGCGCGAGGCTGCCGTCCGGGTAGTGCTCCGGACAGTCCTTCAGCGCGTCGGCGATGCCGGACTTCGAGAACACCTTGCCGCAGATGAGACGGCCGCCGAACGCCTCGTTGGAGAACAGGTGGTTGTGGGCGTCGACGAAGCCGCGCACGTCGCCCGCCGCGTCGGTCCCCTTGAACGGCTCACCCGTCACGTTGATCTGGGAGTCGGGCGACGGCCGTGAGGTGGGCAGCCACCATTCGCCGGTGGCGGCCGAACTCGGCGACGGGCTGAGCAGCATGCCCATCGCGGTGAGGAACAGCGCCAGCACCATGAGGGGTCTGCGTCGGCTATGGGCGCGTGGAGTCCTGGTCATCACTCACGTCCTCGGTCAGGGGGGATGCACGGTCGATCGGCCAGACCGTTCCGGGACGCGGTGAACAACCACGACGCCATAGTCCGATTGTCATGGCTGGCACAAGCGATGTGACGAGAATCGCCACTGAGGTGATCCGAGTCAATAGTCCGGGACGCTTGACCTGATGCCACTCGTTGCCGTAGAGCGGGAGAACACTTCGTCAAGTTCCGGTGAAGGCGAGGAGGTTGCTCGCAGGCCTCGGGAAAGCGTGCGGACCGACTGCCGGATCAGCAACCGCGTGCCCAGGACCACGTGGTCGTCGCCTCCGAGGCGTTCCTCGCACTCCAGCGCCAACCGGACCGCCGTGCGCCCCAGATCCTCGTACGGCACCGGCACCGTGGTCAACGCGGCGGAGAGGTCGCGGCGAACGGGGCGTCGGCGAAGCCGATCAGGGAGATGTCGCCCGGGACATCGAGACCGGCCTCGCGCAGCGCGGCCGTCGCCCCCCGTCGCCACCATGCCGGTGCCCGCGAGGACCGCGGTGAGATCGAGGCCGGCCGCCAGTGCCTCCCGGGTGCGCTGAAAGCCCGAGGCGCGGGTGTACGGGCCCGGCGGCTCCAGCTCCTCGGCGTGCGCCACCCGCCGTGCGCGCGCAGAGCGTGCAGGAAGCCGTCACGGCGCTGGTCGGCCGTGCTGAGTCCGGGGGCCCCGCCCAGGAAGAGGACGGGCCGGTGTCCGGCGGTCAGCAGATGGTCGGCGGCCTGGAAGGCGCCGCCCCCCTGTTGTCGTAACTGCACCACCGTCACCGGCAGATCGCCGGGCAGCGGCGGGCGGCCCACCAGGACCAGCCGGGAGCCCACCGCCTCCAGGGCCGTCGCGTAGCCGGCCATCCCGCGCCGGTACGCCTCGTCCTGCTGGGCACCGCCGACGAGGAGGACCGCCGCCGCGTGCCTTCACTGCAATGGGCCCGGCGGTCGGGTCAGGCGGGGGAGTCGGCGGCCGCTGCCGTGGCGGTCGTGGTGACACCGGCGCCTTCCGGGCCGGTGTCGGGTCCGGGCACGGCCGGGAGCGGGGCCGGGGTGCGGCGGCGTCCGGCCAGGCGGCAGCCGAGGCAGTCCCCGTGGCCGCCGCGCGCGGAGCTGTCGCGGACCCCGAGGCCCCACTGGTCGCGGGGGCGGGGGCCGGGCGGCTTGCCCCAGCCGGCGAGGTGCAGGCCCCAGGTGACCAGGAGGGCCAGGACCGAGACGGTGGCGCCCAGGGCGAACCCCGGGGTCCAGCCGCAGACCCCCAGGCCGAGAAGCGCCGACCCGGTGGTGCCGATGGCGGTGCCGGTCCAGCCGGCGACGGTGTGGCCCTCGTCGTGAAGACTCACGTGACTGCTCCCCTCGCACGCGCCGTCCCGTGTCACGGCATGCCGCGGCCACGCCCACGGCGCCGACTATGATGTCTTAGTAAGTAAGGAATATAGCTTGCCTCGGAGGCAACTTCAATGGAGTCCGAACGCCGCCCCACCGTCCCGGAAGCGATCAGCGCCATGGACGGCCTGATCGCGACGATGATCGTCGGCCAGCAGGAGTTCGCGCGGAACCTCGGGCTGAGCGTCACCGACCTCGTCTGTTTCGCGTACGTCATGGAGGCCGGGGACGCGCCGGTCACCGCCGGTGATCTGGCCGCTCGCGCACACGTCACCACGGGCGCGGTGACCGGCATCCTCAACCGCCTGGAACGCGGCGGCTTCGTGACCCGCCGGCCGGACCCGGCCGACCGCCGCCGGGTCCGCGTGGTCGCGGTCCCGGACGCCGCCGAGCGGGTGGTGGCCGTCTACGGCCCGTTCTACGCCCGCCTCGCCGAGTTGTTCGCGCGGTACTCGGCCGACGAACTGGCCCTGCTCACGGACTGGTTCGGACGGGCGGGGGAGTTGGCGCGGGGGTATCTGGAGGAGGCGCGTTAGGGGGTGGTGATGGTGCGGCCGGCCGGCCGGATGGGTGGCTGGGCGGGGGCGGGGGCGGTGGCTTTTGTGGGCGGCGGGTCCGGGAGCTGTCAGGGGTGCGGGCAGCCGCTGCGGTTGCCGATATCCGCAGCGAGGGCGGGACCTACGGCCGTTGTGCGGGGGTGGGCGACGTACGGCATGCGTGTGGGGGGATGTTCTGGCGGGCTTGGCATCGGGGGCCGGTGTCGTGTGCCCGGGGGTATCCGTTGTCCCGCTGCCGGGGTGAATCTGCGTCGCAGTGAGGGGATGTGCCGGCTGTCGGGCCGCCGGGAGCAGTCCGGCGGTTGTTCCACCGGGGGCGTTACCGCCGCCGTGCCGCCGGGGAGGTGTCGGTGGTCGTTCCGGGGGCGGCCCAGCTGTGCGGCACGCCGTCGCGCTCGGCCGCGCCGCGCGGGCCCCGCTGCCGGGGTGCGACCGCCGTTGTGGCGCCGGGGGGCGTACCTGCCTGGCGCCGTGCCGGCGGGAGGGGGCAGTGGTCGTTCCGCGGGATGGCTTACCGGCTCGCTGTCGGGGATGTGGCTGCTTCGTGCCGCCGGCGAGGTGCCTCCCGCCCTGTCGCCGGGGCCGAACAACCGCCGTAGCGCCCCCTGTCCGCATCGGCGCGGCGGCGAGGACTCGATGTCGGCGAGACCGGCACATCGGGGCTACGGCGAGCGGCCACGCCGCCGCGCGGGTGGGCGTGCTCTCGGGTGAGCCGCGCGTACCGGGGGCGCCCCTCAGGACAGCGGTGCTGTCGAGCCCCTGATCACCACCTTGCAGGGGAGGGTGTCGATGCCGGTGCTCGGGGTGCCGGCGATCGCGGCGAACAGGGCGTGGGCGGCTACTCGGCCGACCTGTTTCAGGTTCATGTCGACGCTGGTCAGTGGGGGTCGTGAACCGGCGGTCATGATCTGCCAGTTGTCGAAGCCCATGACGGCGATGTCGTCGGGCACGCGGTGGCCGCGCTCGCGCAGGACCTCCATGACGCCACGGGCGATCTGGTCGCTGCCGCACAGGATGGCGTCGAGGTCGGGGTGGCCGTCGAGCAGCATGGCGGTGGCGGCCCGTCCCCACCCCTCCGACCAGGCGCCGAACCGCGGTTCCCCGACCAGGCCGAGCCCGGCGTCGGCGAGCGCGGCCCGCGCTCCGGCGGCCCGGTCCTGAGCGGCGAGGTAGCCGGGGTCGCCGGTGATGTGGGCGATCCGGCTGCGGCCGCAGGCGAGGAGGTGCTCCACGGCGATCCGGCCGGCGCCGACGCTGTCCGGGACGACGGAGAAGTCCGCCGGGTCGTCGGAGGGAGCGTAGGCGTAGACGACCGGGACGGGCAGCTCGCGGCCCAGGGAGGGACGTGGGTCGGTACGGCTGCCGACCACGATGAGGCCGTCGACGCGACGGCCCAACAGGGCGCGCAGATGGTGCTGTTCGCGGATCGCGTCCCCGCGTGCGTCGCACAGGAAGACCGCGACCTCGCCCGCGCCGAACGCGTCCTCGGCACCCATCAGGATCGGTATGCCGAATCTGCCCTCCAGGTCGCTGGTGAGCAGACCCACGGTGCCGGTGCGCCCGGCGAGCAGGCCGCGTGCGACCTGGTTGGGGCGGAACGACAGGCGCTCGGCGGCCTCGACCACCCGCTGTCTGGTCTCCGCCCGGACCTGGCTGCGGCCGTTGAGCGCCTTGGACGCCGTGGCGATCGAGACGCCCGCCAGCCGGGCGACGTCGCCGAGGGTGGCGGGCTGCGAACGAGAGGGGCCGGTGGCCTGTGCCATGAGTGATCTCCTGTCTCGCCACGCGTGCCGACCTCGCCGAGGATGACACGCGCCACCCGGAAGCGTACGGGAAATGTTTCGGTCGGAATGCTTCCACGGGTTTCCGTGAGCCATCGACAACCGCTCGCTGCAAGGGGATTGACGAGTATTCAGGCGCGGCCTAGCGTCTCAGAAAGCCTTTTCGGTTCTTTTCGTTTCCGCTGTGGTCCACTGTGCGTCCGCTGCTCGGCGACTGCCTGTCCGCCGACCGGTCCGTCACTCGGTTCAGCGCCACCGCATCCATCGTCCCGACCGGCGCGCCCCGCACGGCCCGCCGTGAGACAAGGGGGATCGACCATGGGGAACACGGTCGGGCCGCGTGGCCGCACGAGCCGTTTCGTCACCAGCACCGTCGCCCTGCTCACCGCCGCGACCCTGGTCACGGCCTGCGGGTCGGGGAACGGAGACGGTGACGGCGGCGGAGGCGGCGGGGCGGCGAACGCCACCGGCGTGGACGACGGCGCCACGCTGACCATGTGGACGCGCGCGGCGACCAGGCCGCAGAGCGAGGCCCTGGTCAAGGCGTACAACGCGAGCCACAAGAACAAGGTCGAACTGACCGTCGTCCCCACCGACGACTACCAGGCCAAGGTCGGTGCCGCCGCCGGTTCCCGGGACCTGCCCGACCTGTTCGCCTCCGACGTGGTCTTCGTCCCGAACTACACCTCCAGCGGCCTCTTCGCCGACCTCACCGAGCGCGTCGACGCCCTGCCCTTCGCCGAGAACCTGGCCCGGTCGCACATCAAGGCCGGCACGTTCGAGGACAAGAAGTACGTGGTGCCGCACACCCTCGACCTCTCGGTCCTCTTCTACAACAAGGATCTCTACCGGAAGGCGAAGCTCGACCCGGAGAAGCCGCCCACGACCCTGGGCGAGTGGGACGAGCAGGCGCGTGCGGTGGACGCGCTCGGCGGAGACGTCGACGGGACCTTCTTCGGCGGCAACTGCGGTGGCTGCGGCGTCTTCACCTGGTGGCCGTCCATCTGGGCCGGAGGCGAGGAGGTGCTGAACGAGGACGGCACGGAGGCGCGCCTCGCCTCCGCCACCGCCAAGAAGGTCTACGACACCTACCGGGGCTGGGTGGACGACGACATCGTGGCGCCCGGGGCGAAGGACGAGACGGGCACGACGTGGACCGGCATCTTCCCGAAGGGCAAGGTCGGGGTCATGCCCATGCCCTCGACCACGCTCGGGCTGATGCCGAAGGATCTGGACCTCGGGGTCGCCCCCATCCCCGGCCCCGACGGCGGCAGGTCCACGTTCGTCGGCGGTGACGCCATCGGCATCGCCGCGACCAGCGAGAAGACAGACCAGGCCTGGAACTTCCTCGCCTGGACCCTCGGCGACAAGGCACAGGTCGACGTCGTCGCCGCCCACAAGGACGTCGTGGCCCGCACCGATCTGGCCTCCAACAAGTACTCCGACGCCGATCCCCGGCTCGTCGCCGTCAACGAACTCGTCGCCGACGGGCGGACCCCGTACGCCCTGAAGTTCGGCCAGACCTTCAACGACCCCAACGGGCCCTGGCTGACGCTGATGCGCGACGCCGTCTTCGGCGACGGGACGTCGGTGGACCAGGACAACGAGGCGGTCAGCAAGTCGCTCGCCGACTGAGACCGAGCGGATCGGAACCCGGGCGGGACACCTGAGCCCGGGATCCGGGCAAGGCGCCTGAGTCCGGCATCCGGGAGAGGCGCCTGAGCCCGGTGGCCGCGCCAGGCGACCGAGCACTTCCCCCGGCCTCGCGCGACAAGCGGGGTGAGAAACCAGGCACCCCCTTCCCACTTCCCACCACGTCCACGGCGACCGTCGACAGAGGAGAGGCATGCAGGTGAAGGTGGCCGAGCCCGCGCGGACCGCGCACCCGCCCCGGCCGGCACACCGAGGCCGTCCGCCACGCGCGACCGCGCCCCGGTGGCGGTCCCGCAAGGTCCAGGGTCTCGCCTACGCGGCCCCCACCGCCGTGTTCGTCACGGTGTTCTTCGTGCTGCCCCTCCTGCTCGTCGGGCAGATGTCGCTCAGCGACTGGCCGCTCCTCGCCGGGGACCAAGGTCTCAACGCCCCCGACAACTACACGGACATCACCGACGCGCCGCTGTTCTGGCCGGCCGTGCGCTTCACCCTCCTCTACACCGGCGTCGTCACCGTCGCCCTGCTCGGCCTGGCGCTCCTGCTCGCCCTGCTCGTCCAGGAGTCCCGCCCGGGCGCCGGCTTCTTCCGTACCGTCTACTTCCTGCCCAGTGCCCTCGGCCTGGCCTCCGCGTCCCTGCTCTTCTGGGGGCTGTACAGCCCGACCACCGGCCCGCTCGGCGACATCCTCCGACGACTCGGCCTCGCCGACGACGAGGTGTCCTTCCTCGGCACCCCGACCGCCGCCCTGCTGTCGACGGTGTTCCTCATCGTCTGGAAGTTCGCCGGCTTCTACATGCTGATCCTGCTGGTGGGCCTGCAGCGCATCCCGCACGAGGTGTACGAGGCGGCGCGCGTGGACGGCGCGAGCCGCGCCCAGATCTTCCGCTCGATCACCCTGCCCCTGCTGCGCCCGTCCCTCGCCCTCACCCTGCTGCTGTGCGTGACCGGATCGCTGCTCGCCTTCGACCAGTTCTTCGTCCTCACCAAGGGCGGCCCCGACAACAGCACCGTCACCGTGGTGCAGTTGATCTACCGCGAGGCCTTCCAACGGCTGGACCTCGGCACCGCGGCCGCCCTGTCGGTCATCGTGCTGGCCGTACTGCTCCTGCTCAACGCCCTCCAGTTCCGCGGTCTGCGCCGCGCCGACGCGTCATGAGAGGGGAGCCGACCTTGCCCGCCCGCACCCTCGGCCGTACGCCCTACCACGTCCTCGCCGGCGGTCTGGCCGTCATCTTCCTCTTCCCGCTGCTGTGGAACACCTGGGCGTCGGTCAGCCCCCAGCCCGGCACCGCGCAGGACTCGGGATACGGCCTCGGCAACTACCGGACGCTGTTGCGGTACGACGCCGGTCTGTGGCAGTACCTGTGGAACAGCACGGTCGTCTCGGTGTCGACCGTGGTGCTGACCCTCGGCGTCTCCCTGCTCGGCGGCTACGCCTTCGCCCGCTTCGACTTTCCCGGCAAGAACCTGCTGTTCCTGCTGACCCTGGCCATCCTCATGGTCCCGTACGCCACCCTCCTCATCCCGCTCTACGTGCTGCTCGGCAGGCTGCACCTGCAGAACTCGCTGATCGGGCTGAGCATGGTGCTGGCGATGTTCCAACTGCCGTTCGCCACGTTCATGATGCGGATCTCCTTCGAGGCGGTGCCGCGCGAACTGGAGGAGTCGGCGCTGGTCGACGGCTGCGGCACCGCGGGCGCGCTGCGCCGGGTGCTGCTTCCGGCGGTCCGGCCGGGGCTGATCACCGTGGGGCTGTTCGCGTTCCTCGCGGCCTGGAACGACTTCATCGCACCCCTGATCCTCGTCTCCGACAGCGCGAAGGCACCCCTGCCGCTGGCCGTCGCCAACTTGCGGCAGCAGAGCATGGGTGCCGTCGACTACGGCGCGACCGAGGCGGGCGTGGTGGTCCTCGCCGTGCCCTGCCTGCTGCTGTTCCTGCTCCTGCAACGGCACTACATCCGGGGCTTCATGTCCGGCGCGCTCAAGGGCTGACGTGTCCGCGCGACCAGCGGCCGCCTCCGCCCGAGCCCGCCGCCGCACCCACACATCCGACCGAGGTGTCCCCGCGTCCCGCCGGGTCGTCCACGCGTCCCGCCGCGTGGACGAGCCGGCCGACGACCGTGACCGAAAGGACGATCCGAAGGCATGAACAGGTGAGGGAGAACGTGGTGACGTCGACCGTCCTGCCCGTGGCGCCGACCCGTGGCCGGCTGCGGCCGCTCGGCCTCGACGAGGTCAGGATCACCGGGGGTTTCTGGGCCCGGCGACGGCACACCAACACCACCGTCACACTCGACCACTGCCGCGACCGGATGGACCGCGTCGGCTGGACCGGCAACTTCCGGGCCGCCGTCGAGGGCCGGATCGACCGGGACCGGCGCGGCCGGGAGTTCGCCGACTCCGAGGTCTACAAGCTGCTCGAAGCCATGGCCTGGGAGGCCGCGAACGGCGACCCCGTCCTCCGGGGCACGGGGGCGGTGCCCGGGTCGGCCCCGCTGGACGCCGGAATCTCCGCCCTCACCGACCTCGTGGCCCCCGCCCAGGACCCGGACGGCTATCTGAGCACCGCCTTCGGCCGCCCGGGACAGCCCGCCCGCTACAGCGACCTCGCGGAGGGCCACGAACTGTACTGCCAGGGGCACCTGGTCCAGGCCGGTGTGGCCCAGGCCCGCGCCCGGGGCGAGGGCGAACTCGCGAAGATCGCCCAGCGGGCCGCCGACCACGTCTGCGCCACGTTCGGGCCGGGCGGCGTCGAGGCCGTCTGCGGCCATCCGCAGATCGAGTCGGCCCTCGTCGAGCTGGCCCGGCTCACCG
The DNA here is from genome assembly GCF_053593335.1 of Streptomyces sp. NPDC002324. NCBI lineage: Bacteria > Bacillati > Actinomycetota > Actinomycetes > Kitasatosporales > Streptomycetaceae > Streptomyces > Streptomyces sp. NPDC002324. The sequence continues at coordinate 193,023 of NZ_JBSFCF010000002.1, forward strand.
GCCGGCAGCGCTACCTCGACCAGGCCGCCCTGTTCGTCGACCGACGCGGCCACGGCACCCTCGCCGAAGGTGAGTTCGGCCGCGCCTACTTCCAGGACGACGTCCCCGTCCGGCGGGCCACGGTGCTGCGCGGCCACGCCGTCCGCGCCCTCTACCTCGCCGCCGGAGCCGTCGACGTGGCCGTGGAGACCGGTGACGCCGAACTGCTCGCCGCCGTCGTACGCCAGTGGGAGGCCGCGGTCGCGCGCCGCACCTACCTCACCGGCGGCATGGGCTCCCACCACCGCGACGAGTCCTTCGGCGCCGACTTCGTGCTACCCCCGGACCGCGCCTACTCGGAGACCTGCGCGGGCGTCGCCTCGGTGATGCTCGGCTGGCGGCTGCTGCTCGCCACCGGCGAACCCCGCTTCGCCGACCTCGTGGAACGGACCCTGTTCAACGTGGTCGCCACCTCTCCCTCCGAGGACGGCCGCTCGTTCTTCTACGCCAACACCCTGCACCGGCGGCACCGGGGCATCGCCCCGCGCGCGGACGCCGACAGCCCCCGCGCCGACTCGGGGCTGCGCGCCCCCTGGTTCGCGGTGTCGTGCTGCCCCACCAACGTGGCGCGGACGCTGGCCCAGCTGCCGGCCTACCTGGCGACGGCGGACGACGAGGGCGTGCAGCTGCACCAGTACGCCGACGCCGACATCGCCACCTCCCTCCCCGGCGGCCGGGCCGTCGCCCTGGGGGTCCGCACCGACTACCCGTCCGGTGGCACCGTGACCGTCCGGATCGTCCGCTCCCCGGCCGGCCCCTGGACCCTGTCGCTGCGCGTGCCCGCCTGGGCGGCGGGTGCCCCGGCATGGCTGGTCGACCCCGACGGCGTACGCCGCCCGGTGGCCCCCGGCACGGCGACCGTCACCCGGGCCTTCCGGCCCGGCGAGGAGGTACGGCTCGACCTGCCCGTCGCCCCGCGCTGGATCCACGCGGACCCCCGCGTCGACGCCGTACGCGGCACGGTGGCCGTCCAGCGCGGCCCACTGGTGTACTGCGCCGAGTCCGTGGACCTCCCGGACGGCCACGAGGTCGACGCGATCCGGGTGGACCCGTCCAGCACCCCCGAGGACGGGCCGGCCGGTGACGGCACGGTCGTGGTGGCCGGGGAGGTCGCTGCCGACGTGGGCCGGCGCGAGGCGCCGTGGCCGTACGAGCCGCTGGGGCGGCCCACCGCGCCCCAGCCCGCCGACCCCGCCGGAATCGTCCTCGTGCCCTACCACTCCTGGGCCGGCAGGGGCCCCTCGACGATGCGCGTCTGGCTGCCGACGACGGACGAGAGCCGCCCCGAAGCCCCGGACGGCGTCAGCGGCACAGGGAGGTAGTCGTGCGCGGACCACGAAGACGCCGGCACCGCGGAACCCTGGCCGGAGCACCGGCCGTCGGGCTGCTCGCCCCCTTCGCTCCGGCCCAGGCGGACGACTCCGCGATGGGGTATCCCGTCTACTCCGGATCGGCCGACGGGCCGAACGAGCCGAACGAGCCGAGCGGCCCGAAAGAGCCGAGCGGCCCGAACGTGCGCGCAGGGTTGACGTGTACGCGGCTTGATGGGTTCATGGGAGCGCTCCCACATGCCCACACCCACCCCCCCACACCTCGTCTGATGCCTGAACTTCTCGGCGCCCACCCCCACTTGGAGTCGCAATGAGAACAGGACCAAGCACGCAGCGAAGAAACCCCCTCACCACCCTGCTGGCAGGACTCGCCGGCCTGATCGGGCTCGCGCTCCTCGGCGTCCTCACCCCGGCCGTCGCCCTGGCCCAGTCGGCGTCCGGCGTCCGGGCCACCGGCCTGCACATCAGTGACGGCCGTCTCGTGGAGGGCAACGGCAACGACTTCGTGATGCGCGGCGTCAACCACGCCCACACCTGGTACCCGGGCGAGACACGGTCGCTGGCCGACATCAAGGCGCTCGGCGCCAACACCGTCCGGGTCGTGCTCTCCGACGGGCACCGGTGGACGAAGAACAGCCCCGCCGACGTGGCGAACGTCGTCGCCCAGTGCAAGGCCAACCGGCTCATCTGCGTCCTGGAGGTGCACGACACCACCGGGTACGGCGAGGAGGCCGCGGCCGGGACGCTCGACCACGCGGCCGACTACTGGATCAGCCTCAAGGACGTCCTCGTCGGCGAGGAGAACTACGTCATCGTCAACATCGGCAACGAGCCCTGGGGCAACACCGACCCCGCGGGCTGGACCGCTCCCACCAAGGCCGCCGTGCAGAAGCTGCGGGCCGCGGGCTTCGAGCACACGATCATGGTGGACGCGCCCAACTGGGGCCAGGACTGGCAGGGCGTCATGCGTGCCAACGCCCGGTCCGTGTACGAGGCCGACACCACCGGCAATCTCATCTTCTCGATCCACATGTACAGCGTCTTCGACACCGCCGCCGAGATCACGGACTACCTGAACGCCTTCGTGGACGCCGGACTGCCCCTGCTCATCGGCGAGTTCGGCGGGCCCGCCGACCAGTGGGGCGATCCGGACGAGGACACCATGATGGCCGCCGCCGAGCAGCTGGACCTCGGCTACCTGGCCTGGTCCTGGAGCGGCAACACCGACCCGGTCCTCGACCTGTCGATCGGCTTCGACCCCACCCGGCTCAGCGCCTGGGGCGAGCGCGTCTTCAACGGCGCCAACGGCATCGCGCGGACGGCGAAGGAGGCCACGGTCTTCGGCGGCACCCCGGGCGACACCCAGGCGCCGACCACCCCCGGCACCCCGACCGCCTCCGCGGTGACGGCGACCTCCGTCACCCTGTCCTGGACCGCCGCCACGGACAACGTCGGCGTCACCGGCTACGACGTCGTCAGGGTGAGCGGCTCCACCGAGAACAAGCTGGCGGCCTCCACCACCCACTCGGCGACCCTGACCGGTCTCACGGCCGGCACGGCGTACACCTTCGCCGTCTACGCCCGTGACGCCGCCGGGAACCGGTCGAACCGTTCCGCCACGGTGAACGTCACGACGGACGAGGGCGGCGGCACCCCCGCCGGGAACTGCGCGGTGACGTACCGGGCCACCAACGAGTGGCCCGGTGGTTTCCAGGGCGAGATCGTCATCCGCAACACCGGCACCACCGCAGTCAGCGGCTGGACCCTGGCCTTCGCCTTCGCCGACGGCCAGACGATCGGCAACATGTGGGGCGGGACTCCCACGCAGAGCGGTGGATCGGTGAGCGTGAAGCCCGCTTCCTACACCGCCACCATCCCGGCCGCGGGCTCGGTGACGCTCGGGTTCATCGGCGGCAAGGGCGCCACGAACACCGCGCCGACGGCCTTCACACTCAACGGGGCATCCTGCGCGAAGAGTTGACCGGAGCTGACGCAGTGAACCGGCGGGGGCCCGCTCGTGGCCCCCGCCGGTCGCGTCAGCCGCGTACCAGCTCGATCCGGTACTTCCGGGTCTGGGAACCGTCCTCACTGCGCACGGTGACGACGGCCGAGGCCTCACCGGAACCGTCGGTGCTGTCCACGGTGACGGTCGCGTACGGGTCGCGTGCCGCCGCCGTGACCTCCGCCCGGCCCGGGTCGGCGGTGACGACCCGGTAGTCGGTGGTGCCGGGGTCGAAGGAGTCGATCGGCTTCCCGTCGACCTCTACGGAGGAGGCGGCGGCGTCCGAGGAGGCGCCGGGGGCCTTGGCGTACACCTCGATCTCGCCCATGGTGATGTAGCCGCCCTGCCGCGCGGTCATGACCACGCGCACCCCGGTCACCGGGCCCGCGTCGAGGGGGACGTCGATCACCGGCGTGCCCTCGGTGCCGACCGTGACGGGACCGCCCGCGTCGGTCCATGGACCGTCCGCCGCCGCCCTGACCTGCACCTTCAGGCTCTGCGGGAACGAGACGTTGGTGCCGTCCCGGTGGAAGTGGGCCACGATCCGGCTCAGGTCGCGGGACTTCGGCAGGCCGAAGGTGATGGTGTCGGACGGGTTCTTGGTGCCCGACCTCCAGTTGGACCAGGCCTTCTCGGCGGTGTTGCCGTTGCGCAGCCGCTCGGCGGAGTAGCCGCTCTCGGTGTAGGTGGCGGCGACGGACACGCCCGCGTCGGGCGCGATGTTGGTCTCCGAAGCCTTGGTGACCTGGACGCGTACGGTCGCGTCGACCGTGGAACCGTCGACGACCTCCGCCCTGCCGGTCAGGGTCACCACGCCCTTCTCGTCGAACGCCCCGTCGGGCGCCCGGTCCCAGGTCACCGGAAGGGCGGTCCGGCCGCCGTCCCGGCCGACGCCGACGACCGTTTCCGGCAGGTCCGGCTCGCCCCCCTCGTACGTCTTGGCGCGGCCGGGGACGGTCGAGGCGATCGTGTCGACGGTGACGAGGGCCTCCGCGGGGATCCTCCTGCCGAGGACGTCGGTGGCCTCACCCTTGACGCGTACGGTCCCGGACTTGCGCCACTTGCGGTCCGCCGGCAGCTCCCACACCACGGGCACGGAGCCCCGGGCACCGTCGCGGAGCACCGGGGTCACCGTCTCCGGCAGCTTCGGCCGCAGGCCCGGGACGGTGAACGCCTCCGCCCGCTCGGTGCTCAGCACGGTCTCGTCGCTCACGGCCCAGCGCTGGTTGTCCGCCGACGTCGGGGTGTACGTCGACACCTTGGCGCCGTCCGCCGACGACTGCCCGGTGACGTCGAGGAGACGGCCGGTGGCGGCGTTCACCAACGTCCAACTGCCGTCCCCTGTGGTCGACATGAGCCACTGCGCGGCGGCGGGCACCTCGCCTGTGGCGGGTTCTTCGAGGACGGCCTGGTTGTCGCGCACGGCGAGCCGCCGGCCGGTCTCCGCGTTGGTCAGGACGTAGCGCTCACGGTTGCCGGTGCCGGAGGTCAGCTGCTCCACCGACCACAGTTGCCGGGCGCTCGCGGCGTCGGTGGTGCGCAGGACGACACCGGTGCCGTCCTGCGAGGGGGTGAACGCCTTGCCGCTCTGCGCGCCCTGGAGGCGGTAGACGTGACCGGGCTGGACGAGGGCCGCGTCCTTGTCCGCACCGCGGACGCCGTCGACCAGGAACGTGGTGACGGACTTGGCGGGGACGTCGAGGGTGGCCGAGCGGTCGGTCACCGGGACCGGGGTGCCCTTGACCAGAGCCCCGCCCGCGTTCGTCACCACGGGGGTGACGGTGGCGCCCGCGTCGATCTTGCGGAAGCGCGAGAGGTCCAGGGTGACGGAACGGGCGGTCGTACCGCCGTTGACGTGGACGACGGTGGCCGAACGGCCGGACTTGCGGACGGCGGCGACGCTGGAGGGGTCGTCGACCTTCACGAAGTGGTCGCCGGGCCGGATGTGATGGGTGAAGTTCCGGATGGTGTCGAACTTGGAGTTGGCCCGGATCGGGCAGGTCTCCGGGGTGTCCGTGGCCGTGCAGTTGAACGGGACGTGGATGCTGCCCCAGTTCTTGCCGGCCGCGGCCTGCGGGATCGAGTCCTCGATCGGCTGCCAGAACACCCAGGCGGATGGCTCCAGTTCACGCATGTCGTCGACCATACGGGTGGCCATACCGAGGCCCGGTTCCATGCTCGTGAAGTCGCTGCCGGTGCCCCAGGTGCCCTCGACCTCGCTCATCCAGAGCTTCTTGTCCGCGCCCTTGGCGATGTCCCGCGCGCTGGTGCGCATGCCGGTGCCGTAGGTGTGCACGTTGAGCTGGGGGACGGCCGCCCGTGCGGAGGCGTCGTAGGCGTTCCAGTTCTGCGTGAAGATCGTCGGGTTGGTCTCGTCCATCGCCGAGATCCGGGCCTCGGTCTTCGCCCCGTGCAGTGCCTTCTCCAGGGCGAGGAGCACCTTCTGCTGGAGGGCGGGGCCCGCGTGCGCGCCTTCCTGACGGCCGCCGGTGGGCTGGCCGTTCGCGCCGATCTGGGTGCCCCAGTAGTTGGTGTTGGGCTCGTTCAGCGGGGCGATCGTGTCGAAGTCGATGCCGTGCCGCTTCTCCATCTCCTCGGTGACCCGCACCAGATAGGCGGCGAACTCGTCGACGCGGTCCGCGCGGATCTGGTCCGTGTTCGCGTCGAATCCGCCGGAGACGTAGCCGCTGACGGTCTGGAACCAGGGCGGCGAATTGCTGAACGCCTCCCATTTGGTGACCTTGTCCTTGACCTGGTCCACCCACCAGCGCTGGCCCGGGTCGGCGTTCCAGTCCCAGTGGTCGGGGTTGTCGGGGTCCCACCACTCCATGTCCTGCCGGGTGGTGCCCGCCGGTGCCTTCCAGAAGCCGTCCATCGTCGCGCCGGTCTTCATGTAGTCCTTGCGGACGTCGGGGGCGTTGCCGCCGCCGATGTTGTAGCGCGCGATGTTGAGGCGGAGTCCGTCCTCACCGAACAGCATGTCGACGAGCCGTCTTCGGATGGGCTCCGGGTAGCCGCCGGTGGCGTTGGCGAACCAGACGAGGCTGGTGCCCCATCCCTCGAACTCCTGCTGCTGGTAGGACGGGTCGATCCGGACGGTGACGGAGTTCGGCGCCGAGGCCGTCGTGTCCGCGGTCGCCGGCGGGGCCGCCATCAGACCGGCGCCGAGCACCAGGGGGACCATGGGCGCCAATGCCCTGACGATGCGATGTCGTGGGGTCACGACACTCCCTTCCACAACACGAGGCGAACGCCGTTTCGTTGACATGGCCAAAACACGTGCTTAGCATTCAGGAAACTGAAAGCGCTTTCTAGTCCTTGTTGTTCATGGATTCGCACGACCAATTGCACGGCCCAGGAACGTCCCCCACTCGTCCCGGGAGAAACCGTATGAGGTCGTCACGTACCGTCCCCGCGCTCGCCCTGCTGCTCGCCGCGACAGCGACAGCGACCGCCACAGCGCCTGTCGAGGCGGGAACCGTCGCCCACGCGGCGGCGGCACCCGCGGCGGAGACATCCCCGACCGGCTTCGCAGCCGTCGACGCGCTCGGGCAGAACGGCACCACCGGAGGGGTCGGCGGCCCCACCGTGACCGCCACCACCACCGAGCAGTTCCTGCGGTACATCGACACGGTCGGCCCGCTCGTCATCCGCGTGCAGGGCACCGTCGACATCACCAGCAAGCAGGGCGTCCGGCCGAACAAGACCGTCATCGGCGTCGGTTCCTCGGCCGTCGTCAACGGCGGCGGGCTGGACTTCCACCGCTCGTACAACGTCATCGTGCGCAACATCAGATTCACCGATGCCGAGGACGACGCGATCAGCGTAGGCCAGGACTCCCACCACATCTGGATCGACCACAACGAGTTCGTGGCCCCCCTCGACGGGGCCGTCGACGTCGTGCGCGGCGCCCAGTACGTCACCGTGTCCTGGAACTGGTTCAACAGGACCGACAAGAGCATGCTGCTCGGGCACTCCGACGGCAACGGCGTTCAGGACGCCGGGAAGCTGAAGGTCTCGATCCACCACAACTTCTTCGACGGCTCACGGCAACGGCACCCCCGCGTCCGCTTCGGCGAGCCGGTGCACGTCTACAACAACTACTACAAGGGCAACGCCGTCTACGGTGTCGCCTCGACCATGAACGCCGGTGTCGTCGTCGAGGGCAACCACTTCGAGGGCGTCGCCCACCCCTGCTACTCCGCCAGTGGCTACGACGCCTCCGGGCCGGGCCGGCTGGTCCAGCGGAACAACGCGTTCACCGGCTCCGGCACCTGTGAGGCCAACGGCACGGTGACCGAGCCGCGCACCTACTACGCCTACACCCTGGACCCCGCCGCAGACGTCCCGGCCCTCGTCAGGGCCGGGGCAGGCACCGGAAAGCTCGGTGCCTGAGCAACTCCCCCCACGAAGCACAGGAGAGACCCGATGAACTCACCGCGCAAGAAGGTGGTCGTGGCCGCGCTGGCGGCCGCGCTGCTCGCCGGACCCGGTGTCGCGCAGGCGGCGCCCCCGGCCGCGCCCGTGCCCCGGACGCAGGCCGCGGCGGCCACCGTCAGCTGGACCCTCGTCCGGGCGGCCAACCCGACGCAGGACCAGCAGTCGGCGTACACCCTGATCACGTCGGCCATGAACGCCGCGGTCGCCCGCTACAACAACCTCAGCGACCTCGGCAAGAACATCACCGTCCGCTACGAGCCCGGCGTGCCCACCGCCGACGGGAACCTCAACGGGACCATCCGTTTCGGCAGCAACCGCAGCTACATGAACGAGCGGACCGCACTGCACGAGATCGCGCACACCATAGGCGTGGGCACCAGCGCGGGCTGGTCGCGGCTGGGCGGCAGCGGCACCTGGACCGGCGCGCGAGCCACCGCGCTCGTGAGGCAGTACGACGGGTCGAGCGCGAAGATCTCCACCGGGGGCGGCCACTTCTGGCCCTACGGTCTGAACTACGACAACGAGTACTCCGGAACCGCGGCCGACCGGCACGTCCGGATCGTCGCCGCGATGGTGAGCGACGGACTGTGACTCCGTTCGCGGCGGCGGCAGTTGGTGCTCGGTGACAAACGCGCCGACGGTGGCTGCGTTGTTGTGAGCAAGGGGCGGTGGGGCCGTCGCGGCGGTCCTACCGTCCCAGCATGAACACGAGTCGCAGGAGAGGAACAACCCTCAGAGCGCTGCGGGGCGTCGTACCGGCGGTGCTGCTGAGCGTCGGGGCGCTCACCGGAGCCGCCCCGGACGCCCGGGGCGCGCAGGCGCGGACCGAGACGGCCGTGGCCTCCACGAGCCCGGTCGCCGGTGTGACCGAGACGATGGTGCGGGTACGGGCGCCGCTGCCGGCCTCCTTCGGGGCGCGGCCGGCGGCGTGCGACTGGCTGTCGTACCTGCGCTACCGCTCCGCCGGGGGACCGGCCGCCTCGGCCGACGCCGACCGGATCCTCGTCGCCCAGCCGGGCATCCTGGAAGGCGCCGGAGCCTTCGACAGCGTCGCCCGCAACACCGTGGCCCGCGCCGCCGCTCAGGGCCGGCACATCGAGTTCTGGGCCCTGGACCGGCGATCCAACTGCCTGGAGGACCGCACCGGTATCGCCTCCGGCGACCAGCACACGGCCGTCGACTACTACTACCGCGACAAGCGGGTCGCGGGCCGCACCTTCGAGGGGTACGTCGGCAACGCCGACCTGGGCTGGACGGCGAAGCTCGGCATCGAGCGGACCGTACGCGACCAGTACGACCTCCTCACCGCCGAACTGCCCGACCAGCGCGTGCGCGAGGAGAAGGTGCTGTGCGGCGGCCACTCCCTGGGCGGTGTCATCACCGGGTACTTCGCGACCGCCGACTTCGACGGCGACCCGGCCACCACGGCGGACGCCGGACACCGCCAGTGCGCCGGCTACTTCGCCCTCGACACCACCGTCTCCACCTCGCTCGCCGACCTCAGCGGCAGCATCCCGGACGACACCAACCTGCCCGACGTGGGCCTCGGGTACGGCGCCGTACAGGCCGGGCTCGACAGCGGACTGCTGCCGCGCTCGTTGTCGGCGCCGGTGCTCCTCAACCCGGAGACGATGACGCTGCTCGCCATCGCCGGGGTGGGCGCCCTGCAGAACCCGGGCGGCGAGGCCGACCTGCCGCGCTATCTGCCCCCGAACACCAACATCGAGGTCACCAACCGCTTCCTGTTCTCCAAGGACACCGCCACCTTCCTCGCCGGGTCACCGACGGTGAAGGACTTCCGGCTCAGCAACGAGGCGGTCCTCGGCGCCCTGATGGACGACCACTCCGTCCCGCTGGCCTTCCTGCAGAGCAGCGTCGGCTTCTTCGACGGCGGGCCGGTCGTCGACAAGAACTTCCCCGCCGCCAACGGGAGCGACGCGCAGCCGGCGCTGTTCGGCACCGAGTACAAGGCGATCCCCGGCCGGCCGGGCGGCCCGCTCTACACCTGGCGGAACTACGACCGCGTCGGCGACGCCGACGACCCCGGGTACCGCTCCGCCGACGGGACCCCGTTCACCGGCGCCGGCAAGGAGGTCACCGACATCCAGGAGCTGGCCCGCAGCATGGCCCAGCAGCCCCTGGACTTCACCGAGCAGTACTTCCCGACCAAGCTGGTCACCGACCTCCAACTCGCCGGCTCACCTCAGGTGAAGCGGCTCGTCGTCCACCCGGACGGACTCACCGCCGACCCGACGCTCACCGTGCTCGCGGGCGACGGACTGCTGGCGGGCCGCGTCCCGGCCGACCTGCACCCCGTCGTCGCCGACGGCTATCAGCACCTGGACGTACTGACCGCCGCGCCCGCCCAGAACGACGGCCGTCCCGAGCCCGTCTCCACGAGCCTGACGGAGTTCGCGCGCGACCCCGCATAGCCACCGCCCCCATGGAGGAAGGGCCCGGGAGGATCTCCTCCCGGGCCCTTCGCCCTGTCTCGCGGGGGCCGGACCGGTCAGACCTTGGTCGCGGCGAAGGCCGCCGCGGCGTCGGCGTTCTCGCGGTAGCCGAGGTGGGCGCCCACGTCGCCGCCGCCGCTCTGGCACACCGGGTCACCGGTCGCGCAGAAGTCGATGGTGCGGCTCTGGTAGACGCCGGTGACGCTCTTGCCGATGGCCCGGATCGGGTTGCCGAACAGCAGCACCGAGGAGACCCGGGGTTCCAGCGCGGCGGGGATGGTGGCCACGATGGGACTGCCGACGACCGCGCCGGCGCTGCTGATGCCGATGGAGTTGTCGACGACGTTCGCGCCCTGCGAATAGCCGACGAGAACGAAACGCTGGTTCGGACAGGAGGCGGCCTGGCTCCGGACATGGTTCACCAGGTCCGCGTTTCCCTGTGCGGCCGAGGTGGGTGAAAGGTCGGCGGGATAGTTCACCTTGTAGCTGGACAGGGATTTCCCGTTGAGTTTTTTCTGCAGTGCGGAATACACGGGGTCGCCGACGATGAAGCCGAGCGTGCCCGGCTCGAAGGTGCCGCGGGCGGACACGACGTCGATGTCCGTGCAGGCAGCGGCTGTGGCCGTGGGTGCCGAGACGGTGGCCAGTCCGGCCCCGCCGGCCAGCGAGAGCGCGGCGAGGCACAAGCGGATACGCATGGGGATCCTTTGCGGGTCGGGCGCGTGGTGCGCCTGTGGAAAAGGACGTCCCGAAGGTATTCGCTCGGTCAGGCATGGTGTTATGGCCGGGAATTCAGAATTCACCTTCGTTTTTGTGCCGAGGTGAGTCCGTCCGCATTCCTATGCGGTGAACGTGTCGTCGTCCCGCGATGCCTCCGCGCGCAGGGCGAGGATGAGGTCCAGCCGGGTGCCGGGGTCGTGCAGGGCGTCGCCGAAGAGCTTCTCCAGCTGCCGCAGGCGGTAGCGGACGGTCTGCGGGTGGATGTGGAGGCGGGCGGCGACATCGGGCACGTTGCTGCCGCCGAGCAGCCACGCCAGCAGGGTCTCGGCGAGCCGGCCGCGCGGCCCCTCCGCGACCGTGTCCAGCGGGGCCAGCACCTGTGACCGGAGCTGGGCGAGCATCGGTTCGTCGCTGTGCAGCAGCAGGGTCGACAGATGGTCGGCGCAGCGCACCACGCCCTGCCGGGGCAGGATGCCGCGCCCCATCAACCCGAGCGCGCGGGTGGCCCAGCGCAGGGATCTGGCGGCCTCCGTGAGCGGAACCGAAGGCCCGATCGCCGCCGGCCGCCCCCGCAGCGCGAGCGTGAACGCCCGGCCGCCGAAGCCGCCCGAGCCGTCCGGGTCGGGCACGAGCATCCGTGGTGGCCGGGACTCCATGTCCACCAGCGCCCCGGCGGCGGCCAACGGCCGCTCCTCCCGCCGGTCGGGCGAGGCCGCGAGGACGACGACCGCGACGTGCGTCGGCACGGACCACCGGGCGCCGTGCGCCAGGTCGCGCACCGCCTCCGGCAGCACCGGCCTGTCGCCCAGCAACAGGGCGAGCAGCCGCCCCCGGCGCCGTTCCAGCTCGTCCGTGCTGCGCAGCTGCCCCTCCGCGTACCCCGCCGCCGCGGCCTCGGCCACTTCGTGCACCGTCCGGAACGCCAGTTCACCCAGCCTGGCCATGACCGAGGAGTCCAGGCCGAGTTCCTCCGTCGTGCGGCCCAGCAGCCGCCAGGCGTGCAACCCTCCGACCCGCAGCGCGGACTGCAGCGTTTCGAGGCTGTGGCCCTCCAGCGCCTCGCCGCGTCCCAGCTCGTGATAGATCGCGGTGATCGACTCTCCCCGGCCGCGCGGATCGGCGATGTGGTCGACGAACAGGGTGAGCGCCTGCACGACCCCCGACCTGAGGAGTGCGCGGCTCGCTCCGTCGGCCGACCGGGAGGCGTACTCCGGGACCTGTCTGCGCACCTCCTCCTCCACCTTGTCGGCGACGGTCTCCAGCTCGTCACGCAGCAGTTGGACCAGTTCGGGCGGCACAAGGGGGGCGCCGGGACCGTTCGGTACGCCGTACGGCGGGGTGGGGGCAGCCACGGCGGACCCTCCTTTCACCCGGAAGCGGCTCACCCGCGGGCCGGTGCCCGTGGGGCGAGGGGCAAGTCCCGAGTAGGACGTACGCCCCCCGCGCTCCGTTCCGTTCCCCGACGCCACCGGCCTCACGCCGGCACCCCCAGCGCACCGGCGAGCATCGGCCACGACGCGGCGAACTCCCGCTTCCAGTAGGCCCAGCCGTGCCCTCCGCCCGCGTAGAAATGGGTCGTCACCGGCACCCGGAGCACCGCGAGGGCGTCCGTGAAGGCGTGCGCGGACGGCCAGAGCAGGCTCTCCAGCGCCTCCGGGAGCCAGTCGCCGAGGCCGCCGACCACTCCGCTGCCGCTCGACACGTACAGGGCGGTGCCGCGCAGCTCCGCCGCCCGGGAGCGCGGGTTGAAGTCCCGCCAGGTGAGCAGGTTCAGGATCGGATGGCCCCACAGCGACCGGGGGGCCAGGTTCTCGCGGCTCACGATGGCGTCCATCAGGTTCGGCACCCCGGGTGCCGTGGTGTCGAGGATGCCGCTGTACGAGGCCGCCGCCCTGAACGTCCCCGGATGGCGTGCCGCGTGCGCCATCGCGCCGTAGCCGCCGGTGGAGACCCCGGCGACCACCCGGACGCCGGACGCGCGGTAGTCGCGGGCGAGCAGCGCCGGGACCTCGGAGACCTGGAACGTCTCGTAGTCGGGGCCCTCGCGCCAGGCGGTGGGGATGCCGGTCGGCCCCGCGTCCGGCATCGCGACGATCAGCTCCCGGCCTGCCGTGAACGCCTCGATGTCCGTCTCCCGGGTCCATGACGTGTAGTCGTCGTGGGCGCCGTGGAGGAGATACAGCACGGGGTAGGTCCGGGCGGGCCGCGCGTCGAAGGAGGAGGGGAGGATCAGCCGGACCGGGGCGTTCCGGCCCAGCGCGGCGGAGGGGAGGGAGAGGTCGAGGGTACGGGGCCCGAGGCGGGTGACGGACCGGGCGCCCGGAGCGGCGGTCCGGCGGCCGGCCGCGGCGGCGGTCGTCGCACCGGCCGACCCGGCGAGGGCGGCCAGCGCGGTGGCGGCGGCCGCTCGGGTGACGGAGCGCCGGGACGATCCGGTGATGCCGTCGTGTCGGTCGGCGGAGGGGGTGCGGGCGGCGGGGGTGGTGGGGGTGGTGGGTTGCGTGCGGTCGGACATGGCGGCTCTCCTCGGATCGTGTTCAGCGGGTCTCCCCGGCGAGCCGCCACCGCAGATGGGCGGCGATCTCGTCGACGTTCGGCGGGTCCAGCAGCGAGAGATGGTGACCCGTGACCCGGACGACGGTCAGGCGCGGGCACACCTCGTCCCACCCGAGCGCCTCGTCGTCCCGCTCGTACGCGGGGTCGCGCACGGTGTGCGGGGCGGGCTCGGTGGCCCGGTACAGCAGGACCCGCCCGTCGTACCGGCCCGGCCGGTGCGCCTCGCCGATCTGCAGGTCCAGATAGGAGTCCCGCTGGTGGTCGAGGGCGGCCCGCGGCACGTCGGCCGCCTCCCGCAGCGCCCGCAGCACGGTCTCGACGCGCTCACGGTCGTCCTCCGTCGCCGCCAACTCGTCGTACGGCAGGTCCAGTTCGGCCCCGTACGCGTCGGCGACGTGACGGGCGAAGCCGGTGAAGTGCGCGCGGATCCGCTCGGCCTCGCCGCCTTCGGGACGGGGGAGCGGCCGTACGGAGTCGAGGAGCACGACCAGCCGCACGTCCCGCCCGGCGGCCGTCAGCTGCCGTGCCGCCTCCTGGGCGACGAAGCCGCCGAACGACCAACCGCCCAGCAGACAGGGCCCGTCGGGGTGCGCGGCGGCCACCGCCTCGGCGTACCGACTCGCCTTCTCTACGACCGTACGCACCTCGCCGGTCCGCTCCAGCCCGTACACCGGACGCTCCCCGCCGAGCCGTTCCACGAGCGGGCGGTACACGTCGGTGGTGCCGCCCGCCGCGTGGACGAGGAAGAGCGGGGGGTACGGGCCCGAGGTGTGGAGGGGGTGGAGCAGCGGGTGGGAGACGGAGTGTCGACGGGGCAGGCGCCGGGGGAGGGCGTCGGGCAGGGAGGCCTCGTCCTGGGCCTGCGCCGCTCGCGCCGGAACGTGTCCGCCGCTCGCCTTCTCCGGTACCGACCGGCGACCGTCCCCGGTGGCCGGCGTCGACCCGCCCGGCAGCGCCCGCTGGATCCGGGTCGCCATGGCCGCGACCGTGGCGGCGCCCAGCAGGTCGCGCAGGGGCAGTTCGATGCCGAACTCGCGTTCCAGGGCGGTGCGGATGCGGACGGCCATCAAGGAGTCCAGGCCCAGTTCGGCGAGGGCGGTGGCCGGGGTGATGCGGGTCGGGGGGTGCCCGGTGACGGTGGCGATGTGGTGGCAGAGGCGGGCGGCCACCGGGGCGGGGTCCGCCGTGTGCCATGGTTCCGTCCGGCCGCCGCCCTCCGGCCCGGCGTTCTCGTCCCCGACCCGGCCCTCAGCCGTCGTCGGGTCCGCTCCCTGTCGGTGGCGTTCGCGCGCCGCGCGGGGCTCCGCCGTCACGTGGATGCTGCCGTACGCTCCGCCGCCGTCCGCCCGCGCGGGGGACGGCGGCAGAGCCAGGCCCGCCCTCCCGTCCGTCCACCAGTGCCGCGTGTGCCGCCAGCGGGGCCCGGGCAGGTCGATGACGCCGCCCGGGGGCGGGGGAAGCCGGAGCCCGGCGGACTGCAGGGTGCCCACCCGGGTGAGGAACCCGGCGGCGGTGTCGGCGTCGCGGTGGAGGGTGCCGAGGGCCAGGACTTCGGGGGCGGTGTCCGTGATCGCCCGGGTCAGGACCGGGTGGGGCGAGACTTCGACGAACGCGGTGTGACCGTCGGCGGCGGCAGCGGCGACCGCCCGGTCCAGGCGCACGGGTCTGCGCAGATTGGCGGCCCAGTGCGCCGCGTCGAACACGCAGTCGCCGCGCGGGTCGTCGAGCACGGTGGAGTAGACGGGGACGCGCGGGCGCCCGCCCCGGATGTCCGCCAGCTCCGCCGTCAACTCCGCCAGCAGCGGCTCCACCTGCGGCGAATGACCCGCCCCGGCCACCCGCATCGCCCGCGCGGCCCGCCCCTGCGTCTCCAGCCGGCGCACCAGCCGGGACACCGGTTCCTCCTCCCCGGTGACCACCTTCTGGCCGGGCGAGGAGTGCACGGCGACATGGACACCCGGGAAGTCCCGTGCCAGGAAGTCGAGTTCGTCGTCGGCGAGGTCAACCACCGCCATGGACCCGCCCCGCAGCCCGCCGAGGAGCCGGGCCCGTACGGCGACCACACGGGCCGCGTCCGCCACCTCCAGCGCGCCCGCGCACACCGCGGCCGCCACCTCGCCCAGGGAGTGCCCGATGACGGCGACGGGCTCGACCCCGTGCGCCCGCCACAGCTCTGCCAGCGCCAACTGGAGCCCGAAGAGGACGGGTTGGGCGACCTCCAGCCGGTCCAGGACGTCGCCGGTGGCCAGGTGGTCGTAGAGGGAGAGCCCGCACTCGGGGGCCAGGTGCGCGTCGAGCTTCTCCACGGCCGCGGCGAAGGCCGGTTCCTCGGCGAGTAATCGGCGCCCCATCCCGGGCCACTGGCTGCCGTACCCGGAGAACACCCACACCGGGCCGCGTCCGACGCGGTTCCCGTCGCCCACCACCACCCGCTCGTGCGCCCGGCCCCCGGCCAACGCACGCAGACCCTCCGTCAGTTCGGCCGGGCCGCCGGCCACGATCGCGGCCCGCACCCGGCCCCGTCCCGCACGTCCGGCGAGCGTGCGCGCCACGTCCGCCGGACGGGCGGCGCTCCCCTCGGGCGTGCCGAGCCAGTCCGCCAGCCGGGCGGCGGTGTCCCGGACGCGCGCGATGTCGATGTCGGAGAGGACGTGCAGCCGGGCGGCGGGCTCCTCGGCCGGGGACGGGAGGACGGCGCCGGGCGACCACTCCTCCAGCACCGCGTGGGCGTTGGTGCCGCCGAACCCGAACCCGGAGACCCCGGCCGTGGCGGTGCCGCCGTACCGGGGCCACGGCTCGGCCTCCGTCACCACCCGCAGCCGTACGTCCTCCAGGGCGCTGCCCCCGGCGCAGTGCAGCGAGGGCGGAATCAGGTCGTGGTGGAGCGCGAGCACCGTCTTCACCAGACCTGCGATGCCCGCCGCGGACTCCAGGTGCCCCAGGTTGCCCTTGACGGAGCCGAGGAGCAGGGGCTGGTCGGGGTCGCGGCCGGGGCCGAGGACGGCACCGAGGGCGCCCGCCTCGATCGGGTCGCCGAGCGGGGTGCCGGTGCCGTGCGCCTCGACGTGGTCGATGTGCGCGGGGGACAGGCCGGCCCGCGCGTAGGCGGTGCTCAGCAGGGCCCGCTGGGCGGCCGGGTTGGGGGCCAGGAGCCCGCCCGAGCGGCCGTCGGAGTTGACGGCGGTGGCACGGACGACGGCGAGGATCCGGTCGCCGTCCCGCTCCGCGTCGGACAGCCGCTTCAGGAGCACGGCCGCGCACCCCTCGCCCCGGCCGATGCCGTCGGCGACCGCCGAGAACGGCTTGCACCGCCCGTCGGGCGCGAGGGCGCCCGCCCGCCGGAACGCGACCGTGACGGTCGGGGAGAGCAGCAGATTGACCCCGGCGGCGATCGCGAGATCGCTCTCGCCCGTGCGCAGGCTGACGCACGCGTGGTGCACGGCCACCAGCGACGACGAACACGCGGTGTCGACGGCCATGCTCGGCCCGCGCGTGTCCAGGACGTACGCCAGCCGGCCCGCCGTCACACTCAGCGCCCCGCCGGTCGGCGCCCAGGGGTCCACGGCGGCGGGGTCGGCGCCGGTGAGCTGTCCGTACTCGGACGCGGAGACCCCGACGAAGACACCGGTGGCGCTGCCCGCGAGGGACGCGGCCGGGACGGCGGCATGGTCGAGGGTCTCGTGGACGACCTCCAGAAGGATCCGCTGCTGCGGGTCCATCACCGCCGCCTCGCGCGGGGTGATGCGGAAGAAGTCCGCGTCGAACCCGGCGATGTCGTCCAGATAGCCGCCGTACGGGAGCGCGTCGGCCGGCGGGTACGGCGTGAAGTCCCGCCAGCGGTCCTCCGGAACCCGCCGGATCGCGTCGACGCCGTCGAGCAGCGACCGCCAGTACTGCGCCGGTCCGCGCACGCCCCCGGGCAGCCGGCAGCCGACCCCGACGACCGCCACCGGCTCACCGGGCGTCGGGGGCGCCCCCGGCGGTGGGGCCGCCACGGGCGCTATCTCCGCCGCCGTGGCGCACAGCCGCGCCACCAGCGCGTCCCCGGTGGTCGCCTCCCACAACAGCGTCGCCGGCAGCTCCAGCCCCGTCGCCCGGGACAGCTCCCCGGCCAGCACGACCGCGTCCCGCGAGGACATCCCGAGATCCGCGAGGGGCAGGTCCATCGGCACGTCCTCGGCGGCCGTACCGCTCCAGAGGGCCACCCGCTCGGCGATCAGTTGCCGCAGCGCGCCCCGCGCACCGACCGGAACGGGCCCGATCGGGCCGCCCTCGTCGTCCCTGACGACCCTCACCGCGCGCCCTCCGCCGCATAGGCATCCGCCAGATAGCGTTCTCGGGTGAGCGCCCGCGAGACCTTACCGCTGGACGTACGGGGCACCGTGCCCGGCGGGACGAGGACGACGTCGGACAGCCGCAGCCCGTGCCGGGCGGACACGGCGGCCCGCACCGTCCGCACGAGGTCCGGTACGTCGATGTCGGCGAGCGGCACACCGCGCGCGTGCTCCGCGACCACGACCACCCGCTCCCCGGAGCCGCCCGGCACACCGAACGCGGCGAGCCGGTCCCGTCGTACGGCCGGATGCGTCTCCTGGGCCGTGGCCTCCACGTCCTGCGGGTAGTGGTTGCGCCCGTCGACGACGATGAGGTCCTTCAGCCTCCCGGTGACGAGCAACTGCCCGTCCAGCACCGTCCCCAGGTCACCGGTCCGCAGCCACCCGCCCGGCGCCGCCGTGACCTCGGCCGGTACGGCACCGAAGACCAGCCGCGTCTGCCGGTCCTGGTTGCGGTACCCCCGCCCCACGTTGGGCCCCTGCACCCAGATCTCGCCGACCTCGCCCTCCGCGAGCGCGGCCCGCGACACCGGGTCCGTGATCCGGACCCGCTGGCCCGCCGGCGCGCCGCAGCCGGCCAGCAGCACGGCCCTCGGGTCGTCCGGCCGCGCGGGCAGAGCCTTCCCGGTGGCCAGGGCGTCACGGTCGAGCGCGAACGCGCGCAGCGGCCGCCCGGGGCGCGCGGCGCTGACGAAGACGGTCGCCTCGGCCAGACCGTACGACGGACAGTGCGTCCCCGCGGCGAGCCCCTGCGCGGCGAACGCGGCGTGGAAACGGTCGGCCGTGCCGGGGCGCACCGGCTCGCTGCCGTTGATCAGCGCGAAGACCCCGTCCAGCCGCAGCCCGGCCTTCTGCGGCTCGGTGACGGCCGAGGCGCAGTAGTCGTAGGCGAAGTTGGGCGCCGCGCTCAGCGCGCGCGGGTGCGCGGCCAGCAGCCGCAGCCAGCGCACGGGCTCGTGCAGGAAGGCCACGGGATCCATGAGCACCGACAGCAGCCCCCGCACCACCGGCGCCGCGACACTCAGCACCAGCCCCATGTCGTGGTACAGCGGCAGCCAGCCCACGAAGGTCACCGGATGCGCGTCGGCACCGTAGGCGGCCAGCGCCTGGCGGGCGTTGGCGACGACATTGCCATGGGTGATCTCCACGCCCGCCGGGGTGCGGGTCGAACCGGAGGTGTACTGGAGGTAGGCGAGGGCGTCGGCGTCGGGCTCGGCCGGACGCAGGCCGTCGGCGGCTGCGTCGGGCACGTGGTCCACGGCGACCACCTTCACGTCCCGGCCCGCGCACGCCTCGCGGACCTCGGCGAGGGAGTGGCCCGTCGTGACGACGACCGCCGGGGACGCGTCCGTCAGGACCGCCGACAGCCGGTCGCCCTGCCCGGGCAGACCGGGCGGATACAGCGGTACGGCGACCAGGCCGGCGGCGAGCGCCCCGAGGAATGCGGTGACGTACTCCGTCCCCTGCGGGCACAGCACCGCGACCCGCGCCCCGGGCTCGGCCTCCGCCGCGAGCCGGGCGGCCACGGCCCGCATCCGCAGGTCCAGCCTGCGCCAGGTCAGGGTGCGGTGGACGCCCCGCGAGTGCGGCGCCGGATGGTCGACGAAGGTGAACGCCCGGCGGTCGGGGGTGGTCTCGGCCCAGTGCCGTACATACTCCGGCAGACTGCTGAACACGGGCGCGAGCGGGGGGCGGCGGCTGTCCATCGGCAATGGCTCCTGACGTCGCGGGGACGGCTTGCGGTGGTTCGCGGGGGACGGCTCGGGGCGGGGCGCGGGGGCGGCTCGCGGGCAGCGGTGACAGGGCCCGGAGGGCTCGGCGCGCACGACGCGGGGGTGCTCTAGAGCGGGATGTTGCCGTGCCGGCGCTCCGGCATGGGGGCGCGCTTGCCCCGCAGGGCGCGCAGGGCGCGGCAGATGTGGGCGCGGGTGTCGCGCGGGGCGATGACCGCGTCGACGTACCCGCGCTCGGCGGCGAGGTACGGCGTCCCGTAGGTCTCCTCGTACGCGGTGACGAGGCGGGCGCGCAGGGCCTCGGGGTCGGCCGCGGCGGCGAGTTCGCGGCGGTGCAGGACCCCCACCGCGCCCTCGGCGCCCATGACGGCGATCCGGGCGGTGGGCCAGGCCAGGTTGATGTCGGCGCCCAGGTGCTTGGAGCCCATCACCGCGTAGCCGCCGCCGTACGCCTTGCGCACCACCACCGTGACCTTGGGGACGGTCGCCTCGGCGTACGCGTACAGGAGCTTCGCGCCGCGCCGGATGATGCCGGCCTGTTCCTGGCGGACGCCGGAGAGATAGCCGGGGACGTCGGCGAAGGTGAGCAGCGGGATGCCGAACGCGTCGCAGAACCGTACGAACCGCGCGGCCTTCTCGGAGGCGTCGATGTCGAGGACACCCGCCGCGTGGAGGGGCTGGTTGGCGACGACGCCGACCGAGGCACCCTCGACGAGGGCCAGCGCGCAGATGATGTTCGGCGCGAACAGCTCCTGGATCTCCAGGAGTTCGCCGTCGTCGACGACCGCGCGCAGGACGTCCCGCATGTCGTAGGCCTGCGCGAGCCGGTCCGGCACCACCGCGTCCAGCCCGAGACCGGCCGGCGCGGCCCCCGGCGTGTACTGCGGGGGCCGCTCCGCGTTGTTGGCGGGCAGGTACGACAACAGGTCGCGCACGGTGTCGAGGGCGTCCACCTCGTCGGCGGCCAGGAAGTGGGCGTTGCCGTTCACGGCGTTGCTGGTGCGGGCGCCGCCCAGTTCCTCCGCGCTGGTGCGTTCGCCGGTGACCGTCTCGATGACGTCGGGCCCGGTGACGAACATGTGCGAGGCGCCGTCCACCATCACGGTGAAGTCGGTGATGGCGGGCGAGTACGCGGCCCCGCCGGCGCAGGGGCCGAGGACGACCGAGATCTGCGGGATCACCCCGGACGCCCGCACGTTGCGGCGCACCAGCTCGGCGTAGAGGGCGAGCGAGGTGACGCCCTCCTGGATACGGGCGCCGCCGCCGTCGTTGAGCCCGATGACGGGACAGCCCGTCTTCAGGGCGAGGTCCATCAGCGCGATGGTCTTCTCGCCGAAGGCCTCGCCCATGCTGCCACCGAACACCGTGGCGTCCTGGGCGAAGACACAGACGGGCCTGCCGTCGATCGTGCCGTGCCCGGTGACCACCCCGTCGCCGTACGGCCGTCTGTCCGCGTCCCCGGTGGGGCGGGCCCGCACGAACTGGCCCGTCTCCGTGAACGAGTCGGTGTCCAGCAGCAGATCGATGCGCTCCCGGGCGCCGTACTCCCCGCGTCTTCTCGGCCCGGCCGGTGCGACCGCCCGGATCCGGCGGCCCTCCAGGCCGGCGATGCGGTCGGCGGTCCGGTCGACCGTGCGGTCGGCGATCGTGTCGGGCACCCGCCCGGGCACCTGCCCGGCCGCCCGCTCCGCCGACTGCCTCGCCCGGGATGTCGTCACCTCTAGCGTCACAGCCACCTCCGAAGTGGCTTTCGAATATGGCAGCGAAGGAGCGGTGTTCCGGCTCAATCACCCTTCTGTGTGCGGGAGATGAGTCCCAAGGGGCCGGTGTTCGTCCGTGGGTGACAAGGGCCAGCGTCCTGCCGGGCGCGGAAGGCCACTTCGACTACGCGGGGGCGGCCCTCGGCAGGAGCGTCGCCGGGGTTCGGCCGTCAACCGCGCCGCTTCGCGAGGAACTCCCGGGCGCCGCGCAGTCGGGTGCGCAGACGGCGCCGGGTCCACCCGCTGTCCAGCCGGACGTCGAGCGGTCCGGGCAGGGGGGTCTCGCCCCTGCGGCCGGTCGGCAGCCGGGAGGCGTCCAGACCGTCCCGGCGGGCGATGAGGACGCCGAGTTCGTGGCGGGTGAGCGCGTCCGGCCCGGCGAGATGCCGCACGCCTCCCTCCTCGACGGCGGCCAGTTCCAGCAGCGCGGCGGCGAGGTCCGTCACATGGACCGGGCAACGCACGACATCGGTGAACAGCACGCCGTCGCGGGTGCCGGCCGCGAGATCGTGCACATGCCGTTCATGCGTGGACAGCGGGTGCCCGTCCCCGATGATCAGCGAGGTCCGTGCCACGATCGCGTGCGGCGCCGACAACCGCACCCCGGTCTCCGCCGCGGCCTTCGCCGCCCCGTACGGGGTGACGGGGTCGGGCGGCGAGGATTCGTCGTAGCGGCTCCGCCCACCCGAGAACACGGCGTCGCTGGACACATGGACCAGCCGGCAGCCCCGCTCGGCAGCTGTCCTCGCCACCCGGACCGCGCCCTCGGCGGTGACCGCCCGATCGGCGCCGCCGCTGGAGGCGTTGAGGACCACGGCGGGAGCCACCTCGTCCATCACCCCGGCCACCTGCGCGGGGTCCCGGACGTCGAGGGCGTGCAGGGTGACGTCCTCCGCCGCGTCCGGCGGCCTGGTGGAGTACGTCGCGGCCACCGTGAATCCCGCTGCCGGAGCCCGACGAAGCAACTCGCCGCCCAGGAAACCGCTGCCGCCGATGATCAGGAGCTTCATGCCAGAAACGGTAGGGGGTCCCCGGAGGTGGCCGCGGGGTCGCGGTTCGCTCAGGACTCTCAGGACTCTCAGGACTTCCTGCCCCGGCCGCTCAACGCGTCACGCACCCGGTCGACGAGACCGGGGCCCGGCGCGAGGATCTTGTTGGCCCGGGGGCTTGGTGGAGGTCGCCGGATGGGGGCGGGCCGGGGCGAGTCAGCCATGTCCGTCGCTCCTCACCCGCGCGCCCAGGGCCACCGTGTGCCGGTCTGGACCTCTATGGGGGTCAGTGAAACCCTCGCGGCCCCGAACGCGTCGTATCGGCGTCGGTGAGTCAGTGCGCCAAGGGGATGTGGTCCAGGACACGTCCATTCCGTGGCCTGCGCCATTTCCGGGGGGACGGCGCGCGACTACGTTGTGCCACGCGTTCCCCAGTACCCACGGATGGCCCAGAGTGCTCGCAGACCTCTCCCCGCTCATCGCGGCGACCACCCAATGGCTGACGCGCGCCTATCCGGCGGGCGGCGGAGCCCTCGACGGCGCGCTCTGCGAGGCGCAGGCCCGACAGGCCGTCACCGTGGCCGCCCGGCTCCGCTATCCGACACCGATGGACGCCGCGCTCGTCGGTGTCGCCGGTCCGGGCGGCACGGCGCGGCTCGACTGGATCACCGGCTTCGACGAGGACCTGACACCCGAGGAGTACGCCTGGCGGACGTGGGTGGACGAGGTCGTGGCCAGCTGGGCGGCCTGTCTGCTCGCCGACCCCGAGCTGGCCCGTGCCGCCGTGGCCGCTCTTGCCGACTCCCTCCACTCGGCCGGTTCGCCCGCCGCGTACCGCCGCCTCCTCAGCCCCGACGTACTCGACCGGCGGGCCGCCGCGCTCCTGCGCCACCCCGACCTGCTCGCCCCCGTCGCGACGCTGCACCACGCCGGCCTGCTCCACACGCTGCGGCCGGGGCAGGCCCTGACGGCCTGAGCCCGCACGGGACACCGGCGGCGGCCTCGTCACCAGCGCAGCGGCAGCCCCGCGAGATGGTCGTCCAGGAGGCCGGAGACGATCCGGTGGTCGTGCAGCGAGGGATGCCAGTCGCAGCCCAGGTGATCGAGGCCGGGATCGTCGTAGTACCAGTGGCTGACCCGGCGGTCACCCCGCCGCACCCGCTCCTCGACGATCCGCAGGGTGGCCTCCGCGAACGCGGTGGTGTTCCAGAGGCGGGCGGCGGACACCACGAGGAACGTCCCACGCCCGTACCGGGCGCGCAGCTTGTCGAGGAACCCGTGGTAGGCGCTCTCATAGGCGGTGACCAGGTCGGCCGTCGTGCTCCAGCGTTCACCGGGATTGAGGGGCGTGGAGAAGTCGTTGATTCCGAGTCCGATCACGACGACGCGTGGACGCCAGCTGTCCGGCTTCCGCCAGACATCCCCCTCGACGTTCAGCAGGGCCCGGTCGTAGTAGGTGCGGAAGTCGGTCCCGGGCTCACCGCCGTTGTAGTTGCGGACCATTCCCCGGCCGGAGAAGGCGTTGATCTGGAAATCGGCGTCCAGCTTCCGCGCCGTCAGCGCGCCGAAAGCGAGATCCGCGTTGCTGTTCCGGTTGACCCCGCCGTTTCCGGAACAGTCCTGGGTGGTGGAGATATTGCCGTAACCGGCGGTGTAGGAGTCGCCGATGAATTCGATCTGCCTGTCGCGCGCCCGGGGTCTCGCGAGAATCGCGCCACCGGGCGCCGCGACGAAACCGCCGAAGCGGCCGGCCGCCCACGGGCTCTCGGTCCGCTTCACGACCCGCACCCGGTGTCCGCCGTCGGCCAGGCCGTCGATCCAGGAGACCGTCCGGCCCGGGGTGACGAGGGTGGTCACGGTCGCCCCGTCGACCTGGACGTCGTAGTCGTTGTCGGCGTCGTCGAGGACGACCCCGACCCCGGTCCCGTGGAACCTCCCCTCGAAGGAGACGCCGGGCCAGCTGTACGACACGGTCCCGTCCGCGGCCCGTTCGACCCGGCCGACCGTGTGGAACCGGGCGTCCGCCCGTGTCCCGGCGGCCCGGGCGGCGGGTGCGACGGTGGCGACGAGACCGGCGGCGCAGGCCGCGATCAACGTCCGTCGGGGTAACGGGCGGGGTGTCTGCATGGTCGTCCCTTCGACAGACGGGTGGGGGTGCGCGTGGGGGTGCGTAGGGGGGCGTAGGGGCGCGGAGGGAGTGGGAGCGCTCCCAGGGTGACGCGCTATCGAAGGTGGCCGTCACACGCACGGTCGTCAACCCCTTACGGCGACATCCGCAACGCGCACGCGCATCATGAGCTGCCGCTGCCGCCTCTTTCTCAGTGGCCTCGGCGTCGGCGGGCCGCCGCCAGTTCGTGGCGCAGTCGGCCCGGAGCCGAGTTCTCGCTGACGGCCTGCCGGAGGAGGTCGGCCTGGGAGGGGAGCTGGACGTGGTGGGTGTCGAAGTGTTCGACGAACTCCGGCAGTCACCGGCGCGGTCCTCGGCGGATTGTCCGCGCCGAGGTGTTCGGCGGGCTTGAACGACGTGTACGAGGCAACGGCGTTGCAAAGGCGAGGGCCGCGAAGGCGAGGACCGCGGCTACCGTCCGGACGGCGTGGGCGATCTGCCAGCGGTCCCGTACGTCGGTCCAGTTGGAGGGCGGGGACTGGGCGTTCCAGAGAAGTTGATCGGAGTTGATGGGCAGGTTGACGGTGAGCGTGAGGCCGAGAACGAGGACCAGGAGGGCGAGTGCGGCCACGGTCGGCCATCGGGTGCTTGTTCGGTAGGTCTGGCAAGCCAGTACCGCTGTGGCGATCAGGGCCGGCAGGAGTGTGACGACGGCGAGTTTGTCGAGGGAGTCGAGTTCGACCAGCCGGACCTGGGTGTAGACGGTGCTGTCGAAGCCGCGCAGTGAGAGTTCCAGGACGAGGACTGACGTGAGGAAACCGGCGAACAGTCCCGCGCATACGAGGCTGACGAAACGGGCGTACTTCGTCATGATCACGCTCTTTCGGGATGGGTGACCCGGGCGGCGAAGGGGCGGGCGGGACGGCCGAGGCGTCTTCTTGACTGTTGGTCACCGTCGCGGGTCGTCGCCCGCTTTCTCACTCGCAGCCCGGGTCGTGTGTGTGGCCGGTACGCGTCAGTTCGCGATTCCTACGACCTGCTCGATGGTGTCCGGCTGGTTCACCATCGCGAGCATGTGGTGGGCGACGTCGGCGCGTGGCACGGAGAACCCGCCCCGGATGTTGCGGTTCCACGCGGTCCGGTACGTGCCGGTCAGGGGCTTGTCGGTGAGCTTGGGCGGGCGCGACACCGTCCATTGCAGTCCGCTGTCGCGCAGGGTCTGCTCGGTCACGGCGAGGTCGGCGTAGTGCCGGCCGAACATCGCCCGGGTCAACGGGACTCCCAGGTGGCGCATGAAGAAGCCGTCACCGGGATCGTGCCTGGGTGGCGTCGGCCGGCCTGGCACCGGCACCGGTCCGACGGGTGCGGCGCTGACGATGATGATCCGCCGGACGTGCTCGGCCTGCATCGCCGCGACGATCGCCCGGGTGCCACGCGAGGTGATGCCCGCGTCCGTGCGCGGGTTTCGCGGGCCGAGCGCGGACAGTACGGCGTCGGCGCCGCGTACCGCCGCGGCGAGCGTCCGCATGTCGGGTCTGGTGAGGTCGACGGCGACCGTCCGGACGCCGCCCGGCAGCTCACGTGGGCGGCGGGCCACGGCGGTGACGTCATGCCCGCCGGCCACCGCCTGCTCGACCAGGTGCCGTCCGATACCGCCGGTGGCGGCAACGATCGTGAGTCTCATCGGGGTCCTCCTGCGGTGAAGGCGGCACGGTGGTCGTGCGCCCAGGTGGCGTACGTGCGTGCCGGGCGGCCCAGCAGCCGCCGCACGGTGTCGGTGGTGGGCCCGGCTTCGCGGGCGTAGTCGGCCAACGAGCCGAGCAGCCGGTCGGGCACCTCGTCGGGCAGGCCGGCGGCGAGCATGCCGCGGCGGATCTCGTCCGGTGCGGCCTCGGCGAACGACAGTGTCCGGTCGAGCGCCGCGCCGAGCGCGGCGACCTTCTCCGGCTGGCTCAGCGACTGCTCTCCGGTGAGCACGTACGTCCGACCGCGGTGCTGCGGGTGGGTGAGAGCGAGGGCGGCCACCGCGGCGATGTCACGCTCGTCGACGGTCGAGGTCCTCGCGTGCGGGTACGCCCCCCGCACGGTCCCGGTCGCCTGGATCTGCCCGGCCCAGGCCAGGGTGTTGGCGGCGAAATCGGCGCAGCGCAGGATCGTCCAGTCCAGGCCGCTCTCCTTGGCGACGTCCTCAGCCGCGTGGAACTGTCGCCGGAAGCGTGCGTGCCCGGCCGGGTACTGCACGGTCACGGCGGACAGCACGACCACCCTTGCCGCGCCCGTCTCGCGGGCACGGGCCACCAGGTCGACAGCAATGGTTCCGGCGGCACGCGGACTGAGCAGGATGGCCTCCACGCCGTCGATGGTGGGAACCTTCGCGGGGTGGACGAGCTGTGTTCCCGCGGGGAATTCGGCGTGCGGGTCACGGGTGACAGCGGCGATCTCCGCTCCCCCCTCGACCAGGAGGCGGACGGTTTCCCGGCCGACGACGCCGGTGGCCCCGGTGATCAGGATCATGACTGAACCCCCAGTGGGTGTGTCGATAATCGATCTTGCGCGGTGGGTGATCGCGGTTCGTGTCGCGGGAAGCCGTCACGGACGAGCCGTGCGCCAGGACCCTTGGCATGCGGCACCGAAACCTCCGGTCCTGCCCTGTCGGGCTGGTCGGGAGATCACTGGCTTTTACGGGTCTGCTTCACTTCCTGGTCGACGGCCCAGGCGTCGGCGACCGGGCCGAGGTGGCTGAGCTTGTCGGGGTTGATGACCGCGCGGATCGTCTGGATCTGCCCGTCGAGCGTGTCGAGGGCGAGGATGTGGAGGATCTTGCCGTCGCGGTCACGGAAGAGCGCGCCCGGCTGGCCGTTGACCTCGTGCGGTTCGAACGTGATGTCGATCCGGGCCATGAGCGGGTAGACGGTGGCGAGCAGCCTGGCCACGTTCTCGGCACCGGCGACGGCCCTGGCCAGCTGCGGTGCCTTGCCGCCGCCGTCCCCGATGAGCTGGACGTCGGCGGACAGCAGATTCTGCAGTCCGTCCACGTCTCCCTGCGTCAGTGCCTCGAAGAACCGCCTCGCCAGCTCCTGCCGCTCCTGGCGGTCCGCTTCGAACCGGGGCCGTCCCTCGTGCATGTGGCGGCGTGCCCGTACGAGCAGCTGCCGGCACGCCGCCTCCGAGCGCCCCACCGCGGCGGCGATCTCGGCGAAGCCGAAGGCGAAGACCTCCCGCAGCACGAACACCGACCGCTCCAGCGGACTGAGCCGCTCCAGTAGCAGCAGCGCCGCTATCGACACCGAGTCGGCCAGCTCCGCCGCGCGGGCCGGGTCCTGGTACGGATCGTCCAGCAGCGGCTCGGGGAGCCACGGTCCGACGTACTCCTCCCGCCGCACCCGGGCGGAGCGCAGCACGTCGATGGCAATCCGGGTCACCGTGGCTGACAAGAACGCCTTGGCCGACACGGGCCGGGTGGTCGAGGCGTCGTAGCGGAGCCAGGTCTCCTGCACCGCGTCCTCCGACTCGCCCACGCTGCCCAGGATCCGGTACGCGATCGAGAACAGCAGTGGCCGCAGTTCCTCGAACTCCTCGACCTTGCCCATGCCGACTCCCCCTTTGTGGTCTGTGTGCCCGGCCGGACCCGCGCCGGCGAGGCATCCTTCGAAGATCATTCGATGTGTGGACGGAGCAGACAACGCTCGTGCCGCGACCGCCCTGCCCTCCTTGACCACGGCGTCCTGGCCCCGGCGGGCCTGACCCGGGCCAGGGTGCGGTGGTGGTTCAGTGGAACTGGCCGACCTGGTAGTCGCCGGCCGGCTGCTGGGTGATGATGTTCAGCCGGTTCACCGTGTTCATGAACGAGACCAGCAGCACGAGGGCCGTGAGCTGCTCCTCGTCGTAGTGCTGAGCGGCGCGGGCCCACACGTCGTCGCTGACCCCGGTGGCCGCGTCCGCGACCCGGGTTCCCTGCTCCGCCAGCTCCAGTGCGGCGCGCTCGGCCGCGGTGAAGACCGTCGCTTCCCGCCAGGCCGCGATCAGGTTCAGCCGCACCGGGGTCTCGCCGGCCGCGGCGGCTTCCTTGGTGTGCATGTCGATGCAGACCGCGCAGCCATTGATCTGGCTCACGCGCAGCGCCACCAACTCCTGCGTCGTGGCCGGCAGCGGCGATTCCTTCAGCTCCCGGCCCACCGACATGAAGTACTTGAGGGCCTTGCCGGCGGCCGGGTTGGCGAAGTAGTTCAATCGCGCGTCCATCGTGTGCTCCTCCATGTTCGTCGATGCCTTCACCTCCAAGACGAGGCGGCCCTCACTCCTGTGACACGGAACGGTGTGACCCACGTCTCTCCGCTGTCTGGGTTCGGGCATGTCACAGGCCGAGTCGCTGCCTCGTCTCGGGTACGGAAGTCCTCGATCAGGGAGTTGATGATGAACGTCGCGCTGTGGATCATCGCTGGGGTGCTCGCCGCTGTCTGCCTGGTGGGCAGCTCCAAGATGTTCGTGCCGCAGGAGAAGCTGGCCGCGATGGGCTCCTCTGCGCAGTGGGTCCTGGAGTTCAGCCCCGGCGCTCTCAAGGCCATCGGCGCCGTCGAGCTGCTGGCTGCGGTCGGCCTGATTCTGCCCGCGGTGCTCGACATCGCGCCGGTGCTGGTGCCGCTGGCCGCCACCGGACTTGTTCTGCTGTTCGCCTGCGCGGTCACCATGCGTCTGCGCCGTGGCGAGAAGGCCACGATCGCCGGCGACCTGATCTACCTCGCCCTGGCCGCCTCCGTCGCATGGGGCCGTTTCGGCCCCGAGTCCTTCACCGGCTGACCACCGGCGCATATCAGTCGAGCGCCGAAGTGCCAGGCACACTCCAGGTGGTACGTACTGTCGTAGGGCGCTCCTCGCAGGCTCTCCGGCTCCCCTGCCCCGGCTCCCGGCTTCCCCCTTCCCCCGTTCCCTCGGCACCGTGGTTCGGTGACCCTCCTGACGCCCGTGTCGTCCCGCGAACCTCCGGCGGGAGCGACGTACCGTGGCCGCGCTGATGAGGGACAGTCGACCGATGGTGGCGCGATGTGCTGGAGTGCGACGGCCGATCTCGTGGCGGGTGCCGGTGTCGCGGCTGTCGGGGCGGCCTGTGTGGCGCTGGTGCGCAGCGCGCGGGACCTGCCGCTCGCCGCGCTGCCGTTGCTGCTGGGGGCGCACCAGATCGTGGAGGCGGTGGTCTGGTCCTCGGGCGGGGGAAGCGGAGCGGCCACCGTCGCCTGGGCCGTCATCGCACTGCCGCTGCTGGCCGTCTGGGTGCCCGCCGGCGTGTTGTGCGCGGCCCCGCCCTACGCCCGCACCCGGCTCGTCGTGCTCCTCGCCGTCGGCGTCGCGACCGCCGCGCTGCTCGGCCGCGGCCTCGTCACCGGCCCGGTGACGGCCGAGATCCGGGGCCACACCGTCGGCTACACGGTCGCCCTCTCCCACCCGGTGCTCCTCGTCACGGGCTACCTCCTCGCGACCGTCGGCTCCCTGCTCCTCTCCGGAGACCGGCGCCTCACGGTGCTCGGGATCCTGGCCGCCGTCGGTGCCTCGGTCTGCTGGGCCCTGTGGCGGCTGGAGTTCGTCTCGACCTGGTGCGCGGCCGCCGCCCTGTGCTCGGTGGTGCTCCTCGGCTGGGTGCGGGCCCGGCGCCGGAGGCCTTCCTCTCCACCGGCCCGGTATGCGGCCGCGGAGCATCGGCGGTCTGCGCGGGGCGACTGAGTCCGCGCGGGACGATCGAGTCCGCGCGGCTTCAGCGGCAGGCCTCCACCACGACACCGACGCTTCCGCCACCAGGATCGGCGAACGGTCCGGCCCATGCCGCGGCAGCCCGCCCCACCTTGCACTCCAGAGATGGTGAATCAATCATCCACTCATCTGTTGACTTTCGGCTGGTTCAGCCAGAGGATTTCGGAGGTGACACACACCGCCGCCGGGCCGCTCGGCCCGGTTCTCCCCGCGGCCCTCGACGAGGCAGCCCACCGCTGCCTCGTCGCGGGCTTCGACGGTACGACGATCGTCCCCGACACCCTGAAACGGCTCATCGACCGCGGACTGGGCGGGGTCATCCTGTTCACCCGCAACATCCGCGACGCCGACCAGGTGCGCGAACTCACCGGCACATTGCGGACGTTGCGGCCGGACCTGCTGATCGCCATCGACAACGAGGGTGGCGGCATCGGACACCTCGTGGCCGCGGACGCCCCCGAGGTGCCGGGCTCGTGGGCACTCGGAGTCGCCGACGACCCGACGCTGACCGCCGCCTGCGCCGACGCCCTGGCCGGGCATCTGCTCTCGCTCGGCATCACCGTCTCCTACGCCCCCGTCGCCGACGTCCAGAGCCGGCCCGAGAACCCGATCGTGCGCACCCGCGCCTTCGGCGGCGACCCGGAGCTGGTCTCCCGGCACCTGCGCGCCTGGATCGAGGCCACCGAGGCACGCGGCATGGCGTCCTGTGCCAAGCATTTCCCCGGTCACGGCGGTACGGTCACCGACAGCCACCACGAGGCGGCCGTCGACCCACGGCCGTACGACGGGCTCGACCTCGCACCCTTCCGGGCCGCCGTCGACGCGGGCGTGCCCATGCTGATGAGCGCGCATGTCGTCTTCCCGGCCCTCGACCCCGACCGGCCCGCCACCCTCAGCCCGCGCATCCTCACCGAGCTGCTGCGCGGCGAACTCGGCTTCGACGGCGTCCTCGTCAGCGACGCGCTGGAGATGAGGGCCATCGCCGACCGCTACGGCGAGGCCGCCGGCGCCCGCCTCGCACTCGCCGCCGGAGCGGACCAGGTCATCGTCGCCGTACCGGACCTGGAGGTCACGCTCGCCTGCCGGGACGCCGTGCTCGACGCCCTGCGCACGGGTGACCTCGCCGAGGAGCGGGCCACCGAGGCGGCGGCACGGGTGCGGCGGCTCGCGCTGCGGTACGCGGTGCCGTTCCGGCCGGGTGCCGTGGCCGCGTGGGACGCGGACGCCGGGCTCGTGGCGGCGCGACGGGCCGTACGACGCGGGGGTCCGTTGCCGCGGCCGGTGCCCGGCGCCCATGTCGTCGACTGTTTCCCGCCCCCGCACCCCGCCCTCAACTGGGGCGGCGAGGACCTCCTGACCGAGGTCCGCACCCTCGACCCGACCGTCACGGGGACGGCGGTGGCGGGGGCCCCGGACGACCCCGCGGCCGTCGTGGGGGAGGTGCTGCGGGCCGCCGAGGGGCGTCCGCTGGTCGTCGCCGTGTGCGATGCGGAGCTGCACCCCTGGCAGGGACGCCTGAGGGACGCCCTGCTGGCGGCGCGAGCGGACGCACTGGTCGTCTCGACAGGGTTGCCGGAGGAGGGCGGGGCGGTCGCCGCGCTCGGACGGGGGCGGGTGAATCTGCGGGCGGCGGCCGAGGTGCTGTCGGGGCGGACGTTCTGAGGGCCCTTCCACCCTGTCGGGTGCCGGGAGTGTCGCAGGCGCCGGGTGTGCCGGGTGTGCTGGAGGGGCCGGAGGTGCTGGTCAGCGCGTCGACCAGCTGCCGGGCACGGGTCTGCTCCCCACCGCGTACACGGCCACCAAGTCGCCCACGACGAGGAGCAGTTGGACCGTGTTCGAGGCTCCTGTGGTCAGGGCCACGCCGTAGCGGGCGGCGACCCCGGCGAGCGCCACCAGCGGGGCCCGCCGGCGCAGGCTCGGCGCGGTGGCCGTTCCGCCGCCACGGCCGGCGGCCGCAGCCGGTTCCGTAAGGTCTCCATGAGGGCTTGAGCCTATGACGTGCTCTCACCCCCTGCGTCGAGCAGTTCCGTGATCCCCCTCGTCGCGAGGTACGCCGTGTCCCCCGCGTGCTCCGCCAGGACGATCGCCGGGTGGGCGCCCTCCTGCCGTGCGCGCATCCAGGCGTCGAAGAAGGCGCCGCCGGGGCCCGAGACCGAGCGGGTGGACGGCGTGCAGTCGAGCACCAGCGCCCTCGTACGCGGAGCCGGTGGGACGGCGGCGGCGTGGATCTCCGCGACCGTCGTGGACAGGGCGTCCGCGATCGGCTTGGGACGGCCCCTGGAGTCGAACAGACCGAGTGTGTACTCCAGTTCGGGGAAATCGGCCAGGGAGCGGTCCACGTCGTGCGAGCACCACCAGGTGACGCCCCACAGGCGGGCGCAGCCGGCCGCGTTCAGGAGGGTCGCGCGGGCGAAGTCGGGGGCGTCGGCAGCCGGGATGTGCGGCTCGGGGGCGCCGGTCTCCTGGACCCAGACCGGGCGGGCCGGGTCGGTGGCGTACGCGGCCGCCAGCTCGGTGCCGTACTCGGCGAGATGGCGCACCTGGGGTGAGCGGGGCCCGTAGCGGCGGGCGCAGTCGGCGGAGAAGACCCAGGGGTGGACGGTGGTCAGGTCGCCCTTGCGGGCCGAGGCCTCGGGGGTGAAGGGGTGGTCGTCGCCGTACCAGGCGGCGTCGTACGCCGAGTGCGTGACCAGGCCGCGGCCCTCGCCGAGCCCGTCGCGCGCGGCGGCCAGCAGGGTGTCCAGGTAGTGGTCGACCTCGGCCACGGACACCGGGTTGTGCTCGACCATGTTGTTCAGTTCGTTGCCGAGCTGCAGGCCGATGAGGTGGGGGTGGCCGGAGAGGGCACGGCCGAGGGTGCGCAGCAGCAGTGCCTGGGCCTCGATCGCCCCGGGATCGGTGAAGACGTTGCGGTGGTGCCAGCTGCGGGTCCACTCGGGGTAGAAGTCGAAGCTGGACAGATGCCCCTGGACGCCGTCCACCAGGACGTCCAGGCCACACTCTCCCGCCAGGTCCACCAGCCGGACGAGCTGGTCCACGGCCGACGCCCGCACGAGGGCGCGGTTGGGCTGGAGCAGGGGCCAGAGGTGGAAGACCCGGACGTGGTCCAGGCCCAGCCCCGCGATCTGTGCCAGATCCTCGCGGGCGAGCCCGGGATCGAAGTCGTGCCAGGCGTGGAACCAGCCCCGGCGTGGGGTGTAGTTGACGCCGAACCGACGGGCGGGCGTGGCGGGCGTGGGCGTGGGCGTGTCGATGGTGTCCTCCTCGCGAGACGGATCCCGTCGGATCCCGTCGGATCCCGGCCCTGCCGGACCTTGTCCGGGGCGAATGTATCAACCACCATGGGGACCAATGAATAGTGATTTCAACCAGGCTTCCGTGACTGCTCCGATGTTCGTGGTGGGCCTCGACGCCGGTGGCACCCGGACCCGTGCCGTCCTCGCCGACCTGGGTGACGGGCGAGTCCGGGGCGAGGGCGCCGCAGGGCCCGGCAACGCGCTCACGGTGCCCGGGCCGGTGCTCGCCGACCATCTCGCCGAGGCCGTCGCGCGGGCCGTGCCCGCCGCGCTGCGGGAGCGCGTGGTGGCGGTGGCGGGCGGTTTCGCGGGGGCCGGCCACCAGGCCCAGGGCGCCGGGGAGCCCGGCCGGGCGCGGGCCGGGGCCGCCCTGTCCGCCGCGCTCGGCCGGCTCGGCATCACCACCGCGACGGTCGGTGTCCACAGCGACATCGAGACGACGTTCGCCGCGGCCCCCGGTCACCCCGCCGACGGGCTGGTCCTGGTGGCCGGCACCGGCGCGGTCGCGGCCCGGATCACCGGACGGGTGCCGACCGCGACCTCCGGCGGCGACGGCTGGCTCCTCGGGGACGACGGCGGGGGCTTCTGGATCGGCCGAGAGGCCGTACGGGCCGCCCTGCGCGCGGCCGACGGCCGCGGTGTGGCCACCGCCCTCGTCCTCTCCGTCGGCAGGGACCTCGGACTGCCCCCGGAGATCCTGCCCCCGGGGGGCTACGGAACCGCCGTCGCCGTCCCGTGGAGCAGCGAGCGGCGCACGGCCTACCGCGCCCGGCTGCTGCCCGCCGTCATGGACCGGTCACCCGTCCGCCTGGCCGACCACACGCCCGGGGTGGTGCGGACCGCCGACGACGGGGACGCCGTCGCGGCGGGCATCCTCCGGGAGGCCGCCCACCACCTGGCCGAGACCGTCGCCGCCCTGACCCCCCGCCCGGGCGAACCCCTGGTCGCCACCGGCGGTCTCCTCGCCCCGAACGGCCCCCTGCTCCCTCCACTGACCGAACACCTGACCCCGCACGGGCTCGCCGTCACCCCGGTCTCGGACGGCTCCCCGGGCGCGGTAGCCCTGGCCCGCCTCGCCCACGCCTCCGGCGCCTGAACCGTCACCGACAAGCCCCCGGCTCCGCAGCCTCCCCGACGCCGACAGGACGCCCCGATGCCGCGCAGGACCAGCCGCCCGCCACCCCCGCGCCGTCCCCGCTGACCGAACGCCTGACCCACCCCGCACGGGCTCGCCGTCACCCCGGTCTCGGACGGCTCCCCGGGCGCGGTAGCCCTGGCCCGCCTCGCCCACGCCTCCGGCGCCTGAACCGCCGCCGAGAGGCCCGCCGTCCAGCTACCCGACCCTGACCCCGGCCCTGCCTCCGACCCCGACCCCGACCCCGCCTCCGACCCCGCCCCCCACACCGACAAGGACGCCCCATGCCCCCGCAGGACCCGTCGGTCGTCCCGGCCGGCACCCCCGCGCAGCCCCGCTACCTCGACCCCGCCGCCTCGCTCGACACCCGCGTCGCCGACCTGCTCTCCCGTATGACCCGGCGGGAGAAGGTCGGTCAGCTCAATCAGCGGATGTACGGCTGGGACGCCTACCGGCGCACCCCGGGCGGGGGCTTCGAACTCACCGACGCCCTGCACGCGGAGACCGAGCGGTTCGCCGGGCTCGGCGCGCTCTACGGTCTGATGCGCGCCGACGCCTGGTCCGGGGTCGGTCACGGTCACGGGCCCGGGGCCGACGACAGCGCCGACCTCGCCGACCTGGTCCAGCGGCACGTGCTGGAACGCAGCCGCCTGCGCATCCCCGCCCTGTTCGTCGAGGAGGTCCCGCACGGTCACATGGCCCTCGACGGCACGGTCCTCCCCGTCAATCTGGCCGTCGGCGCCACCTGGGACCCCGCCCTGTACGAGCGGGCCACCGCGCACGCCGCCGCCGAACTCCGTGCCCGGGGCGGCCACCTGGCCCTCGTCTCCGCGCTGGACATCGCCCGGGACCCGCGCTGGGGCCGTACCGAGGAGTGCTTCGGCGAGGACCCCCACCTCGCGGCGCGCCTCACCGGGGCGCTGGTGCGGGGGATGCAGGGCACCCCGGACGCGGACGGGCCCTTCGCCCCCGACCGCGCTCCGGTCGTCCTCAAGCACTTCGCCGGCCAGGGCGCCACCGTCGGCGGCCGCAACTCCGCCGAGTCCGACGTCGGCCCGCGTGAACTGCGCGACATCCACCTGCCCGCCGCCCGCGCCGGAGTCCGCGCCGGCGCGGCCGCCGTGATGGCCGCCTACAACGAGGTCGACGGTCTGCCCTGCTCGGGCAACCGCGCCCTCCTCACCGAGCTGCTCCGCGACCGCTGGGGCTTTCGGGGCCTGGTCATGGCGGACGGACTGGCCGTGGACCGCCTCGCCCGCATCACCGGCGACAAGGCCTCCGCGGGCGCTCTCGCCCTGGACGCCGGGATCGACCTCAGCCTCTGGGACGAGGGCTTCACCCACCTGGCGGAGGCCTTGGAACGGGGGCTGGTGGGCGAGGCCGCCCTGGACGCGGCCGTCGCCCGTGTCCTGCGCCTGAAGTTCCGCCTCGGCCTGTTCGAGAACCCCTGGACCCCGCGCGCGCCTGTCCCCACGCACACCGGGCGCGCCCTCAGCACCGACCTGGCCCGGGCCTGCGTCACCCTCCTCCACAACCACGCGCACACCCTGCCCGTCAGCCCCTCGGTACGCCGTATCGCCGTGCTCGGCCCGCACGCCGCGACCACCGCCCACCAACTCGGCGACTACACCGCCCCGCAGCGCCCCGGGACCGGCGTGAGCGTCCTCGACGCCCTGCGCCGCCTCGCCCCGCCCGGCACGCACGTCCGCCATGCGCGGGGCGCGGCCCTCACCGGCGCCGACCGCACCGGCATCCCGGCCGCGACCGCCGAGGCCGCCGCGGCCGACCTGGCCGTGCTCGTGCTCGGCGGCAGCAGTGCCCGTACACCGGAGACGGAGTTCGACGCCAACGGCGCCGCGCGGACCGTCGTGTCCGAGATGACCTGCGGAGAGGGCGTCGACCTCGCCGGACTGCGGCTCGGGGAGGCCCAGTACGCGCTGCTGGACGCGGTCGTCGCGACGGGCACGCCGACCGCGGTGGTCCTGATCCAGGGGCGCCCGCACGTGGTGCCCGAGGCGGCGGGCGCGCTGCTCACCGCCTGGTACCCGGGCCCGTGGGGCGGCGAGGCGATCGCCGAGGTACTGCTCGGACTCGCCGAACCCGCCGGCCGTCTGCCGGTCTCCCTGCCCCGCTCGGCGGCCCAGCTCCCGGTCCACTACAACCACAAGGACACCGAGTACGGCGCCTACGCGGACGAGAGCGCCGAGCCGCTCCACTCCTTCGGGCACGGCCTGTCGTACACGAGCTTCGCGTACGGCACACCACGCCTCGCGGGGGCCGGCGTCGAGGTGGACGTCACCAACACGGGGGGACGGCACGGGCGTACGGTCGTCCAGGTCTATCTCCGGCGCCTGATCACCCCCGTCTGGCCGCGCACCCTCGAACTGTGCGCGTTCGAGGGTGTCGGCCTGGCCCCGGGCGAGCGCCGTACGGTGTCGCTGCCCTTCGATGTGCCCCCGCGGACCGGTGCCGTCGAGGTCCGCGTCGCCGAGTCGGCGCGGGCGGCGCTCACCGTCGAACCGCTGGTACTGGACTTGGGAGGGCGGCCTCAGAGCTTGACGGCTCCCGAGGACACCCCCTTGTAGAACCACCGTTGCGTGATCACGAACAGCACCAGCACCGGGACCACGGAGATCACCGAGCCCGCCATGACCATCCGCTGGTCGTAGCCGAAGGACGAGGACTGCAGTCGGGCGAGGCCCAGCGTCAGCGTGAAGTGGTCCTCGGTGCGCAGCACGATCAGGGGCCAGAGGAAGTCGTCCCAGGCACTGATGAAGGTGTTGATGGTGACGACGAGGATCGCGCCCCACGCGGACGGCAGATACAGATACCGGAACCGCTTCCACTCGCCCGCCCCGTCCAGCATCGCCGCGTCCTCGATCTCGCGCGGCACGGCGAGGAACGCGGCCCGCATGATCAGGACGTTGATGGCGGCGACGAAGCCGGGCAGCCAGACCCCCACCAGGTTGTCGACGAGGCCGAGGTCGCGGACGCTGAGGAACAGCGAGACCATGATCGACTCGAAGGGGAACATCATGGACGCCATCAGCAGCACCCACACCAGCTTGCGGCCCTTCCAGCTGGGCTTGGAGAGCATGTAACCGGCGAGCGTGGAGAAGACGAGCTGGCTGGTGACGGACAGTGCGACGATCACCATGCTGTTGCGGATGTACGTCCACACGGGGACCTGGTCGAACACCTCGCGGTAGGCGCGCAGGGTCGGGTCGCGTGGGAAGAGGGAGGCGTCGGCGCCGAACACGTCCTCGCCCACGCCCTTCAGCGACGACAGCAGCTGCCACAGCAGCGGACCGACGGTGATGCCGAGGACGAACAGCAACAGCAGGTAGCGGACGATGAGTTCGCGCGGCCGGCCGTAGTCCCGCCACCGCGGCATCAGGCGCCGTCGTCTGCCCGGAGAGGGTTCCACGGACGTCACGGCCGTCGTCATGACTCCTCCTCCTTCGTCAGGCGCTGTGCGAGCAGGGTCAGGCCCAGGGTGAGTACGAAGAGGGCGACGCTGACCGCCGAGCCGTAGCCGGCGTTGCCGGTGAGCGGGTCGAGGGCGACGTCCCGGATGTAGAAGGGGAGGGTGCGGTCGGCGCCGCCGGGACCGCCGGTCGCGCCGCCGAGCATGTAGATCTCGGTGAACACCCGCAGCGAGCCGATGCCGGTGAGGGTGCCGACCAGCATCATCGAGGTGCGCACGCCGGGCATGGTGACGTGCCAGAAGCGGCGGATCGCGCCCGCGCCGTCCACGGCGGCGGCCTCGTGCAGTTCCTTCGGGACGTTCCCCAGCGCGGCCAGGTAGAAGATCATGTACCAGCCGAGGCCCTTCCACAGCGTGAGCCCCATCGCGCACAGCAGGATCAGCCAGGAGTCGGACAGGAACGGGATCGCCGACCGGATGACGTGGGCCTTCTGCAGCCAGGTGTTGACCAGGCCCTGGTCGCTGAGGAGCCACTGCCAGCTCAGTCCGACGACCACGCTGGAGGCGAGGACCGGGGTGTAGAAGGCGGAGCGGAAGAAGCCGATGCCGGGCAGGTTCTTCTCCACCAGTACGGCCAGCATCAGCGGGAGCAGCACCATGAGCGGGACCACGATCAGCGCGTAGAGCACGCTGTTGCGGGTGGCGAGCCAGAAGTCGGAGTCGCCCAGCATCCGCGTGTAGTTGTCCAGGCCCACGAACGAGGCGGCGCCGCCGAGCGGTTTGGCGTTCGTGAACGACAGCAGGAGCGTGTTCAGGAACGGGTACAGACCGAAGACGGTGATGCCGACGATCGCCGGTGACATCCACAGCCACGGCAGCCACCAGCGGCGGTACAGCGCGGCGCCGCCCGCGTCGGCGGTGGGGCCGGGCCTGAGGGCCCGCGACAGGCGGCGCCGGCCGCTCGGTTCCCCGGGCCGGGGGGCGTGGGAGGCCACGACCCCCGGTTCCTCGGTGGGGGGAGAGAGGGTGGTCATGCTCAGCTGCCCTGCTCGACCAGCTCGTCGGCCTTCTTCTGGGCCTCGTCGAGGGCGTCCTGGGCGCTCTTCTTGCCCTGCATGGCCAGCTGTATCTGGGCCGTGATGGCGTTCAACTCACCGGGGGTGAGGGCGATCTCGTCGGCGGTGGAGGTCTTGCGGTCGCTCGCGACGATCTTGCGGGCCTCGGCGAACGGGTCGTCACCCTTGACCGACTGGAAGAACGGGTCGTCCAGGGAGGCCGTGGTGGAGGGGAAGATGACCACGTTGGGGTCCTTGGCCCACTCCAGCTGGTTCTGGGCATCGGTCAGGAATCGCGCGAAGGACAGCGCGGTCACCGCGTTCTTTCCGGTGGACGCGACGCCGATGTACTGCGGGGCGCCGACGGTGTGGCCCAGGTCGTCCAGCATGAAGCGGGCGACACCGGTCTTCTTGTAGACGCTCGGGTTGTTCTGCTGGATGAAGCGCAGGAAGTTGGGGTT
This sequence comes from Streptomyces sp. NPDC002324, assembly GCF_053593335.1. Classification (NCBI taxonomy): domain Bacteria; kingdom Bacillati; phylum Actinomycetota; class Actinomycetes; order Kitasatosporales; family Streptomycetaceae; genus Streptomyces; species Streptomyces sp. NPDC002324. Next base: position 232,603 of record NZ_JBSFCF010000002.1, read on the forward strand.
CGTCGGGCCGTAGACCAGCTTGCCCTGGCCGTAGACGTTGGCCGGGTCCTGGGTGGAGGAGAGGGAGTCCCGGGGCATGCCGCCGGCCTTGTAGAGCTTGGTCATGGCCTCGACCCACCGCACGGTCCTCGGGTCGTCGGCGAAGGTGAACTTCTTGCCGTCGGGGGACAGGATCTTGATGCCCATCTGCTGCCAGTCGGCCGGGATGCGCAGCTGCGGGTTGGCGAGGAACGCGTAGTACTTGCCGTCCGAGACCTCGGCGATCTTCTGGGCGTCCTCGAACAGACCGAGCACGGTCGTCGGAGGTTCGGCCGGATCGAGGCCCGCCTTCTTCATCAGCTCGGTGTTGAAGGTCTGCACGATCCCGCCGGAGTACCAGGGCAGGACGCTGTGCACCTTCGTCCCCGTGGAGTCGGCGTACATGCTCGACTTCCACAGGTTGGGCACGAACGGCTCGCCGGCGTCCGGGGCCTTCTTGTCCAGGTCGAGGAGGTAGCCGTTCTTGGTGAGCGCGATCGCCGTGTTCACGTTGATGTTCACCACGTCCGGCAGCGTGCAGCCCTGCGCGTCCGCGACCAGGCGCTGGGTGAACGTGGCGTCGCCCGGGTCGTCGACCCACTTCACGGTGGTGTCCGGGTGGGCCTTCTCGAAGGCCTTGATGACGCCGTTGAAGTAGTCGCCGAAGTCTTTCTTCAGGTTCGTCGTCTGGAAGGTGATCGTGCCCTTGACGTCCCCGGTGAGCTTGCCGGAGCCGACGTTGCCCTTGTCCACCTTGCAGCCGCCGGCGGTGGCGTCCCCGCTGTCGGAGCCGCCGCCCGACAGGCCGCAGCCGGCGGCGGTGAGGGTGAGGGCGACGACGCCCACCACGCATCCGGTCAGTCTTCTCGCGCGCATGTTGCCTCCTGCGATCAGTCGGCTGCTGGTTTGAATCACCAACTTGGACTCCGATTGATGAAAAGGTGGACCAGAATTCATCGGAGGTCAATGGGTGACCGTGTTGCTTTTCGGTTCCGGGACGAGGGCGACCCGGTACCGGCCCGCTCAGTGCCGGTGCTCGTGGTCGGGGTGGGACGGGTCGCCCGGATGCTCGTGCCCCGGCGCGTACTCCACCCCGGCCCGCGCCCGGTCCAGCCAGTCGAAGAAGGCCTGCCGGCCCCTCGCCCGCCGCAGCTCCCGTACGACGCCGTCACGGACCTCGTCGTACGGCAGGAAGTCCTCCGGCCCCGCCCCGCCGTACGGGTCGACGCCGCGCCGCAGCGCGTCCGCCGTGAGGAAACGGTCCGGATTGCGGTCGTAGTAGTCCCGCACGGCCTGCTCCGGCACCCTCTGCTCGGCCTCCAGCGCCGCCAGCAGGGTGCGCGCGGCGGGGGAGTGGGCGAGCGCCACCGCGATGATGCTGCCCAGGCCGGCGACCTCGGCCCCGGCCACCGCGAGCGCCGGCGCCCCGTCGGGCGGCACGAGCCCCCGCGCGGCGCAGGCCCGCCGGGCCAACTCGTCCGCCACGACGACCTGCGTCGCCCACCGCCGCCGCTGCCGCTCCGCCCGCGCCCGTCCCTCCGGCACGCCCTCCCGGTCCCGTGCGGGGACGGCCTCCAGCACGGCGTCGACCCGGTCCCGGGAGACGGCCTCACCACCGACGAGCGCGGCGGGTCCGCCAGGCGGCGCGTACCCGCCGTGTCCCGCTCCCGTGGGTCCGTCCGGGGGTGCGGGGACGTCGTGCGCCCGGTGCGCCCTCACGGCCCCACCTCCAGTGCGACCGCCTCCGAGTACGCCACGCACCCGTGCCAGCCGGCCTTCACCATCAGCCAGTACGACCCCGGAGGCACCGCCGAGCCGTCCACCTCGACGAAGCGGTCCGCGTGCTCACCGGGCGCCAAGGTGAAACCCTGCAGGCCCGGTCCGACGCCCGCCCAGGTGCCCCAGGACGAGACCGTCCACAGGGCGCCGCTCACCGGACCCCGGGTCGTGTTGCGCACGCCCACCCGGACCCGCAGCCGCTCACCCCGGCGCACCTCGACCCGGTCCACGCCCAGTTCCATCACGACGCCCGGCCCGGTCCGCCCGTCGGGTTCGCCCTGTGCCGCCTCGCCGGGCACGTCGAGCGCGATCACGTCCTCGAAGGTCTGCCCGCCGTACGTCAGCCGCGCGGCGAGCGCGTAGCGGCCGGGCACCGGGTCCGGCGGGGGCGTCACGGTGACCTCGCCGAGCGAGAAACCGCCGGGGCCGAGCGCGTACGGCAGTTGGGCCGGCTCCACGCTCCAGCCGGGCGGCCCCGTCAGGGCCACCGTGCCCGACACGGGCGCGTCGGTCAGCTCGGAGGAGACACGGACCGTCGCGGTCACCGGCCCGTCGACGCTCAGCGCGTTCGGCGAGAGGTGGACGGCCACGGGCATGTTCCCCCGGGGTGCCGGACCGGAGTTGTGCAGCCAGTACCGGGTGTGCACGGGCTGGGCGGGCTCCCGCGCGCCGACGCCGGGCCCACCGCACCGCGTGGCCTGCGTGGCGGCGCCGGGCCGTGTCTCCTGGGCCGCGGCGACCGGCGTGGCCAGCACCGTGGCCACCTCGAACCCCGTCAGATCCAGCTCCAACGCCCCGTCGGCGCCGGGGTCCAGAGCCTCGCCGGGCCGCTCCAGGACGTCCGCCCGGCCGCCCCCGGCCCACGCCCTCGGCCCCGTCACCCGCGCCCGCACCGGCCGCCCGTCCACCTCGTGCGCCCGAACGACGACCCCGCGCGCCGGGTCCACGGGCGCGGTACCGCCCCGGGCCAGCGGCGACCCGGCCGGCTTCAACGCGTCCAGCAGCACCCGGCCTTCGGGTTCCAGGGCCAGCAGGGCCACGGTCCTCGGCAGGCCGGCCGGCGCTCCGGCGGGCTCCCGCAGCCGGGCCGTGAGCGGGTGGTCGGGCTCCCGCAGCCGCCCGGTGAACGGATGGTTGAAGGCGTGTCCCGCGCGCGGCCAGCCCAGGTCGCGCCAGTCGCCCTCCCCCGCGACGACCGCGTACGCGAAGGTGTGCGACCAGCGCTGGAGCTGGAAGCCGGAGCCGTCGGGGGCGGTGCGGCGCGGCGGGTCGACCCAGATGCCGGAGGGCCAGCCCGTGCAGGAGCGCATCAACGACATGTACAGGTCGCCCGAGGTCGTGACGACACACCCCGGCGTGCCCCGGTTGAGGACCGCGAAGCCCCGACCGTCCCAGGCGTCGCCCGGCGGCAGTGCCTCGCCGCCCCCGGCCGCCGTGGCCCGTACGGTCGCGTCGTCCAGGTCGGCGACGAGCGCGTCGACGGCCTTCGCGTCGTCCTCGGGGCGGGCGCCCGCCACCACCAGCAGCGGCAGCCGCTCCAGGTCGCGCAGGTCGGCGCCCGGCACCCACTCCTCGCGCAGGGAGGCGCGGGGGGCCACCCACACCGACGCCAGGCCGTCCGCGGCCAGTTGCCGGCGCAGTTCCCGGGCGGCGGCCGGATCCCAGCCGAGGGCCTCGGCGACCAAGGGGTTGCGCTCGGGTCCGCCGACCGCGATGCGGAGGTCCGGCAGGTTGGAGTCGACCTCCAGATCGCCGTAGCGGGGGCCGCCCGCGATCGTCGAGGTGGCCGTGACACCCGAGCGCACCAGGGCCGCCGCGAGCGGGGTGCCCAGTTCACCGGCGCTGTCCCAGTCGCCGAAGATCAGCTCGGCGACGCCGATGGACCGGTGGCCGAGCAGTGCGCCGGTGTCGTCGTGGACGGCCACCCGGGCCGTGGACCCCAGCCCGAACCAGGTGTTCGCGGGGTTGTCCAGGGTCCACGGGAACCGCTCGCTGTCCACGTCCACGAAACCGAAACCGCGCCCGACCACCGCGTCCGCGACCTCGTGCACAGGCAGCCCGCCGCGCACGTCCGAGGGCCAGCGCACCCGGATCAGCCGGTCGGCGCCGTCGAAGCCGTCGAGGGTCGTCGTCACGTCCAGCCGGTCGACGCCCGCCCAGAGCGTGAGCCGCTGGGTGTACCGGAACAGGCCCAGATCGGCGCGGACGGTGATGCGGGAGCCGGCCGGCGAGTGCTCGACATCGATGTCGGCCGTCACGCCCCGGCTGCGGGCGGCGGTGGTGCCCGTCGGCGTGAGGTGCCAGGGGCCCTCGCCGAAGCGCGGGTGTCTCGGGTACTCCTCCTGCACGACCAGCTCGTTGCCGATGTCCCCGGCGCGCAGCAGCTCCCGGCCGCCCTCGCCGCCGGCCCCCGCCTCGGTGAGCGCCCGCAGACCGCTGACGCCGCCGCCGCGCGCGGGATCGACGGTCACCTCGTAGAACTCGTTGCGGATCGTCGTGCCCTCGCCGGCCGTCCAGCCGGCCACCGAACCCTCCGCCAACGCCAGCGCCTTGAGGCCCATGCCGGGCACCTCCGGCACGACGACCGTGAGTTCGCCGTCCTCGGTCACGGCCGGCAGCGGCAGTCCGGTGTGGTCCAGCGGGACGCGGCCGGGGTCGGCGACGGTCAGCACGTCCCGGCGCTGCCAGGTCGCGGGGTTGAGGACGACCAGGTCGGCGCCGTCGCCGGGCAGGGGCACGACGCGGTCGGCGAGGGCCTGGGTCACGTCGGCGTGCACCTCTTCGGCCAGGTCGTACAGCTCCCGCCAGCCGGTGAGCAGGTCGATGTACACCTGGTCGGACTCGGAGCCGGTGATGGCGTCGTGGTGGGCGCCGTAGACCAGCTGCCGCCACGCCTTGTCGAGGGCCGCGTCCGGGTAGGGGTGCCCGGTGGTGAGGGAGGCGAGGGTCGCCCAGGCCTCGGCGTCGGCGAGCAGCGCCTCGCCGTACCGCTGGGCCTGCTTGGTGTCGATGTAGGAGACGTCCTTGCCGGTGTACACCGGGTTCATGTCCCGAGTCTGCGGGGACGCCGTGCGCCCCTCCCGTTCCAGCTCGGCCCGTACGGCGGTGAAGAAGTCCCGGGGGACGCCGCTGACGAAGCGGGGCCAGACGTACCGCTCGTTCCAGTCCCGGTGGATGCCCATCACCCAGCGGCACGGCGGGGCGTAGTCGCCGCCGACCGGCAGCAGGACGTTCCGGGTGAGCGCGACCTTCTTCAGCCCCCGGAAGAGCTTGAGCGCGGCGGCTTCGGCCTCGGGGAGCGTGGGCGCGTTGTCGATGGCCCAGCCGGCGCCGTAGTGGTTGACCATGTACGCAGTCAGCAGGCCGCGCCCGCTCGGGGCGATCCAGCTGAACTCGGCCGGGAACTGCATCCGCCCCGGATCGCGCGGCTCCTCGCCGAACACCGACAGGGCCGGCCCCCACTGGTGGTACGGACCGCGCGCCCAGGAACTCGACGTGAGCCCCGCGTCCGCCATCAGCCCCGGGAACTGCGGGTCGTGCCCGAACGCGTCCAGCTGCCAGGCGGTCTCCGGCGAGGCCCCCATGATCCCGCGCTGGAAGCCGTCGCCGTACAGGGCGTTGCGTACGGTCGCCTCGGCGCCGGTGAGGTTGGTGTTGGGTTCGTTGTAGGTGCCGCCCATGATCTCGACGCGGCCGGTGCGGATCAGCTGCCGCAGGAAGGCCCGCTCCTCGGGGAAGGAGTCCCAGTAGGGCTTGAGGTAGTCCACCTCGGCGAGCACGAAGGTGTACGCCGGGTCGCGCCGGGCCAGGTCGCAGTGGGCCCGCACCAGGCTCATGCCGCTCTGCCCGCGCGAGTCGAAGGTCCGGGCGGGCAGGCCCGTGACGGACGGGTCGTCGGCGACGTCCCAGGTCTCGGTGTAGGCGGCCTGGGTGTTCCACCAGACGGGGTCGTAGTGGAAGTGGCTGACCATGAACATGGTCCAGCCGGGCTCGGCGGCCGTGAACCCGGCCGTCCGCCGGGCGACGTCGTCCCCGTCGGCGGCGGTGACGGTGATCTCGCGGCGGTCGCCGGCCGCGAGGCCCTCGGCGGCCACCGGTATCTCGGCGCGTACGGTCCCGTCCCCGCCGACCACGACGACGGTCTCCCCGGCGGCGCGGACGTCGGGACCCTCCACGCTCAGCCGGACCGGCCGGCCCGGGGTGTGCTCGACCTGCACGGCGACCACCTGGAGCGGCTGGTCCTCCGTCCCGACGTAGAGCTCGGTCGACTCGGCAGAGATGACGCGCATGAGGCTCCTACGAGTGCTCGGCGGAGCCTCATCCTGGCAGCGCAGGGTGGTTCAATCAACCATGCATCGGAATATTGGTTGATTCATCCATGCAGGGCCGGTCGGTCGCCCGGTCCGCTCCCGACGGTTCAGCGAGGGCGCCGGGACTTCACCGCGTGTGCCCCCGCGATGTGGTCGGTCAGGGCCAGGGAAGCGCTCGCCCGCTGGTAGGAGAGCTGGCCGACACGGACGTACAGGCAGTCGATGAGCATGAGCACCGAGTGGCGGGCGCCGATGCTGCCGGTGCGGAAGCTGGTCTCCGAGGAGGAGGAGATCAGCCGGATGTCGGCGGCGCGGGCCAGCGGTGAGCGCGGGTCGGCGGTCAGTGCGACGGTGGTGGCGCCGCGCTCCCTGGCCAGCTCGAACGGCTCGATGGCCTCGCGGGTGGCGCCGGAGTGGGAGATGCCGATCGCCACGTCCGCGGGGGTGAGCAGGGCCGCGGAGGTGGTCGCGGCGTGCACCTCGGTCCAGCCGCGCACCGCGCACCCGATGCGGAACAGCCGGGTCTCCGTCTCCTGGGCGACCGCGCCGCTGCCGCCGACGCCGTACACGTCCACGCGCCGGGCGCGGGCCACGGCCTGCGCGGCGCGCTCGACGGAGTCCAGGTCGATCCGGTCGATGGTCTGCTGGACGGCCCGCAGGTCGGCGGTGCCGACCACCTGGACGACCCGCTCCAGGCTGTCGTCGGGGGAGATGTCCGGACCGATCTCCGCGCTGCCCCACTCGGAGGACTCGCCCCGGCCCCGCTCCTGGGCCAGCTCGATCAGCAGGTGCTGGTACGAGTCGAGGCCGATGGCCCGGCAGAACCGGGTCACGGTGGCCTGGGAGGTGCCGGTGCGGCGGCCCAGCTCCGCGGCCGAGCAGTGGGTGACGGCGGCCGGATCCTCCAGGATCAGCTCGCCGACCTTCCGCAGGGAGCCGGCCAGCCGGGGCAGCTCGGTGCGGATCAGGGTCGTGACATCGGTCGAGGGCATGCAGAGAAGGTATCAGCCACCCGTTGGCGCCATGGCTGAATACCAGGACCGGACTTCGCGTCCCCGCGCATGCGTGAACTGCGCCATTGCCCCGGATGCCGGGCCTGTGATTCAGTGATTCACTGATAGGCAAGTATGAGGTGGTTCAATCCATCAGTGGGGAGTCCCAGGTGTCCGTCGAGTCCACGAACGAGTCCCCGCACGAGTCCGTGACCGAGCCCGCGCACGAGTCCGTGACCGAGGCCGAGGCCGAGGCCGAGTCCGTGACCGAGCCGGTGGGCGCCGACCGTTTCGCGCGCGAGGGCCTGGCCGTCCTGAACCGCCTCACCGCTTCCGCCCGCGCCGACGTGAGCGCCGCCGCCACCCTGATCGCCGACTGCGTCCGCGCGGACGGCGTCGTCCAGGCCTTCGGTACCGGCCACTCCCAGGCCATGGTCCTCGAACTCGCCGGCCGTGCCGGCGGCCTCGTGCCCACCAACCGGATCCAGATGGCCGACCTCGTCCTCTTCGGCGGCGACAACCCCAGCGATCTCGACGACCCGCTCCTCGAACGAGAGCCCGGCATAGCGGTCCGCCTCTACGAACTGGCCGACCCCCGCCCCCAGGACCTCTTCGTCGTCGTCTCCAACTCCGGCGTCAACAACGTCATCGTTGAGATGGCCCTGCACGCCAAGGAGCGCGGCCACCGCCTCCTCGCCCTCACCTCCCTCGCCCACACCCGCTCCGTCCCCGCCACCCACCCGAGCGGCAGGAAACTCGCCGACCTCGCCGACGTCGTCCTCGACAACGCGGCCCCGCGCGGCGACGCCCTGCTGGAGCTGCCGGGCGGTGGCGCCGTCTGTGCACTCTCCACCCTGACCGGCGTCATGCTCGTGCAGATGACGGTCGCCGAGGCGGCCGCCCAGCTCCTCGCCTCCGGCGACCGTCCCCCGGTCTACGTCTCCGCCAACTTGCCCGGTGGTTTCGAGAGCAACCTGGAGCTGGAGAGGCGGTACGCCGGACGGATCCGGCGCACCGCCGGTTGAACACCCGCTAGGGCACCGGGACGGGCGTCAGCGCGACCGCCAGGGGATAGGCGCCGGTCGGCAGCGGCGCCCCGGCGGTGCCGGACGCGGTGTCGACCGGCACCAGCCGGTTCCCGTCGGCCGTCGTGACATAGGCCGTGGCGCCGTCCCAGTCCAGGCCGACGTCGAAGGCGGACCTGCCGACGGCGACCTTCGCGCCCGGAGCGCCGGTCACCGTGTCGACGGGCGTGATGTGGTCCCCGGTGCTGGGGCTCACCCACAGGGTCCGCCCGTCCGGTGACAGGCCGAGGCCGTACGCCTGACCGGAGACCAGGAACGTCGGCTCGGTGTCGTTGGTCGCCGTGTCGATCGGAGTGACGGTCGAACCGCCGGAGTCGGACACGTACACACGCTTCCCGTCCGGCGCCGCCACGACGTCGAAGGGGCGCGGGCCGACGGGGATCGCCGCCCCGGCCTCACCGCTGTCGAGGCGGACCGGTGTGACGCTGCTGTCGTGGATGTTCGCCACGTACAGCGTCCGGCCGTCGGGGGTGACCGCCATGTTCTCCGGCCCCGCCCCGACCGCGAGGGCCGCGCCCGCCTTCAGTGTGCCGGTGTCCACGGGCTGGACCGTGCCGTCCGTGTAGTTGGCGACCCACAGGGTGCCGCCGTCCGGTGTGAGCGTGAGCCCGGCCGGAACCCGGCCCACGCCGACCGTGGCGGTGACCTCGCCGCGCGCCACGTCGATGACGCTGACCGAGTTCGAGCCCTGGTTCGCGGCGTAGGCGGTACGGCCGTCCGCGCTCACGACCACCTCGCCCGGGTTGTCGCCCACGGCGATGTCCGTGCTCCTCCCGGAGGACAGGTCGATCGAACTGACCGACGCACCGCTGAAGTTGGCCGTCAGCGCCCTCGGCGATCCCTTCCCGTCGGTGACCCGGACCGGGATCGCCCGGTCGAGGACGCCCGAGCCGGACACCACCACGGAGTGCACGCCCTCGGTGACCCCGGTCAGGGTGACGGTGACCGAGGCGCTGCCCCGGGCCGGGACCGACACGGTGCCCCTGGCGGGCGAGGCGGTGAGCCCGTCCGGCACGGCCAGCTCCCAGGTGACGGTCCGGGTCTCGGCGGACGAGAAGCGGAGGGTCACCGACCCGGAGGCACCGGGCCGCAGGGAGAGCGAGCCGGGGGCGAAGGAGGCGTCGACGCCGGGGTCGGGGGCGTGCCGGAGCATCGCCGAGTAGAGGAACTGGTCCATCACCCCCGGCGACACCTGCTGCGGGATCGCGTCCAGCGCCTTGCGCTCACCGCGCAGCCGCTTCCAGTACGCCGACACGGCCTCGGTGTCACCACGCCTGTCCGCCAGCAGCAGATCCACGGCCGTCAGCCCGGCGGTGCCGTAGGAGCCGAGCTTGTCGAGCCAGGGCGAAGTCTCCTTCAGGAAACCGGGGTTGGCCAGGCGCGAGCGCAGCTCGGCGGGCGTGGCGGCCATGGCGCCGAAGTAGGACCGCAGCGCGGCGGCCGCCCGGTCGAGGCCGCGGTCCTCCTCGTACGCCGTGCGGAACGCGGCGACGAGCCCGGTCAGCGTCGGGGACTCGGTGGCGTCGAGCTGGGAGGAGTGGTTGTTCTCGGCGAGGATCCGCAGCCATGCGGCGGCGCCCGGCCCCGCCAGATCCCGCACGGAGGCCGCGAACGCTGCCCGCGGATCGTAGGAGTCCGGGTTCCACAGGTACGCCGCCGACGTGAACAGCGCGAGTCTGCTCGCCTCCGCCTGCACCATCGGATTGGCGGTCACACCGGCGGACGCCCGGGCCACGCCGGGCTCCCGGCCGGTGTAGGGGCCGAGCAGGAGGCGGCTGGTGACGTAGTCGTTGACCGGGTAGTTGTCCCAGAGCAGGATCGGATGACCGTAGACCTCGCGGGCCTGCCGGACCTGCGCGGCGGTGACGGTCGGCGCGATCACGCCCACGCCGGTCCACTCCACGACCACGTCCGGGTCCAACCGCTCGCGCAGCGCCGTCTTGTACGGGCTGTCGGCGAGGTCGGAATACTCGGTGGGCACCATCTCCAGCGGATCGAGCCCGGTACGGCCGGCGGAGAACTCCTCCCACACCCGGTTCAGCAGACGCGCCTGCGCGGCACCCGCCGCGCCGCCCCCGCTGCCGAACTCCTCCTGGTCCGCCGCGCAGTTCCACTTCGTGTAGCTGATGTCGTCCAGCGGGATCGCGAACGAGCGCACGCCGATGTCGTACAGCGAGGCGAACTTGCGGACCAGGGCGGTGATGTCGTCCGCCGAGGAGTAGCAGACCGACAGGCCGGGGGAGAGGGCGTAGGTGAAGCGGACGTGGTCGGCGCCGGCCCGGTCGACCAGCTCGCGCAACCGGTCCAGTCGGGCGGCCGGGTACGCGTCGCGCCAGCGCTCCCGCAGGTACGGGTCGTCCTTGGGGGAGTAGACGTACACGTTCTGCTTGGTGCGGCCGTAGAAGTCGAGCTGGCTCAGCCGTTCGGCGTGGGTCCACGGTGTGCCGTAGAAGCCCTCCACGACGCCGCGCAGCTTCGCCGTGGGCCAGTCGCGGACCGCGACCTCGGGCAGCCGGCCGCCGGTGAGAAGCTGGCGGAGGGTCTGGGCGGCGTAGAAGGTGCCCGTGGTGTCGGTGCCGGAGAGGGCGAGCAGCCCGCGCCCGGCGTGGCGGCCGGAGGCCAGGACGTATCCCTCCGCGGGCAGCCCGGCCGGTGACCTGACGCCCAGCCGCCGCAACGCGCCCCGGGTGGCCGGGTTCTCGTCCGGCCCGCCTACGAACACGGTGAGCCCGGCGGCGGGCGGTCGCTCACCGGCCGGCACGGTGACGATCCGTGCGGCCCCGGCCGCCCGCAGCGCGGCCTCGACGACCCTGCGCGCGGAGGGATCGGTGCCGGGGCCGACGACCTCCACCACCCGGTCGGGAACGGCGAGCCGACGCCCGCCCGCCTCGATGTGCCGGGGCGTGGGCCACACCTCCGGGACCGCCCGGCTCTTCGACGCGGACGGCGCGGACGGTGAGGAGGGGACGGACGAGGTGGCGGCGGCCGACGGCAGCGAGGAGAGGCTGAGGCTCAGGGCCAGGAGCAGGACCCAGCGCAACCGCTTTGGTCTGTGGGGGTGTTCGGGGCATGGGGGGAGCCAGGTGATTGAAGCCATCGAGAAAGGCTAGGTCTGCTGAATCAACCATTCAATAGGCGGGAAGTGCCTTCGCGTCGCGGGAGCGAGCGTCGTAGGTCGATGCCTGCGCGGCGCCACGGTCGTGCCGGGTTCCACCCGCAACCTGGCGTTCGCCCACCGTTCGAGCGGAGGTCCCGCGCGATCCGGCCGCCGTTCGTGCCGGAGGCCCCGTTTCGATCATGGAACGCGTTCGGTCATGGGCAGGAAAAATCTCGACGGATCCGCCGACTGCCGGGACGGCGCGGCGGGATAGAAAGGGACCATGACTGAACGCGATGGTCTGGCAGGTGGCGTGGACGACGTCGATGAGGTGACGCGAGCGGTGCTCACCGCGTCGCGGCTGTTGGTCGCGATCTCCGCACGGTCACTCGCCGCCGTCGAGGAGCGGGTGACGCTGCCGCAGTTCCGCATGCTGGTGGTGCTGTCCATGCGGGGCGCGACCAAGCTCGTGGTACTCGCCGACCAGCTTCAGGTCGCCCCCTCCACGGCCATGCGGATGGTCGACCGGCTGATCGCGGCCGGACTCGCCGACCGCCGGACCAACCCCGGCAACCGCCGCGAGACCCTGCTGCAGCTCACCGACGAGGGCCGACGTGCCGTCGAGGACGTCATGGCCCGTCGGCGCACCGAACTCGCCACGGTCGTCGAGCGCCTCGCCCCGGCCCAACGGGAGGCACTCATCGGCGCGTTGACCGCGTTCAACACGGCGGGCGGGGAGCCCTCGGCCCCGGCGTCGGACGACGCGGAGACGTATCCGCTCGGCTGGGTCGACACCTGGGTGGGCCGAGGCGCCTGAAACCCCCGGCAGGGCCGCGCCCCACGCCCCCGGGGGAGCGCGTCACTGTGTGGCACCACCGCCCGCGGAGCCGTCCGTCGATCCGTCCGTGGGGGTGGCCGTCGGCGCGGACGTCCGCACGTTCAGGTCGGGGCGGGGGGCCAGGACGACCATCGGGGCCCCCGGCTGGGGCACGGGCGGGGTGACCTGCTCCTTGGGGAGCTTCGGCGGGTTGGTCTGCTGGTAGTTGACCTGGTCGTGGTTGACCAGGCCGGTCTTCTCCAGCACGGTGATGTGGTCGAGCACGGTGTCGTTGGCCAGGTCGGCGAGCTGGCGCACCATGGTGTTCCTGGTGCTGGCGCGGATCTTGGCGATGGCCGGGAAGATCTGGCCGTGCGTGACGCGCATGATGGTGACGGCGGTGGAGTCGAACTCCTTGCCGGTGGCCGAGTCGGCGGTCGCCACGAACTGCTGCTGTTGCGGGCTGGCCTGGTTGTTCAGGGTGATGCCCAGCTCGGGCGCGATCCTGCGGCACAGCTCGTCGAGCCCCGCGTGCCCGACGACGAGATGCGCGCCCGCCTCCTTCATCTCCGCCGTCGTACCGCGCTGCATGGCCATCTCGCCGAGCGGGTACTCCCACAGCCCCGCGGAACGCACCTTGATGACGAAGTCCCGGTCGGCCTCCGTGAGGGGGCCGTACTGGGTGTTGGCGATGATCCGGTCCGGGGTGGCGGTCGTCGTCCCGACCCCCACCAGGGCGGGATAGGCGAGCGCGGCGACGGTCATCACCAGACCGCCGCTCACGAAGATCGTTCCGATGCTCCATGTGCGTCGCATGGAAGGGGTACCTCCTGGCAGCCGGGAAGTGGGTCACCAAGGGGTACGGACGGGGTCGGCGAATGAATCATTGCTCTAGGTAAAATTTGCAGTGTGCTCGAATGGAGTGCCGGGGAACGGGTTCCGCGCCAGGGTCCCGGCGCCACGCGGGGCGGGTCGTGAGTGGGCCGCAAGTGGGCCGCATGTGAAACCGCGTGTGAAATCGCGAGCGGCGCGAGGCCGGCGACGGGGCGGCGGGCGTCGGGTGGTGCGCAGGCGGCGTCCTTGCTGGTCGAACGGGCCGTCGCGCGACTCGGTGGCATCGGTGATGGAGCCACTGCGCCCCTGGGGGCACGTGCCCCTCACCGGTCGCCCGTCTCGCCGTGGCCGCCTTCGGGGCGTCCCTGCCGGTGGCACCCGCCTCGCCGCGACCGCACCTCGTCCCGGCGCCCGCCGAGTCCGTCACCGCGGGTGAGTGGAGGCGCGAACCGTGACTCGTGTTGCTGATGCCCGTATCCTCGTCAATGCCAGATATTTCCGATAAGCGGATTGTCCAGGGCGCGAGTGAGGCCAGCGTGGTGCGGTCCGACGGCGAGCCGGTACTCACGGGACGTGCGACAGACGGCACGGGCCCTTCCCTCTTTCGTGACCGGGGCCCCGTCCTGTCCCGCGAGCGGTTTCTGCAGGGTGAGTCGGCGGAGACCGGTGTCCGGGCCTCGATCCTCAGCTCCTGGCAGCGGTGCCGGTCCCTCGGGCTGTCGCCGGACCGGTCCGACCTCCCTTTCCGGGACGACTTCGACCGGGACGACCGGATCACCCGCGCGGCCGTACCCGTGCTCGACCGGCTGGAGTCCAAGTTCGCCGGCAGCGCGATGAACATCTCCGTCGCCGACGCGAACGGCACCGTCCTGCTGCGCCGCTTCGGCGAGGCCTCGCTGGCCAGAGGGCTCCCGGACATCCAGACCGTCCCCGGGTTCGTCTTCGCCGAACAGTTCGCCGGCACCAACGGCATCGGCCTCGCCCTGGCCGAACGGCGGCTCATCCGGGTCTACGGCGCCGAGCACTTCGCCGACCGCTCCCAGGCCAGCGCCTGCCGCGCACTCCCCGTGCGCGACCCGCTCAGCGGCCGTATCGAGGGCGTCCTGTGTTTCGGATATCCGCGCGGCTTCGAGCACCCGGCGCTGGACGGCGTGATCCGCAAGGCGGCCGCGGCCATCGAGCGGCGGCTGCTGGGGCAGAGTTCCGTGCGCGCACGTTCCCTGCTGCGGGCGTATCTGGACGCCGGGGCAGAGGCGGGCGCGCGCCCGCAGCACGGCGTCGGCGTCGAGGAACTGGTCCGCGGGCTGCGCCCCGCCGACCGGGCCACCCTCCTGGAGAAGGCCGCCGAGCTGATCTCCCGCGCGCAGCGGGCCGCCGTCGACGTACCCCTGTCGGACGGCCTCCGGGTCACCCTCGTCAGCCGCCCGATGACCAGCGCCTCCGGAGTGGAGGGCATCGCCGTCGAGGCGATCCTGCCCGGGGCCGCACGGCACGAGGCCCTCGCCACCCCACGCCGGACCGAACCGGTGCCGAGCCTCCCCGCCGAGCCCGCGCGACCCGTCGAATCCGCCGGCACCGCCACGGTTCGGCGCCTCCACTCCCCCCTCGCCGTGGCGCCCGGCCCGCTCACCGCCGTCCCCGCCCCCGGCCGTACGCACACCCCCGCAACCCCACCGGCCGGGTTCGCCGCGGCCGTCGACCTGGTCTCCGCCGACGAACTCACCGCCGACGGCCTCACCGCCGACGGCGCTCCTCCCCCCGACAGGGGACTCCTTCTGGTGGGAGAGCCCCACGTCGGCACCTACGCCCTGGCCGCCCGCCGCCGGCTGGAGCTGCTGTCCGAGGCCAGCGCCCGTATCGGAACCACCCTGGACGTACGCCGCACCGCCCAGGAACTCGCCGAGACGGCGGTACCGCGCCTCGCCGACTATGTCACCATCGACCTCGCCGAACCCGTGCTGCGCGGCGAAGAGGCCGCGGACCCGCGCGACGACCTGCGCCGCACGGTGGTCCACGGCATCCGCGACGACCTCCCCTTCAGCCCGGTCGGCAAACAGGTCGACTACGGCCCCACCGTCCCGCAGCTGCGCTCCCTGACCAGAGGGGAAGCGGTGCTGGAGCCGGACCTGCAGACGGCCGCGGGCTGGCTCGCACAGGACCCCGAGCACACCGACCGGCTGCTGAGCCACGTCCACTCCCTCATCGCGGTCCCCCTGGTCGCCCGGGGCGTCGTCCTGGGCGTCGCCGCCTTCTACCGCGCCCAGGACCCCGCGCCCTTCGACGACGACGACCGCTCACTGGCCCAGGAGCTCGCCACCCGCGCCGCCCTGTCCATCGACAACGCCCGCCGCTACACCCGCGAACGCACCATGGTCCTCGCCCTGCAGCGCAGCCTGCTCCCGCAGGGGCTCCCCGACCAGGACACCGTCGAGGTCGCCCACCGCTACCTGCCGGCCGAGTCCGACGTCGGCGGCGACTGGTACGACGTCATCCCGCTCTCCGGCGCCCGCATCGGGCTCTTCGTCGGCGACGTCGTCGGCCACGGCATGCTCTCCGCCGCGACCATGGGCCGGGTCCGCACGGCGGCCCGCAGCTTCGCCGAACTCGACTTCGCCCCGGACGAGGTCCTCACCCACCTCGACAACCTCGTGGCCCGACTGGACCGGGAGGATCCGGTCTCCGACGGCGGCGGCATCATCGGCGCGACCTGTCTCTACGCCGTCTACGATCCGACCTCGCAAATGTGCAGCCTGGCCCGCGCCGGCCACCCGCCGCCCGCCCTGGTCGGCCCGGACGGCACCGTGTCGTTCCCCGAACTTCCCGCCGGACCTCCCCTCGGCCTCGGAGGGCTGCCCTTCGAAGCCGTCGACATCCACCTGCCCGAAGGCAGTCAGCTCGTCCTCTACACCGACGGCCTCATCGAGGACCGTGACCGTGACGTCGATGTGGTCCTCGACCAGCTGCGCGGGGCGCTGGCCCACACCGAGCGCACCCCGGAGGAGACCTGCCGGGTCGTCCTGGACACGGTGGCGCCCGCCCATCCGGGCGACGACATCGCCCTGCTCGTCGCCCGCACCCATGCCTTCGACCCGGGGCGGATCGCCACCTGGGAGCTGCCCGCCGACCCGGCCCGCGTCAGCGAGGTGCGCGCCGCCGCCCAACGGCAGATGGCCGCCTGGGGCCTCGACGAAGCCGCGTTCGCCGCCGAACTGATGCTCAGCGAGCTGGTCACCAACGCCATCCGCCACGGCGCCGGACCCATCCGGGTACGACTGCTCCGCGACCGCTCACTGATCTGCGAGGTCGCCGACACCAGCAGCACCGCTCCGCATCTGCGCCGGGCGGCCACCACCGACGAGGGCGGCCGGGGTCTGTTCCTCGTCGCCCAGCTGTCCCAGAGCTGGGGCACGCGCTACACCCCGGAGGGCAAGGTCATCTGGGCCCAGTGCGGCCTCGACGGCGGCTGACGCGACCGACGTCGACCGGCGGTCAAATGCCGCGAAGGAGGCGATATCGGTGGTTAGTATCGCTGGCGCAAGCAGAAGCCGGAAGAACTAGCCAGGCCGACCCCCGGAGCTGTCCGTGCACGACGCTCACGACACCTCTGCGCAGCCGGTCCCGCCCGGCGGGCCCGGACCACTGGTCCGCGTCCGGGGCCTCACCAAACGCTTCGGCGGAACCCTCGCCCTGGCCGGCGTCGACCTCGACGTGCACGCCGGCAGCGTCCTCGCGCTCCTCGGCCCCAACGGGGCCGGAAAGTCCACCCTCATCAAGATCCTCGCCGGCGTCCATCGCGCCGACGCGGGCCACGTCACCGTGGACGGACACCCGCTCGCGAGCCGCGCCGCCTCCCCCCACCTCGCCTTCATCCACCAGGACCTCGGCCTCGTGGAGTGGATGACGGTCGCCGAGAACATCGCCCTGAGCACCGGCTACGCGCGCCGAGCCGGACTGATCTCCTGGCGGCGCACCCGGGAGGGCTGCACCGAGGCGCTCGCCCTCGTCGGCGGACACCTCGACCCCGACGCGCCGATCGCCCGGCTCGCCCCCGCCGAGCGGTCCCTGGTCGCCATCGCCCGCGCCCTGGCCACCCGGGCGAAGCTCATCGTCCTCGACGAACCGACCGCCCGCCTGCCCGCGGCGGACTGCGCCCGCCTCTTCGACGTCCTGCACACCCTGCGTGACCGGGGCCACGGCATCCTCTACGTCAGCCATCGCCTCGACGAGGTCTACGAGGTCGCCGACACCTTCGCCGTCCTGCGCGACGGCCGCCTCGTCAGCCACGGCTCGACGGCAGGCCACAGCCCTCTGAGCCTGGTGCGCGACATCACCGGCGAGGAACCGGCCGCCCACCGCCCCGCGCCCGCCCCGGCCCACCCGCGCCCTCTCTCCGCCTCCGGCGCCCCGCCGGTCCTGGCCCTCGACGGCGTGAGGACCTTCGGCGCGGGACCGGTCGACCTGGAGCTGAGAGCGGGGGAGGCCCTCGGCCTGGTCGGTCTGTCGGGTGCCGGGCACATGGACCTCGGCCGGGCCCTCGCCGGCGCCCGGCCCCTCCTCGGGGGACAGGTACTCCTCGACGGCGGCCCCTACCACCCCCGCACCGTCGCCGACGCCGTGCGACGCGGGGTCGCCCTCGTCCCCGGCGACCGGCAGCGGGAGGGCTGGCTCCCCGAACTGACCGTGCGGGAGAACCTGCTGGCCAACCCCCGCGCCGGAGACGGGCCGACGCCGCGCTGGATCGGCCCCCGCCGTGAACGCGCCGCGGCCGCCGCGCTCGTCGAACGGTTCTCGGTGCGGCCGCGCGACAGCGAGGCCCCCATCGCCGTCCTGTCCGGCGGGAACCAGCAGAAGGTCATGATCGGCCGCTGGCTGCGGACCGGTCTGCGTCTGCTGATCCTGGAGGAACCCACGGCGAGCGTGGACATCGGCGCCAAGGCGGCCGTCCACCGGCTGCTCGCCGAGGCACAGGCCGACGGCCTCGCGGTCCTCCTCATCTCCACCGACTTCGAGGAGGTGGCGGGCGTGTGCGAGCGGGCCCTGGTCCTCGTCCGCGGAGCCGTGACCGCCGAACTGACCGGTGCGGCCCTCACGGTCGCGGCCCTCACCCGGGCCGCCTCGGCCATGCCCCCCGCCGGAACCGCGACGGCCCCATGACCGCCCCGCCCTCCCCGTCCGCACCGCGCCCCCGCCGCTCGCGCCCGCCGAAAGGGCCCGCCCCCGGCACCCGTACGGGCGGGCAACTCGTCGGCGCCTACGGCCTCCTGGGCCTGACCGCCCTGCTCGTCGTGTTCTTCTCCCTGACCCTCCCGCGCACCTTCCCCACCCTGGACACCGTCGACTCGATCCTGTCCACCCAGTCGATCCCGGCCGTCCTCGCGCTGGCCGCCATGGTCCCCATCGTGACCGGCGCGTTCGACCTGTCCATCGGCTACGGACTCGGCCTGGCGCACGTCATGGTGCTGTACCTGATCGTCGACGCCGGCTGGCCCTGGCCGCTCGCCTGCCTCGCCGTGACCGTCGGCGGGACGGTCGTGGGCGTCCTCAACGGCGTCATCGTCGAGTTCGGCCGCATCGACTCCTTCATCGCCACTCTCGGCACCGGCAGCATGATGTACGCCGTGACCGGCTGGGTCACCGACGGCGGCCGGATCGTCCCCGGCCCCCAGGGGCTCCCGCCCGCCTTCACCGACCTCTTCACCTCCACGTTCCTCGGCCTCCCGGTCCCCGCCTTCTACGTGCTGGCGCTCACCGTCGTCCTCTGGCTGGTGCTGGAACGGCTCCCGGTCGGCCGCTGCCTGTACGTCGTCGGGTCCAACCCGCGCGCCGCCGACCTCGTCGGCATCCCCGTCCGCAGATACACCGTCTGCGCCTTCGCCGCGTCCGGCCTGATCGTCGGCCTCGCCGGAGTACTGCTCGCGGCCCAGCAGCAGATCGGCAATCCGAGCGTCGGCCTCGACTACCTGCTGCCCGCCTTCGTCGGCGCCCTCCTCGGCTCCACCGCCATCAGACCCGGCCGCCCCAACGCCCTGGGCACCCTCGTCGCCGTCGCCGTCCTCGCCGTCGGCCTCACCGGCATCGCCCAGATGGGCGCCGACTTCTGGACGGTGCCCCTGTTCCACGGCGGCACCCTGCTCCTCGCCGTCGGCCTCGCCGGATACGCCGCCCGCCGCCGTATGCACACCGGCGTCCTCGCGGCCCGCGACGCACCCGTCGACCCGGCCCAACCGCCGCCGGGCGGTACTCCATGACCCCGGCCGCGCGCCCCGCCGCCGCACCTCCACCGCCCCCCGGCCGCGCCCTCCCGCTCGTCCCTTCGCGAGGAGCCCTCGTGCACCACAGAAGCAAGACCGCCGTCGGCGCCCGCGGAGCCCGGTTCGCGGCCACCGCGCTGCTGACGGTGTCCACCGTCCTGCTCGCCGGCTGCGAACGCGGATCGTCGAGCGATCCGGAGACCTCCGCCTCGGGCCCCAACGGCTGCCCGAAGGCCTATGCCGAGGCCCGGGCCGCCGTCGGCCGGGCGGAGCGGACCGACGTCCCCTGGAACGGCCCGACCACCGGCCCCGAGGCCGTGACCGGCAGAACCATCGTGTACGTCGCCCAGACCATGACCAACCCCGGAGTCGCGGGCGCCGCCGACGGCGTCCGGCAAGCCGCGCGGGTCATCGGCTGGAACGTCCGGGTCATCGACGGCGGCGGCACCCCCGCCGGTATCCAGGCGGCGATGAGCGAGGCGGTGACGCTACGCCCCTCGGGCATCGTCGTCGGCGGCTTCGACCCCGGCGCGACCTCGCAGCAGCTCGCCGGCGCCCAGCGCGCGGGCATCCCCGTCATCGGCTGGCACGCGGTCGCCGCACCCGGCCCCAGCAGGCGCCCCGCCCTCTTCACCAACATCACCACCCAGGTCGAGGACGTCGCCAGGATCAGCGCGCAGTGGGTCGTCTCGACCTCCGACGGCGACGCCGGGGTCGTGATCCTCACCGACGCCTCCATCCCCTTCGCCAAGAACAAGTCCGACCTGATCAGAGCCGAACTCGCCACCTGCGCGGGCGTGAAGCTCCTGTCGTACGTGAACATCCCGATCCCCGACGCGAGCAGCCGCACCCCCCGCGAGGTGGCCTCGCTCCTGTCCCGCTTCCAGGACCGGTGGACCCACTCCGTCGCCATCAACGACCTGTACTTCGCCGACGCCGCGCCCGCCTTCCGCGCGGCCGGCAAGGACGGATCGGGTCCGCCCCTCAACATCGGCGCCGGGGACGGCGACCCCTCCGCCTTCCAGCGCGTCAACAGCGGCCGGTACCAGGCGGCCACCGTCCCCGAACCGCTCACCCTGCAGGGCTGGCAGATCGTCGACGAGTTCAACCGCGCCTTCTCGGGCCGCCCGGCCAGCGGTTATGTGGCGCCCGTCCACATCAGCACGGCCGACAACAGCGCGGGCGCCACGAGCTGGGACCCGTCGGGCTACCGGGAGGGGTACCGGAAGATCTGGGGCAGGTGACCGCGCCACCTCGCCCGCGCGTGCGCCCGACAGCCCGTGCCTGGTGCGGCCGGGGTGCCGGATGCCGCCGCCCCGGTGGTCACAGACGCAGGACGATCAGTGCCGTGTCGTCGGTGTTGCCGGAGGGCGGGAGGAGATCCGCCAGCAGGGCGTCGGCCAGGGTCTCGGGGTCGTGCTTGCGGTGGTGGGTCAGGGAGTCGGCGAGGCGCCGCAGACCCGTGTCGATGGCTTCGGTGCGGCGCTCGATCAGCCCGTCCGTGTAGAGGACCAGCGTGGAGTCCTCGACGAAGGACGTGCGGGCCTCGGGCCGGGCGGCGTGGGTGGGCCGGGCGGCGAGCGGCGGGTCGGTGGCGTGGTCGAGGAAGGTGACGGTGCCGTCGGGGTGCACGAGGGCGGGCGGGGGGTGGCCCGCGCAGCTGTAGGTGATGGTGTGGCTGTCCCAGTCGATGAAGGTCGTCACCACCGTGGTCGACTCGGCGCCCTCGACGGAGCGGGCGTAGAGGTCGAGGGCCTCCAGCGCCTGCGCCGGACCGGCGGAGAGACGGGTGGCCCCGCTCAGGGCGCTGCGCAGCTGCCCCATGGCGCAGGCGGCCGCCAGACCGTGGCCGACGACGTCCCCCACGGCCACCGCGAGACCCTCCGCGGGCAGGCCGACCAGGTCGTACCAGTCGCCGCACACGTTCAGCGCGCCGATGGCCGGCCGGTACCGTACGGCCGCGTCGTGCTGCCCGGTCGGGCCGGGCGGCGGCAGCATCGCGGCCTGCAGGGCCAGGGCGACCTCGCGCTCGTGGGCGTGGGCCGTGCGCAGCCGTTCGTTGACCTCCTGCAGTTCCCGGGCGCGGGTGTACAGCTCGGCCTCCAGGACCTGGGCGCGGCCGTCGCCCCCGGGGCCGCCGCGGGCGCGGATGAGTTCGGTGACCTCCTCCACCCGGTGGACGATCAGGGCCACCTTTCCGTCGGGGCCGATCACGGGCGCGTTGACCGGGCTCCAGTAGTGCTCCTGCCAGGAGCCGGGGCGCTCGGCGTCCTCGATGTCGTAGCGGAGCAGCGCCATCGTGTCGCGCTCGCCGGTGACCACCGCGCGCAGCATCGACTCCCGGGTTTCCCGCATGCCGGCCGCGGCCGGTTCGTTCGGGTTCTCGGGGAAGACGTCGAAGATGTAGCGGCCCAGCAGCTGCTCGCGGGAGCGCCCGGCGAGCCGCAGGAAGTCGTCGTTGGCGTCGACGTACACGAGATCGGGCGTGAGCAGCGCCACCATGCCGGGCAGGGCCCGGAAGACCGCCGCATAGTCGATATGCGGTTCCCTCATGTCCAGCCTGCCTTGGCGCCGAGCGTCGGTGTGCCGTTCCACGATAGGCGTGAACGGGCCACGGGACCCGGCAGATCCGCAGCATCGCCGACGAGCTACGGCCACCCCTGCCACCCGGGACGTCCCACGCCTCACCGGCACCACCATGTCCCGGCCGCCCTCCGGGCCGCTGACCAGCCACGCGCATCCTGTCGGGTGGGAATGACCGAAAGAGTGAAGCCCGGAAAGAGCGCTTGATCCGCCCTCTCCGGTCTGCTCCACTCCTTCGCGCTCTTCTTCGCGCCCTTCCACGCCATCCCGCACCGCGTCGGGCGGTGCCCGTCAGACCGCGCCCTCAGACCGCGCCCGTCGGACGGTGACCATCAGACCGTGCCCGTCGGACGGTGTCCGGGGTCAGAAGATGCCCGGGCCGGGGGTCAGGATCCCGCACGGGTCGTAGCGCTGCTTCCACTCGGAGAACCGCGGCCACATCGAGCCGTAGTGAGCCTGCCAGTCGGCCGCGGTGAACGCGCACGCGCCGTGCGGGTAGCGCACCCCGCCCACGGCCGCCGCGTCCTGGTAGAAGCGGTAGTTGCGGTCCATCATCCGTGCCGCGAAATCGGGGTCGGGGCCGGAGCGCGCGGCGTCGGTCAGCACGCTGACCAGCCAGACCCAGGGCCCGCCCGCATCGCTGGGCAGCCGCAGCAGCGGTCGGCGGTAGCTCGAACGCAGCATCGGGAAGATCAGCCCGAAGCCGGTCGGGCCCAGGTCCTCCGCGGTCAGCGACGAGAACACCGACGCGACGTACTCCTCGACGGCGTCGTCCGGCAGGAACAGGTCCGACCAGGGCTTGACCTTCGCGTCCCAGTCCAGGTTCGCCGCGAAGGAGTCGTACATGGTGGTGACCAGGGAGATGTAGTCGAGATAGGGGGAGTCCTCGAAGGCCGCCGTGGCCGCGGCGGGGCTGAGACCGCGCAGCAGGTGGGAGGTGTCGGGTGCGTCCCCGGGGTTGTGGAAGACGGTGGCCCACAGTGTCAGGGGCTGCGCGGTGCCCGGCTGGGGGATGCTGCCGAGGGAGTCGAACTCGCCCCGGTTCGCCAGGACACGGACGTCCCGGAAGAACGTCGGGATGTCCTGGTACCCGATCCGGTACGTACGGGCCAGCTGTTTGGCGGGCACGAGGTCGATGGTGGCCCGTGTGATCACTCCGCACTGCCCGAGCCCGGCGAGCGCCGCCTCGAACAGGTCGGTGTTCTGCGTGCCGGAGCACCACCGCAGCCGGCCGTCGCCCGTGACCACCTGCAGCCGATCGGCGTGGTCGACCTGGGCGCCGGCCCGGTAGGCAGACATCATCCCGATGCCGCCCATGGACAGGGTCCCGCCGACCGTCGTGCCGAGGTAGCTGGTGATCGACGCCGGGGTGAGGCCCTGCTCGTACGCGGCCTCGATCAGGTCCTGCCACAGCACGCCGGCGTCGACGTCGGCGCCGTCCGTGCCGATCGAGTGGATGGTGTCCAGCGACCGCATCTCGATGACCAGGCCGCCGCTCACGAGCGGCTGGCCGAACATCGCGTGGTGCGCGCCGGCCGGCGCGACCTCGATGCCGTGGTCGGCGCAGAAGCCGACCATCTTCCGGATGTCCTGCACGGAACCCGGCCGGAGTACCGCGCACGGTCTGAGGAACACGATGTTGCCCTGGTCGTGCGCATTCGCCGCGAGGGACGCGGCGTCGAAGACGAGGGTGCCGTCGAGCGGGGGCACGGTGGCGAACGCGGAGTTCTCCGCTGCCGCCGCCTCGGTCACCCACTGCCGGGCGATCAGGTCGAAGCCGGCCACGAGGGCCACCGTCCCGGCTCCGAACCGGGCCAGGAACTGACGCCTGTTGAGGGCACTGTGTTCTTTGTGTGACATGACAGCCTCCGTGATGTCGAAGCGGCGGATCGTCGGCACGCCGCCGCGGGTTCGTCGTCCTTTTCTCGGAGCGGAATCAGCCGGGCGAGCCGTGCCGGCCGACGGCCGGGCACCGCGGTGCGTGCCGCGACCCGAGACCGGAGCCGGGCCGGCGGTCCGCACGCACAGCGATCTCCCCCTGACGTTCCGCTTACCGCTCATCATGACTTCCGGGGGGCTTTCCGCGCGACGGTCCGGATCATCAACTGCGGCCCGGCATGCGGCCGGTGGACGACTACACGAGTCAACGCCGCCCGGGTGTAAGGCAGTCGTCTGCGGCAATGCGGCTTGTGCCCGTGTTCAACACATTCCGGTTCGGCTCAACTGCCGGGACAACTGCCCTGGTTGACGCCTCGTCATCAGCTTGAGTGATGATACGATCACAGCACTTACCGAGTGGACGGATGGGTGCAAAAGGAGCATCCGTCGTCCTTGGTGAATTCCTCGTAGCAACCCTGGAATGGCTGACCTTCGGTACGTGTGAATTGACAGGAATTCAGTAGCTGGCTATCGGCCGCCTGAAGAGGGTCTCATGACGCAATACATACAAAATTCGGCGCTGTGGGCACTCCTTGTCGTAACCCTTGTCGCCGCCACCCTCATCGTTCGTCAGCGACGGGCGGCGCGGACATTACGGCAGGAGATCGCAGGGCTCAAGAACCACTACGGTGAGCTGGAGAGCCAATACACGGAGTCCGTCCGCACGGCCCAGCAGGAAGCCGAAGGCGAGACGAGGACCGCGCTGAAGTCCGCCATGAGGACCCTGCAGGGCCTCGCCGCCGAACAGCAGCGCATCATCTCCGGACTGCAGCGCAAGTACGGTGACTCCGTCATGCTCCAGGACCTTCTGGAGATCGACCACATGAACGCGCAGTTCGGCCGGCGGGCCCAGTCCATCGCCGTCCTGTGCGAGGGCTGGCTCGGCCGACACCGCGACGTGGCCTCGGTCTACGACGTGGTCCGCAGCGCCCAGGGCAGGATCCGCCACTTCCAGCGGGCGCACATCCTGTCCAAGGTCGACTTCGGCGTCACCAGCCGGGCCGTCGAACCGGTGGCACTGGCCCTCGCGGAACTGCTCGACAACGCGACCAGCTACTCCAGCCCGGACACCGTGGTCGAGATCAACGTCCGCTCCGTGCCCAAGGGCGTCTGCATCATCGTCGACGACGCCGGTGTCGGCATGAACGAGGAGGAGAAGGCCAGGGCCGAGAAGCTCCTGACGAGCGAGCGGGCCACGGGCGTCTCCGGACTGGGCAACCCTCCGCAGTTCGGCTTCGCGGTGATCGGCGTGCTCTGCGAGCGGTTCGGCTTCACCGTGTCGGTGGACTCCACCTCCCCCTACGGAGGCGTGCGGGCGGTCGTGCTGCTGCCCGACGACCTGCTCACCGACATGCCGGTGCCCAAGCAGCCGGCCGCGTCGGTGGAGCCGGCCGCGCCGAGGGAGGAGCCGTCGGTCGTCGAGACGCGCCCCTCGGCGTACGAGCCGGCCCCCGAGCCCGCGCTGCCCCTCGGCACGACCGAGGACGGCCTGCCCAAGCGGCGGCGCAAGCGGCCGATGGCCCTGGTCTCGACCGGCCCGTCCGCCGCCCCGGCCGCCCCCAAGCGCCGCAGTGAGGAGACGGCAGCCATCATGGCCGCCTTCAAGCAGGGCACGGACGCCGGCCGCGCCACACATCCGGAGGGGGAGCGGCCGGGCGGAACCCGTGACGCGAGCAGCGAAGGGCACGAGGTTCAATGAACAACGATCTTTCCTGGATGCTTGACAGCGCCTTGGAGATCCCCGGAGCCCTCCACGCGGTTCTGGTCTCCTCCGACGGGCTGCTGAGGGCACGCTCGAAGGACGTGGACAAGGACGACGCCGACAAGGCCGCCGCCGCGATGAGCGGCATGCAGTCGCTCAGCCGGTCCCTGGCGTTCTTCTGCTCCCGCTCGGACCTGCGCTGGCAGCAGACCCTCGTGGAGTTCGACGGCGGCTGGATCTTCCTCATCTCCGCCGGCGACGGCGCCTACCTCGCCGTGTCGGCCTCCTCCGACGTCGACATGGCCGACATCACCTTCCGCATGCAGCAACTCGTCGGACAACTGGGCAAGGTCATGACCGCCCCGCCCCGGGAGAGCAGCGTGGTACGGCCATGACCGATTCCGACAGGCACGAGCACGAAGCCGCCGAATTAGTACGCCCGTACGTCATCACCGGTGGGCGCAGCCTTCCCGGGGAGAGCCAGTTCTCCCTCATCACGCTGGTCACGGCGGTCGTCGACCAGCAGCAGCGGCCTGCCCGCCTCTCACCCGAGGAGCAGAACCTGCTGGGGATGTGCGTCGGCGGTTACCTCTCCGTCGCCGAGATCTCCGGACACCTGCACCTGCCGGTGGGGGTCGTGAAGATCCTGCTGGCCGCCCTCTCCGAGGCGGGCTACCTCGTCACCCGCCCGCCGGCGACCCGTGCGCCCGTCGCCAACCTGCAGATCCTCGAGGAGGTGCTCCATGGTCTCCAGTCCAAGTTTGGATGAGCGGGCCTACGTTCCCGGCGGAGAGACGCAGACCGCCGTGAAGATCCTGGTCGTCGGGCACTTCGCGGTGGGCAAGACCACGTTCATCGGATCGATCTCCGAGATCTCGCCGCTCTCCACCGAGGAGACGATGACCCAGGCCGGCGAGGCGATCGACGACCTCAAGGGCGTCCAGGGCAAGACCACCACCACGGTCGCCATGGACTTCGGCCGCCTCACCGTCAGCGACCGTGTCGTGCTGTACCTCTTCGGCACACCCGGCCAGCAGCGCTTCGTACAGATGTGGGAGGACATGGCACGCGGCGCCCTCGGGGCGCTCGTGCTCGTCGACCCCGAGCGGCTGGCCGACTCGTTCGCCGTGATCGACCTGATCGAGCAGTACGGACTCGACTACGCGATCGCGGTCAACCATTTCGACGGCACGTCCATACGTGACGCCAGGGCACTGCGCGAAGCGCTCGATCTGCTCGACGACACCCCCATCGTCACCTGCGACGCGCGGGACGAGCGGTCGTCGGCCGAAGCACTGATCACGCTCGTCCGCTACTTGATGGACCGCGCCCGTTAGGAGCAGAGCAGACATGACCTCCGATTCCACCTTCCCCGCACCCCCGCCCGGCTGCCCGGCCCACGACAGCGGGATGCGGGTCCCGCTGTACGGCCCGGAGTACGCCGCCGACCCGCAGGCGTACTACGCCTACATGCGGCACTACGGGCAGACCGCACCGGTCGAGATCGCGCCCGGCGTCGACGCCACCCTCGTCACCGACCACGCGACCGCGCTGAGGCTCCTCCAGGACTCCGGCAACTTCCGCAAGGACGCGCGCCGTTGGCGGGACGTCGCCGAAGGCAAGATCGGCCCGGACAGCCCCGTCGTCCCCATGCTGGGGTACCGCCCCAACGCCATGTTCACCGACGGCGCCGAACACGCCCGGCTCCGCCAGGCCATCACCGACAGCCTGGCCAAGGTCGACTCCCGCCGTATCAGCGACATGACCAAGCGGGCCTCCGACTACCTCCTGGCCCAGGTCTCCGCCCGCGGCTCCATCGACCTGATGAACGACTACGTCAAGCAGCTGCCGCTGCTCGTGTTCAACGAGCTGTTCGGCTGCCCGGCGGACATCGGCGACCGGGTCGTCTTCGGCATCTCCGGCGTCTTCGAGGGCGTCAACGCCGAGAAGGCCAACGCCGTACTGGGACAGGCCGTGTTCGAACTGGTCGCCCTCAAGCGCGCCAGGCCCGCCGACGACGTCACCTCCTACCTGATGCGGCACGAGGCACGGCTGACCGACGAGGAACTCGTCCACCAGCTGATCCTGCTCCTCGGCGCGGGCGCCGAACCGCTGCGCAACCTCATCGGCAACACCCTGCACCGGCTGCTCCTGCACGACCGGTACGCCGACGGCGGCCTCATCGAGGAGGCCATCGACGACACGCTGTGGGAGAACCCGCCCATGGCGAACTACGCGCCCCACTACCCCGCCATCGACCTGGAGTTCGGCGGCACGAAGATGCGGGCCGGCGATCTCGTCCTCGTCAGCATGACGGCGGCCAACACCGACCCGGCGCTCGCAACGGCCCGTCAGACCGGCGGCCGGCGCGCACATCTGTCCTGGAGCGCGGGCCCGCACGCCTGCCCCTCCAAGGAACTCGCCCGCCTCGTCACCATGGTGGCCATCGAGAACCTGCTCAACCGCCTGCACGACATCGAACTCGCGGTGCCCGAGGACAGCCTCACCTGGCGACCCGGCCCCTTCCACCGCGCGCTCGCCGCGCTTCCCTGCCGCTTCACCCCGCAGGTGATGCAGCGCCCGGCCCCGCCCCGCGCGGAGACGACCGCACGAGGCGACAGCGCCCCCGCGGGCCGGAAGGCCGAGCGAGGGGTGTGGGGCTCCTTCCTGTCCTGGTTGAAGGGGTGACACCCGCAATCGCCTGTGACGGAAGGCACTGCATGAGCTTTCAACCAAAGGGGTAGTAACGCGGCGGCAATTCGTGGTGACCAACGAACAAAGGGAGGTGTCGTGGACCACATATCCACCGGCGCCGCTGCTGCTCGACATCCGGACATGTACCGCCGCTCCAGACTGCACACCGCATTAACCCCCGTGGAGGCCACGAAGGGCGAGATCCGCCACCGGTCGCCACGAGACGAGATACCCGCCGAGGTCGGCGGGTATCTTTGCGTCTCCTCCCACCCCCCGGCCGCCGGCCGGGAGAAACCTGCGTCCCCGGCACCGTCCCCCCACTCCGAGCAGCGGCGGGAGCACCGGTGAGCGCCCACGGGTCCGGCACCGGAGGGACCCGCGAAGAACGGACGCTCGGCGACCTCGTGACGGGCCAACTGCGGCGGCTGTGCCAGGCGTCCGGGCTCGGACCGTCCGAGGCGGACACCTATGCGCACGTACTGACCGACTCCCTCGGAGCGGCGGCCGAGCGGTCGCTGGACCTGCCGCCCCCCTCCCGGAGCTTCCTGTCCGACGACTCCACCCCCGTGGAGTTCTCGCTCTCCTTCGCACCGGACGCGCCCCCCAGGCTGCGGGTGCTGCTGGAGCCGGGATGCGGCGCCGGCACCCTTCGCGAGGACGGGCGCACCGGTCTGCGCGTCGTCCGTTCCATGGCACGACGCTGGGGCTTCGGCACCGCACAACTCGACGCCCTGGAGGACCTGTTCCTGCCCGGCGACCCGCACGGCCCGCTGGCCCTGTGGATCGCCCTGGAGCTGCGCCCCGGCGGCGTCCCCAGGATGAAGGTGTACCTGAACCCGGCGGCGTCCGGCGCGACGAGAGCCGCCGGGACGATCCGGGAAGCGCTGGACCGGCTCGGCCACCGGCACGCCTTCGACGCGCTGCCCCCGGCCGACGGCTACCCGTTCTTCGCCCTCGACCTGGGGGACTGGACGGCGCCCCGGGTGAAGATCTACGCCACCCACCACGGACTGCCGGTGACGGCCGCCGGCGGCCTGTGCCGGATGGACTCCGGTCCCGACGGCGCGACGCTGGAGGAGTTCCTCCGCACGGCGGGCGGCTTCGACGACGGAGCGGGGCGATCCTCGGTCGCGGAGGCCCGGTTCGACCGGCGGCCCGTCCTGACCTGCCACTCCTTCACCCGGACGACCGGCGGCCCCACCGGCTTCACCCTCCACGTCCCGGTCAGGGACTACGCCCGGGACGACGCGCAGGCACTGCGCCGGGCCGGAACCGTCCTCGGCCGCCACGGGCTCGGCACCGACACCCTCGCCCGGTCATTGGCCGCCGTCACCCCCCGGCCCCTCCGGGACGGCGCCGGACTCATCGCCTACGTGGCGCTGGCCCACGAGCAGCACCAGCCGCCCCGGGTGACCACGTACATCTCGTCGGAGGCCTATGAGGTCCGGCCCCCGAACACTCCCTCGGCCGACCGCACCACACCGTCCCCCGGACGGCACGAGTCCGGCCCCCGGCACGGCAACGACCAGGCATTCAGCAGTACGTCAGGAGCAAGGATCAGCATGGAGCCCTACCGCATCAAGGTCGTCGAGCCCATCGCGCTCACCACCCGGCAACAGCGCGAGGCGGCGCTGGAGCGGGTGCACTACAACCTCTTCGACCTGCGCGCCGAGGAGGTGACCATCGACCTGCTCAGCGACTCGGGCACCGGCGCCATCTCCGCCGCCCAGCTCGCCGCGGGCATGGAGGGCGACGAGTCCTACGCGGGCTCACGCTCCTTCTACCGCTTCCACGAGACCGTGACCGAACTGACCGGCTACCGGCACATTCTTCCGGCCCACCAGGGGCGTGCCGCCGAACGCATCCTGTTCAACACGCTTCTCGAACCCGGCGGCATCGTCCTGGCCAACACCCACTTCGACACCACCCGGGCGAACGTTGAACTCTCTGGATGTCAGGCCCATGACATCCCGTGCGCCGAGGCCCGTGACCTCGACAGCGAACGCCCTTTCAAGGGCAACATCGACCTCGACAAGCTCCGCTCCACACTCGAAGGACCGGACGGCTCCCGCGTCCGCGTGGTGATCATGACGATCACCAACAACGGAGGCGGCGGCCAGCCCGTCTCCATGGAGAACCTCAAGCAGACCGCCGAGATCTGCCGCCGCCACGGCGTCCCCCTGATCCTGGACGCCGCCAGGTTCGCCGAGAACGCCTGGCTCGTCACCCGCCACGAAGAGGGCTACCGCGACCGCACACCCCGCCAGGTCGCCGAGGAGGCGTTCCGTCTCGCCGACGGCTGCGTCATGAGCGCCAAGAAGGACGGCATCGTCCACATCGGCGGCTTCATCGGCCTCAACGACCCCGAACTCGCCGAGAAGTGCGAACGCCTCCTCATCGCCACCGAGGGCTTCGCCACCTACGGCGGGCTCGCCGGCCGCGACCTCGACATGATGGCCACCGGCCTGCTGGAGGTGACCGAACCCGCCTACCTCGCCGAACGCGCCGACGTCGCCTCCCACCTCGCCGACCGCGTCCGCTCGGCCGGCGTCGACATCCTCGAACCCCCGGGCCTGCACGCCCTCTACCTCAACGCCGGACGCCTGCTCCCGCACATACCGCCCCACCACTACCCGGGCCACGCGCTCGCCTGCCGTCTCTACCTCGAAGGCGGCATCCGCTCGGCCGAACTCGGCTCCCTCTACCTCGGCGAGGAGGACGAGGACGGCAACCCCACCAAGAGCGCACCGTACGAACTGGTCCGTCTGGCACTCCCACGCCGCGTCTACACCCGCAGCCACTACGACCACGTCGGCCGGACCCTGGAACAGATCGTCAAGAACGGGGAATCCGTCCACGGCTACCGCATCGTGGAGCAGTCCCCGATCCTGCGGCACTTCCGCGCCAAACTGCAGCCGGTGACCGGCTGACAACTCCGGCCAGGTGACATCGACGCCCCGACGGAGCGACCCCACCCTCCGCCGGGGCGTCGTGCGCGGCGACGCCCCCAAGACGAACACCAAGACGAACCAAGCCGAGACGAAGACGACGAAGACGATGACGATGGCGAAGACGACGAAGACAACGACCCGCACGCACCCCGTCGACCACGAACTCGTCCGGGCCGCGACCGACACCGCGCGCACCCGCTGCCGGGGCGACAACCACACCATGGCAGCCGCTGCCCGCGCCCGGGACGGCCGCATCATCACCGCCGTGAACGCCTACCACTTCACCGGAGGCCCCTGCGCCGAACTGGTCCTCATCGGCGCGGCGGCCGCC
Source organism: Streptomyces sp. NPDC002324 (assembly GCF_053593335.1). Taxonomy (NCBI): domain Bacteria; kingdom Bacillati; phylum Actinomycetota; class Actinomycetes; order Kitasatosporales; family Streptomycetaceae; genus Streptomyces; species Streptomyces sp. NPDC002324. The sequence continues at coordinate 263,985 of NZ_JBSFCF010000002.1, forward strand.
CAGGGAGCCTACGAACTGGACACCGTCGTCGCCGTGGGCGACCGGAACCGGGGAGTCGTACCGCCCTGCGGCCGATGCCGCCAGGTCCTCCTCGACTACTTCCCCGAACTCAGGGTCATCGTCGGCACGGGCGACCACGCCCGCACTGTGCCCATCACCGACCTGCTGCCGGACAGCTACGTCTGGGCCGACCACCAGCTCGACGCCTAGGGCCCTTCCCGCGGTGGAACCCACGGACCGGCTATCGCGGCAGTGGACGATTCTCGAACAGCACCATCCCGGCCGCCGTGTTGGAGGCGGGCACGTGATAGGCGTCGTGCACACGGCGGATTCGTGGCCCGAGGGCGCCGCGCATGATCAGCCACATGATGAGCTCGATGCCCTCCGAACCGGCCTCGCGGATGTACTCCTCCCGGGTCAGCGCCGCCAGTTTCTCCGGGTCGTGCTCGATGGCGTCGAGGTACATCCGGTCGAAGTCCTGGTTGATCAGTCCCGCGCGGGCGCCCGCGAGTTGGTGGGACATGCCGCCGGTACCGAAGACGGCGACCTTGAGGTCCTCGGGGTAGGAGCGGATCGCCTCGCCGAGGGCCTTGCCCAGGGCCAGACACCGTGCCGCCGTGGGCTGCGGGTACTGGATGACGTTGACCAGGAGGGGGACGACGGCGCACGGCCAGCTCTCCCCTGGGTCGGGGCAGTACACCGACAATGGCACGGTCAGACCGTGGTCCACGGCGAGATCCTGGAACACCGTGATGTCGAAGGAGGAGTCGATCAGGCTTTCGATCAGATGGTCGGAGAACTCCGGGGCGCCGACGACGGCCGGGACCGGACGGCTGCCCCAGCCTTCGTCCGCCACCTCGTACGAGGCCGCCGCGCCGACCGCGAAGGCCGGTGTGACGGACAGGTCGACGGCGTTGGCGTGGTCGTTGTAGACGACCACGGCCACGTCCGGCTTGTGCCGGGCCATCCACTCACGGGCCGGCGCGTACCCGTCGAACAGTGGTTTCCAGTACGGGTCCTCGGTCTTTCCGCGGTCCATCGCCGCACCGATCGACGGCACGTGCGAGGTGGCCAGACCCCATATCACCTCAGCCAAAGCTCCGCCCTCCCGCTTCCAGTGCCTGAGCGAACTCCTCGGTGGTCATGCCGGTGAACACGCCTCCGAGGTACTGCATGGACTTCTGATCGAGTACCGCGAGCTTGAAGACGTAGAAGATGGAGCCGCCCAGCTCCAGCATCCGCGTCCAGTCCCGGCCCAGGACCGCCTCCCGTTGCTCGGCGGTGAGTCCGTACGCCTCGCAGTACGCGCCCTCGTCCGCGCTGAACCGCACGCGGTTGCCGGCCTCCTTCAACGAGCCGCAGAGCCGGTTCAGCGCCCGGCCCCGACGGTTGTCGGCGGTGTCGAAGACATAGGTACCCGTGACGTGGGGTGTGCGGGTGGACATGGCTTTCCTCTCCCCTCTTCCGCTGTCGTGTCCGGGCGGCCGGTCAGCGCAGCAGTCCGCCGCCGTCGCAGACGAGCGTCTGACCGGTGACCATGGCCCCGTCCGGCGAGGCCAGATACGAGACGAGTCCCGCGAAGTGCTCCGGGGTGACGTACTCCCGGATCGCCTGCTGCCGCATGGTCGCGGCGAAGATCTCGTCGCCGGAGTGGGCCCGGGTGCCGGGGGTGGCGACCTGGGCGGGGGCCACCGCGTTGACGGTGATCCCGTGCTCGCCTAGTTCTCGCGCCATCACCCGGGTCATGCCGATCAGCGCACCCTTGCTGGCGACGTAGGCGAGTTGGCCCGGTGAGCCGGTGAAGAAGGTGCGGGAGGCGACATTGATCACCCGTCCGCGGTGTGCGCTCTTGACCAGCCACGGCACGCACGCCTGCACCATGAGCAGCGGGCCGACGGCGTTGACGGCGAAGAAGCGGTGCAGTTCCCGCGGGGTGGCCTCCAGCAGACCGCTCCGGCCGGACAGCAGGCCCGCGTTGTTGACCAGGACGTCCACGCCGCCGTAGGTGTCCGCGATCTCCTCGACGGTACGGCGGGTGGCGGCCGGGTCGCTGACGTCACAACACCACGCCCGTACACCGGTGATCCCTGCCCTGTCGTCGAACCCCGCCGTGTCGTCCGGTTCGGCGATGTCCAGGGCGGCGACGGTGAACCCGTCGACGGCCAGCCGGCGCACGAGGGGTCCGCCGAGCCCACCCGCCGCGCCCGTGACCACCGCGACCCGAGCGCTCCGCGCGGTCATGGTGACTTCTCCTGCGGATGGGTGGCCAGGGCCTCCACGGTGATGTCCATCCACTTCCACATCGGCAGGGACACCAGGGCGTCGTGCAGTTCCGCCGGGTCGGCCGCCTCGTACAGGCCGATGGTCGCGTTGCGGCCCGGTACCCGCCACAGCCGTTTCAGGATCCCGGCCTCGCGGAGTTCCTGTGCCCGTGCTCGCTCCCCCTTGCGCAGGCTGTCGCGGACGTCGTCAGGGGTGTCCGGGGGCAGGGTGTTCTCGGTGCGGACGAGGAATTCCATGCGGGTCCTACCTTTCGAGGCTTCAGGCCAGATCCAGCAGCAGGTCCGCCAGTTCACCGGGAGCGGTGACCATGGCCTCGTGACCGGTGGCGATCTCGTGGACCGGCCAGCCCCGGGCGGCGGCGCGCTCGGCGTGCGGGGTGAACACCCGCATCCAGTCGGTGCATTCGACGAAGACACCGGGCACGTGGTCAGCCTTGCCGGTGAGCCGTAGCGGCTCGGTGTACGTCAGCCACGGGTGCGGGGTGAGGCGGGGGCCGAGCCAGTCCAGGTCCGACTGTTCCCGCACACCCAGAACGCTCAGTGAGCGCACCGGGATGAGCCAGCCGAAGCCCGGTCCGGCCACGGACTCCCGGTAGTGGCCGGCGACGGTGGCGGGCAGCAGGTCGATCGCCGCGTCCCCGTCGTCGCCGACGAAGGCGTCGAGGTGGACCCGTACGGCCAACCGCTCCGGGACACGGTCGGCGACACCGGTGACGACCTGACCGGCGTAGCTGTGCCCGACGAGCACGACGTCCCGCAGGTCGTGGGCCTCGATCAGGGCCACGACGTCCTGGACGTGCGTCGCGAGGCCCACGTGGGGACCGAGCAGGTGGGCGCGGTCGCTCACTCCGGTGAGAGTGGGGGCGTGCACGTCGTGCCCGGCGGCGCGCAACCGCGATGCCACACGCTGCCACACCCAACCGCCGTGCCAGGCCCCGTGCAGGAGGACGAAGACGCTCATGCCGGCACGCTTCCCCGCTGCTCGCGGGCCAGCATCTTCGCCAGGGCCCGGCGTCCGCGCAGGGCCGCCAGGTCGGAGCGGATGCTGGACTCGACGGTGCCGCCCGGATCGGTGGCGTACATCAACTCCTGGGCCTCCAGGGCGTCCACGTCCTCCTGCATCACCGCCAGCTGCTGCTTGTGCTGGAACTCGGTGAGCTCCTCGTCGTCGATGAGGTAGTCGCGGGCCAGGGCGTAGAAGTCGTGGGTCTCGTTGCCGAGCCCGGGTGTCATGCCGTACAGCACCTTCATGTGGAAGCCCTCCGGTTCCTCGGTGCCGGTGGCGGCGACGCGGATGTGGAGGATGAAGATGCCGGGCGGGTGGAACTCGCCGTCCTGCCAGCGGTCCACCGGTGAGGTCAGCCCGCACGACTTCTCGTAGAAGGGCGGGGCCTCGATGCCGACCATACGGCGGCTGAAGCCGACCCGGTCACCGTCCACGGTGACGTCGATCGGGGTGGCGGCCACGGCCGCGTTGCCGATGCTCGTCGGGTGCAGGAAGGTCTCGTGCGTGAGGTCGAGCAGGTTCTCCACCAGCAGCAGGTGGCGAGCCTTCAGCGGTACGACGCCGTGGACGTGGGTCCAGTGCGGGTCGGTCAGCCACGAGGTGTCCGGCAGCAGGCGCGCGTCGGCCAGGTCGGGGTCGCCGGGCCAGATCCAGATGACGCCGTCCTTCTCCACCAGGGGGAAGCGGCGCAGGGCGGCCTTGGGCCGGTCGGCCTGCTCGGCGACGCCGACACACACGCCCTGCGCGTCGAAGCGGTACCCGTGGTAGTCGCACTGGAGGGTGCCTTCGTCGTCCAAGTGGCCCAGGGACAACGGGTACTTGCGGTGCGGGCAGCGGTCCTCGACGGCGGTCACGCCGCCATCGGGCAGCCGGTAGAAGCAGACCGGGATGTCCGTGATCCAGCGGCGGGTGAGCGTCCGGCCGATCTCGTCGGACCAGGCTCCCAGGTACCAGCCGTTGCGCACGTGTGAGGAGAGCATGGACGGCAACGCCTTTCTCTTCGAAGTCTTCTTCGGGCGGCGGGCCGAGACCCGTAAGCCGGGTCAGAGGTCCAGGACGAGGCGGCCGCCGCGGGCGCGGGAGACGCAGATCAGCATGGTGTCGCCGGCGGCCCGCTCGTCCTCGGTGAGCAGGGCGTCCCGGTGGTCGATGTCACCCGCCAGGACAGCGGTCTCGCAGGAGCCGCAGATGCCCTCCTCGCAGGAGGACAGGACCGGCGCGCCCGCCGCTTCCACGGCCCTGAGCACCGACTGTCCCGGCCGCACGGTGAGCATCACTCCGGACGAGCGCAGCTCCACCTCGAACGGCTCGTCACCCTCGCCGTCACCCGAGTGCGGCCCAGGGGCCGCGGCGAACCGCTCCACGTTGAGCGCTCCCGCCGGCCAGGTGGCGCAGTGGGCCTCGACCGCGTCGATCAGCCCGGCCGGACCGCAGCAGTACACCAGTGCGGAGGGGTCGGGTTCGCCGAGATGGCCGCCGAGGTCGAGCAGGCCGTGCTCGTCCTGCGGCCATACGGTCACGCGCTCTCCGTAGCCCTCCAGCTCGGACAGGAACGCCATGGACGCCCGGCTCCGGCCCCCGTAGAGCAGGGACCAGTCCGCCCCGGCCGCGTGGAGCTCGGCGATCATCGGCAGCAGCGGGGTGATGCCGATGCCACCGGCGACGAACAGGTACCGCGCCGCCTGCCGCAGGGGGAAGTTGTTCCGCGGGCCCCGTATCCGCAGCTCGTCCGTCTCGCGGACCTCGTCGTGGATCCACCGCGATCCGCCGCGTCCGTCGGGCTCCCGCAGCACCGCGATGCGCCAGCAGTCGGTGACGGCCGTCGGACCGCACAGCGAGTACTGGCGGACGGTGCCCGTAGGGAGGACCACGTCGATGTGCGCGCCCGGCTGCCAGCGCGGCAGCGGTACGCCGTCGCGCGGTGCGAGCAGCAGGGACGTGACGTCGTCCGCCACCGCCTGCCGGGACAGCACGGTGACCGTGCCGTCGAATTCGGTGTCGCGTGGCGCCGGGGTCGTCGTGGCCGCGGCTGTCCCGAGCGGGAGCGCGTCCAGGGCGGCGGTCGACGGACTCGTCATGCGTGTCATCTCCTCGGCACGGTCGGTGGTGCGGTGGCACGTTCGACGCTAGTCGCGGGGAATGCGCAGGTCGTCGCGCTAATGACCGGACCCGGACGGCGGAAGGTCCAGGCCCGACTACGTCATTCGTCGCGCTCGCCGGGCTCCCGGCCGTGCCACGGTGCCTGGTCGAGGTGGATGTGCAGCGGCTGGTCCGTGCTCCACAGGGCTTCCACCACGGCGTGCAGATGCTCCGCGTCGACCCGCCACAGAGGCTCGCCGTACCGGTCGTCCCGTGTGACGCCGTCCGACGGGACGGCGTCGGTCAGCAGCCCCCGGTGACCGGCGGCGCGGTCCGGGGCGTCCGCTCCCCGCGCGAACTCGACGAACAGGGAGGTGGCGCGGAAGGGCACCCAGATGTGCGTGGCCGCGGTCATGCCAGCGTCCCCGTGGTCTCGGGGTAGAGCCGTACATAGGCCTCGCCCATGGTGCCGTGCGAAAGGCCCAGGTTGGGGCCGGCGTTCCGCTTGAGCTGGACCCCGCGCCGCTTGGCGAGATCGGTGTAGTAGTCCCACATGTGCTGCTGGGCGGCCAGGCACTCCATGGCCTCGCGCTTCCTGTCGAAGACGCTCGTGATGTCGAGCAGGACATTCGGCTTGAAGTCGCACTGCTCGGGCTGATGCGGTTCGAAGAAGAACACCGGGGGAGCGCCCAAAGGCTCTCCGGGCGCGTCGTAGCCGATCGCCTGAGCGAGCACGCGTGCCTGGAGCGCCATGCGGGCGGCGGCGGGGTGGTCGCCGTTGTAGGGGTCGGTGAGAGTGTGCGTGAGGACGACCGCGGGGTTCACCTCCCGGTAGACGTGCACGATGCGGTCCACCAACTCGGGTGTCTCCCGCAGGGGGTAGTCCCCGGCGTCCAGGAACTCGATCTCGGCGCCCAGCGCGGCGGCGGCGCCGGCGGCCTCCGTTCGGCGCAGTTGCTTGATCTCGTCGAGGCGGAGACCGTCCCGCCAGGCTTTGGCGGACTCGCCGCGTTCGCCGAAGCTCAGGCACAGCACCTTGGCGCGCTGACCGCGTGCGGCTGCCAGGGCGATGGCGCCGCCTGCTCGCCAGACGAAGTCGCCGGCGTGCGCGCTGATCACCAGCAGGGCGTCGTCGGAGGGCGGGGGCGCGGTGGGGGTCATGGGGGCTCCTTGAGTCGGACGGGACCGGGCGGACCGACATGTCCGCGGGACGGTCGGCGGGTGCCGAGATGTCGGCGATCTTGTGTGCCGGTGACGGGCCGCCGGGTCGCGTGCCCGCAGACCTGGCGGAAGCAGATCCGGCACGAGGTGCGGAACGAGGTCCGGCAAGTGGTGCGGCAAGAGATTCGGCAAGTGGTGCGGCGCGAGGTTCGGCCGTGGAGCGATGCCGTGCCTGAGGACGAGCATCCGGCGAAGTCGGCCGCGGTGGCTCGACGTCGGCACGAGGCGAGCGGGTCGGAACGAGCCGACGACGCGTTGTCACCATATCGCGAATGTTTTTGTTGACAATAGTGTTGACTTCAAGCAATCTCCTGACACCAGTACCGGATCAGACCGGAGGAGACATGCCCAGCCGTCACGTCGTCGTCAGGACCATCGACCGACCGGCCCCGGACGTCATCGCCCGGCTCGCCGAGGCCGGGGCGTCCACCGTCCACGAGGCCATCGGCCGCCGTGGCTTCGCGGGCACCGACCTGAAGCCGAACCAGCAGAACGTGCGGGTGGCGGGCCCGGCGGTGACGGTCAGCTCGCACCCCGGGGACAACCTGATGATCCACGCGGCCGTCGAGGTGTGCCGCCCCGGAGACGTCCTCGTGGTGACCACCACATCCCCGTCCACGGACGGCATGTTCGGCGAACTGCTGGCGACGTCCCTCGCCGCCCGCGGTGTCATCGGCCTGGTCACGGCGGCCGGGGTGCGCGACACCGTGGAACTGCGGGAGATGGGCTTCCACGTCTGGGCCCGGGCCGTGTCCGCGCAGGGCACGGTGAAGGCGTCCCCGGGCTCGGTCAACGTACCCGTGACACTCGGCGGGGTGTCCGTCCGGCCCGGGGACGTCGTCGTCGCCGACGACGACGGCGTGGTCGTCGTACCTCGCGCGGAGGCGGAGGAGGCGGCCGAACTGGCGGAGAAGCGGATCGCGAAGGAAGCCGTCAACCGGGAGATCCTGCGTTCCGGGACGCTGGGCGTCGACCACTACGGACTGCGCGCCCGGCTCGCCGAACTCGGCGTCACCTACCAGGACTGACCCCTCGCCCCGGGAACGAGCCGGAATTGCCCCCTCAAGAACACACGGTGGATGGTGACCAGGCGCAATGAGCACTCCCGGAACTCCTCCCGGTACTCCCGTCGGAATCGATGTCACCGGTGCGATCCGGGACGCGGTGCTGCGCGGCGAGTACGTGCCGCGCCAGCGCCTGGTCGAGGCGGATCTCTGCGAACAGTTCGGCGTCCGCCGCGCCGGCGTGCGGGCGGCGTTCCAGCAACTGGCGGCGGAGGGGCTGGTGGAGATTCAGCGCAACCGCGGCGCCCGCGTCCGGGAGATCACCTTCGCCGAGGCCGTCCAGATCACCGAGGCCCGCATGGTGCTGGAAGGGCTGATCGCCGCCCGCGCGGCGGAGCGGATCAGCCCGGCGGGGGCCGACCGTTTGCGCGGGATCGGCGCGGAGATGGCCAAGGCGGTGGCCGACGGCGAACCGGCGGCGTACAGCGACCTCAACGCCCGCCTGCACCGCTGTGTACGTGACATCGCCGGCCACGAGACCGCCGACCGGCTCATCGAGCAACTGAGGGCCCAGGTGGTCCGGCACCGGTTCATGCTCTCCCGTGTGCCCGGCCGGGCCCGTGCGTCGCTGCCCCAGCACCAGCGGATCATCGAGGCGATCGCCGCCGGTGACCCCGCGGAGGCCGAGGCCGCCATGCGGGCCCATATCGCCAGTGTGGTCGAGGCGCTGAGGGCCCTGGAGACGAGCAGACCCGCGGAGGGCTGAGAGCGCCTCCGCATGTCACGGAGGCGCTCTCATGGAACGGCCGTCAGCCTGCCGCCGGACCGGCGTTCCGGGCCGTCCTCCTGGCCCACGCGATTTCGAGCTTGCCCGTCGGCGTACGGGGCAGGGCGTCCGTCAGCACGACGGACCGGGGGACCTTGTAACCGGCGAGGCTGCGCCGGACCCAGTCGCGCAGTTCCTCACCGGTGGCGGTGGCGGCCGGTCCGACCGCCACGACAGCCGCCACCCGCTCGCCCCATGTCTCGTCGGGGACACCGACGACGACGCAGTCCGTCACCTCGGGGTGCGTCAGCAGCACGTCCTCCACCTCCTGCGGGTGCACCTTCTCCCCACCGGTGTTGATCACACCCGAGCCGCGCCCGAGGAACCTGATCGCGCCGTCGGCCTCGATCTGCGCGAGATCGCCCGGGATGGCGTACCGCACCCCGTCGATGGTGCGGAACGTCCGGGCGCTCTTCCCGGTGTCCTTGTAGTAGCCGAGCGGCATGGGCCCGCTGTAGGCGAGAATCCCGGTCTCACCGCTGCCGGGCTCGACGAAACGGTCACCCTCGCCGATCACCCTGGTCGCGGGCAGCGGATGGAAACGGGCGGGCAGCTCGTGTACCGACGAGGTGACCGCCAGGGCGAAGGGGCCGCCCTCGCTGGAGGCGATGGCGTCGACGACCGTGACGTCGGCGCGTGCGTGCAACGCCTTCTTCAGCCGGTCGTCGAGCGCGGTGCCGGAGCTGAGGACCGTGCGCAGGGAACGCAGGTCGTACGGTGTGCCGGTGCCTTCGGCGCGCACCAGTTCGTCGACGAGTGGCCGGCAGACGGCGTTGCCCGCGACGAGCAGTGTGTCGACCTGACGCTCGGCGAGCGTCTGCCAGACGTGGACCGGATCCAGTCCTCCCTGCCGTGCCATGACCGCCCGGCCGCCCACCAGCAGGGTGCCCATGGTGTTGAACAGACCGGTGGCGTGCATCAGAGGGACGACCGGCATCGTGGTCGGCGCTCTGCCTTCGCGACGGGCGGCGACCGCGATCGACGCTGCCTCCGTAAGCGACTTCGGCAGTTCGGTGACGCCGGCCCGCCGCAGGATCGGGATGGAGTGGAGCAGGTCGCCGAGCTGCCACATCACACCCTTCGGTTTGCCCGTGGTGCCGCCGGTGTACATGAAGAGCCGGTCGGAGCCGGGCCGGGGCCGGCGCTCGCGCGGTGCGTGCGTCGCGAGCAGTTCGTCCAACTCGGGCACCGCGGGCCCGGCCGGGCCTTCGGCGGGCGGATCCCCCACCCTCACGAGCAGCTTCAACGTCCGTACGTGTCCGGCGGCGTGCGTGACCCGGTCCGCCAGGGCGCCACCGAAGACGAGCGCCACCGCGTCCGCGTCCGTGAGCAGCTCGGACAACTCCTCGCCGGTGTAACGGTAGTTGGCGTTCGCCGGCACGGCGCCGAGCTTGAACGCCGCGAAGACCGTCTCCAGGTACGCGGCGCCGTTGTACAGGTAGCAGGCCACCGTGTCCCCGGCCCGCACCCCGGCGTCCTCCAGCGCGGCGGCCAGCCGAGACGCACGATCGTCGAACTCCCGGTAGGTCAGCTCGCGACCGGGCTCGGTGATGGCGACGGCATCGGGCAGCGCGCGGGAGACGGCCTCCCAGATCGTGCCGATGGACACGTCCATTCCTCGGACCTCCTCGTCCTCGGGGGCTCGGACATCAGGCGGCGCGGGCCCGGACCGGCCACGCGGCCGAGCCCGTCCCACGGGCCTCGCCGGATCCCATCGGGGGGAGAGCGGGAATCCGGCGAGGTGGATGCCCAGGCTAAGCGGGTGCCGTCGAAGGGGGAACGCGATCAATGACTGAACCCGACCAGGCGCTTCGACAGGCGATGAACAGGTCAAATGACGTAGCACCGGGGTCGGCGCACCGGGCTACGATGCTGCCGTCGGACGCATCCCGACCCCTCCATCAGTCCTTTCCGCCGGTGCCTGCGTCCCCGCCCCCCGTGGGCCCGCCCCCGTGGGCTCCGTCGCACGCAGCCGATGAGGAGACAGGCCATGTCCGCTGCACGGCTCGTCGAGTGGGGCGATGTCGCCGCCGCGACGGCGGACGGCCTCGCCGTGGTGGACCGCGCCGGCCGCTTCGTCCGGCTGAACCCCGCGGCGGTCGCGCTGTGCGGCGCGCGACGGGAGACCGACCTCGTCGGTGCCCCCGCTCCGTTCGCGTTCACCAAGGAGCCCACCGCCTGCCCGGGGCTGCTGGAGGACCAGCCCGACGAGCAGGTGGTCCACTGGGTGACCGGCTCCGGGGCGCGCCGCGAGTTCGCCTACCGGGCCCGCAACCTGCCGGCCGACCCGAGCCTGAAGGTCGTGTCGTTCCGCGACGTGACGGACGAGGGGCACCGCTACCGCAGGGTCGCGGCCATCGCCCGGACCTCCGTGTCCCTGGCCTCCGAGGGATCACTGGGCTCGACCCTGGACGCCGTCGCCCGGCAGATCGTCCGGACCGACGGACTGGCCGGGGTGCAGATCCTGATCCTGGACAGCACGGGCCGGGAACTGCGCCTGATGGGCTCCGCGGGGCTACGCCGCTCGGACACGTTCCTCGACCGTCTGCTGGAGTGCCGCGACCGGGGCGCCCGGCTGGTCATGCTCGACACCCTGAAGGAACGCGAACCGATCGTCGTCCCCCACCGATGGGCGGAGATCCGCTCCGACCCTGCCTGGGAACCGCTGCACGACTACCTCGGCGAACTGGCCTGGGACTCCTTCGTCAGCGTGCCGCTGACCGTGCGCGGCCGCGCCGAAGGCGTGCTGAACGCCTACTTCGCGCCGGGCCAGGAGGTCGGCCCACGCACGCTGGAGTTCCTCGCCGCCATGGCCGAACAGGCCGCCCTCGCCGTCGACCACGCCACGCTGCTGCAGCGCGAACGCGACGGAGCCCGGCAGGACGAACGCCAGCGCCTGGCCCGTGATCTGCACGACTCGATCGTCCAGCAGGTGTTCTCGATCGGCATGCAGGCCAACGCGGTGGGAGTACTCGGGACGCGCGGCGTACCGGTGCCCGCCGAGGCCGTCCGGCACTTCGCGGACGAGATCGGAACGCTCTCGCGGACCGTGCTCGCCGACCTGAGGGCGATGGTGCACGAACTGCGTCCGTCCTCCACCGCCGACCTCGGTCTGGAGGAGACGGTGCACTCACTCGTCAGGAGCACCGAGAACCGGACCGGTCTGGACTTCCGGCTCCGGTTCGGGCGAGGACTGGACTCGATCGACCCCGAACTCGCCGAGGACGCCTACCGGATCGTCGCGGAGGCCATCCACAACGTGGTGAAACACGCGGAGGCCACCCTTGCCACCGTCCGCATCGGCGTCCACGGCCACACCCTGACCGCGAGCGTCTCCGACAACGGCCGCGGACTGCGGGACGCGAGCGGGCGCCCGGTCCCTCCCGAAGGCGACCGGAGCGTCGGTGCGGGGGGAGACGGCGAGGGCTACGGACTGACGACCATGCGGGAAAGGGCGGAACGATGGGGTGGCACCATGAGAATCAGATCGCGCGCCCAGAGGGGTACGACCGTGCGCGTGGTCGTACCCCTGCCCGTACAGGTGCCGGACCCGTCCCCCGAGGACCCGGACAACTCCGCGAACACCCGGCTGACGGTGCGGCTCTGAGCAGCGGGGAGCCCCGGCCGACCCGGGTGCTGATCGTGGACGACCACGCCGTCGTACGCCGTGGCATCCGCGCCTACCTGGAAGTCATGGACGACATGGAGGCCGCCGCGGAAGCGGCCGACGGGCAGGAGGCGCTCGCCCGGCTGGACGCGATGGCGGCCCACGGCGAGCTGCCGGACGTGGTGCTGATCGACCTGCTCATGCCCAGGATGGACGGCTCCACCGCGATCGGGCTGATCAAGGAACGCCACCCCGGTGTACGGGTCGTGGTGCTCACCAGTTTCGGCGAGATGGAGCGCGTCCACGCCGCCCTCGCCCAGGGGGCCGCGGGCTATCTGCTCAAGGACGCGGAGGCCGGCGAGGTGGTCTCCGCGATCCGCGCGGCGGCACGGGGAGAGGTCTTCCTCGACCCCGCCGTGGCCCGGGGGCTCACCCAGGAGATCGTGGCGCCGCCGACCGGGCTCGGCGCGCTCACCGGCCGCGAGCGCGATGTCCTCGTCCTCGTCGCCGAGGGACGGTCCAACCAGCAGATCGCCGACGAACTGGTCATCAGCGAGCGCACGGCCCGCACGCACGTGAGCAATGTGCTGCGCAAGCTCCGCCTCACGTCACGGACCCAGGCGGCGCTGTTCGCCGTACGGCAGGGACTGGTACCGCCGCGCGGCTGAGTGCCGCGCGGCGCGGATCGGCCTCGCCGTGGGTGACCACCGGGATGAGTGACACCTCCGACCGCGACACATGTCCCGGCCCCGGCAGGACACAGGACGGCCGCCGAAACGGTCATCGGGCGGATCCTTCGGCGCCCGGAGCGTACCTACGCTCGGGGAAACGCCGACCCCCTGCTCAGGAGGACAACATGCTCGACGGCCGAGTCGCCATCGTCACGGGTGCGGGCCGCGGCCTCGGGCGGGCATACGCCCGTGCGCTGGCGGCAGCGGGTACCGCCGTCGTCGTGAACGACCTCGACGGCGACGTGGCCGCCGAAACCGTCGACGCGATCACCGCGGCGGGAGGCGCGGCCGTCGCCCAGGTCGGCGCGGTCGGCAGCTCCGAGTTCGCCGACGCTCTGGTCGAGCGGGCCGTCGCCGAGTTCGGCCGCCTCGACGTGATGATCACCAACGCCGGCGCGCTGCGGGACAGGACTTTGCGCAACGTCACCGACGAGGACTTCGACCTCGTCGTCACCAGCCATCTGAGGGGCACTTTCACCTGCGGTCGCGCCGCGGCGGCCCGCTTCCGCGAGCAGGGCGACGGCGGCCGGCTCATCCTCGTGGGCTCACCCGCGGGACAGCGTGCCAGCTTCGGCCAGACCGCCTACTCGGCCGCCAAGGGCGCGATCGTCGCGATGACCCGTACCTGGGCCGTCGAACTCGGGAAGATCGACGTCACCGTCAACGCCGTCGTACCGACCGCCCTGACCCGTATGGTCGCGACCATGCCGCGCGTCGGCGACCTCGTGGCCAAGGTGGACGCGGGCGAGCCGGTTCCCGAGGGAGCCCGCCGCCAGGGGCTGGGCTCGCCGGACGACGTCGCCCCGGTGATCGTGTACCTGGCGTCGAAGGAGTCGGGTCATGTCACCGGGCAGGCCATCGCCGCCGGAGGTGACCGCATCGCCCTGTGGACGCATCCCGGCGAGGTGTCCGAACAGCTCCGCCCCGGAGGCTGGAGCGCCGAGTCGGTGAGCGAACTGTTCGCCGGCGCGTACGCGCGGCAGTTGCAGGACTTCCAGCCCACCCCGCTCGACCTCGGAGCCATCGGCAGCATCTGACCCGTGCGCCGCGCGGAGCACCACCTCGAACGCCCGCATGCTCACGCCATCGGCCGGACCGTGGCCGGCCGAGGGCCTGATCGGATCCCTCCGGGGCACGGCCGGCCGGTCGGCCGCGCCTCCATCAACCGTCAGGAGAGCCGCATGTCCCAAGAGGTCGGTACCAGATCGGAGCAACCGCAGGCCGCCACCGTGCGGACCGGGCTGCTCATCGACGGCAAGACCGTCGAGACCGACGCCCACACGGCCGTACACGACCCCGCCGCCCCGGACCGGATCGTCGGGTACGCCGCCGCGGCGACCCGGGAGCACGCCCGCGCGGCGGTCGCCGCCGCCGACGCCGCCTTCCCCGGCTGGGCCGCCACGCCCGCCCGGCGGCGGGCGGAGATCATGGAGGAGGCGCTCGGCCTGCTCGACCCCAGTGCGGCCGAACGGGCGGCCCTGATGACCCGCGAGAACGGCAAGATCTCCTTCGAGAGCCAGGTGGAGATGGGGGTGTTCGTCGCACGCACGCGGGCGGCGCTCGACCTGGTCGACACCCTGGACCAGGTGCGGCACCTCGACGGCCCGCCGCTGAACTCGACGGTTCACCGGCTGCCCATGGGCGTGGTCACCGTCATCGTGCCGTTCAACTGGCCGATCGCGATCCTGGGCGCGAGCCTGCCCTACGCGCTGCTCGCCGGGAACACCGCAGTGGTCAAACCCCCGCCCACCGCGCCGCTGGCGATGGTGCGCACCCTGGAACTGTTCGCCGCGGGACTTCCGGCCGGCGTGCTCAATGTCGTGACCGGCAGCAACGAGGCGGTGGAGCCGGTGCTCACCGATCCGCGGGTGCGGAAGATCGTGTTCACCGGCAGCACCGCCGCCGGCAGGCACATCATGGCCGCCGCCGCGCAGAGCCTCGCCTCGGTCACCCTGGAACTCGGCGGCAACGACCCCGCGATCGTCCTGGACGACGCCACGCTGGACGAAGAACACATCGGCCGCCTGACACACGGCGCGTTCCTGACGAGTGGTCAGGTGTGCATGGCGGTCAAGCGGGTGTACGTCCACCGGTCGCGCTACGACGAACTCGTCGACAAGCTCACCTCCGCCCTCGCCGCCCACCGCGTGGGCCCGGGCTCCGACCCCGCCTCCACCCTGGGCCCGCTCAACAGCGCGGGCCAGCGCGAGAAGGTGGTCGCCATGCTGGCCGAGGCGGCCGACGCAGGCACCGAGATCCGCGAACTGGGCACGCTGGACGCGGGCGTCGCGTCCTCGCGTGGCCACTTCCTGCGTCCGGCACTCGTCCTCGACCCCGACCCCGGCCTGCGGATCGTCACCGAGGAGCAGTTCGGGCCGGCATTGCCGATCCTGCCGTTCGACGACCTCGATCCCGTGGTGGCTCACCTCGACAACGACTGGTCGGGGCTGTGTTCCTCGGTGTGGAGCGCCGACCCCGCCCGAGCCTCCGCCCTCGCGGAGCGGTTGCGCACCGGCACCACGTGGATCAACCACGCCAACGCCGTCGTGTGCGACGACCGGGCCCCGTTCGGCGGCTTCCGGCAGAGCGGCATCGGACGCGAGATGGGTCCGGACGGCCTGCTCACCTTCACCGAGACGCACACCGTCACAGTGCCGGGCGGCTGAGCACGTCTTCCCGTCCGCCTGCCGACTGTGCCCCGGACCGCTCCGGCGGCCGGGGCACGGTCGGCTCACAATCGGCGGTGACCAACCGGTGGCCGACCGTCAGGCGGTGGCCGACCGTCGGACGAGCGGCACCGAGACGGCGTCGTACGGGGTGTCGGCATCCCGGACCGGAGCGGTGCGACGTGAGTGGGGAAGGTACGGACGGTCCCGGTACACGGCGGCCCTGGTCGGCGGTCGAAACGACCGCCCCTGATCACACGGATCGCGGTGCCACGCGTTCCCGACCGGTTCAGCCGGGCCACGTCCACCTGACCGGGCGCCGGCTGGACCACGTAGAGGGTGCGGCCGACGAGTACCGGTCCGTCGCCGCCGGGCAGGGCTGCCAGGCAGGTCGACCTGCCTGGCAGCCCTGGGCGCGGGTGCGGGTCGGGTGCGGATCAGGTCGGCTCCGGCAGGGTGCGCATGGCTCCCTCCGCGCTCGCCGGCTCCGCGGGGGCCTCCTCGCCGGGGGCCCGGGGAACGAGCCCGATCAGTACGGCACCGATGACGCCGGGTACCGCGAGGGCGTAGAAGTTCCACTGGAAGGCCAGTCCCGCCCCGATGATGAACCCGAGCAACGGCGGGGCGAGCATCGAGCCGAGGCGGCCGAAGCCCAGTGCCCAGCCCAGTGCCGTGGCGCCCATCCGTACCGGGTAGTACTTGGAGACGTACGCGAGGACGAACGTCTGTGTCCCCATGGCCCCCACACCCCCGAGCGCGACGGCCGCGTACAGCACCGCCGTCGGCAACCGCAGGCTGAGGAGGATCACGGCGACGCCTGCCAGCAGGCATGTCGTGACGATGATGGGCTTCGAGCCGAGCCGGTCGGCGGCCAGGGAGATGAGGAGTTGGCCGACGACGGCACCAAGGTTGAACATCAGCAGGAAGCCGAGCGCGGAAGCGGAGGAGTAACCGGCCCTGCGCATGATCTCCGGGAGCCAGGTGTTGTATCCGTAGATCATGAACAGACACAGGCACGACATGACCAGGAAGCACAGGGTCGCCACGAGGTAGTCACGTGAGAGCAGGGCTTTCACCGGCGACCTGGTCCCCGACCCGGTGGCGCTCGCCGCCTGCGGAGACGTCGCCGCCTCGTCGCGTGCGTCCTGTGGCGGGATGCTCCAGCGCCGGGTCGTCCTCTCCGCCTCGGCGTGCCTGCCCTTGGCTCGCAGGAAGGAGACGGACTCGGGCAGGAACCTCAGTGCCACGGGCACGATCAGGACGAGGGGGAGCAGGCCGAGCAGGAACATCGCCTGCCAGCCGTAGCGGGGTATCACGAACATCCCGGTGAAGGCCGCGATGATGCCGCCCACGGGAAAGCCGCTGAAGATGATGGCGAAGACCAGGTTGCGGGCCCTCGGGTGTGAGTATTCGCCGCTGAGGGCCGAGGCGGTCGGCAGGACGCCGCCGAGCCCGAGGCCCGCGAGGAACCGGAAGGCGCCGAACACCTCGGGGGAGGTCGCGGTCGCGCACAGGCCCGTCATCACCGAGAACCAGGTCAGACAGCCGATCAGCATCCTGCGTCGGCCCAGGATGTCGGTGAGCGTACCGACGGTCGTGGCCCCGATGAGCATCCCGGTCAGGGCGAAGGAACCGATCAGACCGGCACCGGCGGGAGTCAGACCCCATCCGTGTTCATGAAGCAGGGACGGGATGACGGCGCCGTAGATGACCACGTCGTATCCGTCGGCGACGATGGCGAATCCACAGATCGCGAGGACCAGCAAGGTGACTGGAGGCCAGGTGGCATTGCCGCCACTTCCTCCGCGGCTCTCTTCCTGCATGACAGTTCCTCTCACTGGGCTGTGTCGGGGGGCGGCTCTCTGGCACGGGAACGCGGCGGCCGCGGGTCCGTTCGGGGCGCGGGAACACGCGGCGCTGATGCGCGGATGCTCTGGAGGCGCCGGCCCGGCTGCATCGCCTGCGGCCGGCCTTGACCGCTAAGTGTGCACACTATTTCAGGGCTGTAAAGAGGTCTGGAGTGCGATGGTGTGAAGAATCGTAAACTTAGTCCCATTATGCGCGACTTGACGTTTACTTGTGTATGCACATTGGCGGGTGGGGTGGCGCCGCTCAGTGAGCGGCGCTCCCACCGAGGCCGCGTGAGATCCCGCGGCCGGCCAGCACGACAGCGGGGACCAGCAGGTGAGTGCGGGTGTCGGCGCACACGACGGACAGGGCCGCCACCACGCGGCCCTTCGCGTCGGTGACGGGCACCGCCACCGAATGGGCGTCCGGGCTCATCTCCTCGTGGACGACAGCGACACCGGTCCTCCGGCACTCCGCCAGCGTCTGACGCAGCACGGCCGGATCGGTGACGGTCCTCGGTGTGAGGCGGGGCAGGCCGTCCCGTACGACCGCGGTGAAGTACTCCTCGCCCGCGTGCGCCAGCAGCATCTGGCCGACGGCGGACGCGTGCAGGGGCAGCCGGCCGCCGACGTTGGACACCACCGGCACCGCTCCCGTCGCGGAGATCCGCTCGACGACCAGGGCGTCGGTCCCGTCGAGGACGGCCAGTTGCACGTGCTGCCGTGTGGCGGCGTGGAGGTCCTCCATGATCGGCATCGCCCGGACGCGCAACGGGAGCCCCCGGGGGTTCAGTGTGCCCAGCTCCCACAGGCGCAGGCCGATGACGTAGGCGCCGCCGGGCAGGCGTTCCAGCGCTCCCCAGGCCGCCAGTTCGCCGACCAGCCGATGCGCGGTGGCATGGCGCAGGCCGGTGAGACGGCAGAGCTGGGCGAGCGTCAGCTCGGGGCGGCCCGGGGTGAAAGCGTCCAGGATGGCCAGGGCCCTGGAGGTGACGGTGCGGCCGCGGTCGCTGCTGTTGGCCGTGGCAGGTCCTTTCGCCGTGACGGCGGGCCTTCCCCGCGCCGTGCTCCGGCGGCATTCTCCGGTTCGGCAACCGGTCGCGGGCAGGAAGATGTCCGTTCAGCGGACATCGTACTGACCGCCGTGGGCCCCGCCCCGGACTCTCCTCCCAGTCCTCCAGCCGAAGGGAGTCCAAGCAATGCGCAAGACCGAGACGCCGCGGGGCGGCGACGGCGGCCGTGGCGCCGGGCCGCCGTCCCGCACACCTGCCGAGACCCGAGCCGATGCACGGGCGGCGCCGGGCATGGTGCCGGAGGCGGGGATGGGTGCGGAGCCGCGAGCCGAGGCGCGGGACGGATCGTCGCTGCGCTTCGAGCACGAGAACCTGACGCAGCGCGTTCGTTTCGGCTCGGGGACGGCGGCGACGTCGGTGCGGGCCGAGGTGGAGCGGCTCGGCGCCTCGCGGATCATGGTGATCGCGGCGACCGCCGAGGCGGAGCTCGCGCGGACGGTCACCGCCGGTCTGCCGGTCGTGCTGCGCTGGGACGAGGTCGTGATGCACGTACCCGTCGACGTGGCGGAACGGGCTCGCGCCGCGGCCGCCCTCCACGGGGCGGATCTGCTGCTCAGTGTCGGCGGTGGTTCCACCACGGGCTTGGCGAAGGCGATCGCGCTGACCAGCGCACTGCCGATCGTCGCGGTTCCCACCACGTACGCCGGTTCGGAGGCCACCAGCGTGTGGGGTCTGACCGAGCGGGCGCACAAGCGCACCGGCGTCGACGCACGGGTGCTGCCGCGCGCCGTCGTGTACGACGCGGCCCTCACCGTGTCCCTGCCGGTGCCGTTGAGCGTCGCGTCGGGTCTGAACGCGCTGGCGCACTGCGTCGACGCGATGTGGGGCCCCCGCGCCGACCCGATCGACCGGGCGCTGGCGGGGGAGGGGATCCGCGCGCTCGCGACGGGCCTGCCCGCCGTGGTCGCCGACCCGGCCGGCCTTCCGGGCCGCGAGCGGACGCTGTACGGGACGTACCTGTCCGCGGTGGCGTTCTCGTCGGCGGGTTCGGGGCTGCACCACAAGATCTGCCATGTGCTGGGCGGCATGCACGACCTGCCGCACGCCCAGACCCACGCGGTGGTGCTGCCCCACGTCCTGGCGTTCAACGCACCCGCCGCCCCGGAGGCCGAGCGGCGCATCGCCGCCGCGTTCGGTACGGGATCGGCGCTCGATGGGTTGGAGCGCCTCCGGCGCGAGGTGGACGCGCCGAGGGCGCTGCGCGACTACGGGGTGACGGAGGCCGCGGTCGACGACGCCGTGCGGGCCGTCCTGGACGCGGTGCCGGACGGCAATCCGCGGCCGGTGACGGCGGCGGACGTCCGGCGCCTGCTGCGTGCGGCGTGGCGGGGCGCGGACCCACGGCTGACGAACGCCGAGTCCGACGGGCCCGAAGAGTCCGACGAACCTTCAGAGTCGTACGAGGAGAGCCGACGGTGAACGAGCGGAACAAGACAGCGGCCGAGCGGAACAAGACAGCGGCCGAGCGGAGCAAGACAGCGGCCGAGCGGAACAAGACGGCGGCCGAGCGGAGCAGGACGGCGGCCGAGCAGCGGGCACGCGAACAGGCTCTGGTGGACAAGGTCGTGGCCTCGTTCGAGGCGGCCGAGGACCCCCGGCTGCGGCAGGTGACGCAGGCCCTGACCCGGCACCTGCACGCCTTCCTGTGCGAGGTGCGGGTGACCGAGGACGAGTGGGGTGCCGCGATCGGGTTCCTCACCGCGGCCGGTCACATCACCGACGACAAGCGGCAGGAGTTCATCCTGCTGTCGGACGTGCTCGGGGCTTCCATGCAGACGATCGCGATCAACAACGAGGCCTACGCGAACGCGACCGAGGCGACCGTGCTCGGACCGTTCTTCGTCGAGGGTTCGCCCGAGATCCCGCTGGGCGGAGACATGTCCTTCGGCGCCGCCGGACAGCCGTGCTGGGTCGAGGGCACCGTCACCGACACCGACGGCAGACCGGTGCGAGGGGCCCGGATGGAGGTGTGGGAGGCCGACGAGGACGGCTTCTACGACGTGCAGTACGACGACGACCGCACCGCGGCACGGGGCCACCTGTTCAGCGACGCGGCGGGCGCCTACCGGTTCTGGGCGATCACCCCGACCCCGTATCCCATCCCGCACGACGGGCCGGTCGGCGCGCTCCTCGCCGCCGTGGGCCGTTCCCCCATGCGCGCCTCGCACCTGCACTTCGACGTCCGCGCCGAGGGCATGCGCACCCTGATCACCCACATCTTCGTACGGGGCGACGAACTCCTCGCCACGGACGCCGTGTTCGGCGTCAAGGACTCCCTCGTCCACGACTTCGTGGAGCACCCCGCGGGCACACCCACCCCCGACGGCCGCGATGTCGGGGGCCGGCCCTGGTCGAGTGTCCGCTTCGACATCGTCCTCGCGCCCGCGGACACCGCGGAGCGAGGCGTCCCTTCGCACGGCAGGAGCCGCTGATGAGCAGCGAGGACAACAGAGGAACCCCGGGCCCGCGCGTGGCCGTCGTCGGCGCAGGAATCGGCGGCCTCGCCACCGCGGCGTTCCTCCACCGGGCCGGCATCGAGGCGACCGTGTACGAACAGGCGCCCGCCCTCACCGAGGTCGGCGCGGGCCTCGTCGTCTCCCCGAACGCGGTGCGGCTGCTGCGCAGCCTCGGTCAGCTGGACCGCTTCCGTGAACGCGCCGTGCCGCTGCGGGTCGGCTGGGAGTTCCGGCGCTGGGAGGACAGCCGTGTGCTGTTCTCCCAGAACCTCGGCGACGAGTGCGAACGCCGCTTCGGCGAGCACAGCTACGTCGCGCACCGCGCCGACCTCCTCGCCGCGGTGCGGGCCGCGGTCCCCGGAGCGGCGCTGCGGCTCGGCACCCGTCTCGCGAGCCTCCGCCGACTGGACGAGGGCGTGGAGCTGACGTTCACCGACGGCACACGCACGGTCGCCGACGTGGTCGTGGGCGCCGACGGCGTCCACACCACCGTGGGACAGTACGTGACCGAGGCGGGCGCGCCGCGGTTCTCGAACATCTGTGCCTGGCGGTGCCTCGTGCCGGCCGAAAGTGCGCCGGAGTTCGCGCGTCACCCGGTCCAGACCCTGTGGCTCGGCCCGGACCGGCACCTGGTGCACTATCCGATCTCGGCGAACACGCAGATCAACATCGTCGCGTTCGGACCGGCCCACGACTGGACGACGGAGTCCTGGTCGGCCGAGGGGCGTATCGAGGACCTGCGCGCCGAGTTCGCCGGCTGGTCCGGCGAACTGCGGGCACTGCTCGCGGCGGCGGAGCGCACCGGGCGGTGGGCGCTGCTCGACCGCGATCCGCTGCCCCGCTGGACGAACGGTCCGGTCGCCCTGCTCGGCGACGCCGCACACCCGATGTTCCCGTTCTTCGCCCAGGGGGCCGCGCAGGCGATGGAGGACGCCGCCGTCCTGGCAGGCTGCCTTGCCGAGCGCCCCGACGATCCCACCACCGCGCTGCGCCGCTACGAGGACATACGCCGCCCGCGCGCGAGCCGCGTGCAGCGGATGAGTCGGAGCCGGGCGGAGAGCAACCACCTCGCCGACGGTCCCGCACAGCGGGCCAGGGACGCCTCGTTCTCGACGGCGGATCCGTTCGCCCACAACGGATGGATCTACGGACACGACGCAGAGCGAGCGGTGCGGGAGGTGCTCGCGGGCAGCTGATCCGGTGCGGCTGATCCGAACAGCAATGGTAATCTTGCCGTCAATCTTCTGATATGTCAGATTGTTCGGTGAGGTCGGCTCCACCGCAGCCCTCGCCGGACCGACTCGGGGGGACAGGAGGCGCGGTGACGGCTGAGAAGGTCGGCCCATGAGCCGCACGCAGCAGCCCGAGTCGTCGTCCTCCGGCGCCCCGGTGGCCACGGGCGAAGAGCTCCGGGAGGGCGGAGCGCGCGGCTCGGAGGCGCTGGCGCTCATGCTCCCCCTGGCGACGACGTGCCTGGCCGGCCTGGCCACGGTCGTGCACCGGCACGATCGTGCCACGGGTCGGCCGCCTGCTGCGCAGCCGTTCCCTGACCTGCGAGGTCTACGACGGCAGCCTCACCACACCCCGTATCTGCCACGCCGGCCACACCGACGAGGGCGGTCGCGGTCTGCAACTCGTCGCCGCGATGTCACGACGCTGGGGCGCCCGTTACCTCCGCGACGGCAAGTGCATCTGGACGGAGCAGGACCTGCCGCCCGCATCGGATTCCAGGAGGAATTCGTCCAGCTGATCGGCGGCGGCGCGACGAATTCCGGCGATGGGCGACGACACCAAGAATTCCGGAAAGCCGGGCGACCGCTTCGCTAATGCGCCGCCCGCATCAGCTGTTCCCGAAGCCATGTACGCGCGGGGTCACCGGTGGTGCGCGGATTCCACACCAGGTCGATGCCGAGCGAGGGCAGGGGGGTCGGTGGCTCCATCACCCTGAGCCCGCGCTGGGCCGCCAGTCGCCGTGCCAGTCGTCGCGGCAGCAGCGCGATCATGGAGGTGCCGCTCACCATCGAGGGGATCACCAGGAACTCGCAGACGACGCACCGGACGTGGAGATCGGGAATCAGCCGGGCGAGAACCTGCTGCGCGCCGACTCGTTCTCCCTCCCACTCGAACACCACGTGTGGCAGCCGGGCGAGGTCGTCGACGGTGAGCGTCGCGCCGATGCGGTCGTTGCCGGCGTCCGCGACCAGGACCCAGTTCTCGTCGTAGAGCCGCTCCCTCGGCAGTGCGGTCGGCACGGTGTCCGGTAGCAGCATCACGTCCGCCGTCATATCGCCGCAGGTGAGAGCCTGGTGGGAGGCTGGCGGTTCCAGGTGCAGGCGGACACCCGGCGCGCTCGCGGCGAGCCTGGCGCCGAGGGCGGGGAGCACGGGCAGGGCCGTGGCACCGGTCGCGGCGACGCGGAAGACGCGGCCCGAGGTCGCGGGATCGAACGTCGGGGGCCTCAGCACCTGGCTGCTCGCGGTCTCGAGGATCAGGCCCACCGGTCCGGCCAGCGCCCCGGCGCGCGCGGTGAGGACGTACTCGCGGCCGACCCTGACGAGGAGTTCGTCGCCGAGAGCGCGCCGCAGCCGTTGCAGGGCGTTGCTCATGGCCGGCTGCGTCAGCCCGACCGCCCGGGCGGCGCGGGTGACACTGCGGTGTTCGAGGAGGGCGGCGAGCAGCGGGAGCAGATTGAGGTCGATCCGATGCAGGCCGGTCGCGGTATTCGCCGGCCGAGGACTGCTTTCCATTCCGGTTATTCACCTCGTCCATGTATCGCATGCGAAACAGTGATTCGACTGATCGGCGGCGTGGTACTAGCGTCCCTGAAATCCGGAGTTCGCACTCATCGCTGCGGATTCTCTTACGGAAATCGACTTACGGCACACCGGAGGAATGCATGCCGACGATCGAGTCGGACAGGGGCGAGTTGCGTCGACTCACCGAGGACTGGGCGTTGTGGCGCGACGCCGGCGACTGGGAGCGGTTCGCCACCGTGTGGCACCCCGACGACGGCTGGATGACGGCCACGTGGTTCCAGGGCCCGGCGACCGACTTCATCGAGATCAGCAGGGAGGGCTTCGCGAACGGCGTCAGCATCCTGCACTTCCTCGGCGGTCACACCGCCGACGTGGTCGGTGACCGCGCCGTCGCCCAGACCAAGATGACCATCAACCAGCGGGCCGAGGTCGACGGGGTGGAGGTCGACGTCGTCTGTACCGGGCGGTTCTACGATTTCTGCGCGCGGCACGAGGGCGCGTGGAAGATCGTGCGCCGGCAGCCGATCTACGAGAAGGACCGCCTCGACGTGGTCGATCCGTCCGCGACACTGAGCCTGGACCGACGGCTGCTGGACCGCTTTCCCGTCGGCTACCGCCATCTCGGCTACCTCCAGACCAAGGCCGGGTTCACGGTGAAGACCGGGCTGCCGGGCCTGACCGGTGAGGTCGTGCGGCGCCTCTACGAGGAGGGCGCCACATGGCTGGCCGGGTCCAGCGCCCCGGGCGATCCGCACTGAACCGCTCCGCGCAGGCCCCACTGATGTGCCGCAGGGCGCCTGCCGGGCGCGAGTCCGGTTCAGGCGCCCCGCGTCGTGCGGCTGCGAGAGGTCACGCGTCCCAGTCTTCGGGGCGTACGGCGAGCGCCACGCGCCCGAGACTGTTGTCCTCCTCCATGTAACGGTGGGCGTCGGCGACGCGGGCGATGGGGAACGTACGGTCCACGACGGCACGGAAGCCGTTCTCCACCTGGGTCCACAGTTCCGTCACGGCGGCCGGATTGCCGGTGCGGACGCCGATGATGCGGTGGCAGTCGGAGTACACCCTGCGCAGGTCGATCTTGACCTGGCCGCCGAGGAAGGCGCCCGAGGTCACCACGGCACCGCCGCGGGTCAGCGAGTCGAGGGTGGCGTCCCAGACGGCCGGGTCACCGAGGTTGTCGACGGCGATGTCGACGCCGCGACCTCCCGTCGCCTCCCTGACCCGCTCCACCAGGTCCGGCGCGTTGGTGTCGAGCACGAGGTCGGCGCCCGCCGCGGCCATGGCCGCGCGTTTCTCCGGCGACCGGGAGGTCGAGATGACTCTCGCGCCCAGGTGCTGGGCGTAGGCGGCCGTGGTGGAACCGAGGGCGGAGGAGGCGCCCTGCACGAGGACCCAGTGGCCGGGACGCAGTCCCGCCTGGGTCATCTGGTTGGCGGCGACCGGGCCGAGGAGGGCGAGAGAGGCGGCCATCGCGGCCGGAATGCCGTCCGGGACCTGGTGAACGTTGCGCGCCGGCACCGCACAGTACTGGGCGTAGGCGCCGGGGCGATGGGTGCCGATCACGGTCAGGGAGTCGCAGACCTCCTCACGGCCTTCGGCGCAGTAGGCGCAGGTGCCGCAGGCGACACCGGGCAGGACGGCCACGCGATCGCCGACCCGCACGGAGTCCACGCCCTCGCCCAGGGCGGCGACGGTGCCCGCGTGGTCCGCGCCCAGGATGTGGGGCGGGTGGATCGTGGCGTAGGGGTGGTTGCCCGCACGCGCGGTGAGGTCGAGCAGTCGGCCGATACCGACGGCCGCGACCTGGACGAGGACCTCTCCGGGACCGGGGCGTGGTGTGTCCACGATGGCCTGCTCCAGGACGTCGGGCCCTCCGAACCGGCGGAACAGCATCGCCTTCATGGTGGTGGGTGTGGGCAGTACTCGCGGCCAGCCGAGCTCGGAAGCCGTAGGAGTGTCGTTCATGACGCCACCACCGTGTTCTCCAGGCGGCCGATCCGTTCGATGTCGATGACTATGTCGTCTCCGGCGGCCAGGAACTCCCCGCGCGGTACTCCACAGCCCGCCGGTGTGCCGGTGAGGATGACGTCTCCGGGTTCCAGCCGGGTGATACGGCTGGC
The DNA here is from genome assembly GCF_053593335.1 of Streptomyces sp. NPDC002324. Taxonomy (NCBI): domain Bacteria; kingdom Bacillati; phylum Actinomycetota; class Actinomycetes; order Kitasatosporales; family Streptomycetaceae; genus Streptomyces; species Streptomyces sp. NPDC002324. The sequence continues at coordinate 289,659 of NZ_JBSFCF010000002.1, forward strand.
CGCCGCGATCACCTCGGGGATCTTCACCATCATCTGAGCGGTGGAGGAGTCCTGCTTCAGCACGCCGTTGACGCTGAGCCGGATCCTCAGGTTCTGGGGGTCGGCGATCTGCCAGGAGGGCACCAGTCCGGGGCCGAGGGGGCAGAAGCCGTCCTGTCCCTTGTGGCCGACCCAGTCGAAGGTGAACGGCTCGGCGACCGGCTTGTCGGATCTGATCCGGTCCCGGGCGGAGATGTCGTTGGCCGCCAGGTAGCCGGCCACGTGCTCCATGGCCTGTCCGGGCGCGAGGTCACGGCCGCCGCGGCCGATGACGACGGCGAGTTCGGCCTCCCAGTCGACGCGTGCGCCCGGGTAGGCGGGAAGCGGCACCACGTCCCCCGGGCCCGTCACCGTGGTCGTCGGCGGCTTGAGGAAGAAGAACGGATCTCCCAGCTCATCGGGGCGTTCGCAGCCCATCTCGGCGATGTGGTCCCAGTAGTTGGCGCCCGCGCAGAGCACCTTGCCGGGATACGTCAGCGGCGGGGCGAGTCGCGCGCCGACGACGGCGTCGGACGCCGTCGGTGTCCAGTGGCGCAAGAGCGGCGCGAGCGAGTCCCAGCGGCCCAGCACCTCCATCAGGGTGAGGCCTTCCGTCCCGGGCGGGCCCGGGACCACGGTTTCGTCGGTGTACGCACCGACGCTGACCTTCTCCGAGTCGGCGACCCGGTACTGCACCAGTGACCATTCAGGCGGTGTCATGTTTCCTCCGGCAAAGCGGCTCTCTGAAGCAGCAGCACCATAGTGCATACACATTGGAAGGGGAAGGGTTCACCCTCTGATGCGCAATGATGTCCGGGAGTGAGTCCATGGCGTGGACATTGCGAACCTGTAGGGCGCATCGGGGGAAAAGTCTGGCTGGAGCTCTGGACGTGAGGCTCGTCAGGTGTACACACTTAGCTCGGTGTCCGTGTGGGACGCGGTACACCAGAACCATGAGGAGTGCACATGTTGCGTGTCAAAGGTCTCCTGCACTACGGACTCCAGGTCCCGTCTCTCGACAGGGGAGCGGACTTCTACAGCGCGTTCGGGCTGCAGACGGCGGAACGCGGCAACGCGGTGGTGATCCGCTGCGACGGCCGGGAGCAGGACCAGACGGTGCTGACGGAGGGGCCGGTCAAGCGGCTGCACCACGTGGCGTTCGCGGTGGACACGGACTCGCTGCCCGAGTGGCAGCGCCACCTGGAAGGCCTGGACCTGAAACTGCTGGACCCCCCGGCCGACGTCCCCGGCGGGCTCTGGTTCCGCGATCACGAGGGCAACCTGGTCAACCTCCGTGACGAGCGGATCGCCCCCTGGCGCGAGTTCGGGACCACGGACGCGCAGGACGCCAACGTCGGCGACCGAATCCGCCGTATCGACCGGGCCCGCTGGCTGACCGCGACCGAGAAGACCCGACCCCAGCGACTCGGGCACATGCTGATCTTCAGCACGGATGTGAGCGCCTCTGAGGCCTTCTACACCCGCACACTCGGGCTGCGCCTGTCGGACCGCATCGTCGGCGGGCCCGTGTTCATGAACTCGGGGCCCGGCGACCACCATGTCTTCGGCTTCGTCCCGGCGGAACACCCCGGCCTGCACCACTCCAGCTGGATGGTGTCCGACATCGACCAGATCGCCAGGGGCGCGCAGGACATGGCCGCGGATGGCTATGCGAAGGGCTGGGGCCTGGGCCGTCACACCCTCGGCTCGAACCTCTTCCACTACATCCAGGACCCCTGGGGCAGCTGGATCGAGTACTCCGGTGACATGGACTGCATCACCGAGAACTGGCAGCCGAACGACTGGGAGGACCTCCCGGCCGCCGTCTGGAGCCCCGAAGTGCCGGCCGACTTCATCACCAACCAGGAGGAGAAGCCTTCCTGACCGCCGTCACTCGACGCGACGGATCCATCTCCCGCACGAAGAAATAGACCATCCCCCGCAGGAAGGTTCGTCATGCCCCCCTTGCTGAGCGCGCTCCGCCCGCCCGGCGGGCCCACCCGGCACCTGACCGTGGGCGTCTTCCCCGGCGCCGGCACCGTGCACATCCATCACGCCCTCGCCTCCGGGTACTTCCGGCAGGCAGGACTGGAGGTGAACCTCGTGCAGGTCGTCTCCTCCGACCGGCAGCTGGCCGGCTGGAACGACGACGACTTCGACCTCATGCACACCTCTCCCGACCACCTGCTGCGCGGGCTGCTGAAGCGGGATCCGGTGGCCGTGCGGGCCGAGGGCATGGGCGAACTGGCCGTGCACCGGCGCCCCGGAGCACCACTGCCGACGGACCGCTGGGCGGTCGACAACGCGCGCAGTGCCTTCGCGTTCGTCCTGCGCGCCGTGCTCGCCGACGTCGCCGACTCTCCGGTGACCGACGACCAACTCGTCCCCGTCGGGGGCACGTTGCAACGGTTCCAGGCCCTGTCGACGGACGCCGTGGACGGGACCACACTCCACCCGCCGTTCGACGTCCTGGCGGCCGAGCAGGGGTTCCCGCGCGTGGGCGGCCACCTCCAGGTCGCACCCGACCTCATCACCAACGTCGTGGTCGCCCCACGAGAGGCCGCCACCGCGTGGCACACCCGGGCCTATGCCGAGGTCTGCCGCTGGAGCACCGAGGAGTTGCTGGCGTCCGGCGGACCGGGCATCGAGGTCGCTCTGCTGCGGCAGGGCCTGCCCGAGGCCGCCGTCCGGGCCGCGGTCCCCGGCCTGCTGGGACCCGCCGGCCTGTCGACGCCGCCCGAGGTGACCCCGCGCGGCATGGAGGCGGTGGCCGACCTGCGCCGCCGCTTCTCTCCCGACCGGCGACCCGTAGGCCCTCTCACGTCCCTGATCGGCCCGTAGGACGCGGCGGCGCGTCGGTCGCCGCCGGCGGGTTCGGCCTCAGCGCGTGCCCGACGCGCTGATCACGGCACTACCGGATGTCGGAACCGCCGACCCGAAGGTCGTTGTCGACCAGCGGCTGCGCCATGGACTCGGGACTGGCCGTGTCGCCCGCCGCAGGGCGGATGCCCCGGCTGACCGGTTCCTGCATCGGAGACGACAAGTCGGAGACGACAAGGGATCGGGCTGTACGACTTCGAGGTTGTACCGGTACCGGCGCTGCGGCGCCAGGGCGAGCCGGTGCTCTCCGCCCCGCGACGTGTGCGGACGCGAGAACGCCCCCGGGGAGGCGATGGCCGGGCTCGCACCGTCCGTCCGCCCCTCCGGCGGTACCGCCGATGCAGGCAACGCCTCGCCCCCTCGAAGAGGGTGCCGCCGCCGTGTTTCCTCGCGGACGAGGAGGGACTCAGGGCGACCGTCCGCGAACCGCCGGCCGGCCCACGTCAGCGCCTCCGCCGTGACGCCCGGGCGGGGTGCCTCGCCGAGTGGCTCGAGCCCGTCAAGATCCTCGACCCGCGGCGTGGGGCCTTGCCATCGGTCGGCTCGGAGGGGCAGGGCCTTGCCGTCGTGTGCGAGCGATCAGGAGCGGGGGTCGGTCATCAGGCCCCCGCCGGCGCGACCAGGTCCTGACCGCAACCCACAGGTGGATACAGTCACCTGTCGTCCTTACTCGGGCGGAAGCAGGCGGAGCGAACCGAGACACCGGAGTTGGGTGGATCCACCGTATCGTCTGCATACACCCTGGGTAGACTGCCTCCGTGAGCAGGAGCAGAAACGAGTCCCCCGAGGACCAGCAGCCGGCCGACAGCGCGAGCGACGGGCAGGCGCGGTCCGTGCCGTCGGGCGGAAGCCCCGCGGGTGCCGCGGGCGGGCGCCGCCTGGCTCTCGACGTCCACGGCCGGCTGCGCGCGATGATCCTCAACGGAGAGTTGCCTCCGGGGTCGGTGCTGCTCCAGGCCGAGATGGCCCGGAAGCTGGGTGTCAGCCGTACGCCCATGCGCGAGGCGTTCCGGCTGCTCCAGGAAGAGGGGCTCATCGACGCACGGCCCGATCAGCGAGCACGGGTGCGCGCGGTGGACCCCGAGGACCTCGACGCCGTCTACGGCGCCCGCATCATGCTCGAAACGCTCGCCGTCAGCATGACGGCCAAGTCGTTCACGACCGCTGACATCGAGGGCATGAGTGACGCCCTGAAGCGGATGCAGGGGCTGACGGTCGACGAACACCCGGACGAGTGGCACGCGGCGCACCACGAGTTCCACGGCATCGCCACCCAGGCGGTGGGGCCACACCTGCAGCGCATGCTCGCGTCGCTCGGCGAGCACAGCGAGCGTTACATCCGCCTTGCCCAGCTGGGCACGCCCGCGACCTGGGGCAAGGCGTACGCCGAACACGAAGCGCTCCTGGAGGCCCTGCGCAAGGGCGACCCGGCCGAGGCCGCACGCGTGGTCGCCCGTCATCTGGCACGCACCGCGCTGAGCGTCCTGGCGGACATCGCCCCCGAGTACGAACCCACGGCCACCCGGACGGCCCTGGGGATGGCGGGCAACGGTCAGTCCTGACGTCAACGCCCCGGGAACCCCACGGATTTCGTCACGTCCACGTCGGGCCCTGGGATCCGTCGGGCCCCGGGATCTTCCCCCGTGGTGGTCACCATCCCCGGCCGACGTCCCGCGCCACGGCGAGCAGTGACAGGGCCAGTTCGGACAGCCGGCCCCGGCCCCGGGGGCAGCGGACGGTCCCCCTCCCCCGGGGAGCTGTTGCGGTAGCGAGCCCGGAGGCGCTCCGGTGGCAGCTCGGCGAGCAGAGCCTTTCCGCCCGAGGTCGCGTGGGCCGGCAGGAGGAGGCCGGTGCGGAAGCTGACGCGCAGCGCCTGCGCGCCTTCGACCCCGTCCAGGAACCGGATGCGGTTGCCCTCCAGCACCATCAGGTGGGTGGTCTCTTCCTACTCCCAGGTACGCGAGCCCCGACCAGCGGGCGAGTGAGATCGAGACAGCGGCCCGTCACCCGGCCGGCGAGCTGCGCGCGGACCTGCTCGCGGCTGACGGCCGTCCTGCCGAGGGACTCGCCGCGTACGAGACTCGTTCGACGACCTGAGGTCAAAGATCAAGCTCAGGTCAGAGCCGTCCCCAGCAGCTCGACGCGATGCGAAGTCGTTCGAGCGCTCACACCGAGTATGCCGAAGATGAGATCACGGCCCATCGTTGCGCCCACCAGCGTATTCACCGGGCCGAACGAGGCCGCCATCGGTGTGGTCGCGGCTCCGGCCGTGACCTTCGCATCTTGGCGCGACGCGATGAAGGCCGGGACATCGGCGGGCCGGATCAGCGGACCGCTCGACCCTACTCGGAGGCCGCAGCCTCCCATGATCATCGACGCTCCGCGCTCAAGGCAGGCTTGAGCGCACAGTTCCGGCAGCGATGCGGGACGGTCGGCCGCGACAACGAGGAACCCACCTTCGCGCAGGTACGGCATCAACGCCTCGCTGGTCGTGATGGTTTCCATGACGGCGGTCGGCTCCGCTTCAGGGAGGCGCTCACGCACCCACTCGCGGGCCACATCCACCTTTGCCTGTCCGACGTCACAACGCCTGTAGAGATACTGGCGGTTCAAGTTCTCCAGCGCGACCCGGTCGCCGTCCACGAGGGTGAGCCCGCCCACGCCCGCACCCACGATCTCAGCCAGCACCGCGCCGCCGATGCCGCCGACTCCGAGAACGGTCACGTGCGCCGCGCGCAACCGATCCTGTGCCATGCCGGCATCCAGGCCCAAGGCCGCGAAGTACTCGACCTGGTTCCGCCAAGCGGACGAGTGCCACGAACGGTCGAACGGCGCGACTACGAGGCGCAGCTGAAGAAGCGTACGCACGATGGCGTCCACTCGGCTTCCGCTCGGCGCTGGGAGGCCGGCCGGATCATCGGAGACCGCTTTGATCCATTCGAACATCGATTCAGGGCAACGTCGGACCAGCAGTACCTCGTCGGAGAAAACGCGCAACTCGTCGCCGTCGCGGGACCAGGTCGCCGCAGGCGAGAGAACGTAGCGGTCGATTCCGTCAGCCATTCCTGGCCTTCCTTCAGAGCGAGATCACCGTTCGACGCAGATCATGGAGAATCCGGGCTCCAGCCGAACCGGGGGAAGCGCACAGCGTCCATCGATGGCCAGGGCCGACCTGCCAGTGCCTCGCGCTGCAGCCAGTGGCCTCGGAGACGCAAGAGTGGCAGGACCGGACACTGCTCGCGGACCGCTCGACGCAGCTCGTCGCACGCCTCATCGTCGTCCGGGACTTCTGACAGCCGACGCACCAGCGGCGCGAGGACAGGGTCACGGCGCGCCGGGTCGAGCAGGTCCAGAGCACAGATCGGATCTTCGAAGAGCGGGCCTCGCAACGCGAGGAGCAGGTCGAAGGAGTGCGCCGAGCCCGAAACGAAGTCGGCGGGTGCCAGCTCGACCTCTACACCGAGATTCTCGCTCAGCTGAGCCGCGACCTCTTCGGCCACGACCAGGTTGGGGTAGTAGTCCCAGTACCCCAAGCGCAGCCGTTCGCCGGAGCCGACGGTGCTCGGCGGCGCCTCGACGTGATGGTCGGGCGTTGCCGCCTCCACACCGTTCCAGCACCGTGCGACAAGACGGTCATAGCGAATCGCGCCGAGGAGTCGGCGACGGAACTCCGCGTCGCCCACCGCCGACGGACTGTCGGGGGTGATCTCCAGACGCATCTCGATCGCGGTCGGTGCCGTATGGAACACCTGGCTGCCCGCGAAGTCCGGGACCCGATCGAGCGGAAACGCCGTCGCGCACGTCACATCTACCTCGCCTCGCCGGAACCTCGCCGGGGCGTCGTGCGGATCGTGGCGGACGAGTATCCGTACAGGCGGCGTGCCGGCCTTGACGGGTTCGAGCCAGTACTCGTCATCGGCGGTGCGCACGGCACGCTCGTACGCGCCGGAGGACAGCTGCCCGCACGAGGAGATCGGAGCGAGATCGACGCTCCGGAGCAGGCTTGGAAGGTGCGGCGCCTGGCGGCGGAGCTCGATGACGAGTGCGTCCTTCGATGTGCGGACCGCGCGGATGTCGAGTAGGAACCGCTGGAGCGACGGAACCGTGAGCGCGGTCCGGATCGCCCGGGCGTGATCGCGCGCACGCACCGGGCTGCCGTCGGAGAAGGACGCGCCCTGCCGGACGCGGTAGTGCTGGCTCAGCCCATCGTCCGCGACCCGGACGAGATCGAGCCGGCTGCGTTGGCTCGCCGCGGCGAACCAACGGCTCAGGTAGTCGCCCCCCGTGGGCCCGTGCCATCGGATCGGGTCGTCGTCCACCTCGACAACGACGGGGCGCGTCACGTTCACGCGGTCAGGAGGGGGCTGTCGGACGCAGGAGGAGTCGGTTCGGGGGCGTCCGGCGAGGTGTCGAGCTGGGCACACAACCTTGCCACCGCCGTCGCGACCTCGCGCTGCCGACCGGGGGCGACGTTCGCGAGGAGAGCTTCGCGTTCTTCCCGCTCGCGCGGCATCAGAGCCTTGAACACCTTGGCCTGCACAGGCGTCAGGCGGAGAGTCAACACCTCTGCCTCACTTGCGCGATACACGACCACGGCGGTCGGACGGCTCAGCTCCGGCTTCCAGATGATTTCGCGCGGATCAGAAATCATCGTGACGACGTCGACATCGAGGTCCGCGATCAGGAAATGTGGCTTGTCCCCTACGGTGGCGGGCCGCCGGTACACGTTGACGAGCTCTTCCTCGACCTCGTCTCCCCGGAACTCCGCAAGCATCGAGTCGTATGCGAACAGCGCCCTGGCGGCTTGCGCATGCACGCCGTCCATGTGCGCCAGAATCTCAGCGAGCGCTTCCGCGATGGGCATCGCAGCCCGTTCGAGCAGTGCGTCGATGACTTCAACGTATGTGAACTCCGCGCCCTGCTTGAGGAATCGCAGCAGGTGGTAGTAGCGGCGTGTGAAATACCTTGAAAGGCGCAATACGTCCTGATAGTATTCGTAGTTTCGGTTTTCGCTGCGTATGAAGCTGAATCCGGTGAAGGTCTTCCTATCGTCCCTGATGAGCGCGCGGACATCCGGCGGGAGGAAGGTGCCCATGGCGTCCAGTTCGCTCTCGAGCGGTTCGAGTTCAGCTCGGTACTCATCTGTGATCTCAGCGCCGGGAAGCGGCTGGAGCACGCTGAGGTCGCTGTTGGCGGCACCGTAGGCGATCGCGTCGAAGACGACCTCCAGTGACTTCTCAAGGTCCTCGGGACTCTCGTCCGGGTATCCTACGATCGTGTTCGTCTCGAACTGGATGCCCACTTCGTGGGCTGACCGGAAGAACTCATAGGTCCGCTTCGTCGAAGGCATCTTCAACATGGACTTGAGAATCTTCTCCGACCCTGCGTCCGTGCCACAGAAGATGTTGAAGCATCCCGCGTCGGCCATGCGCCGCAGAAGGGACGGGTTGACGTTGTCAGGTCGGACCGCGCAACCCCACTCGAACATGTCGTTGTGCTCGGAGAAATAGGACACGAACTCGTCGAGATACGTGCGTTTGTTGGCGAAGTTGTCGTGCAGGAAGTTGAACTGGGTCACCCCATACGTGCGGTGCAGGAAGCGAAGCTCATCGAGGATGACCGCGGGATCCTTGATCCGGAAGTCGCGATCCCAGAACGTCGACGTCATGCAGAACTTACACGAATAGGTACACCCGGAGCCGATGTGCACATCGAAGATGTGCGGGGTCGACAGGCGGATGTAGTCGCCCATCGGTACGGCCTCGTACGCGGGCATCGGCACAAGGTTCAGGTTCGTGGTCGGCTGAGGGCCGCTGGACACGGACTGGCCGTTCACACACGACCAGAAACCGCGTACCTCGGCGGGATCGGCCCCGTCGGCAATGGCGTCCGCGAGAGCGGTGATCGCGAGCTCTCCCTCGCCGCGGCACACGAAGTCGACGCAGTCGGCGAAGCGTGGGAGGGCGTCGGGGAAGACCCCGAACGTCCCGGGTCCTCCGAGGACCACCGTGACATCGGACCGGAGCCGCTTGACCTGACGCCCGATGAGAAGGCATGCCGGGAGGGTGTCCGCGAGACAGGTGAGGCCGAGAATGTCGGGATCGGCGGCGAGCAGACGAGCGCAGGTCTGGTCGAGCCAGTCAGCGTCACTGGGCTCGAAGGCGCCGATCCGGTGCTCGTACTCCAGGTCGACGACGACGGTGGGATGACCATGCGTCATCAGCGGTGAGGCGATGCAGAGCAGTCCGAGAGGAACGAAGAACGGAGAATTGACGTCGGCATTGATCAAGGGCCGGCCGAGCGTCACGCGAGCACTCTGCGTGGACGATCGAACCGACACCTGGCCCTCTCCGGCAAACGAGAGGGCCAGTCGTTTCGAAGTCGGCATCAGGTGCGATCAGCAGCGCCGAGAAACGATGGCACCCAAAGTTGCCGATGACAGGGTGATCAGCTCGACATCATCGGCGAAGTCAGGGCCTTCCTCGTCGGAGAAGAGCACCATTTCCGGCTCCGCCTCGTCCATCGCCTTCACCGGACGTTCCTGTACTTCCTGCGTCATCGTTGTCCCCTCTTCGCCTTGACTGGCACCAACAGCCCCATCTCATACAGTCCTTGGCGCCCCGTCAATAGGGAGTCAGCGCGCCGTCCCGGTGCAACACCGGATCCCGGACCCATCGGTCGATGCGCGGCGATGATGTTGCCGCGCATGAGGAAGTGCCCTGTGGCCTGCGATGACGGGAGTTCTTCAGGCTTCCGGCATGCAAGATCACCAGGACACTTCTCCAGACGCATTTCTTGAATCCGAACCTGATCGTGTACGGGGGGCCGGCGCTGCTGGTGGGGGCCTCTCCCTGAGTGGCGGACGCAATGACACCGGGTCTGCCTGATGGAGGAGGAATCGAGAAGCCACCGACGCCAATTCGATTCCGCTTCTCCCGCGGTCGTCGGCGCAGCAGGTGGTGAACGTCCTGGTCAGGTCTCTCGTCGCGCCAGAGAGAGAAGTAGTACTTCACCGCTCCGGGTGGGGGCGTTTCGTGGGGCAGGGAATGGTGACGGCGTGCGGTTCCGGCAGAGGCTCGCGTGCACGGACTCCCGCCTGGAGTACTTGCCCCGATCTCCGCTGACCGGCGGACGCCGGGTTTCCCGCCCCTTGTAAGGCATGATCGAGTCTGGGTAGGCTGCGGCCGGTCCGGAACAGTGCCTAGCGGAGACGTCGCCGTTTGACGCTGTTCACCTTCCGAGGCTGAACATGGATGATTTCCCGCCATGTGGCGCAAAAGGCCAAGGCGCTGGAATCAGCAGGTCGCTGAAGCCGATTCGGTGATCACTTCATTCAGCGAGCCCAGTCATTCAAGGCGTTCGGCAGGGTCCCTGTCGGCGGTCATGAGGTTTCTCGAGGCTGAGAGATCATCTCCCGATGAACACTCGGTCCACGGTTTCCGCATCAGCCTGGAGGGTGTAGGTGCCATCTGCCCTAGTTGCAATGTGTCTTCAGTCATGTGACATCCGGGACGGAGCTAGGTTGTGACGTCTTTGCAGGCCAACGTTCCTGATCTGGAATCCGCGGGGGTCCCGTTCTTTCCGATTCCCAGGGCGCCCGGCTGTCCGCTGGATCCGGCACCTGAGCTCGCCGAGCTGCAGGAACGGGCGCCGCTGGTCCGAGTCCGGCTTTGGGACGGCAGCACTCCGTGGCTGGTGACGCGGCACGCGGAGCAGTGCGCGCTACTGTCGGACCGTCGGGTCAGCGCGGACTGGATGCAGCCGGGCTACCCGTTCGACAGTCAGTTTCTGCAGGACCACCACGAAGAAGGTCAGTTCCTGACCGTCATGGAAGGCCCCGAGCACCTCCGGCTGCGTCGGATGATCGCCCGGCCGTTCACCCCCCGCATGGTCGAGCGACTGCGGCCCACAGTCCAGCAAGTCGTCGACGACCACATCGACGCTCTGCTGGTCGGCCCGAAGCCGGCGGATTTCGTGGCGGAGTTCGCCCTGCCGATTCCGTCCATCGTCATCTGTCACGTGCTCGGCGTCCCTTACGAGGACCACGACTTTTTCCATCACGCCATCAGGACAGTGACCGGCAGCGGCGTCCCGGACGATGTCGTGAACAAGTCCCAGGGCGAGCTGTATCGCTACCTGGCCCGTCTGATCGGCCGCAAGCTCGATGCCCCCGATGACGACCTGTTGTCCCAGCTGGCCACCGAACGGCTGGCCACCGGCGAGCTGAACCGGCACGAGCTGGTGATGCTGGTCCTGTTCCTGCTGGTCTCGGGGCACGAGACCACGGCCAGCATGATCGCGCTGGGCACGCTGGCCTTGCTGCTCCATCCCGACCAGATCGCTGTGCTGAAGGACGCCGACGGCCCCGAGGTCGCTGCGGCCGTCGACGAGTTGCTCCGGTACCTGACCACCGTCCAGCCCGGCCGTCGCCGCGTGGCTGTGGAAGACATCGAGATCTCCGGGCAGCTGATACGCGCCGGCGAGGGTCTGATCCTCCCGGAGGAGATCGGCAACCGCGACGAAAGAGCGTTCCCCGGTGCCGAGGCGCTGGACCTGCGCCGCGATGCCAGCCGGCATCTCGCCTTCGGGTCCGGTGTGCATAAGTGCACCGGGCAGCCGCTGGCCCGCTTGGAGCTCCAGGTCGTGTTCGCCGCCCTGTTCCGGCGCATTCCGACACTGGCCTTGGCCGTCGACCTTGGCGACCTCCCGTTCATGGACGACGGGCTCGGGTATGGCGTCAAGAGAATGCCCGTGAGCTGGTAAGTGAATGCGGTTGAGCCGGTGACTGGAGGCGGCGTGGAGTTGTTGCAGATCGGGCACAGCCGGCCGGAGCCGGAGCCGAGTCTGCCAGTGGTGGAGGAGGGCGCGCTCTCGGTCACGCTGGTGTGCATGCCCTGGGCTCTGGTTGACATGCCGTCTCTGGCCATCAGCACGATCGCCCCGCTCTTCGCAGGGCGTGGCGAAGTCGGACGGCTGGATGCCCTCTACGCCAACATCCGGTGGCTCGACTACCTCACCCACAGGGTCGGCCTCGCCCGAGAACACTACGAACTGGTCGTCGACGCCGAGGTTCTCGGGGTCGGAGAATGGATTTTCTCCAGCTGTTTCCGCCCTGATACGGACCCTCGCAGGACGAGCTTCTTCGAATTGCTGCGAGGGCGCGAGCAGGTCGACGCCTACTGTGAGATGTTCCGCGCCGCCCCCCGCTTCGTCGACGAGTTGGGCGAGGAGATCGTCGAATCCCGCACGGACGTGGTCGGCTTGACGACGACCTTCGATCAGAACATCGCCTCATTCGCGCTTGCGCGGCGAGTGAAGGAGCTGTCCCCGACCACCGTCACAGTTCTCGGCGGGGCGAACTGTGACGGCGTCCAGGGCACGGCGATCCACCAGGCCCGCACCGAGATCGACTATGTCGTCCGGGGCGAGGCGGAGCACTCGATCGCACCGCTCATCGCGCACATCGCGGCTCGTCGGAGTGGTCGGACCGATCCACAGGACGACGCGGCACGCGCGATTCCAGGACTCTGCTGGCGATCCGGTCCGGACGGCGCCTCGGTCAGCAATTCTCTGGGGACCAGGCCCATCTTCATGGACGTCGTCCCAGAGCCCGTCTACGACCACTACTTCCACGAACTGAAAGGATCCGCGCTCAGCGAGCTCGTCGATGTCAAGATCCCGCTCGAGGCCAGCAGAGGGTGCTGGTGGGGGGCCAAGCACCACTGCACGTTCTGTGGCTTGAACGGATCAGCAATGGCTCACCGCGCCAAGCCGCCGGAGCGAGTCAAGGCCGAGGCTTCTCGGGCCATTCGGCGGCACAACGTCCTCGACCTCGTGTTCACGGACAACATCCTGGGCCCTGACCATGTGCGCCAGCTCACCACTGACATGGCGCTGCCGGCCGACTGGGACGTCCGGCTGTTCGCCGAGGTGAAGTCCAACCTCGGGTTCCACCATCTCGAAGCGCTCGCTCGGGCCGGCTTCACGCAACTCCAGCCGGGCGTGGAAAGCCTGTCCACACCCGTCCTGCGCCTCATGCGCAAGGGGGTCACCGGGTGGCAGAACGTGCGATTCCTGCGAGACTGCGCGACCTGCAGAATCTTTCCGTCGTGGAACGTCCTCGTTGGTTTCCCGGGAGAGGACGACCACGAGTACTCGGCATTGGTCGAATCGCTTCCGGCCCTTCACCACCTCACCGCACCCGACGGTGTCCACCGCATCCTGTTGACGCGGTTCAGCCCCTACTTCGATGACCCCGAGCTCGGTCTGCAGAATCTGGGGCCGTCGGGCGAGCTCACCCGCGCCTACGAAGGGGTGGTCGATGCTCTCGATGACCTCGTCTATGTATTCGACTCCGAGCCCGCCGGCATATCAGCGGGTATGTACGAGACGTTGTCCGAGGCGGTTGGCGTATGGATGGCGAACTCATCGACGTCGCGGCTGGTCGCCCTGCCGGCATCGGAGAACTCCCTCGTCGTTGTCGACGACCGCTACGGTTGGCCCTCACGCGAACTGGTGCTCTCACCGGGTCTGGAGACTGAGGCCTACCGTGCGCTCGCCAAAGGGCGGACCCTCCCTGCACTCGCGCGCCAATTGGACGATCTCGGGATATCAGTGATCGACGGCCGACTCGGAGCGCTCGTCGAGGAGTGGACCACGCTCGGGCTCACGTTCCGCGAGGGTTCGACGTACCTGGCGCTGGCGACGGGACTGACCTGGTGACCCCATCGGCAGCACGCCCGCGGACGAGCCGTCGGCACCTGTTCGCGACGATGGAATTCGGTTCCGTCGACAATCGGGCAGACCTTGTCTCCCTGGCGCGAACGGGATACGCCGGAGTTCGGTTGTCCGGACATCACGTCATGCCGTCCATGCCCGATCGCGCTCTCGTCGCCCTGATCGCGCTGCTGCGCGACGCGCGCGGCGTCGGCCTGCGGGTCTTGTGGAGTGGCGAATGCGGCGAACTCGACGTCCGATGCCTCCAGCACCTCGATCCGCCGCGTCGGCCTGACGGCACTTTCGTATGGTCGCCACGAGCTGATGCGCAGCTCCTCGCACGGCGCGGTCCGACGGTCATCTCCGTCGACGATACGCGTCTAGGCCCCCGCCGACGCATCGTCATCGACCGCTCCACACCAGCGGCGAACGTTCTTGAGGCTGTCGACTGGGGGCGCGAGATCACGACCATGGAGCGGGCCGGCATTCACAGCCTCACACTGGACGGCTTGGCTTTCTCTTCCGGTGACTACTGTGTGGGGCTTCCCGTACGCCAGGGGATCAGGTGTGTCTGAGAGGGTGTTCGAGATCTGCCTCCTGCCGAACAGGGCCTGGTACGCGCCCCCAGTACGTGGGAACGTCGCGCCCGTACTGTCCGCACAGACAAGGCATTCCGTCCTGCGCTCGCACGCACCAGGTCTCGCTCGGCCCGCCATTCGGGCGGACGAAGCCAGATCGCAACGACGCACTGAGCGCTTCGCTCGCTCGGGGACGGCGGAAACCTTGATCCCGGGCGGTCACAGAACTCGCGTGCGAGCCGACCAGGCTCCGGTACCCTCACAGGGCGCGGTCGCCGCCCATGGCCGTGCTCCCGGGAACCAAGTGACGAGATCCGGGATTCCCTGAGCGTGCGCCCAGGCCGGCTCCAAGACGTGCGCACCGTTTCCAGGTGCACGCTACCGGTTCCAGCACTTGCCATCTCCACCGAGGATGGCCGCGGCGTCGGCAACGGTTCCCGGAGGGCCGGCCCCATGGCCTGCGCGAAGTACGGACTGGAAGTTCCGGTCGACGGCGGAGGCCCAACATCAAATGATCACCGGAGTCACCAGGGGGAGACCGCGGCATGACCGGCACCACCAAGGCCCTTGGCGGGTCGGCTGCAGTCGACGATGCGGCACGAAGCGTCGCGCGCCCGTTCTACGTATACGCCGTGCTCGCCAACTCGCTGTTCCAGCGCGGCGTATTCGTCCTCTTCCTGTATCAGCGGGGCTTCTCCGCCGGGCAAGTGGCCCTACTGCAGACACTGCTCTATGTGGTCAGCGGACTCGCGGAGTTGCCGACCGGAGTCATCGCCGACCGAATCGGCAGGCGTGCCAGCATCGTGATCGGCCAGGTGCTGATAGCCGGATGCCTGCTCGGTCAGGTGACGTCTTCCAACTACTGGGTGTTCCTGACGCTGTTCATCGGCCAGGGTGTGGGCATGGCCTGTGTATCCGGATCGGACACCGCCCTGCTGTACGACACGCTCGTGCGTGGCGGTGCAACGGCCGGCTACGTCAAGATCAAGTCCCGGTTCACCATGCTCGGGACGGTCACCTCGGGAGTCGCCATCGTACTCGGCGGCCAAATGCAGCAGATTTCCTGGGGAGTCGTCTACGCCGGTTCGGCGGCGTGCCTTGTCCTGGCCGTGGTGGTGCTGATGTCACGGGTGCCCGAGATTCGCGGCATGGACGCGGTGGACGAGCAGGACGGAGCCGAGCAGCACGGTGACGCCACAGCATGGCGGGCGATGCTTCGGGTCGCCACGCCGGCGCTCGTGACGCTTGTCGTGGTGTCCGGACTGATGCATGCGACTTTGACGCCGTACATCATTTTCACGCAGAAGACCCTCTCCGATCAGGGAGCGGGCACGGCATTGGTCAGCCTGGTCATATCGGCGGGATTCTTCGTCGGCGGGCTCACTCCCCTGCTGTCGGACCGCGCGGACCGGCGCATCGGGTATCGGGTCATCGTCCCGGTGTCTCTCCTGACGCTCGCAGCGGCGCTGGGCCTGAGCGGCCTCGGCCTTGTCTGGGTCACCATCGCCGCGTTCCTGGTCCTGGGGGGAATTCCCGAGATCACCGCCGTGCTCGTGGACAACGTGTTCAACGAGGCAGTGCCGTCGCGCCACCGGGCGAGCCTGCTGTCGATGATCGCATTCGTGGAGTCGGCGCTCATCGGCATCGGCTATCTCGTCCTCGGCGCGCTCATGGGCGGGTTGGGCTCCAGTGTGGGCATGGCCACCTACGCCGCGGCCCCCCTGCTGGCATGCCTCCTGTGGCTCCCGGTGCTCTTCCGAGGGGCACGCGTGACCACCGAGATCGAGAAGCCCGCCGACCAAAAGGCATCCTGAAACAGACCATCTCGAGCAACGCACCTGCCCCATGGGGGCGTTGCCGCCCGGGGCGAGATACTTGCGTTCACCGCCTGCAGAGGTTCTCCGACGTCTGCGCTCGGACCGGGTGACGCGCCGCCCGCCCACCCGTGCCACGCAGGGGGGCCGGATTCCCAAGCAAGGACCGGCGTTCCGCCTGGCCGAGCCAGGAACCTGGGCAGATCCCGACGCAGCAGACCACTGACCGCTGTGGCCTGGCCGCGACATGGCCTGGGACCGTATCCCTCCCCGCCTGTGACACCGCTCCGCACGGCTCGACCACAACGGCGAAGTCCCCGTCATCGAAGGCACGTCGATCCGCCTCCAAGTCGGCCACCTGCCCCAGGGCTCAGTGCATCCAGACCACCCATGTGAGGGCCTGGAAGAAGCCAGGCTTCTGAGGGCTGTAAGAACCAAAGAATGTTCTTCGTCTGCTGGTGGTGCAGGGGCCGACGCTGCTATGGCCAGTGCAAACGTCGTCCTTCTCGGCTGCGATCGGCTCGCCGGCCCGGGCATGGTCCGGATCTTGACCGATGAAGTCCTCGGACTGGGTCGCCCTCGGCGCCACGCGGCGGCCCGGAGCAGAGGAGAGTGCGCCGTTCGTCCACTGCCGCTCCGCGGCGCCTGCGAGCGACCCTGTATCAGGTGCTGAAGCCGTCTTCCGGCATGGGACAACCGCGTTCTGCATTCCGGGACGATGTCTTGCATTGACGAAGAGCTGCGCGCCCTCCATAGTGCTGTGTCAGACCCTTCGGGATCTGGTTCGGCTGCCCGGTCCGGAAGCGCCCGGAAGCCCGAGCCGACGCGCCGCGAATGGGAGAACGGAATGAAGGCCGGTTCCACGACGAGCCTTGCGGGCGACTTCATGCTGGCCGTGTACTTGGACGGACAGGGTCGTGTCCCCAGCTACCGCACCGGTCTCGACTTCGGCCTGAGCGGTGCGATGCTGATGGAACTGGCTCTGGACGGTCTCATCCACACTGCCGGCGGACACATTGTCGCCGTCCAAGCCGTCGACGCCGTACAGCCGCGCGACCGCGTACTCGGCGAGGTTCTCGTGCGGATCCAGTCGTCGCGCAGGCTGTGCACGGCATCGCAGTGGGTCAGGACCCTGAGTGGCAGTGCGCACAAGCGTCTCGCGGCCGGTTTGGTCACTGACGGCGTCCTTGTCCGCACGCCGCGGCGGTTGCCTTTGCCGACCGATTCGGCCCGTCGCTACGACGTCCTGTGTGGGGAGCAACGGGGTGCTGCTGTCCGGTCCCTGCGCAGTGGGGCCGATGATCGCTCCGTCGCGCTGGCCGCGCTGGCGACTGCCTGTGGAGTGACATCCAGGGATCAGGATGGGAGCGAGTACGGGGCGATGGCGCAGTCCCTGAGCCCGGCCTGCGCCCAGATCCTGGCCGCGGTCGCCGAGTGCGTGTGGCCCGTGGCGTTCTGCTCCTGGGCCTGAACCCGCCCGCCCCGTCGGGTCCCCATGCCGGGGCGGAAATCGGCGCGACCCACCGGTCAACTCGGTCGGCCGACCTCGCGGAAGTCGGACTTGCGGATCTTTCCATGGACGCCCTTCACACCGTCGACGACCTGGGAGACCGCGAAGTCGCCGGCCGCGCTGAGGTAGGCCATCGCCAGATGGCGGTCGATGCCGTAGTCGGTCGCGAGCAGGTCCAGCGAGCAGCGCACACAGTCGCGCATCGCTTCGTCCAGGTCCTCGTCCAGGCCGATCGGCACGAGGTAGTCGTCCGTTTCGGCGAACGGCGCCACGCGTCCGTGGCCGGGTCGCAGAGCCGCGCCGCCCGGCACCACCTCGAGCTTCACGGTGGCGCGCAGCGACGCCTCGAACGCTGTCAGGGCGACCTCGCCGTCGCCCTGCGCGAAGTGGGGATCCCCGAAGTAGACCAGCGCGTCGTCGACCTGCACCGGAAGGAAGAGCGTGGCGCCCTCGCCGAGCAGCGAGACGTCGATGTTGCCCCCGTGGCGCCCGGGCGGGACCGAGTGCGGCCGCTCGCCCCCCGACACCGCCACGCCCATCACACCGAGGAACGGGCGAAGGGGGAAGCGGAGTGAGCCGCGGGAGGGGTTCGTCGGGTCCACCGCCATCCGGCCCCAGGCGCCGTCGCGATCCGCGTGTGCCGTGGCGAAGGTGAACACGGGGCCGGACAGTGACGGCATCTCGCCGGGGAGTGCGCCGAAGCCGTGCCGTGCGGAGACCATGCCGTACGGAACCCGCGGTGTCAGGTCGAGGACGGTCACGGCGAGCAGGTCACCGGGCCGGGCGCCGGCCACCGCGATCGGACCTGTGACGATGTGCGGACCGTCGTCGTCGAAGTCGTGCGGCATACCGGAGTCCGCCACCTGCTGGGCGTCGTCGAGCACATGGGCGCCGCTGACGCCGTAACGGGTGAAGAACTCGCGCGGGTTGCGGCCCTGGTCCTCCAGGACTCCCTCGTGGCTGAGGGTGTCGACCGTGACGACGGAGCCCGGTGGCACGACCGCGCACGGCGAGTCCGCCTCACACGGAAGGCGGCCCCACAGAGTGTTCCCGGGCGTGGCAGGGACGTAGGTCGCCGATGCGATCCCTCCGTGGCCGGGCTGGAGGATCGGGAAGCCTGTCGCGGCAACGTCGAGGAGGGGCGAGTCGATCGCTGTCATGGCCCGTCTTTCATGGAGCGGAAGTGGATGGCCCGACGCTAGGAACGTCCCGTTGCGGTGATGTTTCCCGTCGAGGTCCGCTCTGTAAAGCTGTCTCGTATGGCAACATGGCATCTCGCATATGTGTAGAGGAGATCGGATGGATGTCGGCGAGGTCGTTCTCATCAGCGGTGCCGGCCTTGTCGGCGGATTCGTCAACTCCATAGCCGGCGGTGGGTCACTGCTGCTCTTCCCCGCTCTGGTCGCCGGGGGGCTGGGTACGGTGGCCGCCAACGTCACCAACTCCGTGGCGCTCTGGCCGGGCTACCTGGGCAATGTCGCGGCACTGCGGGGGTCCTCCCGTCCGTCCTCCTCGACGCCGCCGGCGGTCGTGTCCGCCGTGGGTGCCGCCGCCGGATGCGCGCTGCTGCTGCTCACCCCGACGCGGGTCTTCTCGGTCGCGGTGCCGTTCCTCGTCCTCGGCGCCAGTGCCCTCCTCGCCCTCCAGCCCCGGTTGCGGGCACTGCTCGGCGCCGCTCACCGTGACCACCGCGGGATGCTCTACGCCGGCACGTTCGCCGGCGCGGTCTACGGCGGTTACTTCGGAGGTGGGCTCGGAGTCGTCCTGATGGCCGTCCTCGGCCTGACGCTTTCCGCACCGACGGCCGAAGTGAACGTACTCAAGGGGACCTTGCAGCTGGTCGTGGCCACGGTGTCGCTCGTCGTGTTCGCGTGGTTCGGCCCCGTGCAGTGGGTGGTCGCACTTGTGGTCGCGCCGTCGTCCCTGGCCGGCGGAGTCATCGGCGGCCGGGTGGCGACGAGGCTGAGCGAGCCGGTGCTGCGTGCCCCCGTGGTCGGCTTCGGCGTGCTCGTCGGCGTCTGGCTGGGCATCCGCGCCTTCGGCTGACCCTCGACGCCGAGGCGCGGAGGGCCGGTGGGGCTCAAGCCGTGAGCCCCCGGCCGTCGGACGGAGAGAGAACGCGTCCAGCCGCCGTGCGGGTCGACTGAACCTCGCTCCCACTGTCTAACCCCGGCGGGAGCCGACCGGTGCCAGGAAGCCGGCCGGCGGACATGGTCCGCCGGCCGACCGGGACTCAGAGGTCCAGGACGAGCCGGTCGCCCTGACAGCGGCCGACACAGACCATCATCGTGCGCCCGGCGAGACGTTCCTCGTCGCTGAGCACGGAATCCCGGTGCTCCGGTGTCCCGGCGAGCACACGGGTCTCGCAGGCACCGCAGTATCCCTTCTCGCAGTCGTAGGACAGGCCGCTGACGGCATCGCGCAGGACCTCGATGAGGCGGCGGTCGGCCGGCACGGGGAGCGTGACTCCCGTGCGCGCGAGCTGGACGTCGAAGGGCCGGTTCTCCGCGGCGTCGAATGCCGTCTCGAGGTCGTCGCCGGCGGCGAAGCGCTCCAGGTGCAGCCGACCGGTGAGATCCAGACGGGCGCACTCACGCTCGACGGCGGCCAGCATCGGTCCCGGTCCGCACGCGTAGACCGCGGTGCCCGGGCCAAGGTCGCCCAGCAGCCGGGGGAGGTCCGGCAGCCCGGCCTCGTCCTGCGGGAGCAGGGTGAGCGCGTCGCCGGCGACGGCGGCGAGTTCCTCGGCGAACGCCATCGTCGAGCGCGTGCGGCCGCCGTAGACGACGGTGAAGGGCGTGCCGCGTCCGGCGGCCTCGCGGACCATGGCGAGGATCGGTGTGACGCCGATCCCGCCCGCGAGGAACAGGTAGGACGGTGCTTCGGCGAGCGGGAAGTGGTTGCGCGGTCCGCGTACCGCGAACGTGGCGCCGGGGCGGGCGAGTTCGTGGAGTTCGGCCGAGCCGCCCCGGCCCCGGGGCTCACGCAGGACGCCGATGCGCCACGTCGTGGTGTCGGCGGGGTCACCGCACAGCGAGTACTGACGCAGCCGGCCCGAGGGCAGACGCAGCTCGACGTGCGCGCCGGGCCGCCACGCGGGGAGTTCGCCCGCGTCCGGCAGGCCGAGGTCGACGGCGAGTACGTCCTGCGCCGCGGTGCTCACCGCGGTCACCCGCAGCGGGGTGGGTGTGCTCAGCGCGCGGACCGTGCCTGCCGCCGCGGTCGCCCGGGGGCCGGGCGTGAAGACCGCCGGGGCCGCGTCCCAGCCGGACTGGTTGCCGCGCGTGGGATAGGGAACGAGACCCTCCTCGATCACCCGGTAGTCGGGCAGCCGGGTCAGGACCTGCGTCATCATCGCGCGGAACATGGCTCGGGCGAGGTGCGCGCCCGCGCACCGGTGCGATCCGATCCCGAAGCTGAGGTGCCGACTGGCGTCGCGGTCGAGTCGTACCTGCTCGGGGTCGGGAAACACGGCGGGGTCGTGGTTCGCGGCGACCCACGGGATCAGCACCCGGTCGCCCGTGTGCATCGGGCAGCCACCGACCTCGACGTCCCCGGTGACCGTACGGGCCATCGACTGCGACGGGGCGAACGCGCGGAGGAACTCCTCGGTGGCGCTGTCGAGCAGGTCGGGGGAGTCGATCAGCTTCTGGCGCTGCTCGGGGTGGCGAGCGAGGTGGACGAGCGTCGATCCGGTGAGGGAGGTGGTGGTGTCGACGCCGCCGGCGATGAGCAGGCCGATCACCGACACCAGCTCGTCCTCGCCGAACTCGCTGCCGTCGCCGCGCCGGCCGGCCACCAGCGTGCTGACCGCGTCGGCCCGTGGTGCCGAGCGGCGCTCGGTGATCAGCTCGCGGATGCGCTGGTCCATGTAGGCCAGTCCGGCGGCCCCGCGCACGGCGCGCTCGCTGCCGGCCGGTGCGGCGAAGATGTCGTGGATCGGCCCGGCCAGCTTCGCCCAGTCCTCCTCGGGGAAACCGAGCCAGTCCAAGGTCACCGCGGCGGGCAGCGGGTTGGTGAGGTCGCGGACCAGGTCGCAGGAGCCGAGCTCGACGAAGTCGTCCACGACGCGGGCGGCGTGGCGCTCGATCATGGGCGCGAGTTGCTCGACCGCCTCCGGGGTCAGCAGCGGGTTGATCAGTTTCCGGTACTCGGTCGAACGCGGCGGGTCGAGTTCGATCGGATACTGGTCGAGTCCCGGTCCTTTGGGGATGACGATGCCGACGCCCTGCCCGCCGTGGTCGCTGCGGGCCGAGGAGAACGTCTCGTCGTCGCGGGCGATGCGGGCCACGTCGGCATACCGCGTCGTGTAGTGGAAGCCGCCGTGGGCGGCCGAGCGGCCTACCGGACAGCTCTCACGGAAGCGCGCGTAGTAGGCGACCGGATCGGCGTTGGCCTCATCGGAGTGGTGGTCGAAGTCGAAGTCGATGTCGGCGGACATGGTGGGCACGCTCCACGTGCTCGGGCTTCTGCGCGGTGTTGTCCGGCCGCGCCACCGGATGTCAGCTGCCTCATCGGCGTCGGTCACCCTAAGGTGTCGCCGTCGGGCCTGACAATGTTTCGCGGGCGACCCTCAGAAGGTCAGCACGGCCTTGCCGACCGAGCCGGACCGGACCGCCGCGACGGCTTCGTTGATCTGCTCGAACGGGAAGTAGGTGATCATCTTCTCGACCGGGAACCGGCCCTCGGCGTTCAGTTCGAGCAGCTGCGGCAGGAACAGCTGCGGCAGGCTGGACCCGCCGATGATGCCGGTGACCGTGCGCCCGTTGAGAATGCTGCGCCACTCGAAGCTCATCGACTCGCTCGGGCCGACACCGATGACACCGGCGCGACCGAGCGGCCCGAGAGCCTCCACGGCGGTGCGCAGGACGTCCTCGCGCCCGGTCGTGTCGATCACGAAGTCGAACCCGTCGGGGACAAGCGCGGCCAGCTGCTCCGCGACCGGCCCGGCCGAGGAGTCGACGGCGTGGGTGGCTCCGTAGCCGCGGGCCGCCTCGAGCTTGGCGGGGTTCACATCGACGGCGACGACGACCTTGCAGCCGCTCAGCGAGGCGGCGATGACGGCGGCCACGCCGACGGCCCCAGCCCCGAAGACCGCGATCGACGAGCCGGGACGCGGCTGGAGTACGTTGAGCACGCCGCCGGCTCCGGTCTGGAAGCCGCAGCCGAAGGGGCCGGCCCGCAGCAGGTCCAGCGACGGGTCG
Source organism: Streptomyces sp. NPDC002324 (assembly GCF_053593335.1). NCBI lineage: Bacteria > Bacillati > Actinomycetota > Actinomycetes > Kitasatosporales > Streptomycetaceae > Streptomyces > Streptomyces sp. NPDC002324. The sequence goes on from NZ_JBSFCF010000002.1 coordinate 312,379, forward strand.
ATCCTGACGACCGCCCGCTCCGGTGCGACGACGTGGCTGGCGAACGACGACTGGCCGAGGAAGTGGGCGTTGACCTCCCGCCCCTCATGGGTCACCGCGGTGGAGCCGTCGGGCCGGCGGCCCGAGAAGTTCACCGCGTCGAAGCTGCGGCAGTAGGCGGGCGAGCCGGTACGGCACAGCGCGCACGTGCCGCACGACGTGAAGGACATGGCGACGTGGTCGCCCGGCCGTACGGAGGTGACGTGGGCGCCGACCTTCTCGACGATGCCCGACCCCTCGTGCCCGAGCAGCGCGGGCGTGGGGAAGAAGGTGGCGAACTCGAGGTCGGTACCGCAGATGCCGACGCCCGCGACGCGGACGAGTACCTCGTCCGGGCGGGGCTCGTCGAGGTCCACCTCTGTCAGGACGAATGGCTGTCCGGCTTGCTCCAGCAGAGCGGCGGTGGCGCGCACAGGGCCTCCTTGTTGCCTCACATTGCGAGATCGCATATTGACATGCGCGACAAGGTCGGTCAAGGTTCGCCCTATGGCGGCTGTAGACATCCCTTCTTCCCAGCACTTCATCGACGGCGAGTGGGTCCCGGCCCGCGACGGCGGCACGCTGGACGTCCTCGATCCGGCTACCCGGCAGGTGATCACCAAGGTGGCCCGGGCGGGCGGCGCCGACGTCCAGGACGCGGTGGCCGCGGCGCGCCGCGCCTTCCCTGCCTGGGCGGCGACCAACCCCAGCGAGCGCGGGGCTCTGATCCGGCGCTGGGCCGACCTGATCATCGCCGAGGTAGAGGCGCTCGCGGCCGTCGAGGCCCAGGACGTGGGCAAGCCCCTGTCCGGGGGGCGGACGAACATCTACATCGCGCACGGCATCATCGACTACTTCGCCGGCGCGGCCGACAAGCTCACCGGAGTCACGCTGCCGACCCGCAGCCCCGACTACCTGGGCTACACGGTTCCCGAGCCGTACGGCGTGTGCGCCGTCGTCATCCCGTGGAACGTTCCCGCCGTGCTCACCGCCGCCAATGTCGCGCCGGCGCTCGCCGCGGGCAACACGGTCGTGCTCAAGCCGTCCGAGATCGCGCCGCTGGCACCGTTCGCCCTCGTCGAACTCGCCCGCCGCGCGGGCTTTCCGCCGGGAGTGATCAACGTCGTCGCGGGCCTCGGCCCCGAGGCGGGCGTCGCACTCACCACACACCCGGGCGTCGACCACATCAGCTTCGTCGGCTCCACCGCCACCGGGCGGGCGATCATGGCGGCCGCCGCACAGAACCTCGTCCCGGTGAAGCTGGAACTCGGCGGCAAGTCGCCGAACGTCCTCTTCGCCGACGCCGATCTCGACACGGCGATCCCGGCGATCGTCGCCTCGATCACCGAGAACGCGGGGCAGAACTGCTACGCCGGTTCCCGGCTGCTCGTGGAGGCCTCGGTGCACGACGAGGTCGTGGAGCGGGTCGCCGCCGGCATGGCCGACGTCAAGACCGGGCCCTGGGAAGCCGACCTGGACATGGGGCCGCTGGTCAGTGCCGCGCAGTTCGCCCGCGTCAGCGGCTTCCTTGAGGACACGCCTCGCGAGGGGGCGCGGCTGGTCACCGGTGGCGGGCCCACCGGCGACGGGTGGTTCGTCCGGCCGACCGTGTACGACCGTGTGGACGCGGGCATGCGCGTCGCCCGGGAGGAGGTGTTCGGCCCGGTGCTCGCCGTGCAGTCGTTCCGCGACACCGCCGAGGCGACCGGGCTGATGAACGCGACGGACTTCGGCCTGCTGGCCTGCATCTGGACCAACGACGTCTCCCGGGCGCTCCGGCTGTCGAAGGACGTCCGCTCCGGGCAGGTGGCGGTCAACCAGTTCCACGACGCGGGAGTGATCGGCTTCCCGTTCAACATGCAGAAGGACAGCGGCTTCAGTCGGGGCGGCGGATACGCGGCGCTGCGCGAGTACACCCAGGAGAAGGGCGTGGCCATCCGGCTGCTGGCCCGCTGAGAGCCGACACCATGGAAATCATTGCCGGGGCACGATCGGAGCCGGCCCGGGAGGGACCGGGGCCGGAGGCCTCAACACCGGCCGTGCTGGAGCGGGAGCTGACCGAGGCGGTGCTCGCCGGCGCCGCGCGCCCGGACGTACTCCACGCGCTTCGCCGGGCGACCGGTCGGCACGTGCGCCTGCTGTCCGCCGACGGCGAGCCACTGGCGACCACCGACGGCGGCGCGGGAGTGCCGCCCGCGGTGGCGGACGGCGTGCTCGCCGAAGCGACCGGACGGGTGGTCCACACGCTGGACGGGCTGCGGGCCACGGCCCTGCCCGTGCGTGCGGGGACGACTGTGGCCGGTGTGCTGCTGACCGTCGGCCCCGGTGATCCGCGCGTGCGGGCACTGGCCGGTGCCGCCGTCACCGCGCTGCTCATCGACGCCGTACGCGCGGGGGACGACTCCGCCGAGGTCTCGTCGCAGCACACACCGGCCGACGTCATCGGTGCGCTGCGGTCAGGGACGGTGAGCCCTTCGGTGTGCGCGGCGGCCGCGGGACTGGGGATCGATCTGCGGCGACCGTCGATCGGTGCCGTGCTGCACTACGGCGGCTCCCGCCTGCGTGCCTGGTCCACCGCCCTCACCTGGCTGGAGCACCCGGTACGGCAGGAGGGGCGCACCGCGTGGACGGTGGTGCCCGACGAAGCCGTGCTCGACCGCCTGCGGAACAGGCTGTGTCTCATGACCGACGACGACTCCGCCGACCACGTCATTGCGGCGAGCGGTTCCCGTCCCGACTCAACCGTGGGCCTGGCCCGGTCCTTCACCGAGGCCGAAAGGCTGCTCGGACTGGCCCGGGCCCGGATGGTCCCGCTGCTCACCTTCGACCGTTGCGGGGTGGTCCAGGTACTCCTGCCCCTCCCGCGCCCGCAACTCGAGGCCTACGCCGAGGCGCACCTCGGGCCGATCCGGCAGCGTCCGGAGCTGATGGCGACTCTGCGTGCCTGGCTGGCAGAGAGAGGCAGCCGGCAGAGCGTCTCCGTACAACTCCATCTGCACCGCAACTCGGTGGGCTACCGGGTGCGCCAGATCAAGAGCCTCCTGGGCACCGACCCCCTGCTTCCCTCCGCCTCGGCGCAGCTGCACCTGGCGCTCGCGGCCCTGGACCTGCTCGCCGCTGACGACCAGCGGCTGCACGGCGACGACAAGCCGGTGTCGACTTGGCGCTGAGCCGCCACATGCCGCGCCGTCGCGCGGCGCGGTGACGCCTTCCGACGGGGTCGCCCTCACCTGCCTCCGCACCCTCACCCACCTGCCGCAGCCTGGGCTGTCAGCCCTCTGAATGGGCGATACACCAATGAAACCAAGATGTTCCCGGGGAGCGTTGACAGCACCGGTCGGCGGGGGCAGAGTACCTCGCAATACGTTCCACCGCCTCGCAATGCGAGACGGCCTAGGGTAAGGAGGCAGTGCGGTGCGAGCCATGGTGCAGACAGATTTCGGCGGACCCGAGGCCGTGTCCCTACGGGATGTCCCCGAGCCGGTCTGCGGACCGCGCGACGTTCTCGTCAAGGTCGCGTACTGCGGGCTGAACCGCCTGGACCTGCTGCAGCGCAAGGGGCCGGGCCTGATCCCCGGCTTCCGGCTTCCGCACGTGCCGGGCATGGACTTCGCCGGGACGGTGGTGGCGACCGGATCCGCGGTCAGCTCGGTCGTCCCCGGTGACCGGGTCGTCGCGGACCCCACCCAGGGGTGCGGCAGTTGCTCCCGGTGCGCGGTGGGCGATCGTGCGTACTGCTCGAACCCCCGGATCCTCGGAGGCAACGCCCCCGGCGCTCTGGCCGACTACGTACTGGCCTCTGCGGAATCGATTGTTCAGGTTCCCGAGTCCTTGCCGCTCACGGCGGCCGTCACCCTGCCGACCGCCGCCCCGACGGCGTGGCACGCGGTGCACTCGGTCGGGGCACTCGCCGCGGGCGAGACCCTCGTCGTGCACGCCGGCGCCGGCGCCGTGAGCCTGGCGGCCATCGCGTTGGCCAAGCGGGCCGGCGCCTCGGTCGTCGCGTTCGCCGGCAGCGAGGCGAAGCGGGACGCGGCCCGCACCGCCGGTGCCGACCTGGTGCTGCCCAACGAAGACCCCGACGCGGCGAAAACGGTGTCGGTCTTCACCGGCGGCGCCGGAGCGGATCTGGTCCTGGACCACGTCGGCACCCACACCTGGCGCACCTCATTGGACTGCCTGGGCATCCGCGGGCGTCTGCTCCTGATGGGCAACACCAGTGGCGACCAGGTCTCGTTCTCGCTCCAGGAGGTCTTCCACCGCGGCCTGAAACTGCTGGGCACCGGCGGCTACACCTCGTCCGACTTCGTCGCAGCCACCTCAGCCTGCTTCGCCGACGGCCTGCACCTGCCCACCGCCGCCCGGTTCCCGCTCGAAGACCTGGCCGACGCCTGGGACGTGCTCGCTGATCGCGAGACGATCGGCAAGGTCGTGATCGAGCCATGACCGACCTTCTGATCGTGGGCGGCGACGTCGTCACCATGGACCCCGCTCGACGCGTCCTCACCGGTGCGACGGTCGCCGTGTCCGGGGACACCATCGCCGCACTCGGCACGGCCGAGGATCTGCGCGCCCGCTTCCCGGGCGCGCGGGAGATCGACGCGTCAGGCTGTGTCGTGATCCCGGGCCTGGTCAACGCCCACCAGCACACCACCGTCGACCCCCTCGTGCGCAGCACGATCCCGGACCACATCGGCTCGCAGGAGTCGATATTCGACTGGATCGTCCCCCTGCACGCCCACGCCGACGGCGACGACGACGAACTGGCCGCGACCATCACCGCGATCGACTGCCTGTCCCGGGGCATCACCACCGTGCTGGAACCGGGCACGGTGGCGTACCCGGAACGAGTCGCCGCCGGGCTCGGCACCGCGGGTGTCCGCGCGCGGGTCGGCGGCTGGGGCTGGGACGCCGAGGGCGTGCCGTTCGGCGCGCCCGCCGCCGAGGTGCTCGCCCGGCAGGAGGACATCGTCCGGTCCCTGCCGGCCACCGGGCCGGTCACCGGATGGGTGACGCTCGTCGGCCACGACCTCGCGAGCGACGAGCTCTTCGCCGGGGCGGCGAGCCTTGCCGAGAGGCTCGACGTCGGGCTCACCTGGCACATCTCGCCGGGACCCGCCGACATCGAGGCATACGCCCAGCGCTGTGCGCGCCGGCCGGTGGTCCACTTCCGCGAACTGGGAGTACTCGGCCCACGCCTGCTGCTGGGACACGCCGTGTGGCTCGACGACGCCGAGGTCGACGCCATCGTCGAGACCGGAACCGCGGTCGCCGCCTGCCCGGGGGCCTACCTGCGACTTGCCCAGGGGTACACACGTGCCTCCCGCCACGCCGAACTGGTGCGGCGGGGCGGCCGGGTCGCCCTGGGCTGCGACGCGCACAACGCCGGAGACGGTCCGGACGTCCTCCTCGCCGCCTATCTGTTCGCCGCTCTCGAACGCGACCGTGATCTGCCCGACCCCATCCGCGCCGAGCAGGCGTTCGCCCTCGCGACGATCGACGGCGCCCGGGCGATCGGTCTCGGCGAACGCATCGGCTCCCTCGAAGTGGGCAAGGCGGCCGACCTCGTCGTGCTCGACGCCCGCGACCCCGCCTGGGTGCCCCGGGGCGACCTCGCCCGCCAGCTCGTATGGGGCCATGTGTCGCGCACCGTCCGAGATGTGCTGGTCGACGGCCGCGTGGTCGTCCGAGACCGGCGACCCACCGGCGTCGACCTCGCGACCGTCGCCGCGGCCGCCGCCGAACGATCCGCCGCCCTCCTCAGGCGCGCCGGCATCACGCCCCGCCCCACCTGGCCCGCGGAGCGGGCGGCCGACCGGTAAGGAGACCCGCTGTTGAACGTCATCGACAAGTCCGGGTTTCCGCCGGCGAAGAAGCAGGGCCCGCTGTCGCGACCGATGATCGTCGGCCCGGCCGACACGACCCGTCCGACGCAACTCCTGCACAGGGGCCGACGCCATGCCGTACGGCCGCTGCACACAGGCCAGCGAGGGCCGCCGTGGATCACGGTCCTTTCATCGGCGCCCGGCGGCCGGACAACCCGGAGCCGAAGGACGCCTGGTCGACACCGAGCACACCGCCGCGTTCGTACCGAACGTCACGACCGGCGAGATTCCCGAGCACATCGAGGCCCTCGCCCTCGCACACCCACCTGCGTCAGCACGGCCATCGCCGACCGGCGAACCGCCCTCGCAGATCGCCGACACGCCGTCGCCGGCCTACATCCCCGCTGGGGAGTGCCGCGTGCACGGCGCGAAGACCGCGGCGACCACAGCCCCCGCTTCCCGGACGCGCACATCGCGCTCGCGGAGGCCGTCAGCATCACCACCGACCTTCGGCCACGTCCGCCCCTGGCCGCATCGACCCCACCCGGGTCCGAGCGGTCGGGCGGACGGTCTCCCGTGGTTCGTCGCCGCGGGTGAGGAGCCCCGCTCCCACCAGGACCGTGTCTCCCGCGCCGAACTCGACCGGGCCGTCAGCCCCGCCCACTGATCCCCCCGACGCCACGCCACCGCCCCGACGGGGCAGTGCCACTCAGCGAATGGAACCACGCACATGACTGCGAAAAGCACGCTCCGTCGTCCTCGGGCCGCGGTCGGCCTCGCCCTCGCAGGCGCCCTCGCGCTCTCCGGCTGTGCCGGCAACGCGGCGACGGCGCCCAAGGCGACCGCCCAGGCGAGCGGCGGCAGCGGCTCGGGGCTCAAGGAGCCCGATGTCAACGGCGACGGCAAGGTCGTCATCGGCGTCCTCAGCCCCGGCGACATCAACGACCACGGCTACTACCAGAGCTTCGTCGACTCGGCGGACGCCTTCGCCAAGGAGAAGGGCTGGACAGTCGTCAAGCGTGGCAGCGTGCCCGCGAACGACGCGCTCAACGCGGCACGCGCGCTGTGTCAGCAGCACGTCGACATGGTCGCGCTCGCCGCGAGTGAGCTCAAGACCGCCATACCCGCCTCCCAGGACCCGGTCTGCGCCAAGACCGCCTGGTACATGCCGGGGCAGGCGGGCTCCGCCCCGGTCCCGCGGGTCCTGCTGTCCACCGACGACCCCAACCAGGGGATGTTCGCCGCCGGTTACGCCGCGGGCCTGAAGATGAAGGCGGCCGGCTACACCAAGGCCGGATTCATCACGGGCGCCAAGGCCGACTTCAGTGTCGCCGCCGCCAAGGCCTTCCTGGCCGGGATCCGGGAGGTCGTCCCGAAGGCCAAGCTGACGAGCACCTACACCGGCGACTTCAACGACTCGGCGAAGGCCAAGGAAGCCACTCAGGCACAGATCAGCCAGGGCGCCAAGGTCATCTACCCCTATCTCGGCGGCGCGACCGACGCGTCGGCGAAGCTCGCGAACGCCAACGGCGTGCTCACCCTCACCCCCGGCACCGACCGGTGTGACTCGGCCAGCCCGAAGTTCGACTTCTCGGTGATCTTCGACCCGGGTGACTACTTCCGCGCCGCGCTGGAGGAGTTCGCCAAGGACAACCTGAAGATGGGCACGACGCGCGTGTGGCAGTTGGGCGTCGACCCCTACCCGACCGTCAAGATCTGCGACCCCAAGGGGGACGAGAGCAAGCAGTTGGCGCAGTTCCTGAACAAGATCGGCAGCAAGAAGATCGACACGGCGGCCGAGGTCAAGCGCCTCGGCTGACTGCCGAGACCGACGAGGAAGATCAGCAATGACATCGACGGCCTCAGCGGTTCCGTTTCTCGAGCTGCGCGGCATCACAAAGTCCTACGGATCGGTCACGGCCTGCGACGCCGTGGACCTCAGGGTCGACGCCGGCGAGATCCACGGACTCCTTGGTGAGAACGGGGCGGGCAAGTCCAGCCTCATGAAGGTCCTGCTCGGGCTGGTCCGGCGTGACGCCGGCAGCGTCCTGGTGCGCGGCGAGGAGGTCGCGCTGGACAGCCCGCAGGAAGCGGCCGAACTGGGCATCGGCATGGTGCACCAGCACTTCAGCCTCATCAACGGGCTGACCGTGTGGGAGAACGTGGCGCTCGGCGACACCGGCAAGGTGAACAAGCACGCCATCTGCGCCGGCATCGCCGAGGTCTCCGCGCGGTACGGGCTGCCGATCGACCCCGAGGCCCGCGTCGACGCGCTCTCGGCCGGCGAGCGGCAGCGGGTCGAGGTGGTCAAGTGCCTGCGGCGCAACCCTCAGATCCTGATCCTGGACGAGCCCACCTCGGTGCTGACCCAGGCCGAGTCGGAGGAGTTGTTCGCCGTGCTCGGCCGCGTGGTGCAGGAGGAGGGGCGCGCTGTCATCCTCATCAGTCACAAGCTCTCCGAGATCGCCCAGGCCACGGACCGGGTGACGGTCCTGCGCAAGGGCCGTGTCGCCTTCCGGGCGGTCACCTCCGAGACCACTCCGCAGCTCCTGGCCCAGCAGATGGTGGGCCGTGAGGTGTCGCTGGGCGAGGAGGGCGCGGCCCTCGGCCTGCTGCCGGTGCGGAAGGCACGCACCGGCGGGAGCGGGGCGCAGGACGGGCAGCAGCCCCTCCTGCGCCTCGCCGGCCTGAGCGTCGAGCAACGTGGCGTCAGGGTTCTCGAAGGAGTCGATCTGACCGTGGGCGCGGGTGAGATCGTTGCCCTCTACGGCGTCGAGGGCAACGGCCAGGCGACGCTGGGCGATGTCCTCGCCGGGCTGGTCGCGCCGAACGCCGGCACCGTCGAGGTCGCCGGGAGCAGGGTCGACGTGACCCGGCCCGGCGCGCTCACCCGGGCCGGTCTCGGCATCGTGCCCGAGGACCGGCACCAAAGCGGCGTCGTCCTCGACATGAGCGTCGCCGAGAACCTGACGATGAAGTCGCTCGACAAGGTCAGCGGCCGGTTCCTGCTGCGGCGGGGCGTGATGCTCGCCGAGGCCCGTCGCCTCGCGGACGAGTTCAACATCATCACACCGTCGCTGGACGCGCCGGTACGCAGCCTGTCCGGCGGCAACCAACAGCGGGTCGTACTCGCCCGGGAACTGTCCGGTGACACCCGCGTCCTGGTGGCCGCGCAGCCCACTCACGGGCTGGACGTCGGTGCCATCGAGGACATGTATTCCCGGCTGCGCAAGGCGGCCGCCGAAGGCGTCGGAGTGCTGCTCATCTCCACCGAATTCGAGGAAGTCATGGCCCTTGCGACCCGGATCGCGGTGATCTCCTCCGGGCGGATCACCGGAGTACTCGCCGCCTCGGAGGCGACCTCCGAGCGGCTCGGCATGCTGGTCGGCGGTGAGGCCGCATGAGTGCCGCCTCACTGATGAAGCCGGAAGACCTCGCCCGGCGCTTCCTCGCCCGGCTCCGGCCAGGCCGCGACGGTGGGGTGACAGCCGGCCTCACCGTCGCATTCGTCGCCGTCGCCCTGGGCGCGTCCGCGCTGCTGCTCATGCTGACCGGTGCCTCGCCGAGCGCCTCCCTGTCCGCGATATGGACCGGGTCGGTGGCCAACGCCACCGGATGGACGATGACGCTGCTCAACATGGCGCCGCTGCTGCTGGTCGCGGTCGGCGCGTGCATCTGCTCGTCCGCCGGCACGTTCAACATCGGCCAGGAGGGGCAGGTGCTCATCGGCGGCCTGGCCGGAGCCTGGGTCGGGCTGCGGCTGGCCATGCCCGGCCCCATGCTGATCGTCGTGGTGCTGATCGCCGCTGCGGTCGGCGGTGGCGTCTGGGCCGCGCTCAGCGCTCTGATGCTCCGCTTCCGCGGCGTCAACGTTCCGGTGAGCACCCTGCTGATGACGTTCCTCGCCATCCAGCTCGTCACGTTCGCGGTCAGCGCACCCTGGGGCCTGCAGGAGAGTGTGCAGGGCTCCTCGGGCATCGCCGACGCCCAGTCCAACCCCCTGCCGGCGAACGCCCAGCTCGCGAGCTTCGGGCAGTACCCTTCGCTCCAGCTGAACACGGGCCTGTTCATCGCGCTCGTCGCCGCGGTCGGCGTCGCCCTCGTCCTGACCCGCAGTCGGTGGGGCTTCAGGGTCCGCATGGTCGGACTGAACCCGCTGACGGCCAAGCACGCCGGTGTCCGGGTGGGTGCGCTCGGCGGATTCACCCTGGCCCTGTCGGGCGCCTTCGCCGGACTGGCCGGAGGACTGCTGCTGGCCAGCCCGGTCAGCACCAACCGGCTGCAGGCCGGACTCTCCGACAACGTCGGCTGGGACGGCCTGCTCGTCGCGCTCGTCGCCCGCAACCGGCCCATGGCCGCGATCCCGGTGTCGTTCGTGTTCGCCGTACTGCGCGCGGGCGGCGATTTCCTCTCGGCCACCGGCGTGCCGTCGTACCTCGTCGACATCGTCAAGGCGTTGCTCGTCCTCGCCTTCGTCGCACCGCCCGTCCTCGTCGACCTCTTCCACGGGCGTCGCGGTGCCACACTGCGGGCGGCGTCCGCCGTTTCCGTTGTCCCGACCAAGACGGAGGTGGCCGCGTGAGCGTTCTGGACAGCACCACGACCATTCTCGCGAGCGGTGTCCGGCTGACCATGCCGTTGGCCTTCGCCGCCTGCGGTGAGTACCTGGCCGAGCGCGCCGGCGCGATGAACATCTCCGTCGAGGCGATGATGCTGAGCGCCGCGTTCACCTCGGTCGCCACCGCCAGTGCGACCGGCAGCGCCACCGTCGGCCTCGCGGTCGGTGTCCTGACCGGCCTCGTCGTCGGTTTCGTGCACGGCAACCTCTCCCACCGGGCCCAGATCAACACCTTCGTCGTCGGCCTCGTGCTGAACGCGCTGGTGCTCGGGCTGACGAGCTACCTGATCACGACCGAGCAGTTCGCCTCGCACCAGGTCGGGGTGCTGTCGATCCCACTGCTCGAGGACATCCCGCTCATCGGCAAGCCGCTGTTCTCCGAACGCTGGCCCGCTTACCTGCTGATTCTGCTGGTGCCGCTGACCTGGTGGTTGGTGGAGCGCAGCCGCTGGGGCCTGGAACTCCGGGCGGTGGGGGAGAACCCGCAGGCCGCCGACGTCACGGGCATCAAGGTGAACGCGCGTCGCCGGCAGGCCCTGCTGTGGTGCGGCGCGCTGGCCGGCCTGGGCGGCGCGTACCTCGCGGTCGGCGAGGTCGGATCGTTCAACCAGAACATGACCGCCGGACGCGGCTACCTCGTCATCGCCGCGGTGATCTTCGGGGCCTGGCGGCTGGGTCGGACCATGCTGGGCTGCCTGGTGTTCGGCCTCTCCGACGCGATGCGTCTGGCGCTCCCCGCGCTCGGTGTCACCCTCAACGCACAACTGCTCGTCGCGGCCCCGTATCTGCTCGCGCTCCTCGCCATGCTGCTGTTCACCACCCAGCACCGAGAACCGGGGGCGCTCGGCCGGCCCTTCGAGCGAGGGTCGGCCTGACGGCAGGTTCCGAACCGATTCCCTCCGGGCGCACCCGATCCCTCGGATGCACCCGGACCCTTCGAACACACCGGATGGCGGATGCCGGCCCCGCGTTGTCGCGGGGCCGGCATCCGCCATGGCGCACCGGTGGGGCACCGGGGTCAGCGGCGCCGCAGCGCCGCGGTCTCCAGCGCCGGAGGCGTATGGCCGACGTCACGCGGGTTGAGCACGCTGCCCGGAGGGACGAGTTCGTCGATCCGGTCCAGCGCCTCTGCCGACAGGGGCCGGTCCACCGCGGTGAGCTGCGTCAGGAGCTGCTCGTGGGTGCGCGGGCCCATGAGCGCCGAGGTGACGCCGGGGTGGGCCAGTACGAACCGCAGCGCCAGCTCGACGAGAGTGCAGCCCTCGTCGGCGGCGAGGCGCACGAGTTCCTCGACGACCGCCAGCTTGCGCTCGCGTATCCGCTCGTCGGCGTAGTCGAAGTGGTCGCCGTGGGTCCGCGCGCGTGCGTCCCGCGCCGGTTCGGCGCCGGTCCGGTACTTGCCCGTCAGCCAGCCGCCGTTCAGCGGGCTCCACACCATGACCCCCATACGATGCCGCTGAGCCGTGGGCAGCGCGGCGGCCTCAGCGTGCCGGGCCAGCACCGAGTACGACAGCTGTTCCACGGTGAACCGCTCGCGGCCGGCGCGTCGGGCCGCCCACTGGGACTCCACGATCTCCTCGGCCGGGAAGCTGGAGGTCCCGATCGCCCGCACCTTGCCCGCCCGCACCAGGTCGCTGAGCGCGCCGAGCGTCTCCTCGATGTCGGTCCGGGGATCGGGACGGTGGACGAGGTACACGTCGATGTGGTCCGTCCGCAGCCGTCGCAGGCTGTCCTCCAGGGCACGCCTGATCCAGAGCCGGGAGTTGCCGTGCCGGTTGCGGTCGAGTGGCCTTCCGGGCATCTCGTTGTGGAATTTCGACACGACCACGACGTCGTCGCGGCGTCCCTTCAGCGCGCGGCCGAGGATCTCCTCCGACTGGCCGAAGGCGTACACGTCGGCCGTGTCGACGACGTTGACCCCGGCGTCCAGCGCCGTCGAAACGATGCGACGGCACTGCGCCTCGTCGGTGTTGCCCCAGGCCCCGAACATCATCGACCCGAGGCAGAGCTCGCTCACCTCGATGCCCGTCCCACCCAGAATCCGGTAGCGCACGTCTTCTCCTCGTCCTCGCCGGCGACATCCGGCGCCGTCATGCCGCAGGCTCCCACCGCGACGGGCGCGGCACCGATGTCGCGCGGGGTCAGCGTTCCGGGCTCGAACGTTGTGTCCGCAGCACATCGACCTCCGGGTGCGCGCAGACCTAGGCTCGAGGAAAACGCACCACTCACTGGAGGTACCGTGGCCACCGGCCTCATCTCGGCCCGCTGGACTCATGTCGCGCTGCCGACCGGCGATCTCGACAAGGCGATCGAGTTCTACACCTCGCTGACTCCCCTGGTCGTCGTCGAGCGGTTCAAGGACGCCGACGGCGAGAGCGTCTGGCTCTCGAACGACAAGCAGGCCGAGACGCCGTTCGTGCTCGTCCTGGTGTCGTTCAACAAGGACAAGGGCACCCAGCAGGGACTGCTGCACCCGTTCGCGCACATCGGCATCGAGGTGCCGGAGCGCGGGGACGTCGACGCGCTCGCGGACAGGGCCCGCGAACTGGGCTGCCTGCACTGGGAGCCCCGGCAGATGCCCGACCCCATCGGCTACATCTGCGCTCTGAAGGACCCCGACGGCAACGTCGTCGAGATCTCCCACGACCAGCGTGTCTTCGACACGGTCCGGCAGAAGTGGGGTTCGTCCTGAAGGAAACCCGCGCCGCGATCGAGAGATACCTCGCGGCGTTGAACGCACATGACGCCGACGCCGTGGCCGCCTGCGTGGCCGAGGACTTCGTCAACGACCACACCTCGTCGATGGGGCGGAGCCGCAGGGGCCGCGCCGAGTACCGTGCCGCGCTGACCGGGTTCCTGGAGGAGTTCGTCGACCTGCGCTACGTGCCTGAGGGCTTCCTCGTCGACGGCGAGTCGGCCGCGGTGCCGTACGTCATGACGTTCGGCATGCGCTCGGCGGGCGACCGCCCCGTACGCATCCGAGGGATCTTCGTGTTCACCGTCGCCGACGGTCTCATCACACGACGAACGGACTACTGGGACAGCGGCGAGGTGCAGCGGCAACTCGCGTGACGCCCCGGCCGAAGCGCCCGAACCGGTGCCCTGACCAGGAAGCCCGCACCTCTGACACCCCGCCCGCCTTCGCGCGGACGGGGTGTTCTCGTCTTGCCGTACCGGGATGCCCGTGAGCAGGACGCCCCCGGCCGCGCGGCAGGACGGTGACCCATGGGGCTGTCGCCCCATGGGTCAGGTCGACGAACGTGTCGTGAGGTCGTCGACGGGCCCGGGACGGTCGACGGTGTCGAACCCGTCCCGGGTGGTCATGCCGGGTTGTTCCCGGCCGGCTGCAGCGGGTTCAGCGTGTGGAACCGGCGTCCCTGGTAGGTGAGCGGCTCCCCTCCGCCGACCACCACACCGGCCACCTCGATCAGGATGATCGTGTGGTCGCCGGCCGTGAGGCGCCGGTGCACCGCCCCTTCGAGCGACAGGGTGGCGCCGTCGAGCAGGGGCGCACCGAGTTCACCCGGGCTGAAGGGCGCCGTGGCGAACCTGTCGACGCCGGGCGTCGCGAACGCCTGCGCCACCTGGAGCTGGTCGGCCGCCAGGACGTTGACGGCCACGGACTCGGCTCGACTGAAGGCGGAGTGGACGTCGGCGGTGTCGGCCAGACAGACCGACATCAGGGGCGGGTCCATCGACACGCTGGTCACCGAGTTGGCGGTGAAGCCGTACCGCGTCCCGTCCACTTCGGTGGTGACCACACACACGGACGTGACCATCGAGGACAGTCCGTCGCGGTACGCCTGCGGGTCGTAGCCGGTGCCAGGGCTTCGAGTGCCGGCCTGATCCCTCGTAGGGACGGTCATGTCAGACCTCCGCCGTCTCGGGGGCCGCGTCCGTCGCCGGATCGAGCAGGGAGGTCGACGGGAAAATGGCGCATCTCATCATGTCTTGCCTTTTGTTGAGGGTTCCTCCGACGCTAAGACGCCTCATCTCGTATGTCAATATGCCATCTCGCAATAGCTGGGCCCGGACGTCACCGCGATCCGTCGACGACGGTCAGGGTCTTCCCTCGGTCGTCCCGGAACGCGGCACGGCCCGCCTGTGTGGCGGGCCGTGAGAGGTGAACCAGTGGGAGACGTGCGCTGCTCGGCTACCGCGACGCCCCCTCGGAAGCGTGCGCGCCGGGCAGTTCCGGAGCGGGCCGCGGTCCGCCGCGGGAGCGCAGCCACCAGTCGCGCATGCCCCACAGGACGAGTGCCCCGTAGATGACGTAGACGAAGCCGGAGAAGGCGTAGCCGTTGGCGAAGGTCAGCGGGACGCCGACCATGTCGACCAGCAGCCAGGCGATCCAGAACTCGACCATGCCGCGCGCCTGGGCGTACATCGCGACCACCGTGCCGACGAAGATGTAGGCGTCCGGCCAGGGGTCCCAGGACAGGGTCGGATAGGCCTTGAACAACAGGGCCACCGCGACCGTGCCTACGGCGACGGCGACGAGCATCGCCGCCCGCTCGCGCCAGGTGGCGAACCGCGGGGTGATCTGGCCGTGTTCGGACCGGCCCTTGTCGCTGTTCCACCGCCACCAGCCGTACAGGGCCACGGTCATGACGACGGCCTGCTTGCCGGCGCTGCCGGTCAGATGGCCGAAGAAAGCCCCGAAGAGGATGAGGCCGGACAGGAACTGGACCGGCCAGGTCCACAGGGAGCGGCGCCAGCCGAGGGCGAGGGCGGCCAGGCCGAGGATGTTGCCGATCATGTCCGACCACAGAATGTGCTGGCCGAACAGGACGAACGCCTCGGAGTTCAGCCCGTTCACCGGACGACCGGGCCGGTGGGCGACGAGTGGCGCGCGAGCCCGCCGTCCGGCAGGTCGTCGAATATGGGATTCCGGTAGCGGTCCATGCGGCACAGCTTCGGGCCTGCGTGCCCGTATTGTCTAGGCTCAAACCCAATGAGACCGAAAGCAAAGAAACGGGTGTGGTGCCGCAGGCCGGTGACGCGGTCGGCCGGGCGCGTCGGCGCGTCGGCGGGTCAGGTGGCCCAGTACACCGTCCGATGCTGTCCGGGGAGCGCGCCGAGGACCTCGGGGCCCATCGGCTCCACGGCCTCGGGGGCGCTGCCCCTCATGCGCAGCGCGCCCTGCTGGACCGGCAGGAACTCCGTGTTGATCTCCCGGACCAGGGCCGCCGACGGATGCCGTCCGGCGCGGGGGTCCAGCGGGTCTGCACGAGGCGCGAGTCCGGCGGTGCGTCGACTGTCTGCCAGAAAGTTCTGAATCCGGGCATGTGCCCACGCGTGTGCTGATCGGCACCGTGTGTCCAGTGTCGGCCGGCGGCCGCGGACACCCTCCCAGGACCTACTGCGTCAGGCCTGCCGCCGTGCACTCGGCCGCGAGTCGGGGCGTGCATATGTCGGACGGTTCGTACATGCCGTCCCTGATGACCGTCTCCGCGATGTTGTCCTTCGTCAGGGCGACCACCGGCACGAGATGCGCGGGGATGCCCTTGCGGGTGGGGCCGTCGACCCTGTCGCCCGTGAGGGCGTCGAACTCTATGTCTCTGCTCAGGGCCTTCGCCACGGCCATCTCCGCGGCGGTCTCGGCTTCCTGCGCATACGGCTTGTACACGCTCATGTACTGCTCGCCGGTGACGATCCGCCGCACCGCCGAGAGCTCGGCGTCCTGGCCCGTGATCGGCGGAAGGTCGGTGACGCCCGCGGCCTTGAGCGCTTTGACGACGCCGCCCGCCAGACCGTCGTTGGCGGCGTAGACGGCCTTGATGTCGTTCTGGCCGAGTTCGTCGATCGCCTCGGTCATGTTCTTCTCGGCGTTCTGCGGCTTCCAGTCCTTGGTGTCGAACGACCTGGCGATCGTCACCTTCCCGTCGAGCACGAGGAGCGCGCCCGCCTTGAACTGCTGGGCGTTCGGGTCGGTGGGCGAGCCGTTCATCATGACGATCTTGTCGGAGACGTCTCCGTCCTCGCCCAGGGCCTGCAGCAGGGAGCGGCCCTGCGCCTCGCCGACGAGCCCGTTGTCGAAGGTGATGTACGCGTCGATCGGGCCCTCGGCCAGCCGGTCGTACGCGATGACCGCGATACCGGCTTCCCTGGCTTCTTTCACTCCGCCGGCGATGGCGTGCGTGTCGACGGGGTCGAGCAGGATCACGTCGACCCGGTCGTTGATCATCTGTCGCAGTTGTCGTGCCTGCTCGCCCGCGTCGGCCTCGGCGTTGGCGTACTCGACCCGACCCTTGCCGCCGGTGAGGGACTCGACCTTCGCCTTGATGATCGGGTAGTGGAACTGCTCGTACTGGGGGTTCGACTTCTCCGGCAGCAGTAGCCCCACCGTGATGTCGTCGCCTCTCGTCGGGCTCGCGTCGCCGCTGTTCCCCGTCGTGTCGAGCCCGCCGCAGCCGGCGAGGGGAACGGTGAGCGTGGTGGTGGCTATGGCCAGGGCGATACGACGCATCGGGAGCTCACTTCAGGTGTGATCCGGGCGTGGGCGCTTTCGTCGCGGCCCACCTGACTGACGGCCGACACGGAGGCACGCTCGGCGTCGAGCGGCGTCACTCTACGGGATAAGAGATGTCATCTCGCAATATGCGCATGACTGTGCCGCGGCGTCGGTGGGGTGGCGACCCGCAGGCGCCTCTGTCTCGACGTGTCCAGCCATCCGCCGGCTCCTGTCCGGGAGGAGTGTCGACCTGCCCGTAACCCTCACCTCCGTATCGCTTGACACGATGCCATCTCGCATTGAAAGATGCCCGCCATGCGAGTAGTGACGACGGACGCCGGCCTGGGCCGGATCGAGGACGGGGCTGTCGCCCTGCTGGACACTGCTTTTCCGCACGTCGGCGCGGTCCTCGAACAGGAGGGTTCGCTGCGGTGCCTGGCGTCGTGCGCGGTACGCCGGCGCATACCCCTCGAAGAGGCCACGCTCGTGGCCCCACTGGGGCGCCCCCGCGCGGTATGGGGCGTCGGGCTCAACTACGTGTCGAAATCGGCCCGCACCGGACGCGGACTGCCCGAGCAGCCGATCCTCTACCTGGCCGCCTCGTCCGGTGTGACGGCACCCGGCGCGCGGGTGGTGATCCCGCAGTCCGCGACCGAACCCGACTACGAGGGCGAGATCGCGGTGGTCGTCGGGCGCCGGCTGTACCGGGCGGCCGAGTCCGAGGTCTGGCCCGCGATCGCCGGTGTCACCGCGGCCAACGACATGACGGCGCGCGACATCATGCGCGCCACGGGCACCCCCGCTCTCGCCAAGAGCCACCCGGGCTTCACGCCGCTCGGCCCGTCGGTCTGCACTCCCGAGGATTTCACCGACCGTGACGCGATCCGCCTACGGACCCGGGTCAACGGCGAGCTCGTGCAGGACGACACGAGCGACGGGATGATCTTTCCGGTTCCCGATCTGCTCAGCAGGCTGTCGTGGTTCACCGCGCTCGAACCCGGCGACGTCGTCCTCACCGGAACCCCGGCCGGCACCGGCCAGGACCGCGCGTGCTTTCTCGCCGACGGCGACGAGGTACGCGTCGAGGTGGACGGCGTGCTGCCCCTCGTCACCCACATCGTGCGTCCCACGGACGCCGCACAGCACGACCACCGGCTGACCGAACCGGTCAGCTGACCGTTCCCCACCCTGGAGCACACTTCGATGTCCATCTCCCCCCTGTCGTCGTACGACCTCGTCCTGGCCGGCGGCACCGTCATCGACCCGGCGACGGACACCCACGCCCGGCTCGACGTGGCGGTCACCGGTGACCGCATCGCCGCCATCGGGGAGGGCCTGTCAGAGAACGCGGCCCGCACGATCGACGTCACCGGCTCCACCGTGCTGCCGGGCCTCGTCGAGGGCCACACCCACATCTTCCAGTACGTCTCCGCCGTCGGAGCCCCCGCCGAGGAAGCCCATCTGCGTCGCGGCGTGGTCGCCGCGGCGGATGCCGGAACGGCCGGCGCCTCGACGTTCGCGGCCTTCCGCAAGCTGGTGGTCGAGGCGAACCCGCTGCGCATCGTCAACTTCCTCAACGTCTCGGTGCTCGGCCTGATCGACTTCAGGTTCGGCGAGCTGCTGAACCCCGACACTCTGGTCCCCGAGGACGCGCTCGCGACTGCAGAAGCCCACCCCGACATCGTCCGCGGCTTCAAGATCCGTCTCTCCGAGGACGTCGTCGGCGAGAACTGGGAGTCGCTGCTGAAGAAGTCCGTGGCGCTGGCCGAACAGGCCCGTCTCCCGCTGATGGTGCACATCGGCGAGACCGAGGAGCCGGTGCCCGTCGTCCTCGACCACCTGCGCCCCGGCGACATCGTGGCGCACTGCTACACCGGCAAGCCGAACGGCATCCTCGACGGCGACCAGGTGCACCCCGCGGTCATGGCGGCCCGCGAGCGCGGCGTGCTGTTCGACTCCGCCCACGGCAAGAGCAACCTCAGCTTCGAGGTGGCACGCAGGGCGATCGCCGACGGATTCCTGCCCGACATCCTCAGCTCCGACACCAGCGCCCGCAACTGGCGCGGCCCGGTGTTCGACCTGCTCACCAGCATCTCCAAGCTGGTCGCGCTCGGCGCGCCGCTGGAGGAGTGCGTCCGGCGGGCCACCGTGGCGCCGGCCCAGCTGCTCGGGCTCGACACCGAGGGCTACGGGCGCCTGGAGGTCGGCGGGCGGGCCGACGTCACGGTCGTCGACTGGACCGACGAGGTCACCCTGCCCGACGCCGCCGGCAACACGATCGTCGCGCCGCGTCTGGAGCCGACCGTGGTGCTGCACGGCGGCAAGGAGGTCGACATCGTGCCGTGGCGGGGTCTGAAGTCGGCGTGACACGCCCGCACATCCCAGGAGGACTCCATGAGTGTCGGTGACGTCCATCTACAGCGGCGCCGGCTGCGCATGGCGCTGACGGCGGGGCGACCCGCTGTCGGCACGTTCGTCAAACTGGCCTCGCCCGACGTGGTGGAACTGGCCGAGGCGGCCGGGTTCGCGTTCGTGGTCGTCGACCTCGAACACTCCACCCTCACCGAGCGAGACGCCGTCGACCTGGTGCGCCACGCCGACGCATGCGGGCTGCCGGCCCTGGTCCGCGTGCCCGAGGTGGACGCCGCCGCGGTCAACCGGCTCCTGGAGGCCGGGGCGGCGGGAATCCAGCTCTCCATGCTCACCCGCCTCGCCCAGGCCGAGGCACTCCTGGCGGCGATCCGGTTCGCTCCGACCGGCAGGCGGTCCGTGAGCCTGGCCAACAGGGCCGCCGGGTTCGGCGCGGCCCCGCTGGCCGGGTTCCTGCGCGCCGAGCGGGACGACCCGCCGGTGCTGGTGGGCCAGATCGAGACGGCGCGGACGGATCCGCTGCCGGAACTGGTCGCCGCCCTCGACGTGTGCTTCGTCGGCAGCACCGACCTCGCGGTCGACCTCGGCCTGCCGGCGGACCCGGCGGTGCTGGGCGCCGCGGTGGGCCGGGTGAGGGAGGCCGCCCGCTCCGCCGGGGTGGCGTTCGGCGGATGGGCGCCGAGCCGGAACGCCGCTTCGGACCTGGGACTCGGTGACGCCGACTACCTGGTCGTCGGATCGGACCTGCAGATGTTGGCGGCCGGCCTGCGGGCGGCCGCCGGAGAGGAGAACCAGTGAGCACACGCAACGCGGCCCTGTTCCACACCGTCGTCAACTGGGACGAACTGCCCGTGACCCAGGTACGGCCGGGGGTTCGCCGTCGCGTCTACGCGACGGACGAGGTGATGATCTGCCACCACGAGCTCGAGATCGGCATGACCTTGAACCCGCACCGGCACGAGGACTTCGACCAGTTGGTCCATGTCGCCGAGGGGCGCGCGAACTACTACGTGGACGGTGTCGCACACGACATGCGTGCCGGATCCTTCCTGCTGGTGCCCCGTGGCAGCGAGCACTACGTGGAGCCGACAGAGGCGCCCTGCGTGAACATCGACTTCTTCGTCCCGCCGCGGGCCGACCTGCTTCCCTGAGCGGCGCACGGGCGCGCTGGGGCATGCGCGTCCGCCACTCACGTGGAAGAAGCCGATCAGGTGCAGGAACGAAAGAGGGCCCACCGCCTCAGCGGTGGGCCCTCCGGTGTCGTCGCAGTCAGGTCAGCCGCCGTTGGGCGCGTCTTCGGAGGTGCCCAGCCGCTGCGACAGCGCGCGGGCGGTCTCCAGCAGTGCCTGGGCCATCGGCGACTTGACGTCGTCGGGAACGGTCGCCGTCGTGCCGACGATGGCGAGCGTTCCGCTGATCTTGTCGCCCTCGAAGATCGGCGCCGCGACGGTGCGGACCCCGTTGACGATGGGGGAGTTGACCGACAGTCCGTGCTGCCGGATGGCATCGAGCTCCTCGGTGAGCTCGGCCGACTTGCGCACCGAGCGCGGCAGCGCCGGTACCTGCTCCGGGGGCAGGAACGCGAGGAAGACGCGGCCCTGCGCCGAGGCCGTGAGATTCAGTCGCGAGCCGACCCGGACGCTGATGCGCACCATGTGGTCGGTGTTGTCCACCGAGCGCACCACGGTCGCCGACTCACCGTCCCAGACCGACAACACGATCGTCTCGTCGATACGCCGGACCAGCTCCTCCATGTACGGCTCGGCGGCGGCGACGATCGGCAGGCCGGCCCGCGCCGCCGTGGCGAGCGTGAGCACCTGGGGCCCGAGGGAGTACAGCGAAGTGCGCTCGTCGTACCGCAGCAGGTTCGCCGCCCGCAGTGCCTTGGTGTACCGGTGCGCGGTCGCTTTGCTCGCACCGAGACGCGCGGTGATCTCGTTGAGGCTCATGTGCGGCTTGCCGACCGTGAACGAGCCGAGGATCAGCGCCGCACGCTGCACCGTCTGGATCGTCGGCGCTGTCCTGTCCGGACCGCCCTGCTCGCCGGTGCCGCCCTGCGCCTTCGTGGCCATGGAATTCTCGCTCCTGTCCGTGCACAGTCAATGATGGGGACGTCAAATGAAACGCCGTCTTGAATAAAGCAATGGTAAGGGCCGTGCCATGGTGGGTGAAAGAGCGCCGGGACGCGCATCCACGTGAGTCACGGCGGTGAACGGGAGCCTGACGGTCCGGCGTCAGGCTCCCGTTCACCGCGCCGCTCGGCACGGCACCTCACGCGTCCGAGGAGTGCCCCGGTGTGATCGAGCGTGCCGGGTCGAGCAGGGCGGCGATGTGGTTGACGGCCAAGGCCGCCTCACCGAAGCCGATCGAGATGAGGCTGACCTTACCGTCGTGGTCGGCGATGTCGCCGGCCGCGAAGACGCGCTCCCGGTTCGTGCGCATCGTGCGGTCGACGAGGATACGCCGACGCCGTAGATCGAGTCCCCACCGCTCGATCGGGCCGAGATCGGCGATGAAACCGAGCGCGGCCACGACGGACTGGGCGGGCAGGGTGATCCGGTCGCCGTCGGAGCACGCGACCACGACCTCCGACACGGCCCCCTCGCCGGAGACCTTCTCGACCTCGTACGGCGTCAGCACCCGCACCGAGGACGCGCGCACCTGCTCGACACTGCGTTCGTGGGCCCGGAACCGCGTACGCCGGTGCACCAGCGTCACCGACGTGGCGATCGGCTCCAGCGACAGCGCCCAGTCCAGCGCGGAGTCCCCGCCGCCGACCACCACGACGTCCTGTCCGGCGAGCTCGTTCAACCGCGGCACGAAGTAGCGCAGCCCCCGGCCCAGGTACTCGGAGCCCACCGGCAGCTCGCGGGGGATGAAGTTGCCGATGCCGCCGCAGACGAGCACCGCGCCCGCGGTGACCCGCGCGCCGGCGTCGGTGGTGGCGACGATGCCTTCGCCCGTGTCGTCCAGCTGGGTGACCCCGTGCCCGAGCAGGTAGGTGGGGTTCCATCGCCAGGCCTGCTCGGCCAAGCGGTCCACCAGGTCCTGACCGCGGACGGCGGGAAAGCCGGCCACGTCGTAGATGAACTTCTCGGGGTACAGCGCGGCGATCTGGCCGCCCACCTCGGGCAGAGCGTCGACGACCGCCACGCTCAAGCCTCGGAAGCCGGCGTAGTACGCGCCGTACAACCCGGTCGGGCCGGCTCCGATGATGAGCAGGTCGACGGAGACCTCGGGGCCGGCGCCCGTGGGCGCGTGGCCGGTCACGCGCCCACCTCCGGGTGGTCGTGGCCGACCTGGCCGACCTTGCGGGCGCCGCCGGGCGAGCCCAGCGGTGGGGTGCCGAGGGTGAAGAACTCGGCGTTGATGCGCTCGAAGTGCTTGCTCTCCTCCGGCAGGTCCTCGTGGTGGAAGATCGAGATCTGCGGACAGACGGGTTCACAGCGCCCGCACTCGACACATTCGTCGGGCTGGATGTAGAGCATCCGGTCGCCCTCGTAGATGCAGTCGGCCGGGCACTCCTCCATGCACGACTTGTCCATGATGTCGACGCAGGCCTGAGTGATGACGTACGGCACGAGCTTGTTGCCCTTCACACGGTCGCACAGCATGCGAGACGGTGTATTTCAATGTGGAACAGGATGATGGCGGCGTCGGGTCAAGGTGTCAACCGTCCGGCGAATGCTTGACAGTGCGCGGTGTGCTAGGGGACGCTAATGCGACATACGAGATGGCGTCTCATAAAACGCCGCTCGGGTCGGGACTTGTGAGAGGCAAAACTCCCCATGGGAAGCAATCCCCGGACTGTTCCAGCCCCGATGATCGTTGAGGACTGGGACCAGCTCACCTTCCGGGTCAACCGCGAGGCCTATCGCAACGCGGAGATCTTTGCCCGGGAACGCGGCTGGGTGTGGATGCACACCTGGCTCTACCTCGGGCACGAGACCGAGATCCCCAACCCCAACGACTTCAAGGTCCGCGCCCTCGGCGGCCGGCCGCTGATCTTCTGCCGGGACAGCGCCGGCGAGGTCCACGCGTTCCTGAACTCGTGTCCGCACCGCGGCACCGTGCTGTGCCGTGAGAACGAGGGCTCGACCAGGCTCTTCCAGTGCTTCTACCACGCCTGGACCTTCCGCAACAACGGTGAGCTCGCCGCGATCCCCGATGTCGGCGCCTATGAGTCGGGCGACGCGTTCGGGGCATCGATGGGGCTGCGCGGCGTGCCGCGCCTGGAGATCCACGAGGGATTCGTCTTCGTCTCCTTCGACCCCGATGTGCCGCCGCTGCTGGACTACCTCGGCGATGCGGCCGACTACATGACCATGATCCAGCAGCAGCACGTCGGCGGCATGACCACGCTGCCCGGCACACAGCTCTACAGCGTGCGCGGCAACTGGAAACTCGCCGTCGAGAACGCCATGGACGGCTACCACTTCGCGCCGACGCACAACACCTTCGTGGGCTACCTGCGCGAGAGCGGCTACGCCGTCACCGACGACAACCAGTACGCGTACAACCTGGGCAACGGCCACGGGCTGCTGGTCCTGACCGGGCACGGTGGACGGATCAGCATGCTGTGGGAACCGCGCTTCGGTGAGGACGAGAAGGTCCGCACCGAGGCCCACCGTGCCGAGATGACACAGCGGCTGGGGGAGAAGCGGGCGCACCACGTGGCCGACGAGAGCCACATCCTGTTCGTGTTCCCCAACCTGCTGCTCTTCGACATCGAGGGTCTGTCGATCCGCCAGCTGGAGCCGGTGGCGCCCGACCAGACCGACGTACGTGCCTGGCAGCTGGTCCCACGCAACGAGGACCCGGACACACGCGCCCTGCGCATGAAGACGGTCGTCAGCTTCGTCGGCCCGGGCGGGCTCGCCACGCCGGACGACATCGAGGCGTACGAGGCGGTCCAGCGCGGCATCCAGGCCACGGCGGGCACCGCCCAGCCCGAGCTGGACTACAGCGACATGTCGCGCGGCATGGCCGACGAGGTCAAGGGTGTGCAGGGCAGATCGATCGACGAAGGCGCGATGCGCGGCTTCTGGCGGCAATGGGTCGAAGCCGTCGGGCTCGACGACGGCCTCGAGATCCACGGAGAGCGGCCGGCGTCCTTCCTGGTCGGGAGGGACGTGCGATGACCGCGATCAGCAACCGTGGCCTGGTGCTGTGCGCCGGGCGCACCGTCACCCGCCAGGAGGTCGAGGACTTCCTCTACGCCGAGGCGGACATCCTCGACCACTGGGACTACGACAGCTGGCTGACCCTCTTCGAGGACGGCGCCCGCTACGAGATCCCGACCACCGACTACCGCCCCGGCTGGTCGCCGCATGAGACCGGATCGTTCGTCGACGACGACTTCGACCTGCTCCGGGCCAGGGTCAAGCGCCTGAAGTCCCGCAAGGCACACGCCGAGAACCCGCACTCGCGCACGCACCGGCTGGTGTCCAATGTGCGGCTGTCCGCGGGAGACACGGACGACTCCTTCCGGGTGGCGGCGTCCTTCGTGGTCCACCGCGCCCGTGACGGTCACTTCGACGCCTACGTCGGGTGGTACGACCATCTGCTGGTGCCGACCGAGGACGGACTGCGTTTCCGGTTGCGGCGCTCGATCCTCGGCCACGAGTCGCTGGCGGCGGGCGCCCGGCTCAGCTTCATCCTCTAGCCGGCGACGGAAGGCGATCCGATGATCCGACACACCCTGTCCTTCCGTTTCGCCGACGGAGTGGACGAGGCCACGCGGGAGTCCGTGCTGGCCGAGCTGCGTACCTTCCCGGACCGGTACCCGGACATGCGCGGCTTCGTCCTCGGCGAGAACATCAGCACCCGCGACCAGACCTTCACCCACACCATGGCCGTCGACTTCGACAGCCAGGACGACCTGCTCGCCTATCTCGGCAGCGAGTCCCACGAGAGCTTCGTGCGCACGCGCTGGCGGCCGGTCATCGCCCAACAGGCCATCACCTCGTTCGAGTTCGCCGAGCGTCCCTCGCTCGCTGCAGGAAGGACACCGCCGGTGAGCACGCGCCCGCACGGCCCGTACGGCATGGAGTACGCCCGGATCGAAGTTCCGGACATGCAGGCCACGATCGACTTCCTCGAGTACCACGTCGGACTGCAGCTGGAGCAGCGTACGGACGAGTACGCCTACCTGCGCGCCGACATCGAGCACCACGCGATCGAACTGATCCACGTCCCCGAGCGCACCGACGGGTGGACGACGGCGGTCGGCTACAGCGTGGAGAGCGAGGAGGTCCTCGAACAGCTGCACAAGAGCGTGCTCGACGCCGGACTCGAGGTGCTCGAGCTGCAGGAGCGACAGAAGGCGCTGTGCGACAACGGCTTCGCGGTGAAGGATCCCGACGGCCTCGTCGTGGAGCTGTTCACCGAGTTCCAGGAGTACGCCGAGCCGCCGCACCTCGAGATCCGGCCGCTCGACCTGGTGCACCCCTTCATCGCCACCACGAAGTTCGAGGAGATGGTGGACTTCTACCAGAACGTCCTGCGGTTCCGGCCCTCGGACCACGTCGTCGGCTCGACCACGTTCTTCCGCTGCGAGGACCGCTACCACCACAGCCTCGCCATCCAGAAGAACACCGAGCACTACGTCGCACACCTGTGCTTCGCGATGAAGAGCCTCGACCACGTCATGCGGATGCGCGCCCGCGCGCTGTACAAGGGCGCGCCGATCGCCTCGGACATCGTCAACCACTCGGCGTCGACGTCGATCGCGTTCTACATGCACGACACCCGCTTCGGCCCGCGTTACGAGCTGTGCGACCGGCACCGGGTGTTCACGCTGGAGGAGCACGAGACGCACCGGCCCCGCAGGATGCCGGCCGACCCGCGCAACATCGACGTGTGGCGTCCCGCCGCCGACGACTGGGGACGTTTTTGAGACAGCAGTTGCTCGACGTCCTGCACCTGCTCGACGTGCTCCCCGCCCCACGCGGCGGGGAGCGCACGGCGGCCCACCGGTTGCGCGCCTGGTGCGCCGAGCGGTGGCCGCACGTCGGGTGGCAGGTGCTGGAGCACGGCTCCGCGGGCGGCAGCCTGGTCGCCGCCCACGGAGCCGGGCCGCTGCTCTACTCCCACCTCGACACCTCGCTGGACGAGGGAGGCGCGGCCAACCGCCTCGTCACCGGAGACGACGCGCCCGTCGGTCCGCTCACTGTCGACGGCGACACGGTGACCGGCTTCGGCCTCGGGGTCGCCCGCGGGCCCGCGGCCGCCGCGCTGGTCGCCTTCGCCGAGGCGGGTGCCGGGCGGCTCCTGCTCGCAGGCTCCGGGACACACCGCCGCACGAGCGGGATCACCGGTCTGGAGGCATACGCCGACGCCTACCCGCTGCCGCCCTCGGCGATCGTGGCCAAGTGCGGCCCGCCGACGCTGCTGTGGCACGAGCCGGGCGCGTTCTACCTGACCGTCCGGGTGACCGGACGCTCCGGGGCCGCCATGCTGGCGGAATCCGCCACGCCACCCGGGGGAGTCGTCGCTCAGGCCGGCATCGTCCTGGACGAACTGGCCCGCTGGCGCACGGCCTTCCTGGCCGCCGACCCCAGGGTGGGGCAGACCGGCCGGGCGTGCGGTATCGGAGCGATCAGCGGGGGATGGCCGGACAAGCCGGACCTGCTGCCGGCTCAACTGCGGGTCGAGCTGTACGTCGTCGTCGGTGACCAGGTGGAGCCGAAGGCGCTGGCGGCCGAGGTGACCGACCGGCTGCGGGCGCGGTGCGCGGCGTCGGACTTGCGTGATTGCGACATCGATGTGGAGGCCGAGCCGGTCGCGTCCGCCGCGGCCACGCCGGCCGACGCCCCGGTGGTGACGGCCGCCCGAGCGGCCTGGCTCGACGAGTTCGGTACGCAGCCGCCGCCGATCACCGGATGGACGGGCTCGACCGACGGCGTCGTCCTGCGCGCTCGCGGCGTCGACACCGTACGCCTCGGCCCGAGGGCGAGGCCGGCCACCGACGAACCGCGACGCGACGCCCTCTCCTTGACGGAGCTGACCGCCTTCGCGCGCATGTACCGAAAGCTCTTGACCGAACCGGGCTAGCCCGGGCGGTTGCCGACGGAGGACCGGGGCGGGCAGCACGACGGCGGCGCAGGCCACCCGCGCGAGCCAGAAGTGTCGGCGTTCTCTGTCGAAGGCCGACCGTCGATGCGGGCGCCGCCGAGACGAGTGCCTGCTCGACCGCCGACCGGACATCGATGCGGCCCGGTCGTGGCGCCCCTCCCTCCCCGCGCGGCCGGCCCCGTCAGGGAGGCGAGCGACGTCGAGACGGCCGAGCGGCCTCAAGACATCAGAGCCACTGGTGAACTCGAGTTCGCCAGTGCGCGACCTCACGTAGGGCACGAATGCCCTGAAAGGAAGTGGACGGGCCGATGGACAAAGTCATCGCCTCAGCCTCCGAAGCCGTGGCGGACGTCCTTGACGGGGCCTCCCTGACAGTCGGCGGCTTCGGTTTGAGCGGGGTCCCGGACATCTTGATCCAGGCCCTGTACGACGCCGGTGTGACAGGACTGAACGTGTTCTCGAACAACTGCGGCGCTCTGGATTCCGGCCTCGCCGTGCTCCTCGCCGCAGGCCGGATCGCGCGGGTGACCGGCAGCTACATCGGCGGCAACCAGGAGTTCGCCCGTCAGTACCTGGGCGGCGAGATCGAGCTGGAGCTGATCCCCCAGGGCACGCTCGCCGAGCGACTACGGGCCGGGGGCTGCGGCATACCGGCCTTCTACACCCCGGCCGGCGTCGGCACGCTGGTCGCCGACGGCGGCCTGCCGTGGCGGTACGACGGTGACGGAGGCATCGCCGTCGCGTCACCGCCCAAGGAGGTCCGCGAGTTCGCAGGCGGGGACTACGTCCTGGAGCGCGGGATCACCACCGACTTCGCCCTGGTGCGGGCGGCGAAGGGGGACCGCCACGGCAACCTGGTGTTCAGCAAGTCCGCCCGCAACTTCAACCCGCTGGCGGCCATGGCCGGCCGCATCACGATCGCAGAGGTCGAGGAGCTGGTCGAGCCGGGCGGCATCGAACCGGACCAGGTCCATCTGCCGGGCATCTTCGTGCAGCGGGTGGTGGCCCTCAGCCCCGAGCAGGCCGCCGACAAGAAGATCGAGAAGCTGACAGCGGTCCCCAGGGACCGGGAGGTGCGGGCCTGATGGCTTGGACACGCGACGAAATGGCCGCCCGCGCGGCCCGTGAGCTGCGCGACGGCGAGTACGTCAACCTGGGCATCGGCCTGCCGACCCTGATCCCGAACCACTTGCCCGAGGGTGTCCATGTAGTGCTGGAGTCGGAGAACGGAGTTCTCGGCACGGGCCCCTTCCCCTACGAGGACGAGGTCGATCCCGACCTGATCAACGCGGGCAAGGAGACCGTCACGGTGCTGCCCGGCGCGGCGTTCTTCGACTCGGCGCTGTCCTTCGGCATGATCCGCGGCGGCCACATCGACACCGCCGTACTCGGCGCCATGCAGGTGTCCGAGCTGGGCGACCTCGCCAACTGGGCGATCCCGGGCCGGATGGTGACCGGCATCGGCGGAGCCATGGACCTCGTCCACGGTGCCCGACGGGTGATCGTCACCATGACGCACACCGCGAAGGACGGCAGCCCGAAGATCGTCCAGGAGTGCGACCTGCCGCTCACCGGGAAGGGCTGCGTGGACCGGATCATCACCGACCTGGCCGTCCTCGACGTGACCGACGGCGGTCTGGTTCTCGTCGAGACCGCCCCCGGCGTCACGCATGAGGAGGTCACCGCGAAGACGGCGGCGAAGGTGATCATCCCCCACGAGACAGCCTGTTGACCCTGCCGAACGTGTACGTCGCCGACGCCGTCGGCACCCCGACCGCCTGGTACGGCGGCGCGCCTACGGGCAGCGCGCCGTACCAGGCGGTCGGCTTGGAGGGGGTTCGCTGGTCCCCAGCGGGGTGCTCGGGCCTGGCGGAGCTGCTCCGTGGGTCGCCGGTGTCCGCGACGTCTGGTCGTCGCGCTCTTGCCTGCCGGTTTCGCCTGCACTGGTTCTGACGGACTTCTTCGTCCGGGCAGAGAACCGCCGCAGCCATGCGTCGGCATGGCTGCGGCGGTGGGAAAACTGTTCGTGGTGCGCGACGGCCGTCAGTGCGGCGCGTTCAGGGGCGCCCCACTGTGAAACCACCCGCACCGGCCGTCAGCGTGAGGGCCGGCGCGGGTGGCGGTGTCACACTCCCCAGTCGTCGTTGACGGTCACCGCGTCGGCGATACGGAACCGGCCGCCATGCACCAGCGGCGTCGTGGGCTCACCCAACTCGACGACGTGCTTGCCGAACTTGGGAGCCAGCGGGCGGCCGACGTCCCGCTTGAGCCACAGACGCAGCAGGTGGCGGCGGCGCTCCGGCTCCGGGTGGTCGACGTAGCTGGTGCGTGAGTGCAGAGCGGCGTAGTTGAGCAGCCACTGCACGTCCCCCGGCTGGAAATCCATGTCGATCGGCAGGCCCGGCTCCTGCGAGATCTCGTCGAAGAGGTTGATGGCCGCGACCTGGTCGGGCGTCAGTTCCGGGACACCCGGGTACTCCTGGGCACTGAAGATCATCGAGTTGCCCGCGTAGGTGCTGAAGACTCCGTCGACGTAACCGATGATCGGAGAGGTGTACGTCAGTTCCGGGGAGTCGGGGTCCTGACGCCGCCAGTCCCAGTGGTACGTGTCGAAGAGTCGAGGAGCGAGGTCCGGCCGGCGGCGCAGCATCTCGTTGTAGATCGTGGTGCCGCTGACCAGGCTGGAGGCTCCACCCTCCTTTGCGCCGCGCAGGCACATGAGGGCGACGACGTCGGAGCTGTCCGAGTGGAACGGCAGCCGGTCCCGGACGCGGGAGGGCAGAGCCCCCTCGTCGGACAACGTCTTGTTGGAGGTGGCGATCACGTGGTCGAGCAGGTCTCCCCGCTGGTTCTGCCCGATCGGCTGGCCCAGGTGCAGTCCCATGACGAAGAAGATGGCGGCGGCCATGGCATCGCCGTACTCCTCGGTGCGCAGGCCGCGCACCAGGACGAAGCCGCGTCCGGCGTCCATCTGGGCTGCGCACTCCTCGTTGAGCGCGCAGCAGGCGTCGAACGGGTAGTCGTCGGCGGTGACGGTGCGCAGGTCGGGGTTCTCGGCGACGAAGCGCCGTCCCAGTGCCTCCAGCTCAGCGCGCTCGGCGTCGCTGAGCACGTAGATCCATTCGGTGGACCTCGACAGCTCGTCGCCGCGCCAGGCGGACGGTCCGGAGATCGGCTGAAGGCCGACAGTGGTGGTCATGATGATGCGCTCCTCGAAAATGCGGTGAGATCCCGTGGGCGAAAGCCCGACGGACGACGAAGGTCTCGGTGCGGCGGGTGTTCGTCGCTCGGCGACGAACGGCACTCGGAACACTCAGAACGGGGTCTGAGGCTCGCCGGCGGCCGTACCGGGGCGCAGCCCTTCCCGGGGCGGGAAGTAGCTGAGCGGCTCGTCATAGGTACGGCGGCCAGCGCACGACACGAGCAGAACGCCGATCAGGGCGACTGTCTCCATGCTGGTCCCGTCCTTTCGAGAAGTGCCTCAACCCTAGGCGAGGGCAGAACGTGAGTCAATAGGCGTGACATCGTCTCGTATTGCAGTACAGAGGCGTCGTGCCGTAACCGCAGGGCAGGACGGCAGTGCACAGGACGCGTGAGCCGGGCCTAGGCCCGGAAATGCCCCGGATCTTGGCCTGCCATCCGTATCGCCGCCGTCTTGGACGGGGCCGGATGGCTGGCACGTCGTCCGCGACCAGCCCCGCAAGCGGGGGAGGCACGAGAGGACGGGCTTTTGCTCTTCGCCTTCGTGGCGATCGGGCGCCCACTGAGACTGGGGTGGTCCCCTTGGCCCGGCCGGCACCGTTGCAGGAGCCCATGACGGAGATTCAGCGGTGGCCGAAAGGTTTGGGGCGGAGGTGACTCGGCATGGCTTCCGCTACGCGGGCCTGATCGAGATGGATTCCCCTGAGCGATCTGCCTAACTCCGGCATCCCTCGCGCTCTTCAATGAATGCCTGATGCAAGCTGTCGATCGTGCCGCCAGGGGGTCGCCGACTGAGGAGTCCAGTCGGTCCGCGTCGCCGGAAGTGGCGCCGTACGGTCATCGGTCGGCTGGACCTCGCCCGCACCGACCACCTGAGACCGATCGAAGGATGCGTCCTGCCCGACCGACACCGATCGGTTGGCACGGCGACTCACCAGCCCGTCAGCAGCAGATGGTTGAGGAGGAGGCCCAGGGCCGCCTGAGCCGTCAGCCAGACCCGGGGGCGGTCGAGGAAGGCGCCTGCCACGAGCAGCCACATCGCGAACGGCAGCCAGATCCGTTCCGTCTCCGCCTTGCTCATCCCGGACAGGTCTGCGGTGAGCAGCATGAGCAGGGCCGCGCACAGCAACACCCCCATGCGGCGCTCGGCGGCGGGGGACGCGCGCCACCGGGCGAGGCGGGCGCCCGCGCGGCGCAGGCCCGCCACCGTGGCCGGGCCCACGACGAGGACCGCGCAGGCGAGGTTGGCCCACACCCAGTAGCCGTACGGACGGAAGCCGCCGGCGCCCTGGTGGTACCGCTCGACCAGCAGGCGGTAGGCCTCCCACCAGTTGAAGCCCGCCATGGTGAACGCCGGCGGGACGACGGCGAGTCCGACGATCACGTAGGGGAGGACCGACAGCCGTCGGGAGCCGAGCAGCAGGACGGTGGAGGCCATCACGGCGAAGAGGGTGAGGCCGTAGGACAGGTAGACGGTGAGGCCGAGGAGGAGTCCGGCGGCGACGGCGGTCGCCCGTGGCCGGTGGTGCGTCACCGCGAGGGCGAGGAGCGCCACGGCCCAGGCGGCGACCGCCGCGAAGTACCCGTCCGCCGAAGTGCCCGCCCATACCGCCGCCGGGGCCAGGACGAGGAACGGGGCGGCGCGGCGTGCGAGTGCCTCGCTCGTGAGCGCTCGTACGGTGACGAGGATTGCGGCCGCGGTGGTCGCTCCGATGACGATGACGAAGGTGCCCGCCCATGCTCCGCCGCCCAGGCCGATCCGGTCGAGGAGGACGAAGGTGAGGGTGGCCCCCGGCGGGTGGCCGGCGACGTGCGGGGGCCAGTGGTCGGGGGAGCCGAGCAGGATGTGGCGGGTGAAGTCCCGCAGGGTGTGGGGGATGTCGTCGAAGCGGTCGATGACCTGGAGGTACTCGTACCTGGTCGTCAGCCGACGGGCGATTCCGCGGTGCCAGCCGTCGACGAGGGCGAGGGAGAAGGTCCAGGCCGTGGCGGTGGCCCATGCGGTCCACAGCAGGGGCCGCCAGGGCAGCCGGGCGGCCAGCGTGGGGCCGTACGCCACGACGGCGACGGCGACGGCGATCGCGGCGGGGGTGCCGGGGCCTGTGTGCGGCAGCCAGTTGGCGTACAGCGGTGGCCAGCCGACGTGCAGGACGTCCTTGGCGCGCTTGATGGCGATGCCGACCAGCGCGGCCGTCACGACGAGCAGCGTGGCGGCGGCGACGGCGTACAGGTCGCGGCGGAGATCGCGGTTCACGCTCGGAGACGTTAGGCCGAAGGAGGGCCGGTGGACTCTCGACAGGCGCGGACGTCAGCCTTTCGTCATGAGTCGCGCACCCTCCCACCGGGCGTTCCGGGCCTAGCGTCGGGGCATGGCACGGACTCCTTCCTCACCCGCCTTCTGGCGCAGCCCGCTGCGCGGCCCCTGGTTCACCTCCGTCCTCGGCGTGGTGCTGCTCGCCGGGATCACGGTGCTGTTCGTGACAGGGCTGCTGTCGTACGCCGCCTACAACCCGGGTCTGTCGCCCGTGAACGACAAGACCCCGGACAAGGGGATCCTCGGCTTCTATCTGTTCCCCTGGCCGACTCATCCGCACTGGCTGTACCGGTTCACGCAGGGCCTTCACGTCACGCTCGGGATCGCGCTGGTCCCCGTCCTGCTGGCCAAGCTGTGGTCGGTGGTGCCGAGGCTGTTCCAGCTGCCCCCGGCACGGTCGCTCGTCCACGCCCTGGAGCGGATCTCGCTGCTCCTGCTGGTCGGCGGCGTGCTGTTCGAGTTCGTGACCGGCGTGCTCAACATCCAGCTCGACTACGTCTTCCCCGGCTCCTTCTACCCGCTGCACTTCTACGGGGCGTGGGTGTTCTTCGCGGCGTTCGTGGTCCATGTGGTGCTGAGGGCACCGACGGCCGTACGCAACCTGCGTGAGCTGCGGGGGAGCGAAGGGGAAGGCGCTCCGCCGCCGGTTTCGCCGGAGGAGCCCTCGCTGGTGTCTCCGGACCCGGCCGAGCCCACCGTGTCGCGGCGCGGTGCCGTGTGGCTGGTCGGGGGCGGCTCGCTGCTGCTGTTCGGGACGACCGTGGGCCAGAACTTCGACGGCCCGCTGCGGCGGACGGCGCTCCTGGCCCCGCACGGCGGTGCCGAGCCGGGCAGCGGGCCGGGCGGCTTCCAGATCAACAAGACGGCCGCGTCGAGGGGGATCAGCGCGGCGGAGACGAGCGAGGAGGCATGGCGGCTGGTCGTCACCGGGCGTTCGGGGACCGTCCGGCTGAGCCGCGCCGAGCTGCTGGAACTGCCCCCGTACAGCGCGGCGCTGCCCATCGCCTGCGTCGAGGGGTGGTCCACCTCCGACCAGTGGTGGCGGGGCGTACGGCTGAGGGACCTGGCCGGCCTCGTCGGATACGAGCCCGAGGCGGCCCCCGACGTGCTGGTGGAGTCCCTCCAGCGGCGCGGTGCCTTCCGCCGGGCAGCCCTGCGCGCCAACCAGGTCCGCGACGTGCGCTCCCTGCTCGCCCTGGACGTCAACGGCGAGCAACTGTCCCCCGACCACGGCTACCCGGCGCGGATCATCGTGCCCGCAGCGCCCGGTGTGCTCAACACCAAATGGGTGGCCCGGATGACGTTCGGAGACCTGTGATGGGGAAGTTCCGGCCGCCGCTGGGCAGCCCGTTCCAACTGCTGCTCCTGGCATGCTCGTTCGCGCTCGCCGGTTACGCGGGGGTACGGCTGCTCGCGGACGACTGGTTCCAGGTCGCGCTGTGGTTCGTGGGTGCGGCGGTGGTACACGATCTCGTGCTGCTGCCGCTGTACACGACGGCGGACCGTGCACTCGTCCGGGCGGCGGCATCGTCCGGGCGGCGGGTGGGGGCCCCGCGCACGCCCTCAAGGCAGTGCGGAAGTGCCGCGTATGTGCGCGTGCCCGCCGTCTTGTCCGGGCTGCTGCTGTTGGTGTGGTTCCCGCTGATCAGCGGGCGGGTGGCGGACCGCTACGAGTCCGCCACCGCGCTGTCGGCGAGTGACTTCCTCGGCCGCTGGCTGCTGATCACGGCCCTGCTGTTCGGCGGTTCGGCGCTGCTGCTGGTGGTGCGGCTGCGCAGGGCGACGAAGGAGAGCCCGCCCGCCGTCCACTGATCGGCGGCGCGCCGGCCGGGCGGGCGTGCCGCAGCAATTCCCGGATGCCGAGCCGGGCCCAGGGGAACGCGGCCCCGGCTCCGCTGTCGGCCTCGGCACCCCTCACGAGGCGGACCTCGAACGCGCTCGTCCACATCCAACGGGACCGTCGAGGCGATCAACAGGCCGCCGGGGGACAGCAGTTCGGCCAGCCGGCGCAAGAGCGGACGGGGCGCCGCCGGGGCCGATGTTCCCGTCGAGGAGCGGGGCGGTGTCCCAGCGGCCCTCGGGGCAGTAGGTCGAACACCGAGCGGGTGAGGGCCTGGCCGCCGAGCCGCAGGGCGGGGGCGACGGCAGCCCGGCTGACGTCGATGCCGAGCGAGGGCCGCCCGCCGGCTACGAGTTCCACGACCAGCCGCCCCGGCCCGCACCCCACCTCCAGGACGGCTCCCTCGCACCTTCCCAGGACCTGAAGATCCACCGCGTCGGCGCGCGCCGCCTCGCTCCACCCTCGAGGGGCAGCAGCCGGCCGTCGCCGCGGCGCAGGACGAGCGGCTCTCGGCCGGTGCGCAGGGCGTCGGAGTGGGGATCCGAGGACCAGGGCCGCCGCATGGTGTCCTGCCCCGGCCGGGTCATCGGCCGCTGACCGCCCGCAGCCGGGCCAGCTCCGCGGCGAACCGGCTGAGCGGCGCGATCGCGGCGACCGCCTCGGCGTCGGCGGCCGTGTCGACGTCTCGCAGTCGTGGCAGGTCGTGGACGCGCAGTCCGGCGGCGACCAGCCGGTCGCGTTGCACGGCGCCGGTGGCGGGCGTCGACATGGGCACCCCGAGCAGGAGAGCGGGGTCCGGCTCGGCCAGCCCCAGGGCCCAGAAGCCGCCGTCCTCGGCCGGACCGAAGTACGCGTCGCAGCCGGCGAAGTCCACGTTCAGCAGATCCGGGGTGACCTGTGGGGTGTCCATGCCGATGAGCAGGGCCGGGCCGTCACAGTCGGCGAATGCCGCGGCGAGCCGTTCGTCCAGTCCGCCCGCGCACTGCGGTACGACGTCGAAGCCGGGCGGCAGCCAGGGGCCGGGCTCCCCGGCGAGGACCAGCACCCGGCGGCGTGCCGGAGTCGCGGCCACCGCGCGCAGGGTGTCCTCCAGAGCGGCCTCGGCGAGCGCCGCCGCCTCTACGGGGGTGAAGGGTGGCGTGAGCCGGGTCTTCACCCGGCCCGGCTTCGGCTCCTTGGCGATGACGAGGAGGGTCTTGGTCATCGGCGGGGTCCTTCGGCCGTGGTGCCGGCCGTTCCTTCCGTCGTGGCCGGTGCCGGCGGTTCGTTCAGGACGCGGCTCATGTCCCGTACCGCCTGCCAGGTGCCCCGCCAGGTACCCGTCACCTTCGATGCACCGGCGCGCGGCAGATACGGCACGTCGTGCTCGGTGACGCGCCAGCCCGCGTCGGCGGCGCGCACCACCATCTGCAGGGGATAGCCGCTGCGTCGATCGGTCAGCCCGAGGGCGAGGAGCGATTCACGGCGGGCGGCGCGCAGCGGGCCCAGGTCGTGCAGGCGCAGTCCGGTGCGGCGGCACAGCATCCGGGCGAGCGCCAGATTGCCGGCGCGGGCGTGCGCGGGCCAGGCACCCCGGCCCTGCGGGCGCCGCCTGCCGAGCACCAGGTCGGCCCGGCCGTCCGCCACTTCGCGTACGAAGGGGGCGAGGAGCGACGGGTCGAGGGAGGCGTCACAGTCGCAGAAGCACACGATGTCGGCCGTGGCGGCGGTCAGCCCGGCATGGCAGGCGGCGCCGAAGCCGCGGCGCGGCTCGTGGATCACGGTCGCCCCCAGTTCGCGGGCGAGGTCCGCCGAGCCGTCGGTGGAGCCGTTGTCCACGACGAGGGCCCGCCAGCCGGGTGGGATACGAGCCAGGACCCAGGGGAGCGCCTCCGCCTCGTTGAGGCATGGGAGAACGACGTCGACGTCCGGCGATGTGGGAAAGGTCGTCACGGCTCTCACCCTACGAGGGCGAACTTCGCATACCGGACTTCATGTCCTTACGAAACGAGGACGTCGGGGGTTCCTCCCGCAGTCCGGACGGCCGAGCCGCCGGGTGTGGTGCGAGGCTGACGGCATGCAAGAGGAACCGAGCGGACCGACAACGGCGCGCGTCCTGGTCGTTGACGACGACCCCACGGTCGCCGAGGTCGTCGCCGGATACCTCGACCGGGTCGGATACGCCGTGGATCGTGCCGGAGACCCTGCCACGCGTCTTCGACACCGAGCTGGCACGGCACCCACGCCCGCACACCACCGGCCGGCGCGGGCCTGTCTCGCCATCGTCCGGAGGATCGTGGAGGCGCACCAGGGTCACGCAACCGTGCGCAACATCCCCGACGGCTGCCGCTTCGAGGTGGTGCTGCCCGCCGCCGCTTCCTGAACACGGGCAGCACCACCGGTCCAAGGAGCCCTACGAGCCCCGCATCCCGGCCCGCGCGAACTCCCGCATCCCCTCCGCGAAGCCGACCTCCGTCTTCCAGCCCAGCTCCGCCCGCAGCCGGGACGAGTCTGCGGTGATGTGCCGGACGTCCCCCAGCCGGTATTCCCCGGTGACCACCGGCTCGGGCCCGCCGTACGCGGCGGCCAGCGCGCGGGCCATCTCCCCGACGGTGTGCGGCTCACCGCTGCCGGTGTTGTACGCGCTCAGCGCGCCGTGCGCCGAACCCGCCTCCAGCACCGCCACATTGGCCGCCGCCACATCCCGGACATGCACGAAGTCCCTCCGCTGCCTCCCGTCTTCGAACACCCGAGGCGCCTCGCCGCGCGCGAGCGCCGAACGGAAGAAGGACGCCACCCCGGCGTAGGGGGTGTCCTGCGGCATCCGGGGCCCGTACACGTTGTGGTATCGCAGCGACACCGCCGTCCCGCCCGTCGCCCGCGCCCACGCCGCCGCCAGATGCTCCTGGGCGAGCTTCGTCGTCGCGTACACATTGCGCGGGTCGGCCGGAGCGTCCTCGCCCACCAGCCCCGGTGCCAGCTCCGCGCCGCACGTCGGGCACAGCGGCTCGAAGCGCCCGGCCGCGAGACCGGCCGCGTCCCTCGGCCCCGGCCGCACCACCCCGTGCCTCCCGCACTCGTAACGCCCCTCGCCGTACACCACCATCGACCCCGCCAGCACCAGCCGCCGCACACCCGCCTCCGCCATCGCGGCGAGCAGAACGGCCGTACCCAGGTCATTGCGGGAGACGTACTCCGGCGCGTCGGCGAAACCCGTGCCGAGACCGACCATCGCCGCCTGATGACACACCGCGTCCACACCGTCCAGCGCACGGACGACGGCCTCGCGGTTCCGTACGTCCGCGCCCGCGTCCGAGGCCACGTCGAACACGACAGGCTCATGCCCGTGCTCCGCCAACACGTCGACGACATGGGACCCGATGAACCCGGCACCGCCGGTGACCAGTACTCGCATACGGCTCACGCTAAGACCGCGCACCGGCCGCACCCCGGGGCCACGCCCGGCACGTCACGCTTCCGTAAGACGTCGGCCTGGAAGCCGCGCCGCTGTGCCGCACCTTCGCCCCGGTGCCGGTGCCGAGACGTAAGGATTTCGTCATCGGCCGCTCCGGGCCGAGGCGGCCACGCACCGCGTTGGATGGGGTGGCGAGACGGACTCACGGAACTGAAAGAGGGGACGGCATGCGGCGCGGGCGAAGGGGGTCGCTGTTCACCGGTTTGCTGGTGGCGGTTGTCGTGGGACCGGCAGCCGGGCTGTACTGGTTCCAGCCGTGGAAGCTCTGGCAGGACGAGACGGTGACGGAGTCCCTGCCCGCCACCGTCGTGGAAGCCTCCCGGACCCCGGAAACGGGCCCAGGAACATCGCCCTCACCGTCGGCGCCGACCGGACCCGTGACACTGGCCACCGGTGAGCTGATCAGCCACGAGCACACGACATCGGGCACGGTGAAACTCCTACGGCTCGCCGACGGCTCCCACGTGATCCGACTGGAGCGGCTCGAGACCAGCAATGGCCCGGACCTGCGCGTATGGCTGACCGACGCCCCGGTGAAGCAGGGCCAGGCCGGCTGGCACGTCTTCGACGACGGCGAGTACCTCAGCCTCGGCAGGCTCAAGGGCAACAAGGGAAGCCAGAACTACCCCCTGCCCGAGGACGTCGACCCCTACCGGTACAGCAGCGTCACCATCTGGTGCGACCGCTTCGACGTCTCCTTCGGCGCCGCCGAACTCGCCGACGCCTGACCGTTCTCGTCGTCTGGGGGATGCCCGGACACAGGCGCGCCAACGGGACAAACCCGGCTCCCCACGAGACGCTGCCCCCGCACCTTCAGCAAGGGAGAACCCGTCATGGCAGCGTCGCCTTCCCTCTCTTCCCCCGATGACCCATACCGCTTCGACGACCTCACCGCCCTCTTCATCAACTGCACCTTCAAACCGTCCCCGCACCTCAGCCACACCCAGGGCCTGATCGACAAGAGCCGGGCCATCATGGACGGACGAGGGGTGACCACAGAGGTGATCCGCGCCGTCGACCACGACATCGCCACCGGCGTCTACCCGGACACGACCGAGCACGGCTCCGCCGCCGACGTCTGGCCGGCGTTGTACGAGACGGTGATGGCCGCCGACATCCTGGTGCTGGCCGGGCCCATCTGGCTGGGCGACAACAGCTCGGTGACGAAGAAAGTGATCGAGCGGTTGTACGGCTGCTAGGGACTGCTCAATTCCGACCGGACACGGCGCCATGTTCTGCGGCGTCGCGCCCCCACCACGAACCGCTCACCCTCGTCGACCACGTCGTCTATGACCAGCGGGCACAGGCCCGAAAACACCCTCTGGACGACGCGTCACGACGCTCCGTCACCACCGAAAGTGAGACGGGGCCGTTCGCTGCACAGACCCCTGCGAAGGCGCCTGGCCGGTGGGTGGGAAGCCTGTCCGCCGTCGGGCCGGTGTCGCTGTGGGACGGTTTGTCTGGCAGATCACGGACCCGCAGCTCTGTGGCGGCTGCAGGTCGGTGCAATGAGATCGTCGACGGGCGTGCGCCCTCGCTCAGGAGGGAGAGGGCTGCGGGGACGATTCATGGCGCACGATGAATGCGTCGAAGGCGGCAGTGAGCTGAAGAGTGGCGCCGATCCGGCCCGTACGGTCACGGGTCGTGGTGGCCGCGGATGTTCCCTGACTGGCATCTCGCAACGTTGATACCCCCTTGTGGTAGTCGACGCTTACACCAAGGGGCAGCGTGCCGACCGGACGAGGGTGATGCCTCCGGAGGCCGGCTTCGCCGGGCGGCGGCCGCGCCCGGGCCGAACCGGCCCTCGGCCTCCAGGAGACCGTCAGCCCATCGGGGCCACCCGGACGATGACGCTCTCGCGTCCTTCCGTCACAAGTGCGGGTGACGGGTCCACCAGTCGGTGGCGCGTTCGTAGCGCGCGGCGGCCGACACCATCGCCGCGTCGGCGTAGAGCGGCGCGATGATCTGGAGCCCCACGGGGAGCCCTTCGGTGGTGAAGCCGCAGGGCACGGACATGGCCGGCAGGCCGGCGTGGCTGGGCGCCTCGGTCATGCTGTGCAGGTGCATACCCGGGTGGGCGATCTCGTGGCCGTCGACGCGGTCCACACCGCCGCGGTCGCCCACGTGGGGGAAGGCCGGGACGGGCGTGGTGGGACAGACGAACAGGTCGAAGTGTTCGAGCACGCCTGCGAACGCGTCGTAGATGAGGGTCTTGGTCTCGCGCATGGCCGCGCTGGCCTGGGAGGCGGTGACGGACCGGGCACGTTCCGCGACATATTCGATCAGCGGCCAGACCTCCGCGCCGTACGAGCGCAACTCGTCGATGAAGGTGGTGTAGAACGGCCCCCAGTAGTCGATGAAGTACTGCAGAGGGTCGGGCAGTTCGATCGGAACCTCCTCCACCAGGGCCCCGGCGGCCCGCAGGTCGTCCAGGGCCGCGGCGAAGACGCGGCGGGTCTGCGGGTCGATCGGCCCCTGCCCGAGGTCGAAGCTGGCCGCGACGCGGATGCCGGTGAGGTCGCCCTCGGCGGTGGCCGCCTCGGCGTAACGGTCACCGGTGTCGGGAAGCGCGAACCGGTCGCGAGGATGCGGGCCCACGGTGGCGTCGAGCAGGAGAGCCGCGTCCACGACACGGCGGGTGAGCGGCCCGTCCGTCGAATCGGGGTCGATGTTGCCGGCGAGCGGGATCCGTCCCGTGCTCGGTTTGATGCCGACCGCTCCGCACAGTGACGCGGGCACCCGGATGGAGCCGCCGCCGTCGGAGCCCCAGGCCAGTGGGCCGATGCCGGCCACCGTCGCGGCCGCCGCGCCACCGCTGGAACCGCCCGCCGCACGACTGGGATCCCAGGGGGTGCTGGTGGTGCCGGTCAACTTGCTCTCGGTGACCCCCAGGAGACCGAACTCGGGCGTGGTCGTCTTGCCCAGCAGGATCGTGCCCGCCCTCTTGAGCCGGGCCCACGACAGCGCGTCCTCGGTGGGGACGTGCTCCGCGTAGGCGACGCACCCGTAGGTGGTGCGCACGCCGGCGGTTTCGGTCAGATCCTTCACGGTGATCGGAACCCCGTACAGCGGGGGCAGGTCATCACCCGCCACGAACCGCTTCTCGGCTTCGCGCGCCTGCTCACGGGCCGACTCCGCAGTGATTGTGACCATGACGTTCAGGTGACCGTTCACCTCTTCGATGCGCGTCAGAGCTGCTTCCACCACCTCGACCGGCGACACTTCCCCGCTGCGGTAGAGCTGTCCGAGCTCATGCGCGCCGAGCCACAGAATTCGGTCGTCCGCCATCGTGCGCCTCCTGGAAGCTGTTTTGTGACAGTCGCTATATGAGCTGCGGGGGGCGGCGCCGTCAAGAGGCAACTCGGACGAATGTCACGACCCGGAAAAGCCGAGGGGAGGCCATTGCCTGTTGTACATCAGTCGCTATACATTCGCCGTCAACCCGGCTCGGGAAGCGGCCGCAGGCTGTCACGAAGGAGCGTTCCGATGGCTTCACCACAGATCCGAAGGGCCGCGGTGCTCAGCCTCGTACTGGCCGCGTCCACGCTCACCGCGTGTTCCGGCGGCACGACGGGCAAGCAGAAGCCAGTCTCCGCCGACGACCTCATCTCGTCGCTGCCGGCCGCGAAGGGCCCCGTCGACCGGATCGTCTGGAACCTCACCGAGGGCGAGCCGGACACGCTGGATCCGGCCAACGCCGCGACCACCGCGAGCGGTCAGGTGGTCCGCAACCTCTGCGACTCCCTGCTGACCACGGACGCGGAGTTCCGTCTCAAGCCCAACCTGGCGAGCTACGAGCAGGTGACGCCCACGAAGCTGGTCCTCACGATCCGCCAGGGCACCAGGTTCTGGGACGGCACCACCGTCACCGCCGAGGATGTCGCCTTCAGCCTGCGTCGGGCGGCCGATCCTTCGAAGATCACCAGCTATCTGTTCGCCAACGTCTCCTCGATGAAGGCGACGGGCGCCGACAAGATCACTGTCGACTTCAAGCGGCCCGACGAGATGTTCACCAGCGAGATGGCCAACATCGTGGTCATCAAGAAGGCGTTCGCCGAGAAGGCGGGTGACAAGCTCGGCACTCCGGCCGGGGGCCTGATGTGCAGCGGACCGTTCAAGCTCGACGAGTGGACCAGCGGCGACAGCATCACGATGAGCCGCAACGACGCCTACTGGAACACGGCCAGGCGCCCGTTCGCGAAATCGGTCAAGTTCACCTTCGTCACCGACGCCACCTCGCTCACCCAGTCGCTGAACGCCGGCGAGATCGACGGCGCCTATGAGCTGTCCGCGGCCTCGGTGCCGGCCCTGCGGAAGTCCCAGAAGGGGCGGCTGGTCTTCGGACCCTCTCCCCAGTCCGTGAACATCTACGTGGCCCGCCCGGACGGCGTGATGGCCGACGGCGACCTGCGTGCCGCGCTCCAGCGGATGATCGACCGCGCGGCTCTCGCGAAGGCCGTGTACCACGGGGCCGCCACCCCGATGTACACCATGACGGCCCCGGCGTCCTGGCCGGTCGACCAGCGCGCGGTGTACGAGAAGGCGTACAAGTCCTACGAGACCTCCCGGTCCTACGACATGGCCGCGGCGAAGAAACTCGTCGAGAAGTCCTCCTACAAGGGTCAGGAGATCGTCCTGGCCACCCAGGCCGGCGACGACGCACAGTCACGCACCGCGCAACTGGTGCAACAGCAGGGCCGGCAGGTCGGCCTCAAGATCAGGATCCAGAGCATGCAGCCGCTGGTGTTCACCCAGGCGGGTTACGACGCCAGCAAGCGCCAGGGCATCGACCTGATGCTGGCGACGAACTTCAGCGCCGCCCCCGACCCGCTGGAGACGATCGGCTTCGTCTACCTGCCCAAGCAGGTCTACAACTACACCGACTACGAGGACTCGCAGGTCACGAAGCTCTTCGGGGAGGCGCGCGCCACGTTCGACGGCGCACGCCGAGCGGCGACGGTCGTCGAGATGCAGAGCCTCTTCGAGAAGGCGAACACCACCATCCCGCTCGTCTCCACGAACACCGCGACCTTCCTCAACAACCGCCTGACCGGGGCCGTCACCTCGTTCGCCTATTGGTCGATGCCGCAGATGGCCTACGTCGGCGCCGCGAAGAAGTAGGAACGAGGACCATGTCCGTCTCAGCCTCCCCAGCGGGCACGCCCGCCCGTGCGCGCACAGCGTGGAGCCATCCAGCTCTGTCCCTCGTGTCGACGTATGTCGTCGGCCCGGTCGCGACCGTCCTGGCCGCTTCCTTCCTCCTGTTCACCGCACTGGCACTGGCGCCCGGGGACCCGGTCGCCCGTCTGCTCGGCCCGCACGCCTCGGACGCCGCGCGCTCCGCCATGCGCGCCCGGCTCGACCTGGACGACCCTCTGCCAGAACGCTACTGGCACTGGCTGACCGGTGCCCTGCGCGGAGATCTCGGCACCTCACTGACCTACCGCCAACCGGTCTCCGAGCTGCTCGCCCCCCGCTTGCTCACCACGCTGCTGCTGGTCGGCATGGCCGCGGTGCTCATCCTTGTCGTGGGGCTGGCCCTCGGCGGTATCGGCGGGACGAGCCCTCGGTGGCGTCCGCTGGTCAACGCCCTGTCAGGGCTGGGCATCGCCGTCCCGTCCT
Source organism: Streptomyces sp. NPDC002324 (assembly GCF_053593335.1). Taxonomy (NCBI): domain Bacteria; kingdom Bacillati; phylum Actinomycetota; class Actinomycetes; order Kitasatosporales; family Streptomycetaceae; genus Streptomyces; species Streptomyces sp. NPDC002324. The sequence goes on from NZ_JBSFCF010000002.1 coordinate 356,171, forward strand.
TCGTCGCCACGTCCATTCTGATCGGTTTCTTCGCAGTGAACCTCGGCTGGTTTCCCACCGGTGGCGCGGGCGAGGGCTTCACCGACCGGCTGTGGCATCTCACGCTTCCCGCCATCGCCCTGTCGATCGGATACGCCGCCTACCTGACCCAGATGACCTCCGCCGCGATCGCCGAGGAGGCCACCGCCGAGCATGTGCTCACCGGCCGAGGACGGGGACTTCCCCGATCCTGGCTCTTCCGGCGGCACATCCTGCGCAACGCGTCGCTGCCGGTCCTGACCGCGTCCGGCCTGACCGTGGCCGGGCTGATGGCCGGCGCGGTGGTGGTGGAGCCCGCCTTCGGCATCGACGGGATCGGCTCGCTGCTGATCAAGAGCGTCTCGGCCAAGGACTATCCCGTGGTGACCGCGATCAGCGTGCTGATCGTCACGGTCTTCGTCTTCGTCACCACGGTGCTCGACGCGGGTCAGAGCCTGCTCGACCCGCGACTGAGGAAAGGACGCTAGCCGATGGCCACGCTCGCATCCGCTCTCCACCTGCGCAGTACCGGGCACCGGCGGTTCGGCGATCCGCTGCTGCTGGTGTCGGCGGCGCTGGCCGCCGGCCTCGTGGTCCTCGCGGTGGTCGGTCCCTCGATCGCCCCGTACGACCCGGCGGCCACCGACGTCCTCGCCGCGAGTCAGGGACCGAGCGGCTCGCACCTGTTCGGCACCGACTCGCTGGGCCGTGACATCCTCTCCCGGGCACTCGTCGGAGCCCGGCTGAGCTTCGCCGGACCCGCCGTCATCGTGCTGGGCAGTGCCGGCCTGGGCACCCTGCTCGCGCTCGCGGCGGCCTGGCACGGCGGGTGGGTCGACCGGATGCTCAACCGGACGCTGACCCTGCTGTTCGCCATCCCCGGCGTGCTCGTGGCCGTCATCGCCGCGGCCGTCTTCGGCGCAGGCTTCTGGGCGCCCGTCCTGGCCCTCACCCTCGTGTACACCCCGTACGTCGCCCGGGTGGTGCGCAGTGTCGCGGTACGGCAGCGGCAGTTGCCGTACGTCGAGGCGCTGGAGCTGGCGGGTCTGTCGACCTGGCGGATCTGCGGGCGGCATCTGCTGCCCAACGTGGCGCCGATCGTGCTCGCCCAGGCGACGATCGGCTTCGGTTCCGCGCTGGTGGACTTCGGCGCGGTGTCGTTCCTGGGGCTCGGCATCCAGCCACCGGAAGCGGAGTGGGGACTCATGGTTGCCGACGGCCGGTCCGAGGTACTGGACGGTGCCGTGCAGCAGAGCCTGTCGGCGGGTCTGTGCATCGTGATCTCCGTGGTGGCGTTCAACGTGCTGGGCGAGCGCCTCGCCCAGCGGTTCGGAGGGACCCGATGAACACCACACCGCTCCTTCGGATGCGAGGCGTCGGCATCACGGCCGGGGACCGCGGGAACCGACGGACGCTGGTCCGCGACGTCGACCTGACCGTCGCGGCCGGCGAGACCGTGGGGCTGGTCGGCGAGTCCGGCTCGGGCAAGTCGATGCTGGCCAAGTCCGCGATGCGGCTGCTTCCCCGGCATGCCACGACGTCCGGGAGCATCGACTTCGAGGGCCGTTCGGTGCTCGGCTTCTCGCGCCGCGATCTCGCCGCCTACCGTGCACGCGACGTCGCGCTCATCCATCAGGACCCGCGCGCTCACACCAACCCGCTGCGCACCATCGGTGACTTCCTTGTCGAGGGCGTGGTCGCCGCCGAGCTGATGAGCTCGCGTGAGGCCCGCACCCGTGCCTGCGAGACCATGGCGAGCATCGGCATCACCGACCCCGAGCACCGCCTGACCCAGTACCCGCACCAGCTGTCCGGCGGCCTGCTGCAGCGCATGATGATCGTGGCGGCGCTGCTGCCCTCCCCGAAGCTGGTCTTCGCGGACGAGCCCACCACGGCTCTGGACGTGACCGTCCAGTCGGAGGTGATGGCGATCCTGCAGGAACAGATCCGCGAGCGGAACCTGGGCCTTCTGTTCATCACCCACGACCTGGACCTGGCTGCCGCGGTCACCGACAGCCTGGCCGTCATGTACGCCGGAACGGTGGTCGAAGAGGGAGCCACGGCAGACGTCCGCGCCCGCCCCCTGCACCCCTACACGGCCGGACTGCTGGCCTGCCGTCCCAGCGCGACGGCGGTGACCCGGCTCAAGCCGATACCGGGCCGGCCGATCTCGGCGTACGAGGTCGGTTCCGGCTGCGCTTTCGCCGCGCGATGCCGCTTCGCCACCGAGGAATGCCGGACGGATCGGCCACAACTGCGCACCGTGGAGGAACGGTTGGTCGCCTGCCATCGAGTGGAAGAGATCGGCGCCGAACTCCCCGAGGCGGTGCGCTCATGAACCCGGCACCCGATCCCGTCGCGGACACCGGCCCCGCGCTTGTCGTGGAACGGCTGCGCAAGGAGTTCCCCGCCCGCGCCCGGGGCGCCAAGGCGGCGGTCGCGGTCGACGACGTCAGCTTCACCCTGGAACGCGGCGGCTCGCTGGCCGTGGTGGGAGAGTCCGGCTCGGGCAAGACGACCGCCGCGCGTATCGTCGCCGGTCTTGAGCAGGCCACGAGCGGCACGGTCAGCGTCGCGGACAACGGCAAGAAGGCCGCACGGCCCGTACAGATGGTCTTCCAGGACCCCTTCGCCTCCCTGGATCCACGCCAGCGCATCGGGGCCGGTCTGACGGAGATGCTGCGGGCGCGTTTCCGGCTCGGGCGGGCGGCGGCCCGCGAACGGGCGGCGGAACTGCTGGCCGAGGTCGGGCTCGACGAGCAGCACGGGGCGCGACTCCCGCGCGACCTGTCCGGCGGGCAGCGGCAACGTGTGGCCATCGCCCGTGCGTTGGCCCTCGAACCCGAGGTCCTGATCCTCGACGAGGCCGTCGCCGCCCTCGACGTCAGCGTGCAGGCGCAGGTGCTCAACCTGCTCTCCGACATCCGCGCACGCAGCGCGGTCGCGTTCCTCTTCGTCTCGCACGACCTCGCGGTGGTCCGCCAGGTCACCGACCACTGCCTGGTCATGCAGCACGGCCGCGTCGTCGAGCAGGGCCCCACCGCCGACGTACTGGACCACCCGAGAGACCCCTACACGCAAGAGCTACTGGACGCGGTGCCCAAGCCGGGCTGGCAGCCCCGCCGCCGACGTATCTGAAACCGGGCCGACTGAACCCGGGCCGTCCGATGTCGGGCAGACGCACGGCGCCGTAGTAAAGCAACTGCTATACAAAGGAGCCGACCATGGGCATCCTCTCCACCGAGGGCACCGTCACGCTGAGCGTGTCCCATCCCTCCGAGGCGCCGACGCTGCGGGGCAAATCATTCGTCACGCCCTGGTTCGTGGTGGACGACGACCGCACGAAGGACTTCGAGAAGGCGTCCTACCACGACGAGTACCCGCACCCCTACGAGGAGGAGGGCGAGGACGGGTACGGCGAGGGCCTGGTGGAGGGTTTCCACCTGCTCAGTCTGATCGACGTCCTGTGCAACCACGCCCTGTGGTCACAGGCCCCGGCGACCGTCTGGAACTACGGCCTCGACAACGTCCGTTTCGTCTCGGTGATCCGCACCACCGACCCCTTCCGCCTCCACGGTCACGTCCGCGAGGTGATCGACCGCGGGGAGCAGGGCCACCTCGTCGTCACCGATCTGCGCGCCGAGGTCAGGCACCGGGAGCGGCCCGGATTCGTCGCGACGCAGCGCGCCCTGTGGGCCACCGCCTGAAACCCCATCGAGAGGCCGTACACGTGGAACTGACCGCGCACCAGAAGTACCTGACCGACAAGAGCATCCCCGAGGCACTGGACTACGCGGCCGAACAGTGGCCGGACAACCCCGCGCTCACCCACATCGAAGGCGGGGGCCCCACCCTGACGTGGGCCGAACTGCGCGCAAGAATCGGCAGGGTGCGCACCGGCCTCGAACGGCTCGGTGTCGCTCCGGGCGACAAGGTCGGCATCATGCTGCGCAATCAGGTGGAGTTCCCGCTGACCTGGCTCGCCGTCATCGAGGCGGGCGCGGTCGCCGTGCCGATGAACCCGAAGTACACCCCGCGGGAGATCGACTTCGTCCTCGGTGACTCCGGCGCCCGATGGCTGGTCGCCGCCGCCGCCGACGTCGTCACCGCCGCACTCGCCGATGACAGCATCGGCCCCGTACCGAGTGAACGGATCATCGTCGTCGGCGAACCCGTCGCGGGCCTGCACGACTTCGCCGCCCTGGCCGCACAGGAGCCGACGCCGCGCACCCACCGGGCGGACATCGGCGAGGTGGTCAATATCCAGTTCACGTCCGGCACCACCGGACTGCCGAAGGGATGTCTGCTCACCCACACCTACTGGATGCAGATCGGGGTCTATGGCGCCGCACTCGGCGACGCGCAGCGGATCCTGGCGGACCACCCCTTCTACTACATGCAGAACCAGGCATATCTGATGATGGCGCTGGCCGGCGGAGGGGGCCTGTACGTCACCGCCGGGCTGAGCCGACGCAAGTTCATGACCTGGCTCGTCGACCATCGGATCGACATGGCCTGGATCGACGAGGGCATGCTCGATTTCCCGGAGAGCGAAACGGACCAGCGGCTGGCCCTGAAGAAGGCACCGGTATCGGCCCTGCCACCCTCTCTGCACAAGCCTTTGGAACGGCGCTTCGGTCTGCGGGCACGCGAGGTGTACGCCAGCACGGAGGTCGGAAACGGCACCTACGTCCCGTACGAGCGCACCGACACGGTCGGCACCGGCTCCATGGGCTGGTGCTTCCCCCAGCGTGAGTCGAAGGTCATCGATGCCGAGGGCGAGGAGGTCGAGCCGGGCCGCTCGGGCGAACTGTGTCTGCGGGGCAGCGGCATGATGCTCGGTTACCACAACCGCCCTGACACCAACGCCGAACTCTTCCTGCCCGGCGGCTGGTTCCGCACCGGCGACATCGTCCGCAAGGACACCGACGGACAGCACTACTACGAGGGCCGCGTCCGCGATGTCATCCGCCGCAGCGGGGAGAACATCGCCGCAGCCGAGGTCGAACTGCAGATCATGGCCCTGCCGGAGGTGGACGAGGTCGGCGTCGTACCGGTCCCCGACCCGCTGCGCGACGAAGAGGTCAAGGCCGTCATCGTGCTCAAGTCCGGCGCGAGCCTGACCGCCCAGGACGTCGAGGCATGGTGCCTCAAGGGGCTCGCCCGCTTCAAGGTGCCTCGCTATGTCGAGTTCCGCGACAGCCTGCCGCACACCGCCAGCGGCAAGATCGCGAAGGTGGAGCTGCGCGCCGAACCGCACGGTGACAGGGTCGTGGACCTGCGTGCCCCCTGAAACGGGGAAGTGGATCGGCCGGCGGGCGTCGACCGATCCACTTCCCCCTCCGTGCGGTCAGCCGGTCGGGAGTTCCGCGACCGACAGCAACTTGAGGAAGCGCTCCAACGCGGCGAGTTGACGCTCGGGAGTCCAGATCTCCGGGTGCTCGACCACGGACAGAGCTATGCCGGACATCCAGACCCGCATGATGTCGACCGTGCCGTCCAGTTCGTCCGCCGGGACCAACTCCTCGACGGCCCGCACCAGGACCGCTCGCATCGCCGGTTCCATGCGCTGCAGGTACCGCCCGATGACGGGCTCGGCGCCCTGGTGCGTCAGCAACGCCACCCGCGCGCGCTCCATCCTCAGGGCTTCCTCGGTGTCCGGCAGGAACCACTCCAGAGCGGTGCGCAGCCGTTCACGGGGGTCCGGGATCTGCTCCAGTTCCTCCAGGAAGGCGTCCGTATCAGCCAGCACGTACTCCAGTACGGCTTCGAGCAGGGCCTCACGGTTGGGGAAGTAGTGCGTGATCAGAGTGATGGATCCGCCCATGCGCCGCGCGATCTTCCGCAACGTCAGTTCGGAGAGTCCGCCCTCACTCAAAGCCTGCAGGGACGCTGTCGCGATCTGGCGGACGCGCTCCTCCGGATCCACATACCGCGGCACCGAGACCTCCCCGCCACACTCTCTCGACTGTTGTCGGGCACACCTTACACACGCTGTTATATAACAATCGACACACCTTGCGGAGGCAAGCCATGAGCTTCACCATCATCGAGTCCATGACGGCGGAGACACCGTCCGAGCATGCCCATGCGCACATGGTCGCCATGCGCGACGGAGTCGAACTCGCGACGGACGTCTACCTGCCGGCGGGCGGGACCTCGCACTCCGCCATCCTCGTGCGGACCTGCTACGACAAGTCGAGCCGCTACACCGCGCTCTCCTTCGAGGCCGAGTACTACCGCTCGCGCGGCTTCGCCCTCGTGACGCAGGACGTCCGCGGCAAGTTCCGCTCCGGCGGAGAGACACTCCCCTACGCCCACGACGTCGCCGACGGCTACGACACCGTCGAGTGGATCATCCGGCAGCCCTGGTCCAGCGGTCGCGTGGGCGTGACCGGCCAGTCCTATTACGGCTTCACCACCTGGGCCGCGGTTGCCAGCGGCCACCCGGCCATCAAGGCGGCCGTCCCCCAGGTGACGGGCATCGACATGGGCGCCATCCACGTGGGATCCCGCTGGAGCCAGGAGGTGCCGTCCCTGGCAGCGCTCAACGACCTCCTGCAGATCTGGACCGACGACAAGGGCTACCTCGCCGAGATCGACTGGCGCGCCGACTCCGTCGAGAACATCATCGCCGCCGCCCGCGTGCGGATCGGCGAGTGCAGGGCGGCGACAGAGATGCTGGAACGTGTCGTGAACCAGGGCTGGTACAACCCCTACGGCGACCGGCACCCCCACCACACGACGACCATCCCCATCCTGCACTGGCAGAACTGGTACGACCCCGGCCTGGCCCCGCTGGGACTGCGCGACTGGCGCCACTTCCGTTCGCTGTCCGGCCCACGGGACCTGCACTTCCTCCGCGCCGACTCGGCCGACCACGCGGGATACCAGCTGGCGGACGTCGGGGCCGGCGACGAGCGCAACCCGTACCTCAGCGAGACGGCCCTCGCCGAGAAGATCCGGACCGAGTGCGGCGACGTGGCAGACTTCTTCGACGAGCACCTCAACGGCGTACGCCCGGTAAACCCCCGCCCGCGCGCCCGGTGGCACGTGGGCCACGTCGGCTGGCAGACCTCCCAGGAGTACCCGCCTCCGAGCGAGCCACTCGCCTTCCACCTCTCCGCACACAGCACACAGCCGTACGCACTGGGCCGCGACCCCGACGAGAAGGCAACCTCGCTCACCTGGACGCACGACCCCGACAGCCCCGTCCCCTCCAGCACCGACATCGAGGCGATCTGGTACCTCCTCGCCGCCTACCCCGATGAGCGAGACCTCGCGAACCGCGCTGACGTACTCACCTTTCGGACCCAACCGCTGCCCGCGCACATCGATTTCGCCGGACAGCCGATCCTCACCGCACGGATCTCGTCTTCGGCGCCCTCCACTCACGTCTTCGCGAAACTCCAGGACGTGCACCCCGACGGCACCACACGACCGATCTCCTGGGGCCGGGCGGTCCTGACCGAGCAGGCCGGCGACGTGCTCACCCTTGCCCTGGACGACAACGCCTACCGGCTCCGCGCGGGCCACTGCCTCCAACTGCAGATCCAGTCGAGCGACTTCCCCCACTACGCCGTCCACCCGGGCACCGGCGGCAACCCGTGGCTCACCACGAAAATGGTCCCGAGCACACAGAGCCTCGAAGTCGGAGGTACCGAGGGGGCCCGCCTGGTCCTACCCGCCATCACCGTCATGGAAGAGCAGGACGACTCGTGACGGACACCGCCGCCGCCCATGGTGCCCCGTGGCTCGGCGGACGAGGATGCCCAGCGTCCGTGCGCGAACGTCGCCGTGCGGAGACATCGAACGAAGCACGGGACAACCAAAATCGCCCCCTGCCGTATCCGGCGTCGCGCAAGGGACTACATGTCTTCGGAGTTGGCATCACCGCGTCCCCTTGGCGAGTGCATGACTGGGAGGTGTGGAGGCTGACGGCGTGATGAACCTTTCTGCCGAGGGTGAGGGCATGTGCCTGCGGAGTTGTTCGCTTGCTCGGGTGAGATGAGCGGCAAGAGCCTGGTCAGCGCACCTCGGGATCGCCGTCGGCGATAGCCGTCAGGATCGCTGGGTGCTCGTCGGCGATCTCGATGATGCGGAGCAGCTTGTACGTCTGGACTTGGGCCATGCACAGGCGCATCTCGCCCATCAGCGAGGCGTCCACGCGGGTCAGTCGCGGGCTGCCGAGGACGTCGACGAGGGAGCGGCTCCAGCGGTCAACGAGGAGATAGGCCCGACTGCCGTTCCTCGTGGGCGCGGGCACGGAAGTACGTCCTGACCCGTACAGAACTCGCCTCCAAGCGGACCAAGCGGCCCTACGATCTCCGGCACGCCGGGATCTCGTTCTGGCTGTACTCCGGTGTGGACCCCGCCGAGTGCGCTCGTCGCGCGGGTCAGAGCACTGGGGTCCTCTTCCGCCACACGCCGAGTTCCTGGACGGCGTCCGAGAGCGGGCCAACCGGCTCATCGAGCAGTCCGTGCAGGAGTGGGACCGCGTCAGCCGGGGCGCGGAGTCCGAAGGGTGAGTTGGGGTTTGGTCCGTGACTGGTCCGGACGTTTGGTCAGGAGCGGGACAGCGGTGGGAGGAACTGGTAGTTATTACGTAAGTCGGTCCTTGCTCTGGGTCGACCGAGGGGAAGGTGCCTGGCGGGCAAAAGCCCAGGTCAGGCGCCTTTTTTCGTGCCTCTAGAAGAAGCCCAGCTTCTTCGGCGAGTAGCTCACCAGCAGATTCTTCGTCTGCTGGTAGTGGTCCAGCATCATCTTGTGCGTCTCACGGCCGATGCCCGAACCTTTGTACCCGCCGAAAGCGGCGTGGGCCGGGTAGGCGTGGTAGCAGTTGGTCCAGACGCGGCCCGCCTGGATGGCACGGCCCGCGCGGTACGCCGTGTTGGTGTCCCGCGTCCAGACCCCCGCCCCCAGGCCGTACAACGTGTCGTTCGCGATCTTGATGGCGTCGTCGAAGTCGTCGAACGACGTCACGGAGACGACCGGGCCGAAGATCTCCTCCTGGAAGATCCGCATACGGTTGTGGCCCTCGAAGATCGTCGGCTGGACGTAGTAGCCGCCCTTCAACTCGCCCTCGTGCTCGATGCGTTCACCACCGGTGAGGACCTTCGCACCTTCTTGCCGGCCGATATCCAGATAGGACAGGATCTTCTCCAGCTGGTCGTTGGAGGCCTGGGCACCGATCATGGTGTCGGTGTCCAGCGGATGCCCCGTCCTGATCTGCTCCGTGCGGGCGACGGCCGCCTCCATGAACTCGGCGTAGTTGCCGCGCTGCACCAGCGCACGCGACGGACAGGTGCACACCTCGCCCTGGTTGAGCGCGAACATCGTGAAGCCTTCGAGCGCCTTGTCACGGAAGTCGTCGTTCGCCGACCACACGTCGTCGAAGAAGATGTTCGGCGACTTGCCACCGAGTTCGAGCGTCACGGGCGTGATGTTCTCCGAGGCGTACTGCATGATCAGGCGCCCGGTCGTCGTCTCGCCCGTGAAGGCCACCTTCGCCACCCGGGGACTCGACGCCAACGGCTTGCCCGCCTCGACCCCGAACCCGTTGACGATGTTCAGCACACCCGGGGGCAGCAGATCCGCCACCAGGCTCAGCCAGACATGGATGGACGCCGGAGTCTGCTCGGCCGGTTTCAGCACGACCGCGTTGCCCGCCGCGAGCGCGGGAGCCAGCTTCCAGGTCGCCATCAGGATCGGGAAGTTCCACGGAATGATCTGCGCGACCACGCCCAGCGGCTCATGGAAGTGATACGCCACCGTGTCGTCGTCCAGCTCCGCCAGCGAACCCTCCTGCGCGCGGACCGCCCCCGCGAAGTACCGGAAGTGGTCGATCGCGAGCGGGATGTCGGCGGCCAGCGTCTCCCGCACCGGCTTGCCGTTCTCCCAGCTCTCCGCGACCGCCAGCAGCTCCAGGTTCGCCTCCATCCGGTCGGCGATCCTGCGCAGGACGTCCGAACGCTCCGTCACGGACGCATGCCCCCAGCCGGGCGCCGCCGCGTGCGCCGCGTCCAACGCGCGCTCCACGTCCTCGCTCGTACCGCGCGCGATCTCGGTGAACGGCAGCCCGTTCACCGGACTCGGGTTCTCGAAGTACTGCCCGCGCGCCGGCGGCACGTACTCACCCCCGATGAAATGGTCGTAACGCGCCTCGAAGGAGACGACCGCGCCGTCCGTACCGGGCGCTGCGAAACGGGTCATGAATACCTGCCTCCCGAGAAGCGCCACCCGCCGTTGGGCGGCTCTCGCGAGGAGGCTAGAAACCGGAATGTTGCAACGACGTTGCGCCCCCGCCCCGCCCCGCCCCGCCCCGCCCCGCCCCGCCCCGCCCCGCCCCGCCCCGCGCCAGTCGACAGCTGTGGGCCCCCGCACGGGGTACTCCAGCCGTCACCTCAGTCCGACCCCGCCGCCCTCCGCGCACCTCTCAGGGATGCCGGTGCCCCCACCCCGGTGGTGCCGACAGCTCCGACTCCAGCTCGCGCAGCCTGGACCGGACCGCCGGGCTCGGTCGTACGGCTGCCAGCGCCCTCCACACCTCCAGGTCGTCCTCTCCCCAGGGGGCGTGCGCCCAGTCCGCCAGCAGGTCGGGATCGAGGCGGGCTATCAGGGCGGTGCGCAGTCCATCGGCGAGTCGATGCCGCAGCCGTACGACGGCCGGCGCCTGTGAACCCGGCAGCACCGGCCCGGCGTACGCCGACGCCGCAGCCGTCACCGCGCCCGTCTCCAACCTCCGTTCCACGATCGCCACATCGGTCTCCACCGGCACCATGAGCCGGTACGGCCGCGACCCCAGCAACCCTGGCCCTAGCAGCCGCCGCAGCCGGGCCAGTTCGGCCCGCAGGGTCACCGGCGTCACCGACTCGTCCTCGTACAGCGCGCAGAGCAGCTCGTCTCCGGACAGGCCCTCCGGGTGCCGCGCCAGCAGCACCAGGATCTCGCTGTGCCGACGGCTGAGCCGGATCTTCCGTCCACCGACGACGAGTTGTGCCTCGTCTCGCCCCAGTGCCGCCAGTTCGAGCGCGTCGGCCGGCGCCCCGGGAGGGGCGAGCAGCGCGAGCTGGGACTCGGCTGCCCTGGCCACCGCCTGGACGAAGCCGAGGCTGTGCGGGTGCGCCAGGCCGTCCCCGCCGGTGATGTCGACCGCGCCGAGCACCCGGCCGGTGCGCGGATCGTGCACCGGCGCCGCCGCACACGTCCATGGCTGCACCCGCCGTATGAAGTGCTCCGCCGCGAACACCTGCACCGGCCGGTCCAGGGCGACCGCGGTGCCCGGCGCGTTCGTCCCGACCACGGACTCCGCCCAGCGCGCGCCCGGCACGAAGTTCATCCGGTCCGCCCGCCGTCTGGTCGCGGCGTCCCCCTCCACCCACAGCAGCCGGCCCTGCGCGTCGCACACGGCCAGCAGATGCTCGCCGTCCGACGCGAACGTGCCCAACAACTCCCGGATCAACGGCATGACCCGGGCCAGCGGATGCTCCGCGCGGTAGGAACCGAGATCGCCGTCCGTCAGTTCCACCCGTGCGGTGCCCTCAGGCCCGACTCCCGCTCTGGCCGAACGCCGCCACGAGTCCGCCACCACCGAACGCACCGGCCGTGTCACCGTGCCCTGCAGCGTGAACGCCTCGTGCGCGCGGCGCAGCACCCGCACCCGCTCGACGGGGTCGGCTCCCGGCTCCAGGGCCACCCATGGATCGCTCAACTCGGCCTCCCCGGAGAGCATGCACCGCCGGAACCATCGTCACCGCCGAACACCCGCCCGACAAGCCACGCGACCCCGCCGCTCGCCTCGGACGTCGAACCCGGTCACCGCGGATGTGGAACCCGGTCGGCGCCGCGCCCGGACCGCGGTTTCCCGGGCGTCCGACCGCGCCGGTCCCGGCGATGTCGAACGGAGTCGACCCGAGGACATCGGACCGAGTCGACCCGACGAGGTCGGACGGCGTTGGCCAGACGTGGTCAGACGGCGTTGGCCAGACGTGGTCAGACGGAAGTGACCAGGCGTATATAGCGGTCCCAGTCCCAGTGCGGCCCCGGATCGGTGTGGTCGGTGCCCGGCACCTCGTGGTGACCGATGATGTGGGCGCGGTCCTTCGGTATGCCGTACGTGTCGCAGATCGCCGAGGTGAGCGTCGCCGACCGCTCGTACAGGGCAGCGGTGAAGTATTCGGGCCGGTCCACCCAGCCCTCGTGCTCGATGCCTATGCTGCGGGCGTTGTAGTCCCAGTCGCCCGCGTGCCAGGCGATGTCGCGCTCACGGACGCACTGGGTGACCCGCCCGTCGCCCGAGCGCAGCACATAGTGCGCGGAGACCTGTTTCGCCGGGTTCCAGAAGACGGGCATGGTGTTCTTGTACGTCGTCTGCGTCACGTGGATGATCACGAGGTCGATGGGCCGGTCGGCCGGTCGGTCGGCCGAGGTGTAGTTGGCGGGGCTCGCCGGTTCCCACAGGGCCGGCGTGCGGTCGACTCGCGGGGGTTGGGCGTCGGCCCGCGGGCTCGGGAGCAGGACGTAGGGGATCGCGCCGAAGGCGGTGCCCCGCAGGAGTCGGCGCCTGCTCGGCGACGGCCTGGCTCGCTCCATCTGGGTCCGCCTTTCAGGGAGATCGCGCTCGGACTTCGCAGTCGAAGACGCATCCGCGGGTCGAATGGCTGCGCCTCACGTGAATCACGGTACGGCGATCGCCGGTCGGCCTGTCCGGGCGGGCGAAAAACGGTGGACGAAGCGCCGATTGTGGATAACCGCGTCACCCGGAAGGGGGAAGCCGCAGCCCGAGTCCTTGAAACGCGGCGTCCCCGGGCCGCGTCACGGTCGCACGCCGGCCGTCGCCGGATCGTCCAGCACAGCGCGGACCACCGAGTGGGCCGCGCCCAGCAGAGGCCCCTCGGAGCCCAGGCGGGACACGGTGACGGCGCATGCCGGACCGGCTGTCCGACGGGCCAACTCCCGCTCCAGCGACGGCAGCAACCAGGGCGCGAGTGCGGCCAGGGCGCCGCCGAGCATCACGGTCTCGGGGTCCAGCAGATTGACCGCGCCGGTCAGCGCGATACCGAGTGCAGTACCGGCGCCGCGCAGGGCTCGGCGCACATCCCTGTCACCGGCCGCGGCCCTCTCCGCGAGGAACTCGACGCGACGCTCTCCCGGTTCCAGGCCCGCGGCCCGCAGCACGGCCTCCTCACCGGCGTACTGCTCCAGACAGCCGCGTCCACCGCAGGCGCAGTCGGGGCCTTCCGGGCGGACCGGGACATGCCCCAGCTCGCCCGCGAAACCGCGCGTTCCACGCAGCAGCCGGCCGTCCACGACGACCGCGCCGCCGATGCCGATCTCGGCGGAGACGTGCAGGAAGTCCCGCGGGGTGCCCTCGCCGAGCCAGAGTTCCGCGAGGCCGCCGAAGTTCGCCTCGTTGTCCACGGTCACCGGCAGGCCGTGGGGGAGGAGGGCGCCCAGGTCCGTGTCGTGCCAGTCGAGGTTGGGCGCGCGGACCACGGTCCGGGCGTCGCTCGCCACCAGCCCGGGCACGGCGACCGCGAGCCCCGCCGGCCAGAGGCCCTCGCCCTCCGCCTCGGCGACCACCTGCCGGACCAGTCGGGTCAGGTCGTCGATGACCGGCTCGGGCGACCGGCCGCGGTTGGTGCCGTGCCGCACCGCCCGCGCGCGCACCTGCCCGCGCAGGTCCACGGCGCAGACCGCGAGGTGGTCGACCCCGATCTCCGCCCCGATCCCGGCGGGCCCGCGTCCGCTGAGGGCGAGCGCCGAGCCGGGCCGCCCGACCCGGCCGGGACGCTCGGGGCCCAGCTCTTCCAACAGTCCCGAGCGGATCAGCTCGTCCACCAGGGTCGACACGGCGGCCCGGGTCAGACCGATGCGGGAGGCGACGGCGGCCCGGGACAGCGGCCCCTCGGCGTTGACGGAATGCATGACCCGGGAGAGGTTGCGGCGGCGCATGCCCTGCTGGTTGTCGGGCAGGCGACGCCCGGAGTCGCCCGCGCGGGATTCGTGCAGTGGTGCGGTCATGCCTCCCTCGGCTCCGGTCGGTGTGTCCTGGTGGGTGTCCTGTAGATCATGCGGGAATCGTATTTTCCCACGTCGGACACCCGGGTCCGGTCAGCTGCCGCCCGTCTCGCGCTCCAGCAGCGGCGCCGCGTCGGACAGGACCCCGGAGATCCTGGCCAGCGTCTCCTCGTCCCGCTCCACGGCCTCCAACACCGGCCCCCGCGTCGTGTCCCAGCGGCGGGCGACCGCGGCCGGGTCCTCGCCGGTGAGCAGTCCGGCGGCCTGTGCGGCGGCGCCCAGTGCGACCAGTTCCTTCGCCTCGGGGACCTGCACGGCGCGCCCCGACAGACGGCGCACGGTCTGCTGCCAGGCCGTGCCCCGCGCGCCCCCGCCGATGAGCAGCAGCGGCGCGGAGGTGTCCGCGTCGGCGTCGAGCACCAGGTCCAGGGCACCGAGCAGGGAGTGGACGGCACCGTCGTACGCGGCCTGCAGCAGCTGGCCGCCCGTCGTGTCGTGACGCAGCCCGTGCAGCAGGCCCGAGGCGTGCGGCAGGGCCGGGGTGCGCTCGCCGTCCAGATAGGGCAGGAGAGTGGCGCTGGTGTTCGGCTCCACGGCCTCGCGGTCCAGATGCAGCAGGGCGGCGATCCGGTCGACGGCCTGGGTGCAGTTCAGGGTGCAGGCCAGGGGCAGCCAGTCCCCGTGCGCGTCGGCGAAGCCCGCCACCGTGCCGGTCGGGTCCGCGGGCCGGAGCCGGGAGACGGCGTACACCGTGCCGGAGGTGCCGAGGCTCAGCACCGGGGTGCCCGGGCGCAGCCCGAGTCCCAGCGCGGCGGCCGCGTTGTCGCCCGTACCGGCGGCGACCAGGGTGCCCCTGGCGAACGGCAGATCGTGCGCGTCCCGTACGGTCCCGGCGACCTCGCCCGGCCGGACCACGCGGGGCAGCAGGGCCGGGTCCAGCCCCACACGGTCGAGGACCTCCGGGTCGTACGCCTCCGTCGCCGACGCCCACCATCCCGTGCCGGAGGCGTCGCCGCGGTCGGTCGTGCCCTGACCGGTGAGGCGCTCGGTGAGGTAGTCGTGCGGCAGGCGTACGGCGGTGGTCGCGCGGATCGCCTCGGGCTCGTTCTCGGCCAGCCAGGCCCACTTCGTGACGGTGAACGACGGTCCCGGCACGCTGCCGGCGCGCTCCGCCCAGGCCTTCGCACCGCCCAGTTCCTCCACCAGACGGGCGGCCTGCGGCGCCGAGCGCACGTCGTTCCACAGCAGTGCCGGACGGACCGGTTCGCCCCGGGCGTCGAGGGTGACGAGACCGTGCTGCTGGCCGCCGATCGACACCGCGGAGGCCTCCCGCGCCGGCTCACCGCACTGGTGCAGTGCTTCGCGCAGCGCGTCCCACCACTGGCGTGGATCGCTCTCCCGGCCCGCACCCGAAGAGACGGTGTGCGGCGCCTGCCCGCTCGCCACCACCCGTCCGGTCGACGCGTCGACGACCAGGGCTTTGGTGGACTGTGTGGACGAGTCCACACCGACGACGAGCGGACCCTCGGCTGCTGACATCGGGCTTCTCCCTCTCACACGGCTCGTGACGTGCCGCTGCCGCGGCCGGCGCCTCTGTCCGGCGACATCTTGCCTTCCCGGAGACGTGTCCGCATACTAATTTGTAAATCGCCATGACGAAATAGTCGGAGCGCAAGGAGTCGCGGCATGAACTACCAGCCCACCCCCGACGACAGGTTCACCTTCGGCCTGTGGACCGTCGGCTGGCAGGGACGGGACCCGTTCGGCGACGCCACCCGGCGCGCCCTCGACCCGGTCGAGACGGTGCAGCGCCTGGCCGACCTCGGCGCCTACGGTGTGACCTTCCACGACGACGACCTGATCCCCTTCGGGTCCTCGGACACCGAGCGCGAGGAGCACATCAAGCGCTTCCGCGCGGCCCTGGACACCACCGGCATGACCGTGCCGATGGCGACCACCAACCTCTTCACGCACCCGGTCTTCAAGGACGGCGCGTTCACCGCCAACGACCGAGACGTCCGCCGGTACGCCCTGCGCAAGACCATCCGCAACATCGACCTGGCGGTCGAGCTGGGCGCCAAGATCTACGTCGCCTGGGGCGGCCGTGAGGGCGCCGAGTCCGGCGCCGCCAAGGACGTCCGGGACGCGCTCGACCGCATGAAGGAGGCCTTCGACCTCCTCGGCGAGTACGTGGTCTCCCAGGGCTACGACCTGAAGTTCGCGATCGAGCCCAAGCCGAACGAGCCGCGCGGCGACATCCTGCTCCCCACGGTCGGCCACGCCCTCGCGTTCATCGAGCGCCTGGAGCGCCCGGAGCTCTACGGCGTGAACCCCGAGGTGGGGCACGAGCAGATGGCCGGGCTGAACTTCCCGCACGGCATCGCCCAGGCCCTCTGGGCGGGCAAGCTCTTCCACATCGACCTCAACGGCCAGTCCGGCATCAAGTACGACCAGGACCTCCGCTTCGGCGCGGGCGACCTGCGCTCCGCCTTCTGGCTGGTCGACCTGCTGGAGAGCGCCGGATACGCGGGCCCCAAGCACTTCGACTTCAAGCCGCCGCGTACCGAGGACTTCGACGGCGTCTGGGCGTCGGCGGCCGGCTGCATGCGCAACTATCTGATCCTCAAGGAGCGTGCGGCGGCCTTCCGCGCGGACCCGGCGGTCCAGGAGGCCCTGCGCGCCGCGCGCCTGGACCAGCTCGCCCAGCCCACGGCCGCCGACGGTCTGCAGGCCCTGCTCGGGGACCGTACGGCCTTCGAGGAGTTCGACGCAGAGGCCGTCGCCGCGCGCGGTATGGCTTTCGAGCAGCTCGACCAGCTGGCCATGGACCACCTGCTGGGCGCGCGCGGCTGATCACGCGCGCGTGGGTGGCCTCTTCCGCCGACGCGGCAGGGGCCTCCCGCCACCCCGGTCGGGATCTGCGGCGGTGTCCTCCCGCGCATCCCTCGGTCGATTCCTGCACGGAATTCTTCGAGATCCGACCCGGGGACACACACCACCACCCGGGGCCTTCGGGCCGTATGCACAGGGTGGTGCCCTGCCTCCATCGGGGCAGGGCGGTGGCTGCCGGCCCCCGGGTCAGGGCGGGGGCCGGCAGCCACCAGATCCGCGGGGCGAACCTCTTCCCGGTCGTCGGCGCAACGTCCCACTCCTCGTGTCGGCCGTGATCATCGTCGTGGGCGCCGTCGTCTCCCTGGTGCTGGTCCTCCTCGGGGGCGAGACATCGCCGGACGACCGTCCGTCGGGCGGAACCCTCGGCAGTACGGACCCTTCGCCCACCCCCACCCCGTCGCTGAGCCTTCCCTCCGGACTGCCCAGTGACCTTCCGGCCCTTCCCTCGGGCTTCCCGAGCGACCTGCCCAGCGAGTTCCCCAGCGACCTCGGCTCGCTCGTTCCCGACCCGGTCGGGGATGCCGGGTGAGCGAGAACGTGCCGGGTAGCAGGGCTGGAGTCGAGGGCCGCCGTAGCCGCGCGCGGACCGACAGCGGTTCACGCGCGCGGAGCGACATACACCCACGCGCGCGCGGACTGACAGCCGCTCACGCGCGGGGACCGACAACAACTCGCGCGCGCGGACGACGTCCCGCCCGCCCGGTGCCCTCTACCCGGACCGCCTCAGGTGTCGGCCTCGGCGCCGCCGGATGCCAGTGCCGTCGCCGGATCCTGCGCCGCCGGCGCCGCAGGCACCCACCGCCCCCGCTCCTTGCGATAGGGCCACCAGCGGCCGTCCCGGCCCAGTCGCAGCTGGGCCGTGCCGCCGACCACAGTCCAACGGTTGTGCGCGGCGCGCAGCTCGGGCCGCTCGTCCTCGTCCCAGCCCGTCGCCAGAGCGGCATGCGCGTGTGCGAGCGAGTCCGCCGGCAGGTGCCATTCCTCGTCCAGCACGGCGAGCGCGGCCGCCCCGCCGTAGCGCCAGGCACGCACGGCCAGCTCCAGCCCTTCCCGGCCGCGCCCGGTGCCCCGGCGAAGCCGTGCCATGATGCTCGGCCCCGGATTGCCGGAGGCCAGCCGCACCGCGTCCTGAGGGACGGTCGGCTCCACGTCAGGGGGTTGTCGCTCGTGGCCGGGACGGAGGGCCTCGGCCAGCAGCCGATGGGCCTCCCGGGCCGTCCGCGCCGCCAGGAACTCCAGCGCGGCCGGGTCCACCCCGGGCGCGGGCGGGGTTTCGGTGTGCAGCGAGGCCGGCAGACCGGGCTCTGGCGGCAGCGGGGGCGGCTCGGGCAGCGGCGGAAGGATCCCGCCCGCCGCGAACGCCTCGGCGGCGTCCAGCCCGTCCTGGCGGCTGGCGCGGAGACCTGCCGGAGCCGGCTGTTCGTCCGCGACCGGGGCGACGCTGCGCACCTGCAGCTCGTCCAGGAGCGCACGCTCGGCGCGCCCCCGCATCAGCAGCAGGACGAACGGGTCCTGGTCGAGCAGCCGGGCCACCTGGTGGCAGAGAGCGGCGGTATGACCGCAGTGGTCCCAGGCGCCGCAGTCGCACTGCGCCTCCAGATCACCGGGGCCGGGCAGCAGTTCGACTCCCGCGGCCGCGGCGTCCTCGACCAGATGCGGTGGCATCTCACGGTCGAGCAGAGCGGCGATGTGCCCGGCCCGCTCGACCGCCATGCCCACGAAACGGTCCCAGTGGTCCTCGGAGAGCTCCTGCAGCAGCACGTCGGCGCGGTGGGCGGTGCCGTCGCGGTCCTGGACGACCGCGGTGACGCGCCCGGGGCGCACCGAGACCGCGCCCACGGCTCCCGCGCGCGCGAGCCTGCGCCCCGCCTTGACCTGTTGCCCGTCCAGAGCCGACTCCTCCAGCGCGTTCGACCAGGCCTGGCCCCACCACGTTCGCGCCGGACCCCGCCCGGGCGCGGGAGCGGGCACCGTGAACGTGCGCTCGTCGTCCTGTCCCGTGCGTTCCGTCATCGCGCGTCCCCTCGCAGCTCGACCAGCTCGGCCAGTTCGACGTCGGACAACTCGGTGAGCGCCGTGTCGCCGCCGCCCAGCACCGCGTCGGCCAACTCCCGCTTGCGCAGCAACATCTCCGCGATGCGGTCCTCGATCGTCCCTTCCGTGACCAGCCGGTGCACCTGCACCGGACGGGTCTGGCCGATGCGGTACGCCCGGTCCGTGGCCTGCGCCTCGACGGCAGGGTTCCACCAGCGGTCGTAGTGCACGACATGTTCGGCACGGGTCAGGTTCAGCCCCGTGCCTGCGGCCTTCAACGACAGAAGGAAGACGGGCACTTCGCCCTCCTGGAAGCGCTCGACCATCGCCTCGCGCTCGGTGACCGGTGTCCCGCCGTGCAGGAACAGCGTGGGCACACCGCGTGCCGCCAGATGACGTTCCAGGAGCCGCGCCATCCGAACGTACTGCGTGAACACCAGGACGCCCGCCCCTTCGGCGAGGATCGTGTCCAGCAGTTCGTCCAGCAGCTCCGTCTTCCCGGATCTGCCCGCGATGCGGGGCCGTTCCTCCTTGAGGTACTGGGCCGGATGGTTGCAGATCTGCTTCAGCCCGGTCAGCAGCTTCACGATCAGTCCGCGGCGCTCCATGCCGTCGGCGTCGGCGATCTCCGCCATCGTCTCGCGGACCAACGCCTCGTACAGCCCGACCTGTTCCCTGGTGAGCGACACGGTCCGATCGGTCTCGGTCTTCGGTGGGAGCTCCGGCGCGATGCCCGGGTCCGACTTGCGTCGGCGCAGCAGGAACGGCCGTACGAGGCGAGTGAGTCGCTCCGCCGCGACAGGATCCCGGGTTCCTTCCACGGCCTGCGCGTACCGGGTGCGGAAGGTGCCGAGCGAGCCGAGGAGGCCAGGAGTGGTCCAGTCGAGGATCGCCCACAGTTCCGACAGGTTGTTCTCCACCGGCGTGCCGGTGAGCGCCACGCGCGCGCGTGCCCCGATCGTGCGCAGTTCCTTCGCCGTGGCCGAGTAGGGGTTCTTCACGTGCTGGGCCTCGTCCGCCACGACCATGCCCCAGGACACGTCGGCCAGGCGCGGCGCGTCGAGTCGCATCGTGCCGTACGTGGTGAGGACGAACTCACCGTCGCCGAGCCCGTCCAGGCCGCGCACGGATCCGTGGAAGCGGCGCACCGGGACGCCCGGCGCGAATTTCTCGATCTCCCGCTGCCAGTTGCCCATGAGCGAGGCCGGACAGACCACGAGAGTGGGCCCGGCCGACGTGGCGTCCGCCTGCCGGTGCAGATGCAGCGCGATCAGGGTGATCGTCTTGCCCAGGCCCATGTCGTCGGCGAGACAGCCGCCGAGGCCGAGGGAGGTCATCCGGGCCAGCCAGTCGAGGCCACGCAGCTGGTAGTCCCGCAGTGTCGCGGCCAGCCCGGACGGCTGCCCGACCGGTACCTGCCCCTCGGGGTCCGACAGCCGTTCCCGGAGGGTCGCCAGCCACCCCGTGGGCCGCACGTCGACCATCCGGCCGTCGACCTCCGTGGAACCCGTCAGAGCGGCGCCGAGCGCGTCGAGAGGCGACACCTTGTGGTCCCGCCGCGCACGCGCGTGGCGGATCTCCTCCGGATCCACCAGGACCCACTGGTCGCGCAGCCGCACCATGGGCCGGTTCGCCTCCGCGAGCTGGTCCAACTCCTGCCGGGTGAGCCGCTGGTCGCCCAGGGCGAACCGCCAGTCGAAGGTGAGCAGCGCGTCGGAGGACAGGTACGACGGGGTGTCCGACGCCGCAGTCGCGGGGCCGCCCTGCTCGTCGCCGTCCGGTGGGCCGATGACCGCGCGGGCTGTCAGCCCGCGCACCAGTTCCTTCGGCCAGTGCACGTCGACGCCGGCCGCCGCCAGCAGCCCGGCGCCCTCACCGAGCAGCTCGGCGACCTCCTCGTCGGCGAGTTCCACCGCGTCCGGCACGGCTGCCGACAACAACGGGGTGAGCGGCGTCCAGGCGCGGACCGCGCGGCGCAGCGCCGACAGGGCGTCCATCCGCGCGCGGGAGCCGAAGGGCCCGTCGGCGGCCCACACGGCGGAGGCGTCCGCGACGAGCGCCGGGTCGCTCACGCTGTGCACCTGCGGGACGGCGCGGAACGTCGGCTCGGCCCCGCCCGCCCCGTCGGCGCGGACCGAGGTGAGCCCCGAGACCTCGACGCGCAGCGAGACGCGGACCCCCGAGTCGTGCCCGGAGGCCACGTCCGCGGCCCAGGCACGTTGCTCGGGGATGTGCTGGGGCTCACGTGCGGCGAAGGCGGGGCCGGCCGCCGCGATGCCGGCGGCCGGAGAGCGGGGCAGTGTGTCCATCACGGCGTCGAGGAACTCGCGCAGCAGCCGCTCCGGATCGGGCAGCCGCAACGGCTCGCCGTGGTCGACGGGCACCGCGTGTGCCTCGGGCGGCATCGCGGCGGCCAGCTCCCTCACCCGGGCCACGTCCTGCGCGCGCAGCGGACCGGCCCGCCAGGCGTCATGGCCGCTCGCGGTCACACCGGGCAACAACAGCCCGCGCGCGGCGAACTGGAGTGCCAGCACAGAGGCCGCCCCCCAGAACGCGGTCGCCCGGTCGGACTCCGTGGCGGCACGCGCGCGCGTGAGCACCGGCAGCGCGGCACGTACCGGGAGCGACACGGCGGGTACCGTCACCTGCCGGACGCCGCCACCGCCGGGCAGGACGACGGTCACCTCCCCGGTGGTGCTGTGCGCCACCGGGGGCGGCGCCGAGCCGTCCGCCCGCCAGAAGGACACTCGGCCGGTACGGGCGGGGTCCGCCGCGATGAAGACGGCGTTGCAGCGGGTCAGCTCGTCGATGTCGGAGTGAGATGCCACGAGGTTCGTCGGCACAGGGATACTGAACTCCTCAAATTTGACTACCTAGCCAGAATCGCCGAGGTTACCTCGCTTCAAACCTTTGACGGACCCGCGGTGGAGTGATGTGGGTCACTTTTGCCCGTCGGTGGTGAGGGCATCTCAGGGTTGTACGGGGTTCGACTCAGGGGCGTGTCAGGGTCGTGGTCCGGAACCGCGGGGACTCCGCTCCCGTTTTCAGGACAGAGAGCGGCAATGGCCGCGAAGGAGGCGACCGAGATGTCGAAGAGTACGAAGATCGTCGCGGGGGGTGCGGCCATCGGGATCATTCTGCTGATCCTGTTGCCCTTCCCCTTCTGGGCCAATCTCCTGATAGTCCTGGGGATCCCCACGGCCGCGTACCTCGCGCTGGACCCGTCGCAGCGGCGCAGGCTGCGTCGGGTGGGCCGCAAGGAGCTCGGCCGCTGAGTTCCCGCCGGCCCGCACGCGGGCCGGCGGCACCTCCGGCTCAGTTGGGGCGTACGGCGATCTTGTCCAGGGATTCCAGGAGGCCGGGCAGTTCCGGTCCCCGTCCCACCGGCAGGACCTCGCCGGGTTCCTCGTCGAGAAGGACGAACGCGATGTCGTCGGTCCTGGCCACCATCGACCAGCCGGGACCGTCGGCCCGGAGCGTTCGGGCGTCGCCCGGCGCGAAGGAGGAGCGGACGCGCCCGAGGGGTGGTGGGGACTCCACATACGCGCGAGCCTCGGCGAGGACGCGACGGATGCCCGTGCGAGGGACGTCCTGGTCCTTGCCGGAGTCTGTCGCAGCCCCGGTCGCCGTCGCGTCACCTGACGCCGTCGCGTCACCCGTTGCCGCCCGGTCCCGGTCCGCGCCGTCCTGCCCGGCGAACGCGGCGTCGTCGATCTGCTCCCGCCACCTGGACCACTGCAGTGCGATCTCGTCGGCTCCCAGGCGCCGCTGGGCGGGGCCCCAGGTGCCGGTGTCCGGCGGGCTCAGCGGGGGCAGGTCCGAGACCTCCGGGTCGGGATCGTGCGGGGCGGGCACCCCCGGAGCCGCCACGGCCACGGCGAGGGGCCAGCCGGGCAGCGCCGCCACGACCGAGTGCTCATCGGGTGAAAGGTCGTACTCCATGCCGCAGTCCCATGAAGCGATGGCCACGGCGACCAGCGACACGTCGTCCACCGCCACGGTCCACCGGGCACCTTCGCCGTCCTGTCCCAGGACGATTCCGTACCCGTCGGCGAGCGGGGCGAGACCGAGGGCCGCGCAGGCCTCCGGATAGTCGTCGCCCAGCACGCTGGGAAAGTTCGCGGGCGTGAGCAGTACCGCCGTCAGCACATACAGTGCGTCGTCGTCCCCGGCGGTGACGGCGTCGTCGTCCGTCCCGGCCATGCCGGCCTCCCATTGCTCTCGCTCGTCCGTCGGCGCACCCTAATGCGCCCGACGTGCCCTTGTCACGAGCGTGCACCCGGTACGGAGCCGCAGGTGTCCGGGTGGACGGGGCGAATCGACCGAGACCCCACTCGTTCAGGCGGCGGGCAGCCCCAGAAGTGACCGCGCCACCGTCTGCGGGGACTCGTCCCGCTCCCGCGCGAGTGCGATGACCGCCCGGCACGCCAGCTCGCTGACCCCGAACGACAGGGCCTCGGGCGACACCCAGGTCACGGCCTCGTCGACCTGCTCCTGGTCGTCCTCGGCGGACGCGGAGATGTAGACGGCGGCCGCCTCGAACAGGTTGTGCGTGCGTTTCGCCTCCTGCGCGGTGTTCTCGGTGCGCAACGAGGCGAAGAATCTGCCGAAGGACTTGCGAACACTCTCGAACATATGGGCTACATACCCCCTGTGTCGGTGTCACAGCCGTCCTCATCAACGTAGAGATGCGGTCGCGGTCGCATAAGGGGGAGGGCGGGCCGTGTACGTGCGACCGGCTCGTGCGGGACGCCGGGCGGACCGGGCCCGCCCGGGCCGCCCCGGGGCTCAGTCCACGCGCGCGGCGAGTGCGAGGAATCGGGTGTCCTCGTCGGCGTACGACGTCAAGCGCCAGCCCGCGGTGGCCAGCAGCGGTTCGAGGTTCTCCTCGGCTCGCAGGTCCTCCGGGGTGATCCGCCGCCCCTGGCGCGCCGCGAGCGCCGCCCGGCCGATGGGGTGGAAGAGCGCGAGCGTGCCGCCCGGCCGGACCACCCTCGCCAGCTCCCGCAGGTTCTCGGCCGGCTGCGGGAGGTGTGCGACGAGGCCCGCGGCGAACACCGCGTCCAATGACTCCGTGCGCAGCGGCAGCGCGGCCACGTCGGCGAGCAGCAACTGCCCGTCGCGGTCCCGTCCGGCCCGCGCGGCGGCCTCCAGCATGGCGGGTGTCAGATCCGCCCCGAGCACCGCTCCGGAAGGTCCCACGGCATCGCGCAACGGCGTCAGGGCCCGTCCCGTGCCGCACCCCGCGTCCAGCACCCGGTCGCCCGCGCGCAGGCCGAGGTCGGCGACCGCGGCGGCGTAGGCGGGTCCGTCGTCGGGGAACCGGGTGTCCCAGTGCGCCGCCCGTGCCGTGAAGAACTCCTGGACATGTGTGTGGTCGTCACTCATGCCTCGCATGATGTCGCACCGGAACAGCCCAGAAGACGACGCGCACGTTCAGGCGGCAGGCGATCGTTCGAGTGCATATATGCGCCACATTCCAGCACCTTTCGAAATGCGCCCCCTCCGTGCTCCTGTGCCCCCACTAGCGTCCCGGAGCCATGGGACACCTGGACCACGCCACCTTCGGCTGGCTTACCCCCGCGCTGTCGTACGTCATGGCCTCCATCGGCGCCGCGCTCGGCCTGCGCTGCACGGTCCGCGCACTCGGCACCACCGGCAGGTCCCGCCGCAACTGGCTCGTCACCGCGGCCTCGGCGATCGGCACCGGTATCTGGACCATGCACTTCGTGGCGATGCTCGGCTTCGGCGTCAGCGGCACCGAGATCCGCTACGACGTGCCGCTGACCATCCTGAGCCTCCTCGTCGCCATGACCGTGGTCTGCGGCGGAGTCTTCGCCGTCGGCCACAGCCGCGACCGGGGCCGGGCCCTTCTCCTGGGCGGGCTCGCCACCGGCCTCGGCGTCGCGAGCATGCACTACCTGGGCATGGCCGCCGTCCGGCTGCACGGCGACGTGACCTACGACCCGGCACTCGTCGCGCTCTCTGTCGGGATCGCCGTGGTCGCCGCGACCGCCGCCCTCTGGGCGGCGCTCAACATCCAGTCGCCCCTCGCGGTCACCGTCGCGTCCCTGGTCATGGGGGCGGCGGTGAGCAGCATGCACTACACCGCGATGTGGGCGGTGCGGGTGGAGGTCACGCCGTCCGGGGCGGTCCTGCCCGGGGCCACGGCGATGCAGTTCATCTTCCCCCTCGCCGTCGGCCTCGGGTCCTACCTCTTCCTCACCTCGGCGTTCGTCGCGCTGTCGCCCACGGCAGGGGAGCGAGAGGCGTCCGCGTCGGCCCAACGGCCGGTCGAGAACGCCGTCGCCCACTAGCCGCGGGCCGGCCTTCCTTCCCGCCCCCGAACCACTCCGATCGAGGAGGCCATGCGTACACCCCGCACCACCCAGACAGGCGCCGCCGAGACGCCGCCCCGGCCCGCCGTACGCGGCCGCCGCGCCCACGCCGGACCTCCCGCCGACGAGCGCTTCGACCCCGACGAGACCGGCGCCCCCACGACCGGGCCGCCGCTGCGCGCGGGACGCCGGCACATACGCCCCCGCACCGTCCGGGCCAAGATCGTCTGCCTGTTGATGGTGCCCGTCGTCTCCCTGCTGGCCCTGTGGGCGTACGCCACCGTCACCACCGCCCAGGACATCGCCCGCATCAGGCAGTCACAGCGCGTCGACGCCTCCGTACGCGGCCCCGTCGCCGACGCCGTCGCGGCGCTCCAGGCCGAGCGCGTGGCCGCCGTGCGCTACGCCACCAGACCCACCGCGCAGGGCGAGAACGAGCTGCGGACCACGGCCAAACGCACCGGCCGGGCGCTCGACGCACTGCGCCTGGGGGACCGGCACACCGTCGCCGACGGCGCGGACCTGCCGCCGGGAGTCGCCGAACGGCTCGCCGGGTTCGTGGCCGGCGCCGACCGGCTGAGCGCGCTGCGCACGTCGGTGCTCGACCGCCGGACCGGCTGGACCGAGACGTACGAGCGCTACACCACGACCATCACCACCGCCTTCGGCGTGGGCGGCGCGCTCACCGGCATCCAGGACGCCGAAGTCGGCTCCGACGCGCGCGTGCTGCTGGAGTTCTCCCGCGCCGCAGAGGCGCTGGCCCAGGAGGACACGGTCCTGGCCGGCGCCCGCCTGGCCGGAACCCTCGACCGTGAGCGGCTGCGTCTGTTCACCGGCGCCGTCGACACCCGCCGCACCCTGACCGAGGCCGCCGGTGCCGACCTGCGCGGCACCGAACGGGCCGCCTGGCAGGAACTCTCCGGTGAACGCGCCTACGCCGACCTGCGCGCCGTAGAGGACGAGGTGGCCGCGAGCCATTCCGGAGTTCAGGCGCTCGGCGCCGCTCCCGAAGCGGCCTGGAAGTCCGCCCACGCGCGCGTGCGCGACGGCATGCGCGGCATCGAGTCCGACGCCGGACGCGAAACCGCCGACTCCGCCGGCCCGTTCACCCGCGCCCTGCTCACCCCGGCGGGAGCCGCCGTACTTCTCGGCCTCGCCGCCGTCGCCGCGTCGCTCGTCATCTCCGTACGCATCGGACGTGGCCTGGTCGTCGAGCTGGTCAGGCTGCGCAACGACGCCCTGGAGATCGCCCGCCGCAAACTGCCCCACGCCATGGGGAGACTGCGCGCCGGGGAGGAGATCGACGTCGACACCGAGGCCCCGCCCGGACCGCCCGCGGAGGACGAGACCGGTCAGGTCGCCGAAGCCCTCGGCACCGTCCACCGAGCGGCCCTCCACGCCGCCGTCGAGCGCGCCGAACTCGCCGGCGGCATCTCCGGCGTCTTCGTCAACCTCGCCCGCCGCAGCCAGATCCTCGTCCACCGCCAACTGAGCCTGCTCGACAGCATGGAACGCCGTTCCGACGACCCCGACGAACTCAGCGACCTCTTCCGCCTCGACCACCTCACCACCCGCATGCGACGCCACGCGGAAAGCCTGATCATCCTCTCCGGAGCCGCTCCGGGGCGCGCCTGGCGTCTGCCCGTCTCCCTGACCAACGTGGTCCGCGCCGCCGTCTCCGAGATCGAGGACTACGCGCGCGTGGAGGTACGGCAACTCCCCGAAGCGAAGATCGCCGGCGCCGCGGTGGCCGACCTCACCCACCTCCTGGCGGAACTCGTGGAGAACGCCGCCCAGTTCTCACCGCCCCACACGCGCGTGCGGATCACCGGCGAACCGGTCGGCAACGGATACGCCGTCGAGGTGGAGGACCGGGGCCTCGGCATGGGCAAGGAGACCCTGACCGAGGCCAACCGCCGCATCGAACAGTCCGAGGCCCTGGACCTGTTCGACAGCGACCGCCTCGGCCTCTTCGTGGTGAGCCGACTCGCCGCCCGCCACGACATCAAGGTCCACCTGCGCACCTCGCCCTACGGCGGCACCACCGCGGTGGTCCTCCTCCCCACCACCCTGCTCCACGACGGCGTGCCGGAACGTTCCCCTCGCGCCGCCGCCGAGGCGCGGCAGCAGCCCGCGGAACGCGAGTACGCGCGCGTGGCCGCCGCCCCGCACCAGGAACCCGTCGAACAGGCCGCGGACCGGCGCGCCCTCATGGCCCCCGTCGCCTCAGCCTGGCCGGCCGCGGCTCACCGCGGTGCGGACGGCCCGCCCGAGCCACCGCCCGGCGTCACCGCCCTGCGGCCCCACCGCCCCGCACCGGAACCGGACAGTGCCGGCGAACTGCCGCGCCGTGTGCGTCAGGCGCACCTCGCACCCCAGCTCCGTCAACAGCGCGCCGGGCAACCCACGCCGACAGCGACCTCCCCGCCGAACGACACACGCACGCCGGAGCTCGTACGGGACCGCATGGCCGCCTACCGCGACGGCTGGGCACGAGGCGGCGGCAGAGCACCCGGCAGGGGCGTCACCCACAGCCCCGTGACGGGCAGCGACAGCAGCGAAGGAGACCCCGCATGATCCACGACCAGAACACCAGGGCCACCGAGCGGTCCGGTGAACTCGACTGGCTGCTGGACGACCTGGTACTGCGCGTGCACGAGGTACGGCACGCCGTGGTCCTGTCCAACGACGGGCTCGCCGTCGGCGCCTCCGGCGACCTCACCCGCGAGGACGCCGAGCACCTCGCTGCCGTCGCCTCCGGCTTCCACAGCCTGGCCAAGGGCACGGGCCGCCACTTCGGCGCCGGTGGCGTACGCCAGACCATGGTGGAGATGGACGACGGCTTCCTCTTCGTGGCGGCCGCCGGTGACGGCTCCTGTCTCGCCGTACTCACCTCGGTCACGGCCGACATCGGACTGGTGGGATACGAGATGGCGCGGCTGGTGAAACGCGTCGGAGAGCACCTCCGCACACCGACCCGCGCCGGCGCCCGCCCGCCCGCGGCCGGATGAACCAGGAACGGGCCGTGCTCATGACCGAGGGCAGCACAGAGGCTTCGCAGGAGCCGTCGGGCAGCCGGTGGTTCGACAACGAGGCCGGGCCGCTCGTCCGCCCCTACGCCATGACGGGCGGCCGCACCAAGTCCGGCCCGAGCGGGACCCGTTTCGACCTGATCGCGCTGGTCACGCTCGACGCGGACGCACCCGGTGCCGACGACGACCTGCTCGGCCCCGAGCATCGCGTACTCGTCGAACTGTGCCGTACCGAGACCCAGTCGGTCGCCGAACTCGCCGCGGGCACCGACCTGCCCGTCGGCGTGGTACGGGTCCTCCTCGGCGACCTCCTGGAGCTGCGCCGCGTCACCGTCAGCCGTCCCGTTCCCCCCGCGCAGCTCCCGGACGAGCGGATCCTGCGCGAGGTGATCGAGGGGCTCAAGGCGCTGTAGACGCACAGGCACATACGTCCAGCCCGGACCGACTTGTGCACCGACCAGTCACCGAACACGCAAGAAAGTGGTCGGCGACGTGAAAAACCGAAGCAACGTCCCACGAAAGAGCGGCAGTTGTCATGATGCTTACTTCTCACAGCCGTACCGATGTCGACCACGGCCGACACTCCCGAGAGAAGTGATCGATGGTCTCCGAGCACGTGGACGAGACAGAGGGCGACACGGGCGCCCTGGCACTGAAGATCCTCGTCGCCGGTGGATTCGGCGTGGGCAAGACCACCCTGGTCGGCGCGGTCAGCGAGATCAGACCTCTGCGCACCGAGGAACTCCTGAGCGAGGCGGGCCAGTCGGTGGACGACACCGAGGGGGTGGACCAGAAGACCACCACCACCGTCGCCATGGACTTCGGGCGCATCACCATCAGATCGGGACTCTCGCTCTACCTGTTCGGCACACCGGGACAGGACCGGTTCTGGTTCCTGTGGGACGAACTGGCACAGGGAGCGCTGGGCGCCGTGGTCCTCGCGGACACCCGGCGTCTCCAGGACTGCTTTCCGGCCGTCGACTATTTCGAGCACCGCCACATCCCGTTCGTCGTCGCCGTCAACTGTTTCTCCGGAGCCCGTTCGTACGCCGCCCCCGATGTCTCGCGCGCCCTCGATCTCGACCAGGGCACCCCCGTGGTCCTCTGTGACGCCCGGGACCGCGACTCCGGGAAGGAAGTGCTGATACGGCTCGTCGAGTACGCCGGACGGATGCACACCGCCCGACTGCTCGACTCCGTGAGCTGAACCGGCGGCAACGCGCCCCGTCCTGGCCGGTTCTTGTCCCTTGACACCGCTGTTTCGGGCAGGGAAGCGCCCGTTGTCGCTGGTCGTGCGTAAGCCCCGCCATGCCTTGTCGGTCATCTTCCTTGCCATGTCCCCGTCCTCCTTGCTCCGACGGCGGCGGTGGGGAAGGCTGAATCGTCGGATCCTCCTTGCCAGGGGGGAGCGACGAAACGGGGAGTAGGGACGATGGTGCGGAACGCGGGACTCGGTTGGCTGCTGGACGACCTGACCGAGCGCGTCGAACCCATACGGCACGCCTTGGTGCTGTCCAACGACGGACTCGTCACCGCGGCCAGCACCGGCCTGCGCCGCGAGGACTCCGAACACCTCGCCGCGGTCTCCTCGGGACTGCAGAGCCTTGCCAAGGGCTCGGGCCGCCACTTCGGCGCCGGTGAGGTCCGGCAGACCATGATCGAGTTCGACGACGCGGTGCTCTTCGTCACCGCGGCCGGCCCGGGCAGCTGCCTGTGCGTACTCAGTGCCGCGGAGGCCGACATCGGTCAGATCGGCTACGAGATGACGCTGCTGGTGAACCGTGTCGGCGAACACCTTCGCGTGGACGCCCGCCGCCCCGAACGCTCGGCCGCGATGGACCGCTGACCTGCCCTTTTCGGTGATCCGGGCAGAGTTATCCACAGGCCCGCCACGACTTTCGGCGAACCGGCTACGGTTTTTCCCGAGGCGAGCGCGAGACCGGCGCGAGCACCGCACCACACGGGGAGAACCACCATGTCCGGCGACACGATCACGCGATCCGCCATGCCCGCCGCGCCCGCCACGGCCACCGGGTCCGGTACATCCACCGCACCGGGCGCCGGCACGGCGCCGGCCCGGGCGACCGGCCACACCACCCTCACACCGAGTCGTGCCGCCCGTGAACTGGGCCTGAAACGACGCGAACTCGACCTCGCCGTCCATCTGGGATGCCTACGCACGATCGTCGACGACGCGGGCGGAGGCCGCCGGATCGCACGGGCGGAGATCGACCGGCTCCGTGCCGAGAACGGCTTCCCGCAGACGCTGCGGGAACGGATCGACGCCGTCAGTGCCGGTCCGGCCGCCCAGATCCTCGGCGTGCCCGCCTCGCGCTTCACGCGACTCGCGCGGCTGGGGCTGGTCACGCCGGTCAAGTTCTACTTGAACCGCTACCGAGCCGTGGTCTGGCTCTATCTGGCAACCGAACTACGGCAGTTCGCGGCCGACGAGAACAACGCCCGATGGCTGACGGGCCGGATGCCGCAGGACATGAGGCGTCGGCTGGAAGCGGGGCTGGATCTGCGCCCCCGGAACTGGCGAGGGCGCCATCTCGGATTCCTGCTGCGCGAGTCCGACGACCCCTGGCGGCGCGCCGCCGCCCCGGCCGCCCTGCTCGATCCGGTCCAGGTCGCGGAGATCGTCCAGGACCCCTGTGAACGCGCCCATCTGGACCGCCACCGGCCCGCACGGGCCGACCGGCCCCCGCCCGAGTCGCCCGCCGCGCAGCTCATGGCGCGGATCATGACCGCGGACGATCCCGACGAGATCGCGTGGCTGCGTACCGACCTCCAGCACGCCCTCGCCGAGGCCCGCGCCCATCGCCTCGCGCCACGGCCCCGCCGCAACGTGCCCGCGCCCACCGTCGCCTCGCAGCGCGGAACACCGACGGTGGCGGGGCCGGCACCGAGTCCGCCCAGGGGAGGGCGGCGTCCCGACTCGCAGTCGACGGCCGGCACGGCTCCCCAGGGGCGACGTGGCCTGCTGGGCCGGCTCCGACGCAAACCCCCACGGATCCGCCGGTCAGGCGCCGAGCTTGCGGAACAGCCCCTCCTGCACGACCGACACGAGCAGACGTCCTTTCAGATCGTAGATGCGGCCGCGGGCCAGTCCGCGGCCGCCCACCGCGATCGGTGACTCCTGGTCGTACAGGAACCACTCGTCGGCGCGGAACGGCCGGTGGAACCACATGGCGTGGTCCAGTGACGCCATGTCGAAGCCACGAGGCCCCCACAGAGGCTCGACCGGGATACGGACCGCGTCCAACAGGGTCATGTCACTGGCGTACGTCAGTGCGCAGGTGTGCACGAGCGGGTCGTCCCCCAAAGGCCCCACGGCCCGCATCCACACCGCGCTGCGCGGCTCGGCGTTCTCGACCTCCTCGGGGGTCCAGCGCAGCCGGTCGACATAGCGGATGTCGAAGGGCTGACGCCGGGCCATGCGTTCCAACTGCTCGGGGAGCGCGCCCAGATGCTCGGTGATCTCCTGCGACACCGTCGGCAGCGACTCGGGGTCCGGCACCTTCCGGGCAGGCGGCAGCTGGTGCTCGAAACTCCCCTCTTCAGGCTTGTGAAAGGAGGCGGTCAGATTGAAGATCGTGCGGCCCTGCTGCACGGCGGTGACCCGGCGTGTGGTGAACGACCGCCCGTCGCGGACCCGCTCGACCTGGTACACGATCGGCACCCCCGGCCGACCGGGGCGAAGGAAGTACGCGTGCAGCGAGTGCACCGGCCGGTCGCCCTCCGTGGTGCGGCCGGCGGCGACCAGCGCCTGGCCGGCGACCTGGCCGCCGAAGACCCGTTGCAGGGACTCCTGCGGACTGCGCCCACGGAAGATGTTGACCTCGATCTGCTCCAGGTCGAGCAGATCGACGAGCCGCTCGGCGGGGTTGGTCGTCATGTACTGGCCTCTCCTGTGCTCACAGCTGACCGACGTCGGTGACCTTGACGACAGCGCGTCCCTCGGCGTCGGAGGCCGCGAGGTCGATCTCCGCGCTGATGCCCCAGTCGTGATCGCCGTTCGGGTCGGCGAAGGTCTGCCGGACGCGCCACAGCCCGTTCTGCGGCTCCTCCTCGATCATCAACAGCCGGGGGCCACGGGCGTCGGGGCCCGTGCCCAGCTCCTCGTACTCGTCCCAGTACTTGTCCATCGCCTCGCCCCACCGCTCGGCGTCCCAGCCGGACTCGGCGTCCATCTCGCCCAGTTCGCCCACCTGATCGAGAGCGGCGAGCTCGACACGGCGGAACAGGGCGTTGCGGACGAGGACACGGAAGGCGCGCGCGTTGGCGGTGACCGGCTTGACCTGGTCGGCCTTCTCCTGGGCCTCCTCGGCCGTCATCTCCTCGGGGTTGGCGAGCTTCTCCCACTCGTCGAGGAGACTGGAGTCGACCTGGCGCACCATCTCACCGAGCCAGGCGATCAGGTCCTCCAGGTCGTCCGACTTCAGATCGTCGGGGACGGTGTGGTCGAGGGCCTTGAAGGCGCCGGCGAGGTAGCGCAGGACGATGCCCTCGGTGCGGGCCAGCTCGTAGTGGGACGTCAACTCCGTGAAGGACATGGCGCGTTCGTACATGTCCCGGATCACCGACTTCGGCGACAGCGGATGGTCGCCCACCCAGGGGTGGCTCTTGCGGTAGACGTTGTACGCGTGGAAGAGCAGCTCCTCCAGCGGCTTGGGGTAGCTGACGTCCTGGAGCCGCTCCATGCGCTCCTCGTACTCGACCCCGTCGGCCTTCATCGCGGCCACGGCCTCACCGCGGGCCTTGTTCTGCTGGGCGGCGAGGATCTGCCGCGGATCGTCCAGCGTCGACTCCACGACGGAGACCATGTCGAGGGCGTACGACGGGGACTCCGGGTCCAGGAGTTCGAACGCGGCCAGCGCGAAGGTGGACAGCGGCTGGTTGAGCGCGAAGTCCTGCTGGAGATCGACCGTCAGCCGGACGATGCGGCCCTCGGCGTCCGGCTCGTCGAGCTTCTCGACGATGCCGCCGTCCAGGAGCGAGCGGTAGATCGCGATCGCGCGGCGGATGTGCCGCAGCTGCTGCTTGCGTGGTTCGTGGTTGTCCTCCAGCAGATGGCGCATCGCGTCGAAGGCGTTGCCCGGCCGGGCGATCACCGACAGGAGCATCGTGTGGGTGACGCGGAAGCGGGAGGTGAGCGGTTCCGGGTCGGAGGCGATGAGCTTTTCGAAGGTGCCGTCGCTCCAGCCGACGAAGCCCTCAGGCGCCTTCTTGCGGACGACCTTGCGGCGCTTCTTCGGGTCGTCGCCGGCCTTGGCGAGCGCCTTCTCGTTCTCGATGACGTGCTCGGGCGCCTGCCCCACCACGTAACCCGCCGTGTCGAAGCCGGCCCGCCCGGCGCGGCCCGCGATCTGGTGGAACTCACGGGCCCGCAGCGTCCGCACCCGGTTGCCGTCGTACTTCGTCAGCGCGGTGAACAGCACGGTGCGAATGGGGACGTTGACCCCGACGCCGAGGGTGTCGGTGCCGCAGATGACCTTCAGCAGACCGGCCTGGGCCAGCTTCTCCACCAGCCGCCGGTACTTGGGCAGCATGCCGGCATGGTGCACACCGATGCCGTGCCGCACGTAACGGGAGAGGTTGCGGCCGAACTTGGTGGTGAAGCGGAAGTTGCCGATCAGCTCGGCGATCCGGTCCTTCTCCTCCCGGGTGCACATGTTGATGCTCATCAGCGCCTGTGCGCGTTCCACGGCCTGGGCCTGGGTGAAGTGCACGATGTAGACGGGAGCCTGCTTGGTGGCGAGCAGCTCCGTGATCGTCTCCGTCAGCGGGGTCAGCACGTACTCGTAGGAGAGGGGCACCGGGCGGGTCGCCGAGCGGACCACCGAGGTGGGACGGCCGGTGCGCCGGGTCAGGTCCTTCTCGAACATCGAGACGTCACCGAGCGTCGCCGACATCAGGATGAACTGCGCCTGCGGCAGCTCCAGGATCGGGATCTGCCAGGCCCAGCCGCGATCGGCCTCCGCGTAGAAGTGGAACTCGTCCATCACTACCTGGCCCACGTCGGCGTGCTTGCCGTCGCGCAGGGCGATGGAGGCCAGCACCTCGGCGGTACAACAGATGACGGGGGCGTCGGCGTTCACGGAGGCGTCGCCGGTGAGCATGCCGACGTTCTCGGTACCGAAGATCTTGCACAGCTCGAAGAACTTCTCCGAGACGAGAGCCTTGATCGGAGCCGTGTAGAAGGTGACCTCGTCGCGGGCGAGGGCCGCGAAGTGCGCGCCCGCCGCGATCATGCTCTTGCCGGAGCCGGTGGGCGTCGACACGATCACGTTCGCACCGGAGACCACCTCGATGAGCGCCTCCTCCTGATGCGGGTAGAGGGTGAGACCGCGTTCCTGGGCCCACGACTCGAAGGCTTCGTAGAGGGCGTCGGGGTCGGCGGTCCGCGGCAGCTGATCGATGAGGGTCACGCCCCCATCTTGCCTGCCCGCGCGGCCGATGGGGGAATCGGATGCCGGACCGAAGATCGCGAACGCTACGCTGTGGCGCCGACGGAACGTCAGCGCACCTGGACAACTGGACAGCGGCACAACGCGCCTGGACAGCGGCACGAACGGAATGGGACGGGGCACGGCCATGATGGGACCAGCACACTCACTGTCGGGAGCCGCAGCCTGGCTCGGCGTAGGGGCGGCAGCGGCGGCCACCGGGCACACCATGCCCTGGCCGGTCCTCCTGACCGGTGCGCTGATCTGCGCGGGCGCCGCGCTCGCCCCGGACCTGGACCACAAGGCTGCCACGATCTCGCGATCCTTCGGTCCGCTGTCGCGCTGGGTGTGCGAGATCGTCGACAAGCTCTCGTACGCCGTCTACAAGGCGACGAAGAAGCAGGGCGACCCGCGCCGCTCGGGCGGGCACCGCACGCTCACGCACACCTGGCTGTGGGCGGTACTGCTCGGCGCCGGCGCCTCCGCCATCGCCATCACGGGCGGCCGCTGGGCTGTGCTGGCCATCCTGTTCGTGCACATGGTGCTGGCCATCGAGGGTCTGCTGTGGCGGGCGGCGCGGGGTTCGAGCAGCGATGTGCTGGTGTGGCTGCTGGCCGCGACCAGTGCCTGGATCATCGCGGGCGTCCTGGACAAGCCGGGCAACGGGGCGGACTGGCTGTTCACACAGCCGGGCCAGGAGTATCTGTGGCTCGGGCTGCCGATCGTGCTCGGCGCGCTGGTGCACGACATCGGGGACTCGTTGACCGTGTCGGGCTGCCCGGTCCTGTGGCCCATACCGATCGGGCGCAAGCGCTGGTATCCCCTGGGCCCGCCGAAGGCCATGCGGTTCCGGGCCGGCAGCTGGGTGGAGCTGCGGGTGCTGATGCCGGTGTTCATGGTCCTCGGGGGAGTGGGCGCGGCGGCGGCGCTGAACGTCATCTGAGGTGCGGCCCGGCCCCGGCCGGGCTCCCGGGAAGCGGGTCAGCCGGACAGGGAGTCCTCGTCCACGATGTGCATCGCCGCCTCCTCGGCGGAGGCGGCCGCCCCGTCGATGCCCACGTCGCTGGCGATCAGCCCGCTCTCCTCGTCCTCGTGCGCACCCTCGTCGGGAGCGACGAGACGGCCGGAGCGCACATCACCCACCTCGTTGTCCAGGGGCTCACCGTCGGTGTCCTGAGAGTCGCCGATACCGTCCCCGTCGGGGTAGGCGATGTCCGGAAGCTCCTCGGCGAGGCGCTGCTCCAGAGTCTCGCCGCGCAGCCGTTCCGCCGCCGTCACACCGGTGTGCTCCACCGCCCACGGCCGCTCGGGCGGGGACCAGCCCCGGTCGAGCGGGTCGGGCACACCGTCGGTGAGCAGGGTGTCCTCGGCGTCCAGCAGCCCCGCGTCGTCCTGGATCTCGGATCCGTCTGGCTGGTAGACGTCGTCTCCCCAGCCGCCGACTCTGTCCACGGATACCTCCAGTGGTGGGACGGGCCCGGTGCCACCGCTCGGCGGCGGTGGGCGCGCGGACCGCTGGGCGACGGCCCGGACCCCGTGAACCGGGCGGTTCACGGGCGTCCCCCGAATCAGTGCCCACCACCAGCCTTCCACTCGCGTTCGGCACCGCGCAACGGCAGGGGCCCGGAGGTCGCCGGACCACCGGGCCGCCGCCCCTCCCGGCCCCTTGCCTTCCAGGCCGAGCGACAGGATTCGGGGACTCACGCAGTCCTGCGACCGCCCGGGGACACGGGCCGGGCCGGGGACTCTTCCCCGCCCCGGCCCACCGCACCTCTGACGCTCGCGCCCTCCCGACGGTCAGCCGTGCCACGACCTCCACAGGGCGGCGTACGCGCCGTCCGCCTCGACCAGTTGATCGTGGCTGCCCAGCTCGCTGATGCGGCCGTTCTCGACGACGGCGATGACGTCGGCGTCGTGGGCGGTGTGCAGGCGATGGGCGATGGCGACGACCGTGCGGCCGTCGAGGACACGGGCCAGGGAGCGTTCCAGGTGTCGGGCCGCACGCGGGTCGAGGAGCGAGGTCGCCTCGTCCAGGACCAGCGTGTGGGGGTCGGCGAGGACCAGCCGGGCCAGCGCGATCTGCTGGGCCTGCGCGGGAGTGAGGGCGAACCCGCCGGAACCGACCTCGGTGTCCAGCCCCTCCTCCAGAGTCTGCGCCCAGGTGTCGGCGTCGACCGCGCCCAGCGCCTCCCACAGCTCGGCGTCCCGCGCACCCGTGCGGGCGAGGAGCAGGTTGTCGCGCAGCGAGCCGACGAACACATGGTGCTCCTGGTTGACCAGCGCCACATGGGAGCGGACGTCCTCGGCGGGCATACGGGACAGCTCGGCCCCACCCAGCGTGATACGGCCGTCGCGAGGGGCGTAGATCCCGGCGAGGAGCCTGCCCAGGGTCGACTTGCCCGCGCCGGACGGACCGACGAGGGCGAGCCGGGTGCCCGGCGCGACCTCCAGGGACACCTTGCGCAGGACGTCGACGCCTTCGCGGTACCCGAAGCGCACCTGGTCGGCGTGGACATGGCGTCCGTCGGGGGCCACGGCCGGGTCGCCCGCGTCGGGCTCGATGTCCCGCACACCCACCAGGCGGGCCAGCGACACCTCGGCGACCTGCAGCTCGTCGTACCAGCGAAGGATCAGGTTGACCGGGTCGACGAGCATCTGGGCGATGAGCGCGCCCGTGGTCAGCTGGCCGAGCCCGATCCAGCCCTGCAGGACGAACACCCCGCCGACGATCAGGACCGAGCCGAGGACCGTGGTGTGCGTGAAATTGATGACGGGGAAGAGCACCGACCGCAGCCACAGCGTGTACCGCTCCCAGGCGGTCCACTCCTGGATGCGTTGGTTCGACAGGTCGATCCGGCGCGTGCCGAGGCGGTGGGCCTCCACCGTGCGGCCGGCGTCGACGGTCTCCGCGAGCACGGCGGCGACGGCTGCGTACCCGGCGGACTCCGAGCGGTAGGCGGAGGGAGCCCGCCTGAAGTACCAGCGGCAGCCGAGCACCAGCAGCGGCAGGGCGAGCAGTACGGTCAGAGCCAGTGGGGGCGCGGTGACGGCGAGCCCGCCGATGAGAAGGGCCACCCACACCACGCCGATCGCCAGCTGCGGCACGGCCTCGCGCATGGCGTTGCCGAGCCGGTCGATGTCCGTGGTGATGCGGGAGAGCAGGTCACCGGTGCCGGCGCGTTCCAGGACACCCGGCGGCAGTCCGACCGACCGGACGAGGAAGTCCTCGCGGAGGTCGGCAAGCATCCGCTCGCCGAGCATGGCGCCGCGCAGCCGCACCTCCCGTACGAAAACGGCCTGGACGAGGAGGGCGACGACGAAGACCGTCGCCGTGAGCTCCATATGGAGTTCGCGGGCCCCGTCGGAGACGCGTTCGACGAGGGCGCCGAGCAGGTAGGGGCCGGCCATCGAAGCGACCACGGCGATCGTGTTGACGGTGATGAGCAGGCCGAAGGCCCGGCGGTGCCGACGGAACAGTTCGGCCACGTAGGCGCGTACGGTCGCGGGGGCGCCGACGGGCAGGGTGTTCGCCGTCGTCGGGGCGGCCGGGTCGTAGGCCGGGGGCGCCACGCCGATCATGCGGTCTCCTCGATTTCTTCCAGTTCGTCCAACACGTCGCTGAGGGCGGTCCCGCGGTCGGCCGGCCGATCCGCGAAGCCGGGCCCGGCGGGCTGGAGGGTTTTCTCCCCGGAACCGTCGGCCGAGGCGGTCTCCTCGTCGGTTTCGCGGGTGACGACCGCCCGGTACAGGGGTTCGTCGTGCAGGAGGTCGCGGTGCGGGCCCACCGCCGTGACCTTGCCGTCGTGCACGAGGACGACGCGTTCGGCGAGGTCCAGGAGCAGGGGCGAGGAGGTGAAGACGACCGTCGTGCCGCCCGCCCGCAGCGACCGGATGCCGTCGGCGACCCGGGCCTCGGTGTGCGAGTCGACGGCGGAGGTCGGTTCGTCCAGGACCAGGACACCCGGGTCCGTGACGAGGGACCGGGCCAGCGCGAGGCGCTGGCGCTGGCCCCCGGACAGGGACCGGCCGCGCTCGGTGATCCGGGCGTCCAGCGGGTCCTCGGTGTCGAGCGACCCCTGGATCAGGGCGTCCAGCACGTCACCGCACTGGGCGGCGGCCAGCGCCTCCTCGGCGGTGACCTCGCCGGAGGCGGGGACGTCGAGGAGTTCGCGCAGCGTGCCGGAGAGCAGCACCGGGTCCTTGTCCTGGACGAGGACGGCGGTGCGGGCGGAGTCGAGGGGCAGCTCGTCGAGCGGTACGCCGCCGAGCAGCGCCGAGGTGCCCTCCTCGGTGGCATGGCCGCCGAGCCGTTCGGCCAGGCGTCCGGCCACGTCGGGATCTCCGCACACCACCGCGGTGAGACACCCGGCGGGCGCGAGCAGTCCGGTCGCCGGGTCGTACAGGTCGCCGGTGGGCACGGCGGCCTCGCGGGCCCCTTCGGTGTCCGTGGCCCGTTCCAGCGACAGCACCCCGGCGGCCCGTTTGGCGGACGGACGGGAGAAGGAGTACGCCATCGCGATCTCCTCGAAGTGCCGGAGCGGATACGTGAGCAGCATGACCGCGCTGTACACGGTGACCAGCTCGCCGACCGTGATCCGGCCCTCACGGGCGAGACCCACGCCGTGCCACACGACCGCGATCATCAGCAGCCCCGGCAACAGCACCTGCAGACCGGAGATGAGGGCCCACATACGGGCGCTGCGGACGGCGGCGTGGCGGACTTCCTGGGAGGCCCGGCGGTAGCGGTCGAGGAAGAGGTCCTCCCCGCCGATGCCGCGCAGGACGCGCAGGCCCGCGACGGTGTCGGAGGCCAGCTCCGTGGCGCGGCCCGCCTTCTCGCGCTGGAAGTCGGCCCTCCGGGTCGCGCGGGGCAGCAACGGCAGCACGGAGAGAGCGAGGACGGGGACGCCCACGGCGACGACGATGCCGAGCGCGGGCTGGTAGACGACCAGG
The DNA here is from genome assembly GCF_053593335.1 of Streptomyces sp. NPDC002324. Taxonomy (NCBI): domain Bacteria; kingdom Bacillati; phylum Actinomycetota; class Actinomycetes; order Kitasatosporales; family Streptomycetaceae; genus Streptomyces; species Streptomyces sp. NPDC002324. The sequence continues at coordinate 395,906 of NZ_JBSFCF010000002.1, forward strand.
CCGACGCAGACGAGCACCACGGTGAGGGCCGCGGCCGTGAATCGGGAGACGCCCTCGACGAACCAGCCGATCCTCTCGACGTCGCCCGTGGAGACCGCGACGATCTCACCGGCCGCCACCCGCCGCGTCAGCGCCGAGCCGAGCTGGGCCGTCTTGCGGGCCAGCAGCTGCTGGACGCGCGCGGCGGCGGTGATCCAGTTGGTGACCGCGGAGCGGTGCAGGAAGGTGTCGCCCAGCGCGATGGTGAACCCGCACAGCACCAGCACCACGCCCGCGAGAGCGAGCCGGGCGCCGGAGCGGTCGACCACGGCCTGGATGGCGAAGCCGACACAGAACGGCAGCCCGGCCACGGAGGTGAAGTGCAGCAACCCCCAGGCCAGCGCCTTGAACTGTCCGCCGAGCTGATTCCGGCCGAGCCACCACAGGAATCGTGGACCCGAGCGTGCGTCCGGCACGCCGGGGTCCGCGTACGGAAGGTCTTGAATCTGCATGACGTCCCAGAGGCTCGTGTCAGGGTGGGGGAGAGGTAGGGCGAAGTGGGGAGAAAAGGGCCGTGAATCCGACGACCGGCCGTGAAAGGTTCGCGTCGCGGCGCGGTCGGAAGCAAACGGTTTTCCGGGGCCGGGCAAAGTTTCGGCCTGGACCACCCGGCCGAGGCGCGGCGCGCGGGACGGCGGACGCATCCGTCCGGTGAGCGGTGCGACGATGGACGGCATGCGAATAGGCGGTACGAGGCGGGGACGAACCGGCGTGACGAGCGATGCGGATGCGGGCCGGGCGAACAACGAGGGTGCGACGAGGGGCGCGAGTCGGCTCCCGCTCGCGGCGGTGGTCTGTGGTGCGCTGGTGATGTCCCTGGCGGCATGCGGCGGTTCGGGCGGTACGAACGACGGGGGCAAGCCGGACACGGACGTCACGAAGTCCGGTGACAGGGCCGACCGCGCCGAGGCGCAGACCGTGGACCCGACCCGTGTCCCGGACGTCGGTGACCGTCTGCAGAAGCAGATCCCCGCCGAGTCCCGCCAGGTCGTGGCGGTGTACGGGGAGGGCGAGGACGACGCCGACGCTTCGGTCGTGCTCTACACGAAGAGCGGTTCCGTCTGGAAGAAGACCCGAAGCTGGGATGGCCACAATGGCAAGAAGGGATGGACCACCGACCACCGGGAAGGCGACAAACGCAGTCCCGTGGGTGTGTTCACGCTCAGCGACGCGGGAGGCGTCCTCGCCGATCCGGGAGCCAAGCTCCCGTACAGCCGGTCGGCGTCGTTCCAGGCACCGCACTACTGGGCCAAGTCGCACTGGCACGACTTCGACTATGTGATCGCCATCGACTACAACCGCGTCAAGGGCACCTCGCCGATCGACCCGACGCGTCCCGAGGGCCAGTCGAAAGGCGGCAGCATCTGGCTGCACATGGACCACGGCAGTGGTACCTCGGCCTGCGTCAGTCTGTCCAAGTCGGGGATGGAGTACCTGCTGCGCACCCTCGACCCCGCCCAGCACCCGGTGATCGTCATGGGGGACAAGGCGGCGCTCAAGGCCTGAGGCACGGGGCGTCGCCGCGTGCCCGAGGCCTGAGGTACCGGGCGTCGCCGCGTTGCCGCCCGGCGCGGGGGCGCGCTCGCCCGACGCCCGTGGGCTTGTGACGCGCCCTCACGTTCGCCGCACATCCAGTACCCACACGCCCCGCCCGTTCGCTCCGCGCCCGCCCGCCCGTTCGGCCCGTTTTCCCGTTCGCCCCGCTCACCCGCGCGCCCCGCTTGTGGCCGGAGATCGCGTTGCGGCGGGGCGCCGACTGCCCGTAGAACTCCGGCCATGAGAAGCCGGATCATCATGTCCATGCTCACCGGGGTGACCCTTGTGGTGGGCACCCTCCTAGGGGCCGGGCCGGCCCGATCCGCCGACGTCCCCGCCGAGTTCGGTACCGACTGGCACGACCCGGTCACCGCCGCCCCGCCCGTCACCGGGCCCGCGCACGGCATGTCGTGCGAGGTGACGGTCGCCGAGGCCCGGTTCAAGGACTTCACGCCGTACCGGGGGACCTACACACCACCCGGTGACTGCGGGAAGAGGTGGAGCAAGGTCGTCCTGCGGCTGGACGGCAAGGTGAAGGGTCGTCAGTTCGACCGCCTCGGGTATCTGCACATCGGCGGAGTCGAGGTGCTCCGGACGTCCACCCCGCAGCCCTCGCCCGACGGCATCGAGTGGTCCGTGGAGAAGGACGTCACGCGCTATGCCCCCACCCTGCGCACCGCGCAGCCCGTGGAGATGCTCATCGGCAATGTCGTCGACGACACCTATACCGGCGTCCTCGACGTCAAGGCCACGCTGACGTTCTACGCCGGCCGGCCCGACGCGAGGACGGCCGCGACGGTCCCCGACCGCGTCCTCACCCTCCAGGACGACAGCACTCTCACCACCCCGCGCAACAGCGAGCGCGTCGTCGCCGAGGTGTACGCGACCGGGTCCGGCGGCGGCTGTGAGGAGTACTGGTATCTGACGGTCCCCGCGCAGGCGCCGTACTCCTGCAAGGCGGACGAGGGGCCGTACCGCGAGGTGCAGATCACGGTGGACGGGCAACTGGCCGGAATCGCCGCACCCTTCCCGAACGTATGGACGGGCGGCTGGTCCAACCCCTTCCTCTGGTACGTCGTCCCCGGACCCCGTGCCTTCGACGTCCAGCCCCTCCGCTACGACCTCACCCCCTTCGCGGGCCTCCTCAACGACGGCCGGCCGCACCGGATCGAGGTCTCCGTCGTCGGCGTGCCCGAGGGGCAGAGCGGCTGGAGCACCCCGGTCAACGTCCTCGTCTGGCAGGACGCGAGGAGCCGGCGCGTCACCGGGGCCCTGACGAAGGCCCAGGCGGGCGATCTCGCCGACGAGTCCACGTACACGCCCGGCGTGGAGCACCGCCTCGACACCGAGGGCCGCCACCGGCTGACCGTCACCGGGTATGTGGACACCTCGCACGGCCGGGTGACGACGACGGTCCGTCGGAGTCTCGCCAACACCTCCACGCACACCTGGTCCGAGGGGGAGAACCCCGACGCGCTCGACGCGAGGTGGAGTGACGACGAGACGGTCACCGTCGACGGGCGCGGACCGGCCCGGACGACGCGCGTCCAGCGGTCGTACACGATGAACGGAACGACGACGCTCGGCGCGGGCGACCGCCTGCGGACCGTGCTCACGCTCGGCGACCGGGCGACGGTCACCGAGACGCGGGGCGGGCGGCGCACGGCGTGGTCCCGGCTCGACGACACCTACACGGGGGACGCCACGTACACGGCGAACGGGCCGCGTGACCAGCGGCACGCGGTCGGGACGACGCGCGAGCGCTACCGGACGTTCGGCTCGGACGGGTGTTACGACCGTTCGCTGGTCTCCGTACAGGGAGTGCTGACGGAGGACCGGATGGGCTGTTGACGCCGAATGCGTGCGATGTGCCGTCTGTTCGATGATTTACAGCGGCGAAACACAGTGGTCTTCTCCACGAGCGACAGCTCCCCGATAGTGATCTGCGCGGAAGCTCTTTTCCGCATGACAGAAAGTTCCTTCGGAGGAGTGCCCGTGCCGCAGTCCGTACCGTCCCTGCCGCGACGCGTCGCACGCATGCTGCGTACCTCACTGTTCGCACAAGTCGGAGTAGCGCTTGTGCTCGGAATCGTCGTCGGAAGGTTGTGGCCGGACACGGCCACGACCTTCCAGCCGCTCGGCGACGGCTTCATCCGCCTCATCAAGACGGTCATCTCGCCCCTGGTGTTCTGCGTGGTCGTCGTCGGCATCGCCAAGGCCGGCAACCTCAAGGCCTTCGGGCGGATCGGGCTCAAGGCCCTGATCTGGTTCGAGGTGGCCTCGACGGCCGCGCTGCTCATCGGTCTGATCGCCGCCAACCTCGTCGGCCCCGGTTCGGGCATGAACGTCGACCCCTCGAAGCTCGACACCTCGGCGGTCGACGCGAAGACCGCCGGCGGTGAACTGCCGACGACCGGCGAGTTCATCCTGAACGCGCTGCCGCAGAGCGCGATCGGCGCGTTCGCCGAGAACTCGCTGCTCCAGGTGCTCGTGCTCGCCTGCCTCGTCGGCGCGGCGCTGCTGCACCTCGGCCACACCAAGGTGCCCAAGATCCTGCCCGCCATCGAGCAGGCCCAGGAGGTCATCTTCGCGATCGTCGGCTTCGTCATGAAGCTGGCCCCGCTCGCCGTGTTCGGCGCGATGGTCCATCTGGTCGGCGAGTACGGCCTCGGCGTCATGAAGACCTACGCCAAGCTGATCATCCTCTGCTACGCCGTCGCGCTCGTCTTCCTCGTGCTGCTCGGCGTCGCGCTGAAGCTCGTGACCGGGCTGAGTCTGTGGAAGTTCGTCCGCTACACCCGGTCGGAGATGCTGCTGGCGCTGGGCACCGCCTCCAGCGAGAGCGTCTTGCCGCGCATGATGCAGAAGCTGCGCCAGGCCGGCGCCCGCGACGACGCCGTGGGTCTGGTGCTGCCCACCGGGTACTCCTTCAACCTCGACGGCGCGTCCATATACCTCTCCATCGGCACGCTGTTCATCGCGCAGGCCGTCGGTGTGGACCTCAGCCTCAGTCAGCAGATCACCGTCATCCTGGTCCTGATGCTCACCAGCAAGGGGATGGCCGGCATCCCCGGTTCGGCCTTCCTCGCCCTGTCGGCGACGGCGTCCTCGCTCGGCGCCATCCCCGCCGGGGCCGTCGCCCTGCTGCTCGGTGTCGACCGCATCATGGACTCGATGCGTGTCGTCACCAACCTCCTCGGCAACTGCGTCGCCGTCTTCGCGGTGTCGAAGTGGGAGGGCGCGCTGGACACCGAACGGGCGAAGAAGATGCTCGACGGGGAGATCCAGTTCGTGGAGGAGGACGACGAGCCCGCCGACGAAGGGAGCGCGAAGCCCGCCGGTGAAGGGAGTGCGAAGTCAGTCGCAACCCCCGCAAAGCCTGCCGAAGCACTCGCGACTGCGGCGGCTCCCGCGCTCTCCAAGGCCGAGACGAAGGAACCGGCCCCCGAGGTGAGTTGACCGCTCGCCTTGCGAACTCCCTACAGGAAGGGCCCGGGAGGATCGGCGGTTTCTAGGGGTCGTTGCAACACATGGTCGTGTTGATCAGGCCGTGAGTAGTTTATGCAGGCGCTCGGCTGGGTTTCCCAGCCGAGCGTTTTGCGTGGGCGGCCGTTCAGCTCGGCGGCGACCGCGTCGAGGTGTTCGCGGGTGTGGACCGCCAGGTCGGTGCTTTTGGGGAAGTACTGCCGGAGCAGACCGTTGGTGTTCTCGTTGGAGCCTCGTTGCCAGGGGCTGGCCGGGTCGCAGAAGTAGACCGGGACGTTCGTGGTGACGGTGAAGGAGCCGTGGCCGGCCATCTCTGATCCCTGGTCCCAGGTCAGGGACCGTCGGAGGTGAGCGGGCAGGGTCTGAACGGTGGTGACCAGTGCGTCCCGGACGCTTTCGGCGCCGTGGTCTGTCGGCAGGTGCAGCAGCATGACATAGCGGGTGGCGCGCTCGACCAGGGTGCCGATGGCCGGCTTCCCGTCCTTGCCGATGATCAGGTCGCCCTCCCAGTGACCGGGCACGGCCCGGTCCTCCGCTTCGGCGGGGCGTTCGCTGATCATGACCATGGGGGTGGCGTATCGGGGTTGGCGCTGCTGGGCCTGGCGGCGGGGTTTGCGGTGGGCACGGCCGGTGCGCAGGGCGCGGGCCAGTTCGCGGCGCAGCTCACCCCGGCCCTGGACGTAGAGGGCCTGGTAGACCGTTTCGTGGACCACGTGCATCTCCGGCCGCTGCGGGAACTGGGCCCTCAGAGCCTGGCAGATCTGCTCCGGGCTCCACCGTATGGCCAGGTGGTCCTGGATGAAGTCCCGCAGCTGGGGGTTCTGGCCGATCTTCCCGGGTTTGGGACGGGGACGACGGGCATCGGCACGGGCCTGGGCCGCGTGCGGCCGGTAGTGGCCGCTGACCGGGTGGCGGTTGCGGCGGATCTCCCGGCTGACCGTGGACGGGCTGCGGCCCAGCTCGACGGCTATCGCACGGACCGTGGCCTTCTCCCGCAGCCGGTCGGCGATGTGAATGCGGTCGCTCTCGCGCAGATACCGCGAGGGACCGGGAGGAGGCGCCACCACGTTGACCGGTGACGCCCCGACGTTCCTGCCGGACGGCGCCCGGCCGTTACGCCAGCGCCGCCCGGTCTTCTCATTGATGCCGACGATCCGGCATGCCTCGGTGTTGCTGTACCCCTGCTGCATGAGCTGAAGGTAGAGGCGCCGTTCCTCGGACAAGGGACGGCGCCCCTGGACAACGGACCGGTCCCGGATCTTGAAGTCCATCGCATCCCCTGAACTGGGGTGTTGCGACAACCACTAGAACCCAAGGAAATCCCGCGCCGGGCCCTTCCTGCGACCACGGCTCAGCAGCGCCGCTCCGCCACCGGCGCCCCGTCGATCAGTGTGTCGAGCAGCCCGCCGAGCAGCCCCCGCTGGTCGTCCGACAGTGGCGCCAGGATCTCCTCCGCCGCCGATCGTCGTGCGTGGTGCAGCTCCCGCAGGACCTTGCGGCCCTCGTCCGTGACCTCTATCCGGATCACCCGCCGGTTGGTCGGATCGGGCACCCGGCGCACCCGGCCGCTCTCCTCCAGTGCGTCGACCAGGGTCGTCACGGCGCGGGGCACGACCTCCAGCCGCTCCGCCAGATCGGCCATGCGCGGGGGCGCGTCGTAGTGCGCGAGGGTGCGCAGCAGCCGGGACTGCGCCGGCGTGATCTCCAACCCGCTCTGCTGGAGGTGGCGCTTCTGGATGCGGTGCACACGGCGGGTGAGCCGCAGCAACTGCTCGGCGAGCGGCCCATCGGCGTCGGGGGTGGTCATACGGGAACAATATCAGGACCATGTTCATTGTGAGTATAGGTAACAATGAGCTAAGCTCCGTAAAATCCGTCCCGCCGCGCACGCTGCCCTCCGCTCCACACGCAGGCTGCCCTCCGCCCCACGCGCACCCATCCTCCGTCTCACCTCCCGTAGGAGCCCATGCATCCCGACCATGAACCCGCCTGGGGACCGTCCGGCCGCTCGTCGGAACAGCCACGCCAGGTACGCCGGATCCTGACACTCTTCCGCCCCTATCGCGGCCGGCTCGCGATCGTCGGTCTGCTCGTCGGCGCCGCCTCGCTCGCGTCGGTCGCCACGCCTTTTCTCCTCAAGGAGATACTCGACACCGCGATCCCCGAGGGCCGTACCGGCCTGCTGAGCCTGCTCGCGCTGGGCATGATCCTGAGCGCGGTCCTCACCAGCATCTTCGGTGTCCTGCAGACGCTGATCTCCACGACCGTCGGCCAGCGCGTCATGCATGATCTGCGCACCGCCGTCTACGGCCGGCTGCAGCGCATGTCGCTCGCCTTCTTCACCCGCACCCGCACCGGCGAGGTCCAGTCCCGCATCGCCAACGACATCGGCGGCATGCAGGCGACCGTCACCTCCACGGCCACCTCCCTGGTCTCCAACACCACCAGCGTGGTCGCCACCGTCGTCGCGATGGTCGCCCTGGACTGGCGGCTCACCGTGGTCACCCTGCTCCTGCTGCCGCTGTTCGTGTGGATAAGCCGCCGGGTCGGCAACGAGCGCAAGAAGATCACCACCCAGCGCCAGAACCAGATGGCCGCCATGGCCGCGACGGTCACCGAGTCCCTGTCCGTCAGCGGCATCCTGCTCGGCCGCACGATGGGACGTGCCGACTCGCTCACCAAGTCCTTCGCCGAGGAGTCCGAGGGGCTCGTCGACCTGGAGGTCAGGTCCAACATGGCCGGGCGGTGGCGGATGGCCGTCATCACCGTCGTCATGTCCGCGATGCCCGCCGTCATCTACTGGAGCGCCGGAATCGCGCTGCAACTGGGCGGCCCGTCCGTCTCGGTCGGCACGCTCGTGGCCTTCGTCTCGCTCCAGCAGAACCTGTTCCGGCCGACCGTGAGTCTGCTGTCCACCGGCGTCCAGATCCAGGCCTCGCTCGCCCTCTTCCAGCGCATCTTCGAGTACCTCGACCTGCCCATCGACATCACCGAGCCCGAGAACCCCGTCCACCTCGACCAGGTCAAGGGCGAGGTCCGCTTCGAGAACGTCGAGTTCCGCTACGACGTCAAGCAGGACGACGACGGCAAGAACGGCTACGACGTCAAGAGCGGCGAGGACGGCAAGAACGGCGAGGACGTCAAGAACCCCAAGAACGTCAAGAACGGCGACGACGGCAGGCGGGGCGACCAGGACCGTCGGCGCCCGATCCTCGACGGCATCGACCTCACCGTCCCGGCCGGCGGCAGTCTCGCCGTGGTGGGGCCGACCGGCGCCGGCAAGTCCACGCTCGGCTGCCTGGTGCCGAGGCTGTACGACGTCACGGGCGGCCGGGTCACCCTCGACGGGGTCGACGTACGGGACCTCGACTTCGACACGCTGGCCCGTGGCATCGGGGTCGTCTCCCAGGAGACGTACCTCTTCCACGCCTCGGTCGCCGACAACCTGCGCTTCGCCAAGCCGGACGCCACCGACGAGGAACTGCACGCGGCGGCACGGGCGGCCCAGATCCACGACCACATCGCGGCGCTGCCCGACGGCTACGACACGGTCGTCGGCGAACGCGGGCACCGCTTCTCCGGCGGTGAGAAGCAGCGGCTCGCCATCGCCCGCACCATCCTGCGCGACCCGCCGGTCCTCATCCTCGACGAGGCGACCAGCGCCCTCGACACCCGCACCGAACAGGCGGTGCAGCAGGCCATCGACGCGCTGTCCGCCAACCGCACCACCGTCACCATCGCCCACCGTCTCTCCACCGTCCGGGACGCCGACCAGATCGTCGTACTCGACTCCGGCCGAGCGGTGGAGCGCGGTACGCACGAGGAGTTGATGGAGAGGGGAGGGCGGTACGCGGCGCTCGTACGGCGCGACGCGCGGCTGACGCCGGGCCATGAGTCGGCGAAGGTGCCGAAACTGGAGCCGACAAGATGAAGATATGCCGGGTTTAGGGAGATATGCGGGTTAACGTGCCCGCATGCAGATGAACACTCCGCCACGGAGCACGATTCGACTGACGCGTCGGGGCCGGACCGCCCTCATCGCGACCGGCGCCGTCGTGGCGGCCACCGCCGTGGCGGTGCCGCTGCTGAGCGTGGAGGGCGGTGGCGGCGCGGCCGAGCGCCCGGCGTCACTGGTGATCCCCGAGGGCTGGCGCTCCGGCCAGGTCTACGCTGCCGTCGACAAGGCCCTCGCCCTGCCCGCCGGATCGACCAGGAAGTCCCTGGCCAAGGCCAAGCTGATGCTGCCGACCGACGCCGAGGGCAACCCGGAGGGCTACCTCTTCCCAGCTACGTATCCCTTGAAGGAGAAGTCGACCCCCGAGTCCCTGCTGACGTCCATGGTCGAGACCGCGAACAAGAAGTTCAACGGCGGTCAGGTCACGGCCGGGGCCCAGCGCAACGCGATGAACGTCTACCAGGCGGTCACGATCGCGAGCATCATCCAGGCCGAGGCGGCCACCGAGGAGGACATGGGCCGGGTGTCCCGGGTCGTCTTCAACCGGCTGGAGCGCGGGATGCCGCTGCAGATGGACTCCACCATCAACTACGCGCTCAACCGCTCGACGCTGGACACCAGCGTCGACGACACGAAGATCGACAGCCCGTACAACTCGTACCGGCGCATGGGGCTGCCGCCCACGCCGATCGCCAACCCGGGTGAGGCGGCGATGCGCGCGGCGGTCAATCCGACGACGGGCGCCTGGCTGTACTTCGTCACGGTCAAGCCGGGCGACACCCGGTTCACGGCGGACTATCAGGAGCACCTGCGCAATGTCGCCGAGTTCAACCAGAACCGGAAGAAGCCGTCACCGTCCGTCGAGGCGGGTGTCCCGTCCTCTCCCTCGCAGGCGCCCGGCTGAGATCCCGCCGAGTCGGCGCGGGGCGTCAGACGGCGGCGGCCGGTTCGCTCGCCAGCAGCCGCCTGATGTCCCGTACCGCCGCCCGGCCGGCGCGGTTGGCGCCGATGGTGCTCGCCGAGGGGCCGTAGCCGACCAGGTGGACGCGGGGGTCGGCGATCGCGCGGGTGCCGTCGACGCGGATGCCGCCGCCGGGCTCGCGCAGCCGCAGCGGTGCCAGATGGTCCACGGCGGCGCGGAATCCGGTCGCCCAGAGGATGACATCGGCGTCCACGCGGCGGCCGTCGTCCCACTCCACGCCGTCGGGCGTGATCCGGTCGAACATCGGCAGCCGGTCCAGGACGCCGTCCGCGAGGCCCTGCCGGACGGCGTCGTCGAGCGGCAGGCCCGTCACCGACACCACGCTCTTCGGCGGCAGCCCCTGCCGCACCCGCTCCTCCACCATGGCCACGGCCGCCCGTCCCGCGCCCTCGTCGAACGGCCCCTCGCGGAAGACGGGCGGGCGCCTCGTCACCCAGGTCGTCGCGGCGGCGTAGCGGGCGATCTCCAGCAGGTGCTGCGTGCCGGACGCGCCCCCGCCCACCACGACCACCCGCAGTCCCGCGAACTCCTCGGGCCCCGGGTACTGGGCGGTGTGCAACTGCCGCCCCCGGAAGGTCTCCTGACCGGGATAACGCGGCCAGAACGGCCGGTCCCAGGTGCCCGTCGCGTTGATCAGCGCCCGCGTCGACCACGTACCGTCCGATGTTTCCACCAGCAGCCGCCCGCCCTCGCCCTCCCGCACCGCGTGGACATCCACCGGGCGCCGGACCCGCAGGTCGAAAGCGTGTTCGTACGAGTCGAAGTACTCGCTGACGACCTCGGCGGACGGCCGCGCCGGATCGGCTCCCGTCAGCTCCATGCCGGGCAGCGCGTGCATCCCGTGCACCCTGCCGTACGTCAACGACGGCCACCGGAACTGCCAGGCGCCCCCCGGGCCGGGCGAGTGGTCCAGCACCACGAAGTCGCGCTCCGGCTCGAAGCCGGTCCGGCGCAGGTGATAGGCGCCCGCCAGACCTGCCTGGCCGGCGCCTATGACGACTACCTCGACCTCGCGTGTGTTGTTCACGTTTCTACCAACAGGGGAGGGGGTGTGGATCTTCCCCGCGTCAGGGTGCGATCGGGCACCGGGTGCGGTCGGCACGGGGTGGGCCGGGCCGCGCGAGGGGGCACTCCCGCGCCGCGTCCATGAGGTACGCGAGGATGGGCACATGTCCGATGCCTTCACCACCCGAGTCCTGAACGTCGCCTCCGGATCCCGTGAGCGGGTGGTCGACCTCACCCACGACTGCGAGGCGTTCCTGCGCGAGGCGGCGGCCGGGCGGGACGGTCTGCTCAACATCTTCGTCCCGCACGCCACGGCCGGCATCGCCGTCATCGAGACGGGCGCCGGCAGCGACGACGACCTCCTCGCCGCCCTCCGCACACTTCTCCCCGCCGACGACCGCTGGCAACACCGCCACGGCACCCCCGGCCACGGCCGCGACCACGTCCTCCCCGCCCTCGTCCCGCCCCACGCCACCCTGCCGGTCGTCGACGGGCGGCTGGAACTGGGGACGTGGCAGTCGGTGTGCCTGGTGGACACCAACCGGGACAATCCGAACCGGCAGGTCCGTCTGAGCTTCCTCGGTTGAGTGCCCCGGGACTGTACGGGCAAAGTCCGGCCGCATCGAATGGGGCAAGGAGCGGGGCTGGGGAACTGTTCCCCCTGGGTTTGGCGCGCCTGCAGAATCCTGCAGTGGGTCGGGGCGGCAACCGCACCGTCAACCACGCTCTGCACATGATCGCCGTGACCCAGGTACGAGGCGATGGCGAAGGCGCCGCCTCCTTCGCCAAGCAACTCACCGTCGGCAAGACCAAGACGGAAGCCCTGCGCCTGCTGCGGCGTCGCATCTCCGACCGCGTCTACCGAGCCCTGCTCGCCGACGAAACCGATCTCGACCAACCCCTCAACCCGCTACCCCCAACGCCGTGAGCCTGGCCGCTTGACATAGGAGCATCGCCGAGCTCGCCCAGCCACACACGCTCGTAGCGTTCGAGTGCGTAAGCGGTGGAGCTGGGCCGGCGACAGACACCGTCCAGGCCGTTACTGCCGTGTCGGCCACACCAGCGCCTGAGCGACGATGACGCTTTCACCGTTGAAGGTGACGGCCGGGCCCTCGTGCAGTGCGTAGCCGAGGCCGATCGCTTCACTCACGCGTCGACAGAACGTGTCGTCGTCCGGGCCGGTCAGGACTCGATAGGCAGGCAATCCGTCCGGTGGAGTGCTCATGAGGGCATCGATGTCTCAAGCTCACTCCGGCTGTCCACAGGACAGTCGATGAGCGTGCGAAGGAGTTCCCGGCCGACCTGCCAGTCGCCGAGGCCGCTGTCGGAATTGATGTGTCCGTGGCATTCGACGAGATGCTGTTGTGCCTGCCACCTCCGCGCGAACGACGCGGATGTCGTCGGGTCGCAGTAGGGGTCGTCGTCGCTGGCGACCATCAGGCTCCGGCCCGGCAAAGGGTGAGCGGACAGGTCGAGGAACGTTGACGCGGCCTCACGTGGGAACGCCGGTCCCTGGGGATCGGGGGGCGCGACCAGGAACGCCGTAGCCCCGTCGGGTCGCGCCTGGTCCAGCCACTGAGCGGCTGCCCAGCAGCCGAGGCTGTGAGCCACCAACGCCACCTGGCTGTCACGCCGGGAAGCGATCTCGTAGGCGGTCTGGACTGCGGCAACCCAGTCCGACAGGTCCGGCATGCTCCACGAGGCCGGTGCGATCCGGATCGCTGAGGCTCCCCACTGGTTCTCCCACAAGCTCTGCCAGTGCCTCTCATCCGAACCGTCGATCCCGGGGATGATGACGTATGCGGCCATCGCGCACCGCCCTTCCACTCGTGGCCCCCACGCTCCGTGGACACCTCCTGGGGCGATTCTCGGTGGATGAGCCGCAATGACCAGCGCCGGCAAGTGATCTCAAAGAAAGTGGACGCGACAACGATGGAATCACTCGACGAGATCGACCGCGCCATCCTGGAGCTTCTCCAGACGGACGGCCGGCTCACCGGAGCCGAGGTCGGACGCCGAGTCGGGCTGTCCCAGCCGGCAGCCGCCGCCCGCATCCAACGCCTGGAGAAGAGCGGGATCATCACCGGCTACCGTGCCGTCGTCGCTCCAGCCTCGGTGGGGCTGAACATCCATGCCGTCGTCCGGCTCCGCACCACCCACGCGCAGCTGCCGAAAGCACTCACCCTTGCCGCCCGAACTGCCGAGGTCGTCTCGACCCTCCGCGTGACCGGCGAGGACTGCCTGCTGTTCGACGTGCACTGTTCTCACGCCGAACGCCTTGAGCAGGTCGTGGACTCCCTCGCCCGCTACGGACCGGTCACCACCTCCCTCGTCCTGCGCAGCTACCCACCCAAGTCGCTGCCCGCGGCACCGTCGGCAACGTCCTGACCCACAACAGCCGGCCTGCGCAGCACGCACCGAACGTGAGCACTGGGGGTCTGTGCCTGCGCTTGCGTCATGGCTGACGGAAGTTCTTTTCAGCTTCGACGGCTACGGGGCAGCTGTTCCTTGGACTCGTACTCCTTCCGGGCCTGCTCCACCCTGTCCAGGTTGACCGACCAGTCGGCGAGTGCTGCGAAGAGCGGCCCCAGGCTGCGTCCCAGCTCGCTGATCTCATACTCCACCCGTGGTGGAACCTCGGGGTGGTAGGTGCGCACGACGAGCCCGTCGCGTTCAAGTCGCCGTAGCCGTTCGGTCAGCACCTTGGGCGTGATGGTGGTGATGCGGCGTTCCAGTTCCACGAACCGATGTCGCCCGTGTTCATGGAGCGCCCACAGAATTGGAGTGGTCCAGCGGCTGAAGACGATGTCGACCACCGGGGTGATCGGACATGCTTGCTCAGGGGCGATGCCGGTGCGAGCCGCCGAAGTTGTGTTGTGGGTCACAGTGGGCCTTCTTTCCGTTACTTTCCTGTAGGTACCTACTATCCCGGTGCCAGTAGCTTCCGTTGGGCCCACAGAGGACTCGTCAACGGGAGCGAACATGATTGTGGTCACTGGAGCTTCAGGCAACGTCGGACAGCCGCTGGTGCGAGCGCTCGTCGCGGCCGGTGAACAGGTGACGGCGGTGTCACGAGGGATCTCCGCACGGGATACGCCGGCGGGGGCACGGCACCATCAGGCTGACCTGGCCGATCCGGCCAGCCTCGCGCCCGCGCTCGACGGCGCCGACGCGCTGTTCCTGCTGACTTCGGGCGACTTTGTATCGGCGGGTGGCAGCGTCAGCGACATCCTCGATGTCGCGCGGGCGGGTGGGATCGGCCGGGTTGTCCTGCTGTCCTCCCAAGGCGTTGCCACGGGAAGCCACCCATCGACACTGGAGGACCCCGTCACGAAGTCGGATCTGGAATGGACGCTGCTGCGGCCGGGAGGTTTTGACTCCAACACGTTGCAGTGGGCCGATATGGTTCGCGCGCAACGGATGGTCACAGCGCCATTCGGTGATGTTGCGCTGCCGGCCATCGACCCCGCCGACATCGCCGAGGTCGCCGCCGTGGCGTTGCGGGACGCCGGCCACGTCGGCAGAGCGTATGAGCTGACCGGGCCGGCGCCGATCTCGCCTCGGGAACAGGCGGTGGCGATCGGCGACGCGCTGGGGGAGCCGGTGCGGTTCGTCGAGCAAAGCCGCACGGAGGCTCGGGAGCAGATGCTGCGGTTCATGCCCGAGCCGATCGTGGAAGCCACCCTCGACATCCTGGGCACGCCGAAAGCCGCTGAGCAGCGAGTGAGCCCCGACGTCGAGCAGGTCCTCGGCCGCCCGCCCCGCACCTTCGCAGAATGGGCTGCCCGCAACGTCGCAGCCTTCAAATAAAGAGGTCGCGCAGGTAAGTGTGTGCTCCTGGACGGCGGTTCGGGCGTTCGTCCCAGTGGTTGGTTGCCCATGTCGGACATCAAGGTCGACCGCTCACTCGGCAGCGCGTCGATCGGCCCAAAACGGGGGCGACTGCACCGGGCTCAGCCCTCAGTACGAGTACGACGACACAGGCGACACCGAGCAGCGCGTGGAGAAGGCCGGCGCCACCATCACACAGGGCCCGACTGGAACGCCGAGGGCGGACTCACCGAACTCACCGAGGGCACGGAGACCACCGGCTACGTCTACGATGCCGACGGCGAACTCCTCATCCGCCGCGGCATCGAGAGCGTTCTCCATCTCGGCGCCACCGAGGTACACCTCAAGGGGGGCGAGAAGTGGGCCACCCGGTCCTGCACCGCCGCAAGAGCGACCGTCGCCGTACGCGGCAATGAGGGGGGGTACCGAGAAGCCCTCCTTCCTCGCTGCCGATCGCCACGGGACCAGCAGCATCGCCATCACCGGTGACACCGCGCAAACCTTGAGCAAGCGTTTCAGTACGTCCTTTGGCGCTGCTCGTGGGACAGGCAGCGGACCTTGGCCCGACGCCAAAGGCTTCCTCGGCAAGTCGGCCGATGCCGGAACCCGACTTACTCACATCGGCGCTCGTGAATACGACCCCAGCATGGGGCAGTTCATCAGTGTCGACCCTGTGCTCCAGACAGATGTGTCCCAGACCCTGAACGGATACAGCTACGCGGCGCAGAATCCGGTGACCGGTTCCGACCCGACAGGTCTGGCACTCCGCTGTGGCGGTCCTAACGATGAGGCTTGCCCGGACGACGGTGACCCCATGCCGGAGCCGGCTAATCACGATGGAAACGGCCTTACCTTGGGGTCACCTGAAACCTCCCATGACGACGGTAATGGAAATTACTGCGGCAATGCGTGTGTGCAGAATATTCACCTGCAGCAGAGTCGTAATTCTTTTGAGATCCTGGGTGAGGTCTATCAGGACATTCTTCGCTTCATGTTCCAGGAAATGGCCACAAATTCCAGCGGGAAGGATATGTCGACCATGCTCTCCAACGAAAACCCCAAGTTGTGCGCGGCCCTCGACATAGTGAGCAACAATCCCGTCGATAGAATCGAAGGGATGGCCACAGTTGTTGCCGACGCGGTCCTCGGGCAGTCCGAGGACGAGGCTGGTCACGTGGCGGCGCTCGCACAGTTCGGCTGGTTGGTTCGATCGAAGGGTCATGGGACCACAAGGGGGTGTTGCTCGAGAAGTTCAATCTGGCATCCACAGGTTTCAGGACAGACATAATGAGTAACGGCCACGGTGGGAGAATCCTCTACGACACCTGGTCGAACATCCACTACGGTTACGTGGGACGCGCTGCCGGGTTCTCCCGCGCCGAGTTGATCACCGCATCACAGGTGGGGAAGCTTCGTCGGTCGGACGGATTCAGGCGGAGGGGACGACATTTCGATTGATGTGGGAATCGACCTCTATGGGTAATTCGGGAGCGACATGACCGAGATGGACCTCCATAGAGCGATCGTGGATACAGTGCCCAAGTGGCAAGGAGTACAGGGTGATGGGGAATGGGACTGCAAAGTAATTCCCTGAAGAAGTTGCCCCCTCGCGGACTGTCCGCCCTGCTGGCGCTCGCGTCGCTCTCCATTCTAGTCGGGTGTGCCGACGTGGGGCCCATCCCCGCTCCCGATCTACGGCTAGAGCCGATGGTTCTGGCCGTCGGGGCGATGTCCGATGGTGGCTGCGGTGGCGCGTACGTGGTGGAGGCCGACACGGCAGGCTCCGGTGAGGGCTCGCGGGTGTTGTCCGGGACGGAGTGGTGGAACTCGCGTCTGGGGAAGACGGCTTCGGGGTGCACGTTGTACCACTTCGTCGGGTGGTACGGGGGTGCGGAACGTGCGGAGGACGCGTTCGAGGACAACTCGCCCGAGGATAAACACGGCAAGACCTGGCCATGGAAACCGGTGTATGTCGATTCCCCCGAGGGCTTGCATGCCGATGATTCCAGCCTCATCTGTTTGGGCGGCCATCGAGAGGCCGGATGTACTGAGTGGTACTTCTGGGCGCGATACGGGTCGGTTCTGAGTCTGGTATCCATGTCTCATCTGGACGGGGATGCGCCGAAGATCCGGGAAGGGGACTTCCAACGGATCGTCGAAGACATGGACGGGCGGATTCAGGAGGTTCTCGCGGACTCCTGAAGGTGCGAGTCACCGAGGCGTCGGGCAGTGGTGATCGGGCGGTGGGGTGCCGATCGCGGCGGAACTCCCGCGGTCCGCGACGCTCATCCTGCCGGACGGACGCCGGGGCGGGTGCACGAAGACACGGGAGAGCGGGCATGGTGAAGGCGGCGGCCTCTGAGGGATCGGGGGGCCGCCGCCTTCAGCCGATCTGGTCGGAGAAGGGATCGGCACCATCTGGTACGCCTGACACGATCCGCTCTGGCTGGTAGGCCCCACGGATAACGTCGCGACTGATCGCCTTCCGGGCCCCCTTCGGCCCCGACGGGCCATGACCGATCCCCGCGTGATGGCTCAGTAGCATGGGTTGTCTTAGCGGAGTTTGGTGGACACCAACCGGGACAATCCGAACCGGCAGGTCCGTCTGAGCTTCCTGGGCTGAGTACCCGGAGCGGCGGCGCGGCCCGGCCGCGTCGGGGAGCCGGTCTCAGTCGGCGTGTCCGACGCCGCGATCGGGTGCGCTCATGTCCCCTGTGCCGGGGGTGCCGTCGGCGAGACCGTAGCGCAGGAACACGGTGCCCTTGGGGCCGGCTGCCGGTGGTGCGAGGAGCGTGAGGTTCGTGGGCACCTCGCCACCGTCGAACACCTTCTTCCCGACGCCGAGCACGATCGGGTGGACCCAGAGGTCGAGACGGTCGAAGAGCTTCTCCCGCAGAAGGCTCTGCACCAGATCCAGGCTCCCGACGACCTTCACGTGCTCGTGCCGGTCGCGGATCTCGCGCACCGCGGCGGCCAGGTCCGGGCCGAGCTGCGTGGACCCGGCCCACGAGAGGTCGGGTTTGCCGCGGGAGGCCACGTACTTCGGGACACGGTTGAAGAGGTCGGCGATCGCGCCGTCCTCGCCGCCCTTCTGGTGCGGCCAGTAGGCGGCGAAGATGTCGTACGTCCGCCGACCGAGCAGGAGGGCGTCCGTGTCCTCGTACGCGGCACCGACCTGGCCCCCCGACACCTCGTCCAGCAGGGGTGCCTGCCAGCCGCCGAACGGGAACCCGGCCGGGTCCTCGTCGGGGCCGCCGGGCGCCTGCCCGACGAGGTCGAGGGTGGCGAACAGTTCCATGTGGATGAGGCCCATGGCTTTACTCCCGATGAGATGGTCGTCGCGGTCAAAAGGTAGACCGGTGCGAACCGGCAGACTCATCGCCGCGCGGACCGATTCCGGCCGGGAAGTTTCGCGCGAAGTCGGGAGAGGCCGGTGCTCCCCGGCGGGGACGGCGATCGTGGTGCTGGCGATGGGCACGGCGTTCGACCCGCAGGCGTGATCGCCGGTACGACGACACCGTGCCCGGTGGCACCTCGCCGGAGTCCCTGCGTCCGCCGGGACGTCATGGACGCGGTGTGCCTTCTCCTCATCGGCCTGAGCGCGCGTCCTGGCGATATGGGGTGCCCGGAACCCCATGGGTGGCTGTCAGCCGATGTCGAAGAGGTTCGGCAGGCGTAGGCGGTAGCGCGTGCGGTCGTGGCGTTTGAGTGCCTCGAACTCCGGCGCCCGGTACAGGGGGGTGACCGTGCATCTCTCGGCGGTCGAACCGACGCTGTCCAGCAGGGCGTTGACGGCCTGTCGGGCCGAGGTGTTGGCGCCTTCCATGGTGGCCAGGTCGATGGGCACGGACACGTAGTCGCCGGACAGGAAGAGGTTGGGGATCCTCGTGGCCGACCGCGGGCGCAGGTGGAAGGTCCCGACGGGGTGGATGAGCAGTTGTTCCTCGTTGACCGGGGTCGGGGTGCCGAGTCCGTCCACGGCCGGGTCGAGGAACCAGGAGTGCAGTACGGAGTCCTTCAGGACCGTACGACCGCTGTCGTTGAGGGCCGCCTTCAGCTGGGCCCACACCTCGCGGGCGACTTCGGCGCGCGTGCACTGCTTGGCGGTCTTGCCGTACAGGATGCCCGGCCGGTCCCACTCGGAGACGTCCACGGACAGGCAGTCCGCGACCGTGCCGTCGCCGAAGTCGGCGGGGAAGTCGTGGCCCGGCCAGTGCTGGGCCTGGGCGATCGCGGTCAGCGACCAGGGGGAGTCGATGAGGTCGAGGTGGCCGTGCAGGATCGGCGTACGTTCCGTCAGATAGAACTGGATGCCGGTCATCCAGTCTGTTTCCAGCCCATCGCACGCGGCCAGTTGCGGGTCGGCCGCGCGCACGGCGGAGTTCCAGGTGCGGCGGGCGTGTTCGACGGGCATGGCCGAGATGTAGTGGTCGGCGGTGACGGTCCGGCGGGCACCATCGGGGTCCTGTACGACGGCGCCGGCGACGCGGCCCGCGTCCATGGACAGGTCCTGCACGGTCCAGTCGATGCGGAACTCGACACCGAGCGACCTCAGGTACGTCACCCAGGGGTCGATCCAGGCCTCGTTCGTGGGCGCGTTGAGGATCCGGTCCAGGGGGCCGTCCGCGCCCCGCCCTAGGACGTTGAACGCGAACGCCTCCAGCAGTGTGCCGACCGTGCGGGTGCTGGCCTCCTCCGCCTTGGTGGCCACGATGTTGCGGGTGATGCCGACGGCGAGGATCCGCTGGTAGTCGTACGACATCCGCCCGGCCCGCACGAACTCCCACCAGGGCGTCCGCTCCCAGGTGTCGTCGCGGCGTTCGTCGCAGCTGGTGAGGAACACCAGCAGGCGATCGGCGAAGTAGAGGGCCTCGTGGAGGGGGAGGTTGAGGGCGGTGTCCAGGAACGAGGTGAGGGCGCGGCGGATCTCGTCGGGGGTGAGGTCGGCCGGGGTGTTGCCGGGCCAGGGGAGCGGGATCCGGATGTCCTCACGGCCGCCGGACCGGGCGAACAGCATCTCCTTGGGGGCCACGAGGTTGTCGTGGACGCCGTGGGGGTTGCCGGGGAAGGGGATGCGCCGCATGGTGTCGGGGAGGTTGTGGTAGATCCCGGGGATGAAGCGGAAGCCGTGCTCCCCGGGCAGGGGGGCGCGGCCACCCTTGCCGCTGTCGGGCACGTCCATGCTGCGGGCCTTGCCGCCCAGCGCCTTGCGTTCGTAGACCGTCACCCGGAAGCCGCGTTCGGCGAGCTCGTGCGCGGCCGTGAGCCCGGCGACGCCCCCGCCCAGCACGGCAACGGTCCGCGGGTCCGCGGCGTCCCGGGCGGCGGCCCGCTGGGGGGTGGCGAGGGTGGCCCCGCCGACGGCGGCCGCGGCGGTGGCCGTGCCCAGGAACCCTCTGCGCGTGGTGCCGCCCATCGCTTCCCCTTACCCTCGGTAACTATTGGCGCACGAGGATATGGGCGACCCACCGATCCCGGAAGGCGACCGACGGGGCTGGGGGCACTTTGGCTTGATGCGGCATCATCTCGGCGGCACCGGCACCGGCACCGGCACCGGCACCGAAACCGGCTCGGGTGCGGTCGTTCGCCGTCCGACCCGCTGTCCGCCCTCCCTCCGCCGGACGCACGGCCATCAGCCCACGCGGATCACCGAGAACGTCTCGCCGTCCCTGGGCGGCCGTGTCCAGGAGCGGGTGACGAACGTGTGCAGCCGCCCGTGCACGATGGCGTGACGGGGCAGGCGGACACCGAATTCGTGGGTCACGGCGTCCAGCAGGGCCCGTTCCGCCTCGGTGTGGTCCTCCAGGTCACCGAAGAACAGGCTCGGATCCAGCGCCCGGGGTATCTCCCCGCTCGACCGGACCTCTCCGCCCGCGTACGTGAACGCGTACTGCTCGGCACCGTCCCGCGCCACCGAGAGGTGGAAGAAGGGCTCACCGTGCCAACTCCTCAGGCCGCTCCACACCACCACCGCGCGAGTGCCCACGCCGGCGGCCACGGCCGGGGAGACGAACCGCTGTGGGTTGAATTGGGCGGCGTCCGGGTCGAAGGCGAAGCTCCAGCCGGTTCCGGCCCGGCCGACCGCGACGAGAGCCCGGTCGGCGTAGGACGAGAACTCATTCCGGTTCCGCAGCGATCTCTGGCGCGCCTCCCACAAGGTCATGGGGGCGTTCAGCACGGCGTTGTCCCCGTCCCCGTCCCCGCCCCCGTCCGCGAGACGTCCGGGCAACTCTTCCGGCTCCACCCCCTCCACCAGAACGAACCGGTAGGACGTGCGATTGTTGCCCGGGTCCGGCTCCGCCAGCCAGGTCAGGTCGCCCGGGTCGAGCGCGGTGGGTGCCGGCCCCGGAGCCTCACCCGCGTGCCCTCCCCGGGGAGTCGACAGCAACTCGCGACCCCGCTCCGGGGTCAGCAGCGGCCCGAGCACGGGATCGGCCACCCACCCCAGCGGAGCCAGGTGGTCCGGTCCCAGCGGCTCCCACAGGGGCAGCGCGTTCATCAGTGTCCGCCAGGCGCCGTCCGTGTCACCCCACCGCGCCAACTCCCGTGCCCGCCCGACCGCTTCCCCGAACGGCCCGCTCGCGGTGTACCGGTACGTGCCGTTCCGCACCGCCTCCAGGGTCGCGTAGGCCAGTGACAGCAGGTCGTCGCTCGCGCCCCGCAGATGGTAGGTCAGCGTGGAGTCGTCCCGGTACGAGTGCGCCGCGTGCTCGGCGACCAGCGAGGGCAGCAGCTCGGGGGCGTACCGCGGGTCCGTCACCAAGCCGTCGAAGTACACCATGGAGGTCTGTCCGAGCAGGCGGCGTATCTGGTCGCCCAGTCCGGCGGCCCGCGGTCTGCCGTACTCCTTGGCCTCGTCGAGCGCCTCCCCGGCCCGTTCCCAGCCGCCGCGCAGCGCCTCCTGCCGGGCCTCGTCCATCAGGGCGTCCAGCCTGAGCGTCGTGTCGTTGGCGAACACCGGCTCCCCGTCGCCCGCGTGTGCCCGCAGACTGTGGAACTCGCGGTACATCTCCCGCATGAACTCCAGGAAGTTCGCGTGCCGTTCGGGTGGCTCGGCCCGCCAGCTCGCCCAGGTGTACACGGCCCACTCACCGTTCTCGTCCACGTCCTCGGGATCCATGAGGACGTGGGTGACGTCGGACTCGACGTCGAGCTGCAGCCCGCGCCGCCAGATGTCCACCTCCAGCCGCTCCTCCGGCCCGGCGTCCTCGTCCAGATGCTCCTCGTACATGGCCGCGAGCCCGGACGCGTCGTCGTGCCAGCGCGCGTCCGCGGTCCCCGCCAGCAGCCACACGAACCCGCCCGCGTGCCGCCACCCGTCGCTGACCGCGAGGAACTCCCGGTACGACGGGGGCATCCGTCGGCCGAGGCGGTCCTCCATGGCCGCGATCCGCTCCTGCGACGCGGGGGGAAACCCCAGCCATCGCGCCCGGTGCGCGGTTTCGTCGTCCTCGCCCCGGGGCTCGCCCGCGGGCAGGGAATCCGCCCACTCCCCGCTCCACC
Organism: Streptomyces sp. NPDC002324; assembly: GCF_053593335.1. NCBI lineage: Bacteria > Bacillati > Actinomycetota > Actinomycetes > Kitasatosporales > Streptomycetaceae > Streptomyces > Streptomyces sp. NPDC002324. Next base: position 418,243 of record NZ_JBSFCF010000002.1, read on the forward strand.
TGAGCAGGAACGTCCGCCAGTCGAATGCCGTGGTGTCCGTCATGGGCCCGATGCTGCCACTCGACACTGACAGCGGTCGGCCTGCTCAGGCGCGCTGATCGCGAGGCCCGGCTCAGCCGGCCGACCGGGCGCAGATGACGTCCGTGCCGGGGAGGTGGCCGGTGGACAGGTAGGCGTTGGCCGTCCCGCTGGATCAGGCCGGGCAGATAGCGGTCGACGGGAGCGTCCAGCGACAGGCGGTGCTCGGCGACGAGTTGCAGGACGAGCGCCGCGGTGAACGTCTTGGTCACGCTGCCGACGCGCAGCCGGTCGGCGGTGTTCATCGGGCGTCCGGTGCGCAGGTCCGCCGTTCCGGCCGACGCGGCCCAACGCCCGCAGGACCTGCCCACGGTGGGGTCGGTCACCAGGACCGCGGCACCGGCGACGCCGTGCCGGGCGGTGAGGTCGCGCAGCACCTGGCGGGTCCGGTCGTGCGTGCCGCAGTCCACGGCGGAGCGCGGGCCCGGCGTCCGTGCGGTCGCCGTCGGGCCGGTGGCGGCCAGGACGACGGCCGTCATCAGCGCCGCGAGGCCGGCGCGCCTGCCGGTCGTCGAGGTCGGTAAGAAGGTTGGCATGTCATCAGACGGTAGGCACGGGCTCTTCTGTGATCACTCCGGCAGGCATGTGCTTCCTGGATGACGCCGGCCCGAGCGGAAAGCGGGAGCAGACCTCCTGGACGGGCGGAACCCGCTGCTGGTAAGGGCGAGCCGGCACGACCGTCGCCACCGACGCTCCCCACGGCTCCTGAACCGGATGCGGCGTGGCCGCGCGTACCCCGGGATGTCGGTGCCTCGCCCGCCCCCCTCCGTCCGAGCGTGAAGCGACGATTCCCCGGGTAGCCCTCCCAGCGCGCGGGGTTCCGGTGCCGTCGGGCGTCGGCCGGCGCGCTTTTCGACGGTCGGCGCGTGCGCACTCAGCCGTACGTTCCGGCCTCGACGGGTGAGGGGGAGTCATGGGGGCTGCGGTCTCACCGGGCGGGCGGCGGGGCGGTGTGCCTCCGGTGGTGGCGGCGCGGTGGGCGCTGTGGACGTTCGTCCTCGCCAACCTGGTGATCGTCGAAATCCTGTTCGTCACCGCCGGCACGGGGAAGAACGGGGTGCTCACGGTCGCCAAGTTCTTCGGCCTGCACGCGGCCGTGCTGATGCTGTTCCAGTTGCTGCTGGTGGCCCGGCTGCCGTGGCTGGACCGCCGTATCGGCATGGACCGGCTGACGGTGTGGCACCGGTGGGTCGGCTTCACCCTGCTGTGGACGATCCTCACCCACGCCGTGCTGGTGGTGCTCGGATACGCGCACCTCGAAAACACGTCGATGACGAAGACGTTCTTCGCGCTGGCCGGGGTGCCCGCTTCCCTGCTCGGCATGTGGGCCGCGGCGTTCGTGGTCGTGGTCGCGGCCGTCTCCGTCCGTCGGGTGCGGCGGCGGCTGCCGTACGAGACCTGGCACGGTCTGCACCTGCTGCTGTACGTGGCGTTGGGGCTGGCGTTCGTCCACCAGCTGCAGGAGACCACGACGTTCGCCTCGTCGGCGGCGGCCGAGGTCTACTGGTGGGCGCTGTGGCTGTTCGCGTTCGGATCCCTGGTGACCGCGCGCCTCGTCGTGCCCGTGTGGCGGAACCTCTATCACCGGTTCCGGGTCGTGGCGGTGGTCCCGGAGTCGGACGACGTCGTGTCGGTCCACATCTCCGGCCGTCACCTCGACAGGCTGCCGGCCAGGGCCGGCCAGTTCTGCTTCTGGCGCTTCCCCGGGCACAACCACTGGTGGCCGGCGAATCCGTTCTCACTGTCGACGGCACCGGACGGCCATGGGCTGCGTCTGACCGCCAAGGCGGCGGGCGGCGCCAGTGCCGGACTTCGGCATCTCCCGGTCGGGAGCCGGGTCTTCGTCGAGGGGCCGTACGGGGCGTTCACCTCGCTGCATCGCAGCCGGCCCGGTGCCCTGCTGATCGCCGGCGGGGTGGGGATCACACCCGTCCGGGCCCTGCTGGAGGAGGAACCGGCCGGCGATGTCGTCGTGCTCTACCGGGTGCGCAGCGAGAGGGACGCGGTGCTGCTCGGCGAGATACGCGCACTGGTCGCGGCGCGCGGCGGTCGGTTGTACCTGCTCACCGGCCGCCGCGGAGAGGGGAGACCGCCGTTCGAGCCGGAGAGCCTGAGTGCCCTGGTCCCCGACATCGCCGAGCGTGACGTGTACGTGTGCGGTCCGCCCGCCATGACCTCGGCCGTGCTCAGCGGCCTGCACGCGCTGAAGGTCCCCCGACGGCAGGTGCACGCCGAGAGGTTCGGCCTGGCCTGAGCCGAGGTGGGCTCCGCGCGGGAGACGGATTCGTGTGCACCGGGGCGGACCCGTGTGCACCGGGGCTGATCAGCAAGCGAGGGTGGGTGCCCGGGGGCGAGAGGCCCCGTCCGACTAGGGTGGGGCCATGTCCCCCACAACTCCCGCTCAGCCGACCCTCGTTGATTCCGCCGAGCTGGTCGCGGACCCGTACGCGGTCTACGGGCGGCTTCGCGAGGCGGGGCCCGTGCATCGCATCGCCGGGACGGACGGGCTGCCCGCCTGGCTGGTCACGCGCTACGACGACGTGCGCGAGGCCCTTGCCGACCCCCGGCTCTCTCTCGACAAGCGCAACGCGGCGCCCGGTGGCTACCACGGGCTCGCGCTGCCGCCGGCGCTGGACGCGAACCTCCTGAACATGGACCCGCCGGACCACACCCGCATCCGGCGCCTGGTGTCCCGGGCGTTCACCCCACGTCAGACGGCCCGACTGCGCGACCCCATCAGAAGGACCGCCGACGCGCTGCTCGACGCCGTCGCACCGTACGGCCGGGCCGACCTGATCGCGTCGTACGCGGCGCCCCTGCCGATCACCGTGATCTGTGACCTGCTCGGCGTGGCCCCGCACGACCGGCACGACTTCCGCGCCTGGACCGACACCCTGATCGCGCCGGACCCCGCCCGGCCGGGCCGGGCGAAGGAAGCCGTGCGCGGCATCCTGGCGTTCTTCACCCAGCTCATCGACGACAAGCGCGCCGACCCCGCGGACGACCTGCTCTCCGCGTTGATCGCCGTACGCGACGACGAGGACCGGTTGAGCGAGGACGAGTTGATGTCGCTCGCCTTCCTGATCCTGATCGCCGGATACGAGAACACCGTGCACCTGATCGGCAACTCCGTCCTCGCTCTGCTAGGCAACCCCGACCAGCTGAGCGCGCTCCGCGCCGACCCCGGCCGACTGGCAGGAGCGGTAGAGGAGTTGGCCCGCTTCGACGGGCCGGTGCCGCTGGCCATCCGGCGCTTTCCCGTCGCGGACGTCACCATCGGCGGCGTCCGCGTCCCGGCCGGGGAGACCGTCCTGCTCTCCCTGGCCGCCGCGCACCGGGACCCACGCCGCTTCGTCGAACCGGACCGGCTCGACCTGGACCGTGACGCCACCGGTCATCTCGCCCTGGGGCACGGCATCCACTACTGTCTCGGCGCGCCGCTGGCCCGGATGGAGACCGAGATCGCCCTCGCCGCGCTCCTCGACCGGTTCCCCGGCCTGACCCTCGACATCGCGCCGGACGCGGTACGTCGGCGGCCGTCCATGCGCGCCCGTGGGCTGCTCGACCTGCCGGTGCGTTTCTGAGCACCGGTCGTCGACGGGGGCTCGGGCGTGCCACCCCTCACCTTCCGGGGCGACGCACGCCTTGGATTACGAGCCGATCATCGATCACGACGTGCACGACTGGCACGTCACCCACGACGTGGACGCCTTCCTCGCCCGAGCCGGAGACCTCCTGCACTCACGCCCCGCCGCGCACACCGTGCGCCGCCCCACCGGCTGAACCTCGCCCCGTTCACGTCCGAGGAGGCCGGCGCCCGGGCCGCCCGGCCGGCCCGGGCTGGCCATCCCCTTCCCGGCGTGAGCGCGGACGACGTCACCGCCGCCGCCTTCGCCCGGGCCTGGCAGCGCCACACCGGCGTGGCCCGGGCCCTGCGCGAACGGCAACGCCTGTACCGCCTCGGCACGCTCACCCCACCGCGACGGCTCCCGCCCGGCGGGGCCGTGTCGCGGGCGAGCAGGACCGTGAACGACTTGTCCGCCGGCACCACGAGTTCGTCACCGCCCTCGGGCGGACCGCCTCCGCCGAGGCGGGCTCCCGGGCCGCCGCCCGATTCGCCGGCCGGCACGTCGCTCTCTGGGAGACCCCGGACGCCACTCCCGTTTCCATGGCGGGCATGACCGCGATGACCGCCGGCCAGATCCGGGTGGGCCAAGGCGGTACGACATCCCGCAGGGGATCGGCTCTCGTAGGTGAGGACACGTGACGTCATCGCCGGCGACCGGGTGGTCGCCGCGCTGTGCCCGTGGCTACCCGGCCACGCCGGCGGCGCGCGCGGTCGGCTTGCGGAGCAGCAGCAGTGCCGCGTCGTCGTGGAGCCGGCCTCCCACGTGCGTGAGCAGTTCGTCGTGGAGTGCCGAGAGGGTGTGGGCCGGCGCGTCGGACACATGGTGGGCCAGGCGCTCGGCGAGGGGGTAGAACGCGCGGTCACGGTCCCGGGCCTCCGTGACACCGTCGGTGTAGAGCAGCAGCTGGTCCTCGTCGCCGAAAGGCAGGATCTGCAGACCGGGCGTCTCGCCCGTCAGGGCGCGCAGCCCCAGCGGCGGGGCCGGGCAGGCGGGCTCCACCGGCACGACCCCGGAGCCGCGCACCAGCAGAGGTGGCGCGTGTCCGCAGTTGACCAGCTCCAGGCGGCCCGGCCCGGGGTGTCCGGCGACGACGGCGGTGACGAAGTCGTCGGTGCGCAGATTGCGCGCCAGACTCCGCTCGATCCGGTCGACGACGGCCAGGAGGTCGGGCTCCTCGTACGCCGCCTCGCGGAAGACGCCGAGCACCAGGGCGGCTATGCCGACCGCCGGCAGCCCCTTGCCGCGCACATCGCCGACGATCAGCCGGACCCCGTACGGGGTGGGTATGAGGGCGTAGAGATCTCCGCCGATCCGGGCCTCGGCCGCGGCGGCGCTGTAGCGGACGGCCACCTGGAACGGACCGACGGTCGCCGGTACCGGCTGGAGCAGGGCGTGCTGTGCGGCCTCGGCGACCGAGCGCACGGCCGCGAGCACCCGCTCGCGGCGCCCGCGCAGGGCGCTGGCCAGACCGCTCGCCAGGGTGACGGCCACCAGCGCGGACAGGACGGCGGCCAGCTCACGGCCCGGCGCGCCGTCCCGGACGCCGAGCATCGTGCCCAGCACCCCGGCGAGGAGACCGACACAGAGGACGCCGCGCGGCCCGCTGGTGGTGGCGGCGAGCGCGGGCCCCGTGGCGAGCAGCGGCAGCCAGGTCAGTCCGGTGCCGCCGAGGAGGCCGACGAACACGATCACGGAGACGATCAGCACGGGCAGTGTGGGGGTACCGGAGGCCAGTTGCGCGGCGACCCGGTTGGGGGCCTGTCGTCCCGGGGCGGACGTCCGCGTCCGGGACGGCCGGTTCGGCGTCGGCCTGTGGTCGCCACAAAGCTCTCGGGTATGGCTCATGTATCGCCCGCGATCCTCACCTGTCTGGGGAGCCAGCGCTCCGGATTGTCCGTTTCATCCAGGAAAGGGGATCGGCCCGCGTGTCACAAGGACATGGATTTCAGATAGTGAGCGACAGGCCCCTGGTCACGCGGCTCGCGATCGGGAGAAGCCGTTCCCGGACCTCCGGCAGCCGGGAGAGCCGGTCCGAGCGCAGCGAGACGCCGAGCGAGCCGAGCGTGTCCCCGCTGTACACGGGCACCGCGATGCAGACCGTGCCGAGGGAGTACTCCTCCAGGTCCGTGACGGCCGGCGCCACGGGCGAGGAGTCCAGCCGCCGGAGCAGCTCCGGGGCGTCGGTGATGGTCCTCGGGGTGAGATCGGCCAGGTGGTGCCGGGAGAGGTAGTCCCTGCGGGACTCCTCGTCCAGCTCGCGCAGCACCGACTTGCCCAGTGCCGTGGCGTGCCCGGCGTCCTCGAAGCCCACCCACAGATCGACCCGGGGTGCCCGGGGGCTGTCCACGATCTCGGCGACCCGGATCTCCCCGTCCTCGTAGAAGGTGAGGTAGGCGGCACCGGCCAGCTCGTCCCGCAGCGCGGCGAGCGTCGGACGGACCCGGCTGAGCAGCGCCTGGCCCCGTCCGGTGGTGTGCAGCGCTCCCACCTTGTCGCCCAGGACGAAGCCGCCGTCGGCCAGTTTGCGCAGGTATCCGTCGTGGACCAGGGTCCGCAGCAGGTGGTAGGCGGTGGCCAGGGGCAGTCCCGTCTCGCGGGCCAGCTGCTTCGCCGGAGCGCCGTTCTCGTGCGCGCTCACCGCCTCCAACAGCCGGAAGGCGCGCTGAACGGACGCGATGAGGGTGGGGCCGGGGCCGTCGTGCACAGCCATAGGACCAGGGTGCGCCGGTCGCACGGCGCGGGCAAGTGCCGCCCCCGGCGCGGGCGCTCGCTCACTCTCCGACGCGGAGGCGGCGGCCACGGGTGATGCGAGCCCGACCGGGTTCGGGGTACTCGGCGGCGCGGCACCGGACATGCGGTGTCCGGCGCGTCAGTCCTGAGGAGGTACGGAATGCGACTGCGGGAACACGTGGTGGTGGTGACGGGAGCGTCCAGCGGGATCGGCAGGGCCACGGCCGAGGCCTTCGCCCGGAAGGGGTGCGCCGTGGTGCTGGCGGCCCGCCGCGAGGAGGCGCTGGAGGCGACCGCGCGGGAGTGCCGGCGGCATCGTGGTGCGCGGACGCTGGTCGTGCCGACCGACACGACGGACGCCAAGGCGGTCGACGACCTGGCGACGCGGGCCGTGGAGGAGTTCGGCCGGATCGACGTGTGGGTCAACAACGCGGCCGTCAACGCCTTCGGCCGCTTCGAGGACGTGCCCCTGGAGGACTTCCGCAAGGTCCTGGACGTCAACGTGATGGGCTACGTGCACGGGGCGCGCGCGGCACTGCGGGTGATGCGGGAGGAGGGCCGCGGCACGCTGATCAACATCTCGTCCGTCGTGGGCGCCGTCGCCCAGCCGTACAGCCACCCGTACAGCATGTCCAAGCACGCCGTCCAGGGGCTCGGATCGAGCCTCCGGCAGCAGTTGCGGGTGGAGGGCGTCAAGGACGTCCGGGTGTGCACCGTGATGCCCGCGACCATCGACACCCCGCACTTCGAGCAGGCGGCCAACCACACCGGACGCAAGGTGGTCGCCATGCCGCCGGTCCACAGCCCCGAGCGGGTCGCCCGGACCGTCGTCGACCTCGTCCGCCACCCCCACCGCGAAGTGGTGGTCGGGCCCGCGGGCAAGGCCCTGGTGCGCCGGTCGCGGAAGAACCCGGCCCTCGCGGAGCGGGCGATGGCCCGGCAGACCGAGAAGACCCACCTGTCCCACGAGGAATCCGCCCCGGCCACGCACGGAGCGCTGCACGTACCGGCCCCCGGTGAGGGGGCGGTGCACGGCGGCTGGGGCGGCCGGCGGCGCACGGCGCTGCGCAGGGTGGCCGTCTACGGGCTGGTGGGAGCGGGTGTGGCGGCCGCCGGGCGCCGGATCGGGCGCGAGTTGTCCGCCGCCTGACGTCCGCCGGCCGACCGGGCCGCCGGCGCGCGGCGCACCGAAAGAGCGCGTGTGCGAGGACGACGCGCGGAGCGGCGCACGAGGACGGCGGGGTGTGCGGCCCGAACCAGGCCCGCACACCCCGCCGAGTCGCCGAGTCGCCGAGTCGCCGAGTCGCCGAGTCGAGGTCAGCCGTCGGCTGTCCCCGGGGCCGTCACCCCGCCGCCCGTCCCGCGGCACGGGCCCGCGCCGGAACCCGGACGGACTCCATGACGAACCCGCTGCGCACCCGGGCGGGCATCCGCGTCAGCGGGATCCGCAGGTCCTGCGCGGGGACGTCGTACTCCAGCCGGGCCAGCCGCGGCCCCAGGGCCCGCAGCAGCGCGACGGTGACGTCCTCGCCGGGGCAGCGGTGACCGGTCGCGCGGTCGCCGCCGCCCTGCGGTACGAGGTCGTCGCGGCGGGGCGGTCGCTCCAGGAAGCGCTGGGGTTCGAAGGTGCAGGGGAGGTCCCAGAGGTCGGGGTCGTGGTTCTGCCCGTACAGGTCGAGCAGGACCATGGCGCCCGCCGGGATCGATTCGCCCCGCCACTCCAGGTCGGTGACGGCCCGCCCGCCGACGAAGGGGGCGAACGGGTAGAAGCGCCGCAGCTCGTGGGCGAACGCCACCGCGTACTCGGGATCGTCCTCGGCCAGCCGTTCCCGCACGTCGGGCCGGAGGCGCAGCGCGTGCCCGGCGTAGGCGACGAACCAGCACACCGCGACGGTGGGGCGGATGACGTTGAGCAGTTCGACCGCAGCGGTGTGCGGGTCCAGGGGCAGGCCGTCGGCGTCCTCGTGCCGGACCACCACGTCCAGCGGCGACCCGGCCGGCGCGGTCGCGGCACCCTCGCGGACGTCCGACACCAGACCCGCCAGCCACTCCTCGGCGCTCTTCCGGGCGCGGCGGGCCCGCCAGTGCCGGGGCCCCGGGGAGGCGAAGCCGTCGACCATGGCGACCAGGTCCCGGGCCGTGGCCTCGCCATCGGCGTCGTCGTCCAGGGGGATCCCGGCCCATCGGCAGACCCCCAGGGTGAGCACCCGGCCCGCCTCGTCGAAGAGGACGACCGACGGCCGGCCGGGCCACGACGCCTCGGCCGTGTCCCAGGCCGCGGCGACATGGTCCACCAGGCCCGTGACCGCCTTGGGACCGGTGAGCAGGGAGAGGAACATCTGCTTGCGCACGCGGTGGGGCGGGCCGTCCAGCGTGTGCACGGCTCCCTGGCCGAACAGCGTGCTCAGCACCGGGCCGGGCAGCGCCGTAGCGCGTTCCACATGGCGTTCGTCGTAGAAGAACCGCACCGCCTCCGGGCCCTGGAGGGCGACCGCGTGCTGCCCCATCAGCCGGGCACGGACCACGGGGCCGGTCGTACGGCGCCAGCGGTCGGGCAGCCAGGTGTAGCCCCGGACGAGGACCGAGAGCGAACTGTCGACGAGCGGGGTGCGACGACTCTGATTCATGCCCACCCGAGTGCCCGTCCGGCTCCCCCGGTAACGCGGGGCCCACGCCCGTGAGAGGGACCGGTGTGGAGAGCGGGCCGGCCCCGGTGATCGCGGCGCGGAGGTGTCACACCGGGGGAACTCGGTACTCCGCACGGAGTACGGACCAGCCGACGACCCCGGAGGCGATCATGACTGACGAGAACATGGCGGACGACGCCTACCAGCCCACGGGCGGCAACGAGGAGCAGGAGGACGCCTCCCCGCTGGATCTCCAGGACGCGCTCGACGAGCGCACCTACGACGACATCCTGGACGAGGGCTACTCGCCCCCGGAGAAGCCCCTGGGCGTCGACAGTCGCGGCACCACGGCGGCCGAGCAGCACGAGGGGGAGTCCCTGGACGACCGGCTGCGCCAGGAGGTCCCCGACGTGGAGGTGCCGCCCGGCGACGGGATCGGCGACCTGCCGGGCGGCCAGGGCGAACCCGTGGACCCGGAGGCCGGCGCGGACCGGGCCGGCCGCCTGGTCGCTCCGGACGAGGGCGTGCGGACGGACACCACCAAGGAAGTCGTCGCCGAGGACGAGGGCATCGACGGTGGCGCGGCCGGCGCGGAGGAGGCGGCGATGCACGTCGTCCCGGACGACCGGCTGCCCTGACCGGGTGACCGGAAGGTGGATCCACGAGCCGGCGAGCCGGCGGGAACGTCAGGGCATGACCGGCGGCGTGGAGAACCGCGACTCCGAGCCGATGCGTGCATGGTTCGACGCCACCAAGGCGGTGGTCATGGGCCGCACGATGTACGACAACGGTGAGAAGTGCTGGGGCGACAACCCGCCGTTCCGAGCCCCGGTCTTCGCGCTCACCCACCGGCCCCGCCCCATCCTGGTGAAGGAGGACGGCACCACCTTCACCACCTCCACCTTCGTCACCGACGGCGTCCACAGCGCCCTCGGCCGCGCCAGGGCCGCGGCCGGAGACCGCAACGTCGACATCGCGGGCGGGGCCGGCGCGGTGCGGAGCGACCTCGAACCGGTCGGGGTGGTCGCCACGCCCCTCGCCACGTACCTGAAATACCGCTGCACGAGGTGAACACCCTGCCACCGGTGGGCGGATGAGCGGGCGCCGGGCTGTGACGGGGATCACGTCCGACGGAAAACCCGTCGCGCGGGCCCCGCGTCTAGCGGGTGTGAGATCAGTCAGGAAGACACCGGGTGAGCCGGACGAGGAGCGCCTCGTCCGGCTGGTGGCCAGAGGCGACCGCGCGGCGTTCGAGGAGTTGTACCGGCGCACCGCGCCATGGCTCGCGGTGCGTCTGCGGCGCCGCTGCGCGGACGAGCAGATCGTCGCCGAGGTCATGCAGGAGACGTACCTGGCGGTGTGGCGCGCGGCCGGCGCTTTCACCGGGGCCGCGGTCGGCGGGACCGCCGTCGGCTGGCTGTGGACCATCGCCGCACGCCGTCTCGTCGACGCGTTCCGCCGCCGGGCCCATCACGCCGAACCGCCGCCCGCGGCCGCCGGGCAGCCCGTGGCGCCCGCCGCCGAGGAGGAGGCGCTCGCGGCGACCGTCGGCGGTGACGTCGGGGACGCGCTGCGGCGCCTCGCGCCCGAACTCAGACAAGTACTGCAGGCCATGGTGCTGGACGGGCTGTCCGTCCGGGAGACCTCGGTCCTGCTCGGCGTGCCCGAGGGCACGGTCAAGACCCGCGCCCGCCGGGCCCGGACCGAGATGCGGAGGGCCCTGGCATGAGCGTGGAACACGCGTCGACGCGGATCATCGACGGCTACGCGCGCGGCGACATGGACATCGCCGCCGACGAGGTGTGGGCCCTGGAGGCCCATCTGGAGAAGTGCCGGAACTGCCGTGACCGGCTGTCGGCCGCCGTCTCGGCGACCGCGCCCGCCGTGACGGCGATGGTCGGCACCGTCTGGGCCGACCTCGAACCCCGGCTGGCCGCCACGGCCCCCATGCCCGCCCGCCGTCGCTGGTCGGCGCGGCTGTCGAGGTGGCTGACGCCCACGATGGTGCCGTGGCTGGCCATGGTCATGACCGTGACCCTGCTCGCGCTGCTGCTCGACATCGCCGACACCGGCTCCGGCCCCGGTCAGGTGTCGCCGGTACTGCTGCTCGCCCCCGTCCTGCCCGTGCTGGGCGTCGCGGCGTCGTGGTCGCGCGGTCTGGACCCGGCGTACGAGCTGACGGCCTCCGTGCCCAGGGCCGGGCTCCCGCTGGTGCTGCGGCGCACCACGTCCGTGCTCGCCGTCGTCATCCCCGCACTGCTGGCGGGCGGCGGCCTGACGGGGGTGTCGGCGGCCCAGTGGCTGCTGCCCTCACTGGCGTTCACCTCGACCACCCTGGCGCTCGGCGGAGTCTTCGGCGTGACCCGGGCCGCCGTGGCGCTGGTCGCGGTGTGGGCGGCCGTGGTCGTGGCACCGGCCCTGGCCACCAGCCGTACACCCGTGGCTCTGCAGAGCGCCGGTCTGCCCGTGTGGGGACTGGTCCTCACCCTCGGTATCGGTGTCGTGATCGCCCGCAGGGGCGCGTACTCCGTACTGGGAGCCCATCGATGACCGACCGGAAGGAACAGCACATGATGTCCGCGGTGAGCGCGGCCGATCTCGCACCGACCGCCTACGCCTGGGAGATCCGGGCCACAGGGCTGAAGGTGCGGGCCGGCCGGAAGCGGATGGCCGTCGACGGGCTCGACCTGTCGCTCGGCACCGGCGTGCACGGCCTGCTCGGACCCAACGGGGCCGGCAAGACCACCCTCATCCGGGCGCTGGCCACCGTACTGCGCCCCGCCGGGGGCACCCTGGAACTGTTCGGCGAGTCCGTCGGCGGCCTCGGCGAACACCGGGCCCTGCGCCGCCGGATCGGCTATCTGCCGCAGGAGTTCGGCTACTACAAACGCTTCACGGTACGCGAGTTCGTCGAGTACATGGCCTGGCTGAAGGAGGTCCCCAAGGCGGACATCCCCGCGGCGGTGCAGCGGGCGATCGAACGGGTCGGCCTCGCGGACCGCGCCGACGAGCGGATGAAGGCCCTGTCGGGCGGCATGGTGCGGCGCGTCGGAATCGCCCAGGCCATCGTCAACGAGCCGGCGGTCCTGCTCCTCGACGAGCCGACGGCCGGCCTGGACCCGGCCCAAAGGCTGCGCTTCCGCCGGCTGTTGCAGGAACTGGGCACGGACACCTGTGTGGTCGTCTCGACCCACCTGGTGGAGGACGTCGCCGCCGCCTGCACCGACGTGGTGCTCTTCGCCGAGGGCCGGCTGGTCTTCCAGGGCACCCCGGACGAACTGGCCGCGGCCGGCGGACCCGAGCACGTGGGGGACAGCCCCCTGGAGCGTGGCTACTCGGCGCTGCTGCTCGACCCCCGGCAGGAAAGGGGCACCTGGTGAACACCCGTGTCCTGCGCATCGAGTTGAGACGTTCCGTCGCCCCCTGGGCCGGCGCGGTGACCCTGATCGTCGCCCTGGCGTTCCTGTACCTGCTGAGCGGCCCGTGGTGGAAGGGCTCGGCGATGTGGACGGCCCAGTGGACCTCCATGGCCCTGTGGACCCGCTCCCTGCTGATCCTCCTGTGGCCGCTCGCCCTGGCGCTCGGCGCGCTCCAGGGGCTGCGCGACCACCGTTCGACGATGGCCGAGCTGCTGACCAGCACACCACGTCCCGCCCGGCACCGGGCGGCGACGACCGCGGGCGCGACGGCGATCACGCTGACCTCGGCCTTCACGCTCGTCGTCCTCCAGGGCGCGGTCCAACTGGTCGGCGACACCTCGTACACGCACCTCGGCTGGCTGCCGATCTCGCTCGTCGCCGGACTCGCTCTCCTCGCGGGGGCCTTCCTCGGCATGGGGATCGGGCGCAGCCTTCCCTCCCCGCTGACCCCGCCCGCCCTGGCCGTGGCCGCGTTCGTGTTCCTCAACCTCCTGCGGATCTCGACCGACACGATGGAACCGGGCGCCGCGGCGCCGAACCGGGCCACGCTGCTGTCACCGGCGGTGGAGGACGTGCGCGACGTCTTCCTCACGCTCTCCGCCCCCGTGCACCTGGGCCAGACGATCTGGCTGCTCGGCATGGCCGCGAGCGGCCTCGCGCTGTTGCTCGCCGCGACCCGGCGCACCCGCCTGTTCGCTCTGGCACCCGTCCTCGCGGGCGCGGTGATCGCCCTGCTGCTGTTTCCCGCGGACCCGCGCCGGGCGTACGTCGTCGACGAGGCCGCCGTGGCCTCCGTGTGCGACGGCCCGGTGTGTGTGGCGAAGGCGCACGAGGATCACCTCGCCGGTCTCGCGGGGCCCGGGAAGAAGTCGCTCACCCTGCTGCGACGCGCCCTCGGCGGCGAGGCACCGACGTCGGTCCGGGAGAGCACCGCCCAGCGGTCGCTCTTCGACCCGCCGGAGCGGTCCCGCACGGCCGTGCTCGTCGACTTCGACGACAGCGTGTTCGCCGACGCCGAGGGCGAGGACCTGACCCGGGCCCTGCTCGGCCAGGGCATGATCCCGATCTGCTTCGCCCGCAGCGCCAACGAGAGCGGCACGCTGGGCGAGATCGTCGCACAGGGCGTCGCGGCGGGCTGGGTCCTCGGGGACCTGAAGCCGTTCGACGGAGCCATGCACGCGGCGAGCGACCAACTCAAGGAGGCCCGCCCGGTGTTGCGGGAACTCAAGGCGCTGCCGTGGTCCGAACAGGTCGCACGCGTCAAAGCGGCGCACACCGCCGCCGTCTCCTGCGCGGGCGACCCGCTCGACATCCTGGACGGCGGTACGTCCCGGTGAGATGGCTGACGCTGTACGCCCGCTCCCGGCAGGTGCCGGTCTCCCTCGCCGCGGTGGTGATCGCCACCGTGCTCGTGTGGACCTTCGCCCGGGACGGCGGCGGGGCGCCGGGCGATGCGAAGGGGCCCGTGTTCGTCCTCGTCGCCTGGGTGGTGGCCGCCTCGATCGGGCTCGGCGGCCAGGACCTCGCGCTGGACCGCACGGCCGCGATCTCCTGGCGGTTCCGCCGGGCGGCGCACGTCCTGCTCATCGCCGTGGTCGCGGGCGCCGCGCTCCTCACGGCGCGGACGACGGGCGAGGACTCCTGGGTCACCACCGCGTTCGTCGTCCGCGACAGCGCCGGTCTGACGGGCCTGGCCGCCCTCGGCGCGGTGCTGTGGGGGGCGCAGTACGCGTGGACCCCGCCCCTCGCCTGGCTCTCCTACGCGGTCCTGGCCCCGCCCCCGACCGGCCTGCCGACGCGGGTGGCGAGCTGGATGCTCCTCCCGCCCGGCACCCAGGCGGCCACCTGGACGGCCCTGACCCTAGCGCTCACCGGCACGGCGGCGTACGCGTTCGCGGGCCCGAGGCGGTAGCGGGCCCCGCGCACGCCCGGTCAGATCCAGGTGGGGAGCCACATGCGGGTCTGCCAGTCGGGATACGGGATCGTGCTTCCCGTGTAGATCGGGAAGAAGTAGATGAAGTTCCAGACGATCAGCAGGACCAGCGTGCCCGCCGCCACCGCGCCCCGGTGGCGGCGGTCGGCGCCGGCGCCCGGCGGGCCCAGCAGGGCACCCAGCGTCATCGCCACCGCCAGACAGAGATAGGGCACGAACACCACGGCGTAGAACGAGAAGGTCGTGCGGTCCTGGTACAGGAACCACGGCAGATAGCCCGCGCCCACGGCGCACAGGACGGCGCCCGCGCGCCAGTCGCGGCGCAGGGCCCACCGAAAGAGCAGGTACACCAGGGCGCAGACCGCCGACCACCACAGCATCGGCGTCCCCAGGGCGACGACGGCCTGGGAGCAGCCGGTGAGCGCGTGACAGCCCGCCTCCCCGGGTTCGGGGGACTGGTAGGAGAACAGCACGGGACGGCCGAGGACCAGCCAACTCCACGGATTGGACTCGTACTTGTGGAACGCGTCCAGATCCACGTTGAACCGGTACACAGCCGACTCGTAGTGCCACAGGCTGCGCAGCGGCGCCGGTATCCACGACCAGACGCCGCCGCGGCCGTCCGCCCAGTGCCGCCCGTACCCACCGTCGGACGCGAACCAGCCCGTCCACGTCGCCACATAGGTCACCACGGCGACCGGGGCGAGGGAGAGGACCGACCGGCCGAGATCCCTGCGCAGCACCGCCCGGTAGGGACGGCGGGCCCCCGCGACCCGGCGGGCGCCGACGTCCCACAGCAGGGTCAGGACCATGAAGAAGGCCAGGAAGTACAGGCCGTTCCACTTGGTGGAGGCGGCCAGACCCAGGCAGAGGCCGGCCGCGAGCCGCCACGGACGCCATCCCGTCCCGGCGCGGTCGCCGGTGTCCGCGTCCGGGCCGGCGTGCCCCTCCTCGTCGAGGGGCAGCGCCGCGGCGAGCCGGGCGCGGGCGTGGTCCCGGTCGATCAGCAGGCACCCGAAGGCCGCCAGGACGAAGAACATGACGACCAGGTCCAGCAGGGCGGTACGGCTCATCACGTAGTGCAGACCGTCCACCGCCATCAGCGCGCCGGCCAGACAGCCCAGGAACGTCGAACGGAACAGGCGGCGTCCGATCCGGCACAGCATCAGGACCGACAGCGTGCCGAGGACGGCCGTCATGAAACGCCAGCCGAACGGGTCGAGACCGAACATCCACTCGCCGACCGCGATGACCCACTTGCCCGTCGGCGGATGCGCGACGAAGCTCCCCGTGTCCGAGAGCGTGATCACCTGGGGGTCGGCCAGGATCTGCGGGTCGGCGACCTTGCGGTCCGGCCAGGTGCCCTCGTAGCCGAGCCGCAGCAGGGACCAGGCGTCCTTGGCGTAGTAGGTCTCGTCGAAGGCGAGTTCGTGCGGCCGGTCGAGACGCCAGAAGCGCGTCGCTCCGGCCAGCAGGGCGACGAACAGCGGCCCCAGCCACTCCATCGCCTTCGCGACGCGGTGCGCCTGCGCCGGGCCCAGCCCCATCCGCTCCCAGGGTCCGCCGGCCGGCTCGGGGAAGGGCGGGACCAGGCGGTCACGGGTGTCGCTCCGGGGACGTCCGGCGTACCCGAACCGGCGCAGACGGTCGTTCCGGCCGAGGGGCGCCGTCGTCGGACGGGTGCCGTGCAGCATCGCGGTGAGGAGCCCTTCCAGAGTGCGGGCGAAGCCGTGCCGGTGGTCGTCCGGCCGAGGCCCGGGGTGCGCCCGGAGGCTAGCAGGGCCGGTCCGGGGATGATCGAGCGGCCGTTCACGGAAGTGCTCGCGCATGCCTGTGCCGGACCTGTCGCGGGCGCCCAGGGGGGTGTCGAACACGGCCCGACGGCCCCGCGGCCCACGTCCGCCTTTCGTACCCCGCGATCATCCTCGGCTCGGAAACCGCGTGGCTGGGCCGTTCGCGGGTACTCGGCGCCGCACCGAAAGACCGACCGGGCCGACGGGTACGCATGCGCATGCGGATGCTGATGCGTCGTACTCAGGACAGGAGCGACAGGACATGGGACACGGTGGAGACGTCATCGCCGAACTGACCACGGACCACGGGGAAGTGGAGGAGATGTTCGGCGAGATCGAGGCACTGCCGTCCGGGGACCCCCGGCGCAAGGAGTACGCGGACAAGGTCACCATCGAACTGGTGCGTCACTCGGTCGCCGAGGAGGCCTACCTCTACCCGGCCGTCCGGGAACACGTCCCGGACGGCGACACGATCGCCGACCGGGAACTGGAGGAACACGCCGAGGCCGAACGCACCATGAAGGCCCTGGAGGGGTGCGAGGCCGACGACGCGGACTTCGACCTGCTGATCACCCAGCTCATGACCGAGATCAGGTCGCACATCCAGGACGAGGAGAGCAACCTCTTCCCCCGGCTGCGCGCGTCCTGCTCCGAGGAGGCGCTGAACAGCCTCGGCGAGAAGGTCCGCAGGGCCAAGAAGACGGCGCCGACCCGCCCCCACCCGTCGGCCCCCGACACCCCGCCGGCCAACAAGCTGCTCGCCCCCGGCATGGGCCTCGTGGACCGCCTGCGCGACGCGCTCACCGGCCGCGGCAAGGACGACTGAGGACGACTGAGGACTACTGAGGCCTGTACCGCCCCGGCGGCCGCGGTACCGGAACCGCGAGGGGCCGGTGGGAACAGTTCCAGCCGTTTCCCACCGGCCCCTCGCTCCTGCCCGCCGGTCAGTCGTCACCCCGGACGATGTGCGCGTCCGCCCCGGCCTCCGGCACGCGGGTGCCGTCACTGTCGGGGAGGGCGGGAAGGCACATCCGCACACCCTTCCCGCGCCGACGCCGGGCCTTGGCCCAGCCGCTCTCCCGGACGACGAGCTTCTCGACGGTGTGCGTGCTCACGACGTCTCATCTTCTTTCCGAACCCGTGTCGCTGCTTCTCGCTTCCTTGTGTTGTTCGCGTCCCCGGGTTCCCGGCACCCGGGTGCCCAAACGGCGGGGCCGGGCGCGCCGCCCCTCGATGCGTCAGGGCAGGGGAGTGCCGCCGGTGGCGTTGAGGATCTCCGCCGTGATGAAGCTCGCCCGCTCGGAGGCGAGGAAGACATAGGCGGGCGCCATCTCGGCCGGCTGGGCGGGCCGTCCCAGCGGGGCCTGCTTGCCGAACTCCTGGGTGTCGGGGAGCGTCGCCGGGATCAGCGGCGTCCACACGGGCCCCGGCGCCACCGCGTTCACCCGGACCCCGTCCGCGGCGACCATCTGCGCGAGCCCCTGGGTGAACGTGACGATCGCGCCCTTGGTCATGGCGTAGTCGAGGAGGTGCGGGCTCGGCTTGTACGCCTGCACGGACGTGGTGTTGATGATCGACCCGCCCGGCGGGATGTGCGGCAGGGCCGCCCGGCACAGCCAGAACATGCCGTAGAGGTTCGTCCGTACGACCCGGTCGAACTGCTCCGTCGAGATGGCCCCGATGCCGTCCGGCTGGGACATCTGGTAGGCGGCGTTGTTGATCAGCACGTCGATCCGGCCGAACTCGGCGACCGCCCGCTCGATCAGGGCGCGGCACTGCTCCTCGTCGCGAATGTCGCAGGGGACGGCGATCGCCTTCCGTCCGGCGTCCTCGACCAGCCGGGACGTCTCCCGGGCGTCCTCGGCCTCCTCCGGCAGATGGGTGAACAGGACGTCCGCGCCCTCCCGGGCGTACGCCAGGGCCACCGCGCGGCCGATCCCGGAGTCACCGCCGGTCAGGACCGCCTTGCGGTCCTTGAGCAGCCCGCTGCCTCGGTAGGAGTCCTCCCCGTGGTCCGGGGGCGGGTCCATGGCGCCGGTCCATCCGGGATGCCCCTGGTCCTGCTGCGGAAAGTCGGGCCGGGGGTGCCGCTCGACCGGGTTCTGCCGCTCGTCGTCGCTCATCGGGACGGCCTTTCTTCGCGTCGTGGGTGCGTGGGTGCGTGGGTGCGTGGCGCGTGTGTGTGGCTCGTGGTCGTGGGCGGGGCGTCGGCCGCGGAGGTGTCATGAGCCCGGCGGGGCCCGGGTCGTGCGACCGACGCGGGCCGGCGCACGCCGATGCACGTCGACGCACCGGCGATCTCGCTGATGACCAGTGCCTTCAAGGTGTCTCCGGACGTCGGGTGCGCGCTGTCTGCGCCGTCCGGGTACCCGACGTCGCCGGGTGTAAGAGAGGGAGAGGCGCCCGGGTCACTCCGGGGGGAGGGCCCGCTCGGCGCGTTCGGCGGTGACCTGCGCGACGGCGGCGGACAGCCGTTCCCGTGTGCACGGGGGCACGGGGGTGCCCGTGCAGGAGTCCACGAGTTGCCGGGCGGTCAGGTGCAGCTTGGTGTTGGTGTTCTGGGAGGTCCGGACCAGGGCGTGCCAGGCCTCATCGGGGCTCAGGGCGAAGGCGGCCATGAGGATGCCGCGAGCCAGGTCGATGGTGTCGCGGGTTTCCAGCGCCCGCCGCAACTGCACGATCTCCACCCTGGGGTCCGGCCCTCTCGGCTCGGCCGGGAGTGCCGTGGCCTCCGTGCGCGAGCCGTCGCTGAGGTGATCGACGTGATCCACGTGGTCCGGGGCGGCCGGAGGGAGGAACAGGGACAGGGTGTCGGTGAGCGAGAACACCCGCTGGGCCGCCCGGCTGATGGTGCGGATGGTGGCGGTCTTCGCGTGGTCCAGGGCCTCCTGGCGGATGCCGAGCAGGGCGTTGAGCCCGGAGCAGTCGCAGAACCCGACCTCGCCGAGGTCGAGGTCGATGCCATGGGTGGAACGGGCGAGCGAGTCACGCAGACCGCGCCGCAACTGCTCGTCCGTGGCGAGTTCCAGGTCACCACGCACCGTGACGACCACCCGGTCGCCGTCCTGATGGCTGTGCAGGCTGAGTGTCGGAGTCGGCCGCCCGTCGGGGGGTCCGGCCATTGTCGCGCAGCCGACGGCGCCGGCGCTTGCGGACCGCACCGAGTGCGCGGGCTCCGACATGGCCCTCTCTCCTTCGGGACGCTCCTGAGGGTTCTCCCGGTACCAGAGTCACTCCACCCGCGAACACACGTCAAGAGATACAGGAATTTGGATTCAGGTATTCAGAAGCGTGAATTGAAAGGCGTAAGATGAGGACCATGGCAGGAGCACCGGAAGCGCACGCGGGATGGACGTTCGTCACGAACCACGCACGGGTGCTGGCCGCCATCGCCGAGGACCAGACCATGCGCGTCCGTGACATCGCCGCGCGGTGCAGGCTCACGGAGCGCGCCGTCCAGAAGATCATCGCCGATCTCGAACGGAGCGGCTTCCTCTCCCACACCCGCGAGGGGCGCGGCAACACCTACCAGATCCAGACGGGCAGGGAGCTGCGGCACCCCGCGGAGGCCGGGCTGACGGTGGCCTCCCTGCTGGCGCTGCTCGCCCGGGTCGACTCGCACCGCGCCGGACCGTTCGGCGGCCGCCTCCCCGTGGAGGAAGAGGGCTGAGGTCGAGGTCCGAGGCCGCGGGTCCGCCCGTGCGGCGGACCCCTCAGTGCGGCGTCCTCGCCTCGACGACGGCGGCCGGGTCGATGCCCAATCCCGGTGACCTGGTGCACCTCCTCCCGGTGGCCTGGTGCACATCCTCCCCGTCCGACTCCGCTCCTGCCGGCCACGTCACGACTCCTTCGGGGGCAGGAGAAGTGTGGGGAGGCGGGGCGGGGGGACTTGAGAGGAAGACCGGATACGGCGACGTTCCCCTGGGGGCCGGTTCGGTCAGGCTTCTCTGGTTCAGACAGCGTGCCGGAGGAGCCGTCCCCTGTGCGGGCCTCAGAGCGTGCCCCGCGCACAGATGCGCCGGGCCACCTCCCGGAGCTTGATGTTGTTCTCCTGGGAGAAGCGGCGCAGGACGTCGAACGCCTCCTCCTCGCTGACATGGAGGCTGCCCATGAGGATGCCCATGGCCTCGCCGATCAGATGGCGGGTGGCGACGGCCTGCTCCATCTGCGCGTTGGTGCGGGCACTGGAGAAGGCGACCGCCGCGTGCGAGGCCAGCAGCCAGCCCGCCACCTCGCTGGTCTCGGTGAAGGCACCGGGCTCGCGGGAGTAGAGGTTCAGCGCGCCGAGGTCCTCGTCCTCGGTGAACAGCAGGAAGCCCATCATGCTGCCCACACCGAGCCGACGGGCCTGCGGGGCGTAGCCGGGCCAGCGCGGGTGCTCGGCGGAGAGGTCGAAGATACGGAAGACCCGCTCGCCCTCGGAGGTGCGGGCGGCGTCGAAACACGGCCCTTCCCTCAGCCGTTCCTGCAGACGGTCGCTGTCGACGACCAGCTGCTCGGTGGGGGCGAGCGACTCCACCGTCGTGCCGTGCAGTACGAGTACGCCGGCCGCGTCACAGCCCTCCACCAGTTCGGTGGCTGAGGCGGTGATCCGCTCCAGCGTGGCATCCACCGAATGCTGCGCCAGGAGATCCCGGGCCATCGACGCCATCTGCCGTGCGAACCGATCCCAGTCCACACCGTCCTCCGTTCGATCGTCACCCTGTCGGGACCACCTTCAGGTCCAGCCTCGCACGCGAGCCGCGCGGAGGGCCGCCGCGGCAGCGCGCTCCGACGGGAGCGGGGCGGATGACGCCCGCCGGCGCTGTCGCGGCGCGGGGCCCAGGCCGCGAGGCACCGGTCATCGGGTGTCGACGATGCCGCCGGTCACGGCGATGACCTCACCGACCGTACAGCTGAAGTCGGCGTCGGAGGCCGGACAGACGTAGGTCGGCGCGATCTCCTCCGGTCCGGGCCGTGCGGCCCAGGGGTGCCTCGCTGCCGATGTGGGCCAGGCCGTCGGGCGGCATGTGCCGGTCGGCCTCGTCGAGCGGTGTCCTGGTGCCTTTCGCCGGTGCCGTCACGTCTCGCGTGCCCGTCGGGGCGGCGGACATGCCACGTCGAGGGCCGGGCCGTCCGGCCCCGCGGGCGGCCGTGCGGTGTCCGGTCGGCGAGAAGTCCCGGTCGGGAGGTGCGTCCCGCCGCTGCCGTGGCACTTGGTGTGCCATGAAGTGCACTGACGGGGCGGTACGGGAGGTACGGCGGCGCGCTGCGGCCGCCGTACAGACGTTGTGGCGGGCGTGGGCGGAGCCGGGCCGTGAACGGGATCTGGTCATGCAGGCCGGAAAGGCGGCGCTGGCCGCCTGGGTGGCGTGGGCGGTGGCGGGCTGGTGGCTCGCGGCCCCGATGGCGTTCGTGGCGCCCTGGGTGGCGGTCGTCCTGGTGGAGTCGACGGTCTACCGGTCGCTCGCGCACGGGCTGCAGCAGCTCGCGGCGATCGCGGCGGGCACGGTGGTGGCCACGGGGGTGGCCCTGGTGCTGGACACCACGCTGGTCACGATGGCCCTGGTCCTGCCGACCGTGCTGCTGCTGGGGCAGTGGCAACGGCTGGGCAGCCAGGGCGTCTACGCCGCCACCGGCGCGCTCTTCGTGCTGACCGGCGGTCAGGTCACGGTCGCCGCCTCGGCGGCCCGGATCGCGGAGGCGGTCTTCGGCGCGGTGGTCGGCGTCGCGGTCAACGCGCTGATCCGGCCGCCCGTGTATCTGCGCGACACCCGCGCCGCGCTGCGGGACGCCGCCCGCGAGGCCGGGGAGATCCTGGACGCCGTGGCGGAGGGGCTGGCCGCCGGGGAGTGGGACGGGCGTCAGGCGGGGGAGTGGCACGAACGCGCGCTGCGCCTGGGCCGACTGGTCGACCAGGCGAGGTCGGCGATCGACTGGAACCGGGAGAGCATGCGCGTCAACCCCCGGGGCCGCCGCAGGCACGGCGTCGTTCCCCCCGACGAGGCGTACGCCGACGCGCTGGTCGTGCTCGACCACGTCGCCGTGCACACCGCGGGCGTGACCCGGATCGTGTGGGAGACCGCGGACGGCGGGCAGGCGGCCCGGCCGGCCAGGGCGATCGCCCACCCCTACGCGGACTTCCTGCGCCGCACCGCACATGCCGTCCGGCTCTACGACCGGACCCGCTTCGCCCCGGGCGAGCACGACGACTCCGCCGCGGCGGAGCTGCGCGAGGCGGTCGGGCAACTCCACCGCACGCTCGACGAGTTCCGCCGACGGCTGCCGGGTGCCGTCGCCGACGACCCCGACGCGCTCGTGACCTACGGAACGCTGCTGGCCCAGGCCCATCGCCTGGCCGACCAGCTCGTCCTGGACTGACACCCCAGGCACCTGCCGCGCGGCGCGAGACGAAGGCCGGGGCGGCAACCGGTAGTTATCCGGTACTTATCCGGGTAGTAAACGGTCATTGTCGATAGATGTCGCTCAACTTAGGCGCTGTTGCTGGGGCGTCAATACCCTTCGGATACAGCGCGTCACCGACGAGACGTAGGTCGGTCCATGTCAGCAGGGGGCATTCATGGGATCCGTTGAGCGGCCTCGCCGCATCGTCGTGCCTCCGGGCACGTCCGTCCCGCCCGACGCCCTACGGATCGCCGCGCCGCAGGCGACCGGACCCGTCGGCACACGACAGCTGTTCGCCCCGCGGACGCCCGAACTCCTGGGACGGCTGCGCCGGTTGGACGCCGCGGTGGACGACGCCGCACTCCAGGACATCGCCTCCTGGCTGCACGAGCAGTACGCCTCCCGCGGAGCGCCGATCCCGCTGGGCTTCGTCGCGCAGTGCCTGCTCGGCTCCCCCTACGTGGACCACCGACTCGGCCTCGACGGACGCATTCTGGGCCACTGCGCGGCACACGACGTGATGCCGCCGCCGTTCGACGCCGCCCGGATGCTGGCCCGTTCGGGCGCGTACGCGTTCGTCGAGGTGTACGCGGACGGGCTGGTCCTGCCCGTGCTGCCCGACGGCGGTGTGGTCAGGCCCTGACACGGCGACCACGACCCACCGGACCAGCACGGCACGCAGGGCACGCACGGCACAGGGCACCGCACGGCACGGAACGGCACGAACGGAGACACGCGTGAGCGAGATCAACCTCGGCCCGATCGTCAGGAGCATCGACAACCTGGAGCGCCAGCTGCAACGCTCCGTCCGCACGCTCGGCGGCCAGATCGAGCAGGTGGACGGTGAGGTCCGCGACGTCAAGGCCGTCCAGGCACAGACCAAGGACCGCCTGGAGGTCCTCTACGACAAGTTCCTGGAGTTCGTCGGGAGAACCGAGCGCATCGCCGCCGCCCAGCGCGCGGAGGTGCGGATCGTCCGGATCAACGACGAGCTGGAGCACGGTTACGGGCACCACAAGGTGGTCCGCCGTACCGCGACCGGCATCCTCCAGGCGTTCGACATCGGCCTCGTGCAGGAGGAGACGGTCCGGCAGGTCAGCGAGGAGCTGATGATCCAGACGCCTCGCTACTGGCTGGCACCCGCCCTGGTCGGGCTGGCGGCCTGGGCCGGTGACGACGAGGCGCTGTGCGCCCGGGCGGTGGAGGAGGCCTTCCGGCGTTCGACGTCGAAGACCTCCCTCTTCTACGCGCTGATCCTCCGCCGGCAGGGGCGCCAGGAGGCCTCCGTACGCTGGCTGCGGCACTATCTGGAGGAGCAGGACCCGCGCGCGCTCGGCCGCGAGTTCCAGGTCATCCTGGAGTGCGTCTCCCAGGGCGCCTTCGGACCCCCGGGCCGTCAGCTCCTCGCCCGGACCCTGGAGGAGTGGCGGCAGCGCCTGCTCGACGACGACACCGTACGCGCGGCCCAGGCGGGACGCTGGCGGCAGGAGATCGACTCCCTGCGCGCCCCGTCGGCCACCGACGACTTCCCGCGCCTGGCCGAGGTGTGCCCCCAGTGGCCGGCGCTCGACGACGTCCTCGCCCGCGCCCGCGCGCACGAGGCGCTTCTGAACCGGTTCCGCACCCTCATGGAGAGCGAGATCCTCCCGGCCCACAACCTGGAGGACACCGTCGACGACATCCTGGACAACCTGGTCCGCAACTCGGACGAGGAGGAACTCCCCCTCCAGCGCGAACTGATGCTCAACGAGGCCATCGTGCGCCACGAGGGCGACGAGGAGGCCGCGCGCAAGGAAGCGGACATGCGGTCCGAGGCGCTGGAGGAGACCCGCAACTACCTGAGTGTGCAGTCGGTCGCGGCCCTCGACCCCGCGGCCGTGGGCGCCTCGCCCGCGGCCCAGCGCCTCGCCGTCGCGTCGTGCCAGGAGTGGTTCGCGCAGGCGCACGCCGGGTTCAGCCGCGACTACCGGGCCGCCGTCCCACCCAAGATCGAGATCTCCCTCGCCAACAGCTTCGGCGTCAGCCACGGCACCCAGCGCTTCAAGCTCACCACCTGGACCAAGCCGCTCACCGACGACCTTCCGGACCTGGAGGAGTCCCTGACCCGGCACTGGAGCGGCTATGTCGAGATGTACGTCAAGTCCCTCGCCTACGACTACAGATCCTCCCTCGCCCTCCTCGGCGCCGCGGTCACCGCGATCCTCGTGATCTTCCTAGGGGTCCACGTCGGGTTCGCCGTCGTCGCGGCCATCGCCGTCGGAGGGATCTGGGGGGTCGTGCTGTACAACCGCGCCGACGCCGCGCGCACCGCACAGGAACAGGCCCGCGAACTGCTCGGGCGGCACATGCGGGAGACCCTCGACCGGCTCAGGGGCGCGCACGCCGAACTCACCGACTGGCAACAGCAGTACTGGGCGGCCGACTTCGTGGAGGCCGAGGCCCGCCAGTTCATCGCCTCCCTGAACACCGCCGCCCACGCGCCCTCCCCCTTCGAGGGCCGCGTCGTCGGCGCCGGCGACTGAGACGGCCGAGAGGAAAAACGACCATGAGCGACGACCTCCCCTTCGCCCCGGACTCGACGCCCCCCTGGCTCAGGCCCGAGATCCCGGAGCACCTGCGGCCGTTCGCGGCGCCTCCCCTACCGCAGGAGCCCCCCGCCGTGCCCGGTCAGCGAGACGCCGACAGCACCCCGGGGTCCGTACCGTCGACACCGCCCGCCGCACCCGCCCCCTGGGCCACGGCCGCGCCGCATCCGGGGACGGCCGCGCCCGACCCCGTCACCCGACGACTGCGGCGGACCGTGACCGACCTCCCGGCCTGGGACCCCCTGCCGCCCGGGGAACAACTCGTGCGCCGACCGTCGAGGGACCTGTGAACCGCGCCCGGTGGGGAGGCGACAGCGACTACCAGGTCTGGGCCCGCACCCTGGACCGGTGGGCCGACGGCGACCGGACCGATCCCCTGCACCTGCCGCCGCTGTCCGCCGACAGCCTGCCGGCCGACACCTGGCAGCGGCTGCTGACACGCATCGCCGCCGCGGTCGACCGTCGACTGCAGAGCGGACTCGACCTGATGGTCCGCGAGGTGAACGACGCCACCGACGAGTTCTCCGTCGGGCGCGCCCTCACCCGGGGCCGCGACGTCCTGCGCTCCGTCCGCGCCGTCATCACCCACACCAGCCTGCCCGCCGACTTCCGCCAACGCATGGCGGGCCTCATGGACGAGCACACCCGCCGTCTGCAGGAGGAACTCGAACGTGGAGTGCGGTCACTGCTCGCGGAGGGCGCGGACCCCCACGCCGTCGAGACGCGGCGTCGCACTCTGCGCGACAACCCCCTCACCGCGGTGCTGGCCGAGCCATCCGGCCCGCCCCCCGTCGGCTGGTACGAGCCGACCGGCGGACGTCGCATCGTCACCCCCGACTGACGGCACCACGGAGAACCCACATGTCGAACTACTCCGACAGCAAGCGTGACCTGGACAACTACCTCACCGCGCGGGTGCCCGTCGTCGGGCTGCGCACCATCGAACAGGCCCGCGCCCTGCGCATGCTCAAGGAGGTCGCGAACCAGCCCAGGCGCTCCGGTCAGCAGTTCTGGATCCACACCAGAGCCACCGGGCTGCGCGACCTGCGGTCGGGAGCGGCCGTCCTCGACGACCGTTCGCTGACCGGCGCCATGGACTTCGCCGCCGCCCAGTTCGCCGCCCGCCCGCACGCCACACTCGTCCTTGTCGACCCCGGGGAGCTGGAGTCCGACACCCCCTTCACCCGTAACGTCGCCGAACTCGCCAGGATCGCCGACACCCACTCCGGATGCGTCGTCCTCATCACGGACAACCCCATCTGGAGCGGCCTGCAACGCCTGGGCATGAGCCTGCAGCTCGACCTGCCGAACGCCGACGAGATGTACGCGACCATCAGCGGCTTCCTCGGCGACCACCGGGGCATGGTCGCCATCGCCTGGACCGAGCACGACGCCCGCCGGGCCGCCGAGTTCCTCCAGGGAGTGACCGAGGGCGAGGCGGTGAACCTCCTGGCCACCCTCATCGCCAAGGGATCGGTGGAAGCCGCCGACGTGCTGGCCCTGGCCAGTTCCAAGGACCGCATCTTCAACAACCTCGCCGGTCTGGAACGGGTCGCCCGCAAGGACGTCGACTACTCCGTCGGCGGACTCACCAACCTGCGCGGCTGGCTGGAGCGCAAACACCGGCTCATCCACACCGACCTGCGCGGCACCCAACTGCGCCCGCCCCGCGGTGTCCTGCTCGTCGGTGTGCCCGGCTGCGGCAAGTCCCTGTCGGCCAAGGCCATCGCCCAGCAGTGGCAACTGCCGCTCTACCGGCTGGACATGGCCAGCATCCACGGCCGCTACCTGGGCGAGTCCGAGGGGCGGATGCGGGAGGCGCTCGACGCCGCCGACCGGGTCGCGCCGTGCATCCTGTGGATCGACGAGATCGAGAAGGGACTGGCCGGCGCCCACGACAGCTCCGGCGTCCAGCAGCGCATCATCGGACAGTTCCTGTTCTGGCTGCAGGAGTCGGACTCCCGCGTCTTCGTGGTCGCCACCGCCAACGACGTACGCAGCCTGCCGCCCGAACTGCTGCGCAAGGGGCGCTTCGACGAGCTGTTCTTCGTGGACCTGCCGGACGACCAGGACCGCCGGGAGATCATCACCCTCTACTACCGGCGCTACGTCAAGGCCGAGCCCCACCCGGACCAGCTCGACCGCCTGGTGGAACTCTCCGAGGGTTTCGCCGGCTCCGACATCGAGTCGGCCCTCCACGACGTCGGCGCCGAGGTCCTGCTGGGCGGCGGCGCGGACCGGCTGGACCCCGCGTTCGTCGAGGACACCTTCGCCAACACCGCACCCCTCAGCCGCAGCAACCCCGAGCAGATCGAGGAGATCCGCGCCTGGGGCCGCGAACGCGCGGTACCCGCCGGACGGTCCGCCGTCCCGACCGCCACCGCCGGCACGGGCACGCCCCGCAGGGTCGTCGTCCTCGGGGACACCTGACCGTCACGGACAGCAGAGGGGCACGGGGTGGGGGACGCGTGGGTGGCTCTGGCGGTCGCCTCGGTCGGCGTCGTGGGCACACTGGGTGCCGCGCTGCTGACGCAGAGCCGGGCCGACCGCACCAAGCGCCTGGAACTCCAGGCCCTGGCCCGGCAGCAGTGCGAGGAACGCGCGCACGCCGAGCGCGTGCGCCGGGCCGAGCTGTCCGCCGCCCGCGGACGTGAGCTGCTCGACCTGCGCCGCGCCTGCTGCATCGCGCTCAACACCGCCGCCCGTCAGTACCAGACCGCCCAGGTCAACCTCTGGCACGCGCTCAAGGAGGGCGCCGGCGTCGATGCCTGTCTGCAGGAGCTGGAGGACCGCCGCTCCGCTCACCGGGAGAGCTACGCCGAGGCCCAGATGGTCGTGCCGACGGCCGTGCTCGCCGCCGCCGGCACCGTCAGCCGTCGGCTCAACAGCGGTTACGGCGTGCTCAAGAAGGCGCTGGCCGGTCCGTCGGCCGACGGCACGGCGCTGGACGCGTTCGAACCGGAGTTGCGGTCGGCGTGGACGCTGCTCGCGGAGATGCGCCACACCATGCGCCGCGACCTGGGGGTCGACGACCTCGGGCCCATGACAGGCCCAGGGCGGCCGGACGCCCGGCCGGGTCCCGGCGGCGGGCTCACTGGCCGTGATGGGTGAAGGACGCCCAGACCTCCAGCTCGTCCAGCGGGCCGTGCGCGGTGTCCCCGAGCAGCGGCGCGCACCGCGCCAGCTCGGCCGGCAGGACCCGGTCCGGGTCCAGCATCCACAACTGGGCCGCGCGCAGGGCGTCCCGTGGCGGCACGCCCCGTTTCATGTGGTGGTGGACGAGCAGCACCAGCACCGTGGTCCGGGGGTCGTCGGCGACGGCCCAGCGGGAACCGACCACCGCCGTGGCGCCCGCGCCCAGGAAGGCCGTGGCCAGGGTGAGCGCCTCGTCGTGGTCGCTGAGGGTCAGGTCGCTGGTGCAGTTGGCGAGCAGGACCGTGCCGCCGGGCATCCGGGGATCACGGCCGGCGGCGCCGGTCAGCAGATCCTGCACCGACACCGTGTGCGTGGCGTCCAGTTTGAGGACGGAGTCGGTGGAGGTCGGGCCGGTGTCCGCGTGACAGTTGACGTGCAGGAGCGCGGTCGGCGCGGGTCCCCGGCCCGGCAGGAAGGGTTCCAGCGACCGGGGTTCGGGCGGCAGCGGCGCCGGCCGCCCGCCCCCGGGGCCCGCCGGGGTGTCCTCGTCCTCTCCCGTGCCGCCGATCACGGTGACCTCCGGATGGAGGGACGCGACGAGCGCCGCCTCCCGGTGCATCGTCGCCGAACCCTCCGGGTCCACGACGACGGCCACGGCGCCCCGGCCCAGGACGGCCGTGGGGCGGGCGGCCACCTCGATGAGCTGACGGGCGCTGGCACAGTAGGAGATGACGGCCCGCTCGCACACGTGCCCGCTGTTCTCCGTGTCCGCCCCGCCGCCCCCGGTGTCGGCCCCGCCGGGCGCAGGGGCGGCGGGCGCCGGGCAGCGTGCCGCGTGCCAGGGGACGATGCCGAGGGGACCCACGGGCGCGAGGACGATCCGGGGAGGCCGGCCCGGCCACCTGGACTCGGCGGCGGCCAGCAGCGGCCCCATCGCGGCCTCACCGGCCCACGCGCACAGCCGCTCCAGCGCCTGCCGCCACTCCTTCTCCAGGCGCAACAGCCGCTTGCGGTGCAGCTCGTGCATGACCAACGGGTGGTGCGGGGCCGGCGGCTCCAGCCGGCCGGCCCTCTGGAACGCCTCCAGCGAGGCGGCGTACGCGCCGACGGGGCCGGCGGACACGGAGGTCAGCCCCGGCAGCCGCAGGGAGCCGACCGTCCCCGTCGCCGTGACGAGGACCGCCTGGCCGGGCGCCCCGTCCTCGCCGGGGACGAGGTAGGCCAGCACATCGGTCCCCAGGCGGCGCAGGGTCCGTCCGAGCCCGGCCGGGCCGGGCGCGGAGAGGAGCCGCTTCTCGGCGGCGCTGCCCGCCAGCGCCTCCAGCACCCGCCCCCGCAGGTCGTCCGGTACGTCACTGAGCCGGCCGCCCTCGGCGGCGGCCCGAACCCACTCGTCGGCGAGCGCGTGCCGGCCGGCGTCCCGGAGCAGATCGGGGACGGTGACGTTCATCGTCGCGGCGTTCAGGACCAGCCCGCGGCCGAGTTCGAGCGCTTCGAAGGCCGACTCGGGCAGGCCGTCGGCGAGACTCCAGCGGACCAGCCGCAGCATGTCGGGCGCGATGGCCCGCGCGGCCTCCAGCCCGTGGTCCGCGCCCGACTGCAGCAGGACGGAGCGGCCGTAGGCGGTCAGCGCCGAGCGGGCCGTCTCCCGTGACTGCCGCCGGTGGCCGGCGTCCTGCGGGCCGAAGGCGCGGTGGGCGAGGGCGATGGTCCGGATCAGCGCGATGGCGAAGGGGTCGCCGGGGCTCGCGTTGAGCACCACCCACGCCTCCCGCAGCACGGCGACCGACTCCGTCAGATCCTCCCCCCGCCCCGTGGCCAGGTGCCGGGCCAGCAGCAGACTGCCCAGCCCGTACAGGCACCGCCCGCGCGACCCGTGGAACTCGTGCGGGCCCTGCTCCGCCGCGTCCCTCATCAGGTCGATGCCCTGGCCGAGCGCGTCGGCGGCGGCCGGTTCTCCCTCGGCGCCGTCCGGCCGCGCGAGGGCCGCCGCCGCGCGCAGGCACAGCGCGGGGCGGTGCGGACTCCCGGCCGGGCAGGTGGTGGCGGCCTCGACGAGCGCGTCGGCCGAGGCCCGAGCGGCGGCCGCGTCGCCCGCCTCGCGGGCCTGCCGCAGGGCGTGGGCCGCCAGTTCGGCACGGACGGCCGGCACCCTCGGATGGTCCGGGGGCAAGGTGCGCCCGGCCTCCTCCCAGGCACGCACGGCGTCGCCGGCCAGCGTCGTCGAGTGACGTCGCCGGGAGCGCGCGAGCAGCAGCCAACCCGCCCCGGCGGCCGCCAGCAGCTCCGCCCGGAAGGGGGCGGACTCCGCCGGCTCTCCGGCCCGGAACAGGTGCGGCGGAACCCGCGGGTCGCCCGCCTCCGCCAGCAGGGTGAGCAGCGGCGGCCGGACGAGGTGGTCCGGCGTGCGGTCGAGCAGGAGGTCGTACTCGTGGACGGCGGCGTCGAGATCGGCGTGGTCGCCGAGCAGGACGTGCCGGTCGAGCAGGAGTCGGGCCAGGAACTCGGCGCACCGGTCGGCGAGGGCCGAGGACGTGGCGAGGGCCGAGGGGGCGGGGTCCGCCCGCCGTTCGTCGTCCGGCGCCGTCGGGCCGGGGGCGGTCGGGCCGAGGGCGGTCAGGGCGTGCCGTACGAGGTCGATGGCCCGGGTCAGGTCCTGACCGTCCCGCTCCCGCAGCCAGCGGCGGTGGTGCGCCAGGGAGCGCGCGGCGGCCTCGGCCGGACTCGCCGTCCCCGGGTCGCCGGACAGGATCTCGGTGACCCTGCCGAGGGGCACGGCGAAGGGGTCCGGGGACCCGTCCCCGAGCAGGACCGTCGCGGAGGGGTCGATCGTGGGCGGGACGAGCGCGCCCTCGTCGTCCGGCGGGTCCGCGGGGGCGGGCTCCGGCGGCCGTGACGCCTGCGCCCCGGCCGTCCGGTGACGGTTCGCCGCGGCCGGGAAGAGAGTGGCCAGCAGAGCCCGGAAGTCGGCCACCGCGCCCTGCCGCACCACCTCGTCGATGTGCCGGCGCAGCTCTGAGCCGGGCGGCAGCATGCCCTGCGCCTCACGCAGGGCGGCCGTGGCGGCGGCCCGGTCCGCCCCTGTGGCCTCGCCCTCCTTGACGAGGACGAGTCCCAGCGTGCCCGCGACCGCCAGCATCATGGCCCTGAGCGCCCATGCCTCGGGTTCGAGCAGCGGGGCGGCCCGCAGCAACTGGTCCGACCAGGTACGGCAGTCGGCCGTCGAGGGCCTGCCGTCCGGTGACCGCAGGAAGTTCACCATGACGGACACGAAGACGAAGTGCGGCTCCCGTTCCAGGGCGGCCGCGTCCAGCAGCCCGGCCAGCAGGTGCAGATCGTCCTCGACGGTGGGGAACCCGCTGACGTCCGGAAGCGGTCGCCCGCCGGGGCCCTCGGGGACGGCGAACGGGTCGGTGTACCAGACGCGGTACAGCATCGCGGTCAGGAAGGACCCGTGGAGGTACTCGTCGCGGAACTCGCTGTCGGCGGGCGCGCGTTCCAGGACCACACGCAGGATGCGCAGGGCGTCGCGGAGGGACGCGTGCCGGACCTGGGGCAGCGCGCACGCGAAGTCGAGGAGCAGCGCGACGCCCAGCAGACACTGGGCGCCCAGATGCAGATCGTCCTCGTGGTGGTAGAGACCGGTGCCCGTGCGCAGGAGGTCGATGGCCTCGCGGAGTTCCGCCACCACGCGGGGCAGCGTGCGGTCCAGGGCCAGAGCCGGATCGGCGACGCCGGTCACGAGGGCGTTGCCGCTGAGGGCGTACGAGGCGGGGGTGCCGCGGTCGATCACCCGGCGGGTCAGGGCGATCGCGGTCCTCAGCACCAGTTCGGCCCGGTCGGTGTCGTCCGGGCCGATGAGGGAGGCGAGTTCGCGGGCCCGGGCGGTGAGACGGCCGGTGCCGTCCTCGTCCAGCAGTCCGTCCGACAGGTCGATCCAGAGCAGGTCGACGATCCCCGCCAGGCAGGCCACCAGACCCTGCTGGGCCTCGGCGGCGTCCGGGGCCGGCCCGGGGCCCTCCGGGTGCGCGGCGGAGGAGAACCGGGTCCGTGCCTCCTCCCACAGGACCATCGCCTCGGCGCGGTCGGTGGCCGGGGCGGGGTCGTGGGGATGCCGGGCCTTCCGATTGCGCTCGGAGCGTTCCGCGAGGGCGAGCCCCAGGTTCGTCGTGATCCGGAGGGCGGCCTCCTCCGGCAGCGCGGGGTGGGCGAGGGCCGTCCGGTACCAGTCCACGACGGTGGCCTGGGCCCGTTGACCACTGTCGTACCGGGTGAGCGCGTCGCACACGTCCGCGCCCAGCTCGGCCGCGTCGGCGCCTGCCGGGCCATGGTCGGCCAGGAGCGGCCGCAGGACGGTCAGCAGGGCCCCGAACTCCGAGGCGGGGTCCGGGGACCCGGCCGGGTGGGCGGAGTCCCGGTAGCGGTCGCCCAGTTCGAGGTAGGACAGTAACGCGAGGTCGAAGGCCACGGCGGGGCGCAGGTCCGGGTCGAGGTCGTCGCTGTCGTGCGCCGTCCGCAGATGTCCGACGGCCGCGTGGCGGTCCGCGAGCCGTTCGGGGGTGTCGTGTTCGGCGCACCTGCAACGGTCGGAGAGGACCAGGCCCAGCACCGCGCGGCACTGCGCGGGATCCGGCAGACACTGGGCGTCCGGTCCGTCGAGGATCGGGCCGAGCAGGTCGACGACCCGGTCGGCGTCGGCCGACCGCCGGGGGCCGTCCTCGCTCGTGCGCCAGCGTTCCGCGAGGTCGAGGGCGAGCTCGCGGCGGACCAGGACCAGGTCGTCGTGGTCGGGCGGCGTCTCCGGCCCCGGGGACGTGCACGCCTCGACCGTCAGCGAGTGGACGGTCTCCAGCCGCGCGATCGTGTTGTCGAGGTCCCGCGGTGCCTGGCCGTGGGCGTAGCGGAGGCGGGCCGCGTCGGCGGACATGCCCAGCAGCAGACGCCGTTCGGCCGGGCCGGTGGGGGTGCCGGACAGCTCCGCCAGCATCCGCTCCACCTCGTCGACGAGGTCCACGAGGTGCCCCCCGTCCTCCTGGTCCAGGGCGTCCTCGGCGGCTTCGAGGAGTTGTACGACGGCGTCGATCCGTGCGAAACGATCCGTCATCCCGGATTCATCGGAGCGATCATCGAAACCCTGATTCTCGGTGTACACGAAAACCCCCCGCCCGCGCCCGGGAATGAGCGTCCCGGCCCCTGAATTGCCAATCGGATCGTAGCTCACTAGCGTACGGCCGTAATCCGGATTCCGGATCGCAGGAGGGGAACATGGACGAGTACGAGCAGCAACTAATCGCGGCGCTCGTGTCGGAACCGCAGTCGATCCGGGAAAAACTCTCCCCGGCCGACCGGGAACAGCTCGACGTTCTGCTCGACCTCGTCGCCGAGGGCGGCGGCGAGCAGCGGGCGTGGGGCATCGCACGCGCCGTCGCCGCGCATCTGCGCGCGGCCCTGCCGGACGACGAGGGGAGCGCGGTGGGGCGGCGCTACACCTCCTCGTCGCTCACCCGTCGACCGCCGCACGACGTCCTGCTGGAACGCTTCGCGCCAGGCGGCCCAGGTGCCCCAGGCGGCCCAGGCGTCGCGGGCGCCTCGTCCGGCGAGGCCCGCGCCCCGGGCTCTCCGGCCGGACCCGCGCCGACCCCGGGCGGCCCACCGCGGACCGAGGCGCGGTGGGCCTCGGCCCGCGACCGGCTGCTGGCCGAACCCGCCCTGACGGACATGGAACTGACGGAGATCTTCGGCGTCGCGCCCGAACAGCCCGAACTCATCCGGCTCCGCGCGGCCCAGGGGCCCGAGGTGCTGCCCGCGTTCCAGTTCGACGGGGAGGGCCGCCCCCGGACCCTGGTGCTCGCCATCAACGCGATGCTGGGCGCGGCGGCCGACCCCTGGGGTGTGGCCGACTGGTGGCTGGGGCCCAATCCGTGGCTGGACGCCGTGCCGGCGACGCTGCTCGGCGCGGGGCTGGACGATCAACTGCTCGCCGCCGCGAGCGTGGTGGGGGAGGACGACTGACATGGCCCGTGGAGCGAAACTCCCCGAGAAGGGCACGGCCGACGCCCGCAAGGTGGTCCGCAGGGCGGGCGAGGTGTTCTACCGGGTGCACGCGCGGCACCGCGCGGCGGACCGCTTCAACCCGAAGCCGCAGGACCACCACTTCGGCGGCGGCCGCTTCGACAGCACCCCGAACGACGCCTACGCGTATCTGTACGCCGCCCCCAGGCCCGAGACCGCGATCATCGAGAAGTTCGTCCGCACCCTGCGCTTCGACGGCCTCGGCAACTCCCGGGTGCTGCCGCGGAAGGAACTGGAGGGCAGGCTGCTGTCCCAGGTGCGGCTCACCCGTGACGTCGAGCTGGTCTCCCTGTGCAGCATTCTCCACCTCAACGCCGTGCAGCAGAGCGACTGGTGGCTGGTGGAGTCCGATCCGACGGAGTACGCCTTCACCCGGCGCTGGGGGCACTGGCTGCGGGCCGAGGCCAACTGGGCGGACGGCTTCGTCTGGCGCTCGCGCCTGGACGGCCCCCACGAGTCCCTGGTCCTGTTCGGCGCCGCCGCCGAGAGCGACCTGCTCACGGTGACCGACGAGCCGCCGAGGGCCCTCGACGACGAGGACGGTCTGCGCTGGCTGTCCGAGACCCTGCGGGAGTACCACGTCGAGATCGGATCGGTGGAACACCTGCCGGGTATCGGGTCCTGACACCGCCCGCGCCCTCGCTCGCAGGGCCCCGTCCGGGGTGTTTTCCGGGCGGGAACCGGTAGCTTTCCGGATTTCCCCCGGGGATCGGTGGAACGGGTTCCGATGCCGGCCGCCGCTCGTGCATACTTCTGCTCGAAAGGCCGCGGGGAAAGACGGGGGAATGCGGCAGGAATACAGCACGGTATTCGAGTTCCACGGGGCGAGCGAATTCGAATACCGTGCTCTTCCGTGTCGTACGGCGCGCACCGGAATCTCAGGGCCGCCGGTCGCTCAGCACGTCGAGCACCGCACGGGCACTGAGCGGATTCCGCGTCACCAGATGCACCGACCAGTCGGGGTCGTCCCTGAGCACCTGCTCCAGCGTTCCGACGACGGTCTCGGCACTGGTCCGCGCGTCGAGACCGCCCCGGCCCGCACCGAGCAGAGGGAGCGCGACGGACCGCAGCGGCACGCGGCCCGAACGCCGTTCGGCCGCCGCCAGCTGGAAGACGCGCCGCACGGCCGCCGCGACGGCCGCGGGCGCGGTCTCGTACCCGTCGCCGGTCGCCGAGGGTGTGGCGACCGCCGCGTGCAGGATCCGCCGCACCCCCTGCGCCGCCAGGGCCCCGGGCGAGGTGACGGCGACCGTGCCCGCCGCCACGGGGAGTCCGGGAACCCCGAAATTCCGCACCCAGTCCGCGAGTTGGCGGGCTATCACATCGTCCGTGATCCGTCCGACGGCGTCCTTGGTGGCCCCCGCCCGCCGCAGGCTCCCGGAGACCGTGCGCCGGAACGTCTTCGACATCTCGAAGTAGATGTTCTCCGAGGAGACCAGGACGTCCACCCCCGACACCAGCTCGATGGGTGCCACATGCAGGGTGAGCAGGACGTCCCCGTGGGAGAACGCGGTCCGTAACACATGGCGTCCCGCGCGGACGGGGGCGACGGCGCTCCCCCGGACACCGTCCCCGGACCCCTCCCGGGAGTCCGGGGGGACGGGTATCGGCTCGTGGCCCCCGAAGTTCAGGACGGCGCGGGCCACCTGCTGGAGCATCAGCTTCTCCTGGTGCTTGCGGAACCGCTCCGCCCCCACCCGGTAGACATGGGCCGCCCGCTCCCGGCGCTCCTTGCCCGACAGATCGCGGGTTCCGGGGGCGAAACCGAACGAGTGCAGGGCCGCGTCGCGCAGCAACTCCCCGTCGAGGCCCAGCAGCACGGCGTGCAGCAGGCGCTCGACTGCCTCCGGCTGTGCGCGGTCGCCCGGAGCGGCCGCCACATCCGTGCCGGGCGGCCGGCCCGCGACGCACGCGGACAGCGTCTCCAGCTCCGCCTCGTGCAGCCGCAGCAGCCCGAGCGCCCGGACCCGGCCCAGTTCGTCGACCAGCTTGCGCAGTGTCGTCGGGAGGTCGGGTCCGGTGTGCGCCTGCTCATCAATCACCGCTCAAGGATGGGCAGGGGTCCCGCACCGGGCAAGCGGTTTGGGACGATCGGGGGGAAACGGTACGATTATTCGCCCGATGGTGCGGTCAAGGTGACGCCGAGGGAGGCCGGGGTGCCGAAGTTCGGGGTGCCGTCGGCGTTCCAGGTGAACTTCTGCGCCCGGGTCGACCGGTTCATGTCGCAGCCCCCGGAGGCGGAGCTGTTGGCGTGGTAGACCATCCAGTCCTCCGTCCCGTCGGGCGACTTGAAGAACCCGTTGTGACCGGGGCCGTAGACGCCATTGGCGTTGGACCGCTGGAACACCGGGTTCGGCGACTTGACCCACGAGGATGAGCTGAGCGGGTCGCCGCCGTTGTAGGTGAGCATGCCGAGCTTGTAGTCGGGCGTCGAGCAGTGGCTGGCCGAGTAGACGATGAACGTCCTCCCGCCCCGCTGCAGGACCTCGGCGCCCTCGTTCACCGCGCCGCCCACCGTCTCCCAGCCGTAGGTCGGGGTGGACAGCACCCGCCGGGTGCCGCTCGCGGTCCACGGGTTCGACAGCGGGCGGATGAACATGGGCTGCGAGCCGTTGTAGAACGTGCCCAACAGGTACAGCCTGCCGTCGAGTTGCAGGATGCCCGGGTCCAGCTCCCAGGTGTTGTCCTGCGTCGGGTCGAGCAGGTCGGCCTTGAAGCTGTACGGGCCCATCGGGTCCTGGCCGGCGCTCTCCAGGACGTGGATCCGCTGGGTGCCCAGGTCGAACGGCTCCCGGCCGGCCGTGTAGTAGAAGTACCAGCGCTTGCCGTTCGGGCCGTCCAGGAGGTGGAACTCCGGGGCCCACATGGTGCCCGCCCCGTT
Organism: Streptomyces sp. NPDC002324; assembly: GCF_053593335.1. NCBI lineage: Bacteria > Bacillati > Actinomycetota > Actinomycetes > Kitasatosporales > Streptomycetaceae > Streptomyces > Streptomyces sp. NPDC002324. The sequence continues at coordinate 455,509 of NZ_JBSFCF010000002.1, forward strand.
GGGCCGGGTCAGGTTGAAGATCACCTGTTCGCTCGCGGTGGCGAGCCCTGCCAGAGTGCTCGACCTGCGCATGGTGACCGTCGAGTTCCAGGTCGTGGTGGCGAGGTAGTAGAAGCCGTCGTGGTAGGTCAGCCAGGGGTCGGGGCCGCGCTGGGCGAGGGGGTTGGTGAACGTCTTCGGGGCCGTGCCGCCGCCGGTGAAGCCGGGCAGCCGCCACACCCGGCCGTTCGCGGAGGCGCACGGCAGCTGCACCAGAACGGTGCCCGAGGCCGACGAACCGCCGCTCGGCGTGACGCACTTGCCGGAGCCGACGGAGACCAGGTTGAAGGTCTTGTCCGTGCCGGCGACCGACAGCGGAGCCAGCCGCCACCGCTGGTTCGCCGCGCCGTGACAAGGCCATTGGATGACGGCGGCGTTGTCCGCCGTGGAGGCGCCGGACACATCGACGCACTGCCCGGAGCCGGTGGTGATCGTGTAGACGTCGGCCGTCCCCGTCACCAGGGTGAAGGACAGGCTCTGGTTCGCCCCGCCGGCGCAGGCGGAGGCCCGCAGCTGTGTGCCGTTGGCCGACGAACCGCCCGGCAGTTCCAGGCAGTTGCCGCCGGTCTGGTTCACCCCCGTCGAGCTGAAGGCGACGGCGGCGACAGCGGGCTGCGGGGCCACCAGGAAGGCGACCGCCATGGAGACCGATGCGAGGAACGCGGACAGGAGTCTGGGTCGGATCACGGTCCGTACACCTTTGCTTCGAGGAGTCCGACGGAGTTCGTGCCGTTGCCGGTGAGCAGCACCCGTAGCCGGGTGGTGCTCGTGGCGTTGAAGGTGACGGTGTTGTACTGGTTCTTGGCCAGGGGATAGGACCCGGCTCCCGGTACGTCGACGTACCCGCTGCCGTTCCAGTACTGGAGCTTCCACGAGGCGGGCATGTCGATGCCCTGGTCGTCGTCGAAGAAGTACACGTCGGCCTTGTTCAGGGTCTTCGCGGACGGCCAGGTCAGCTCCGCCCACTGCCGGCCCGTCTCCGGCCAGGTCCCCCAGCGAGGGTTCACGGTGTCGTTGGACGACGGCGGATCTACCCCGTCGTTGACGGCGGCGACGCTCTCCCAGGACGAGGTGTACGACGCCGACGCCGTGGCCGACACGGCCAGGTTGCCCGGCGGCTGGACCCCGCCCCGGTTGAAGACCTTGACCTCGGTCAGGCCCGTCTTCGCCCCGGAGGCGTTGGTGGCCAGCACGCGTATGCGCTGGGCACTGAGCGAGGGGAACTGCACCCGGTTGTAGTTGGCCCGTGGCGCCGCCGGACTCTTCGTCTGGTCGGGGACGTTCACCCAGGAACTGCCGTTGTGGTACTGGACGGTGTACGCCGAGGGCGCCCGGTAGGTGGTGCTCGCCGGGCGGCTGTCCTTGAAGTGCAGCCGGACCTCGTTGAGGGTGCGCGCGGTGCCGAAGTTCAGCTCGTACCAGTCCTGGCTGTTGGCCGAGCCGCCCGCGCCCCAGAACGGTTCGTTGGTGGGGTAGCCGTCGACCGCGCCGGCCACCGTGCTGCCGGAGCCGGTGTGGGAGGCGGTCGCGGTCGCGCCGGCGGCGAGGTTGGTGAGGTCCGCGGTCAGGTCGACGCCGGCCTTGGCGAGCATGTCGACCATCTGCGGGCTGTCCTGCACGACCTGGTTGGGGGCCTTCAGGCCGGACTTGGCCACGTGATGGCTGACCATGCCGCTCGTGGTGACGTCCCCCGTCGCCGGGTCCCAGGTCAGGGGCACCAGCGAGCTGACGGTGGCGACGCGGTCGCCGTCGACGTAGACCGAGTAGCCCTCGGGAATGCCGGGGTAGCGCACCACGCTGTCTGCCGGGTCGTCCCAGACGACGGACAGGTCGGCGCCCCGGTAGCGGAGGTTGTTGACGGTGAAGTGGCTCCAGCCGATGTCGATGGGTGACAGCTCGACCTTCGCGTCGTTGCGCGGACGCAGCCCGGCGACGTCCTCGATGACGGTCCAGTTGCTGCTGCCGAGGATGTTGTGGTGGATCCAGGAGCGGTAGTTGACGCTGGTGCCGTTCCAGTCCGCCCAGAACTCGTTGGCGTCCGGCCACTGGGTGTTGCCGCCGACGTACTGCGCCCAGGTGTTCAGTAGAGGAGCTTCTTGTAGTCGGCCGCGTTCATCCAGGAGTTGGGGTAGTTGCGCAGCACCGACGAGTACAGCCGGAACTGCACGGTCGAGTTGATCGTGGAGAAGTTGTTGGAGCCCGGCTCCCCGGCGTCGGCCGCCGCCTTCTTGTCGACCTGGTTGGCGGTGTAGAAGGGGAAGATCGGGTACTGCGCCGGGTCGTCGTAGAGCCGCAGCGCCTGCCGGTACGTGGCGGTGTTCGGGACGGCTCCGACCGAGAAGGGGTAGTAGTTGTTGATCTCCTTCCAGGGCACCCACTCGTTCGTCGACTTGAGCCGGTGCTCGAACAGCTGCCGGTTCGGGTTCCACAGGACGTCGACGATCGCGTCCTTGATCTGGCTCGCGAGCGTACGCATCTCGCCGGCCTTGGCCGTGTTGCCGGTCGCCTCGTAGGCCTGGGCGGCGGCGAGGGCGCCGCTGTACTGGTAGGCGGACTCGGCGCGGTCCATGGTGCCGGGCTTCCAGTGGAAGGAGACCGCGTCGGCGTCGTTGCCGGTCAGGGCGCCCCAGTCGTACTCGATGAGCTTGTTGCCGTCGTGGTCGTAGTGCGCGAGCTGTCCCTTGATGTCGCCCTCGGCGTAGCGGGCCAGGTTCCCCGCGATGCCCGGCTGGCCGCCGTGGATCTGGTAGCTCTTCCAGGCCGCCTCGGCGATGTACTGCGTGTAGCTGTTGGACCAGTTCTCCGGGTCACCGGGATTGTCGAGGAAACGGCCGTTCTTGGAGGTCTGCCCCACACTCAGCCAGTCCCCGTACGCGTAGGCCGGGTTGCGCAGGTACTTGAGGTCGTCGATGTGCATCGGCTGGGTGAGCGCGATCGCGTTGTTGTAGCCGAGGACGCCCTCGGTGGAGGTCGGGAACTGGAAGGTCTGCCCGGGGATGTCCGCGTCGAGGCTGTTGAAGCGCATCAGCCACCAGCGGTAGTAGATGTTCTTCTTGATGGCCGGCTCGGGCACGTCGATGTACGGCACGTTCTGCGCCCACCACAGGTTGTAGGCCTTGACGTGGGTGGCGAACGCGGTCGGGGGCGAGTAGCCCGCGTAGGCGTTGTACTCGGTCAGCGACTGCGGGATCTCGTCGGTGACGAAACCCATGACCACCTTGGCCGTCACCGTGGCACCGGCCGCGATCGTCACGGACCGGTCGAGGCCGCCGCCGGTGACGGCGAAACCGTCGCCGGTGAGGCGGGGGCGGAGGGTCGTGAGGTTGTTGTAGGCGTTGACCTGGCCGGTCAGTTCGCTGCCGGTGCCGGAGGTGGCGTACGGCGAGGTCGCCCGTAACCGGAGCGTCGTGGAGGCGGAGCCGTTGTTCTTGATGGCCAGGTTGGTCACGGCGACGTTGCCGTCGGTGACGAACTTCGTCTGGTCGATGGTGATCGAGCCGCTGGTGTGCACGCTCTTCCAGTGGCTGGGCGTCTGCCGGCGCTGGGCGACCTGCTCGGTGAAGGTGCCCGGGGTGACCGCCACGGTGTAGGCAGCGCGGTCGTCGATGCTCTCCCAGTAGGCCGCCCTGCCGCCGAAACCGAGCTGGGCGGGGTTGTGCTCCTTCATGAAGAACGCCCGGCCGCGGCTCATCAGCCAGGGCCCGGCGGGGTCGTTGCCGGAGCGGGCCAGCAGACGGTCCATCCAGAAGTCGGTGCCCGAACTCTCCGCGTCGTAGATGGCCTTCATCATGTCGCCGGGCGTGTGCGCGACGGGCGGTGCCGGGATCGCGGGCCCGCTGAAGCCGGGGTACCCGATGGTCTGCGCCGCGGCGGCCGGGGGAGCGGCGACGACGGAACATGCCGCCAGGGCCAGGGCGACGAGGAGACACCTCGTGCGTCGGCGTCGTGGCAGGAGGACGTGCGGTCTTCTCATCGGATGCTCCCTGTCCCGTTGACAACATGTGCGCGTGAACCGGGGGGTGCGGAAAACGACCTGAAACGTTTTCGCAACGTAGGAGCGCCCTGTTGAAGTGTCAAGGGAGCCGGGAGAGAGGCGAGTTCCGGGACCGAGCAAATTCAGGACACGCAGGCGTCACTCGCGCCCATCCCTGCTGCGGAAATCCTTTTCGGTGCTCGTTCAGCGACGTGGTGACCGGCGGACCGTCAGGACGGCGACGTCGTCGTGCGGGCCGCCGCTGCCCGCGTACGCGCGGGCGTCCTCGTACAGGGCCCGGGGCAGGTCGGTGGGGGAGAGGGCGAGGTGCTCCGCGAGGCGTTCGTCGACCGGATAGAACGAGCCGTCGGCGGCACGGGTCTCGGTGAGACCGTCGGTGCTCAGCACCAGCGTGGCGCCCTCCGGGAAGGGGAACCAGCCCACGGTGGTGGGTTCGAGCGCCAGCTCGGCCAGACCGAGCGGGACACCGGAGTCCAGTTCGGCGGTGATGACCCTGCCCTCGTGCACGACATGCGGGGGGATGTGCCCGCAGTTGACGGCCTGCGCCTCCTCGGTGAGCGCGTCGACGCCGATCACGAGGGCGGTGACGAAGCGCTCGTCGTCGCCGGTGTTCTCGGCGTAGGAGTTGTGGCGGACCACGGCCGCGTCCAGGGCGTCGGCGAGCGCGGTGAGCGTGGGCTCGCGGTGGGCCGCCTCACGGAAGGCGCCGATGACGGCGAACGCGGCGCCCACGGCGGCCAGGCCCTTGCCCTGCACGTCGCCGATCAGCACCCGGGTCCCCCAGGACGAGGCGACGACGTCGTAGATGTCGCCGCCGACGAGGCGGTCCTCCTGGAGGGGCTCGTACACGCCGTTGACCAGGACGTCGTCGGTCAGCAGGGGGAGGGGGTGCAGGATGTGCCGCTGCATGGCCGCGGCCGTGGAACGCAGCCGGAACATCTCCGCCTCACGCCTGATCCGCCGGTGACAGGCGTACACCGAGGCGACGCCCAGGGTGAGGGTCAGCAGCACCAGCAGGAGCCGGTCGAGCCAGCGGTCCGCGTCGACGTTGCGCACCACGGCCGTGGTGGTGACGACGAGCGTGGTCCACGCGGCGACGAACGCCGTCTGCCGGACCGTGCACAGCGCCGACGCCGTCCCCGGCAGGAACACCAGCAGTCCGAGGAGCCACACCTCGGATCGCGACAGCACACCGAGCGCCTCCACCAGGGCCGTCACCGCCAGCACGCCGAGGATCAGTTCGGCGTTGCGGGGCGGCTCGATGGCGTCGAAGGCATCGACGGCCCCGGCGGACCTCTTCCGGCGACTACCGGCCATGCGGACTCCCGGGCAGATCGTGATCTCCCCGTACGGTAAGCCGGGCCCGGTCCGGGACGGCAGGCGCCCCGCCGATCCGGAGAGGCAGGGCCCGCCGATCACCCTTGGCGAGTGCCCGGCGAGCCGATCGCGCCGGCGCGTGCGCTCGGCCCGACCGTCCGGGGAGGCGGCGCCGGTGCGCAGGCTCTGCCGAGGCCGCCGCGCCCGGTCCCGAAGGGTCGGCCGGGCGGGGTCAGCGCGCTCGTGGCGCGGGGTCGACGTGGATCTTCGGGCCGGGGCCCGCCCCGGCCGGACGTTCACCGGCGAGGACCGGGCCGGCCTCGTCGAGGCTCACCGTGGCGGCGACGAGCGGGCGGGGGTCGACCGTGCCGGTGGCGTACGCGCGGATCGTCGCGTCCAGGCCGGGGGAGGCGGAGAGGACGCCGACGGCCGTGACGTCCTTGAGGACGAGCGCGCGGGTGTCGATCCGGCTGGGTTCGGCGGCCAGCCCGATGTACACGACCCGTCCGCCGGGCTCCACCAACTCCACCGCGACCCCCGGCAGTTCGGCGGCGTTCGTCGCGTCGAGGACCGCGTCGAAGGGCAGGTCCGGGACGGATTCCTCCGTCCAGGTGTGCGGGAAGCCCAGGCTCCGGGCGAAGGCGAGCGAGTCCTCGGTCCGGCCCATGAGGTGCACCTCCGTGCCGGCGGCCCGCAGGAACAGCGCGACCAGCAGCCCGATCGTCCCCGGCCCCAGGACCAGCGCGCGGTCCCCCGCACGGGTCGCGGCGGCCTCCGCGGCGCGCAGGGCGTTGCCTCCCGGCTCCACGAGCGCGCCGAGCACGGCGTCCACCGAGTCGGGCAGGCCGTGCAGGGAGGAGACCGGTACGGCCAGCCGCTCGGCCAGCGCTCCCGCACGGCCCCCGCGGATGCCGACCTCCCGGCGCCGCTCGCACACATGCTGGTCGCCCCGCAGACAGCGGCGGCAGCCGCCGCAGCCGAGCATCGTGTCGCCCATGACGCGTCGGCCGACCCAGCCCGGGTCGACACCGTCGCCGGCCGCCGACACCCGCCCCGCCCACTCGTGGCCGAGCCGCATCGGGTACGCGGCGTGCCCCTGGTGCAGGTAGGCCATCGTGCCGGTGAAGAACTCCATGTCGGTGCCGCACACCCCGACCCGCTCGACGTCGACCACGACCTCGCCGGGCCCGGCCACCGGTGCCGGGAGCTCCTGGACCTCGTACGCGCCGGGGGCGGTGAGGACGAACGCGCGCATGAGGTTCACAGCTCTGTCTCCAGGACCGGGGCGGGTTGCTGTCGAGGCTCGTGGGTCACCGGTGCGGCTCACCGAGGCGACCGAGGAGCGCGCGGATCTCGTCCAGCGCGGCGACCAGCGCCGTCAGGGGCGTCCGGTAGGCCAGCGCGCTGACGCTCACCGCTCCGGACGGGGCCGTCGGCGAGGTGAGGAACACGGGCAGGGCGAGGCAGTTGACCCCGGGATCGGTCTCCTGGTCGTCCACGCCGTAGCCGCGTGCACGGGTGGAGTCCAGCGCGCGGTGCAGTTCGGCCGCCGCGCGCGGCGCCCAGGGCGTACGACCTGCCGGGGGCGCGCCGCCGAGCCACGTCTCGACCTCCTCCGGGGTGCCCAGCCTCCCGCTGAGCAGCACTCTTCCGACGGCGGTGGTGTGGGCGGGGTTACGGCCGCCGATCGTCGACGTCAGCCGGACGGCGCCCGCGGGCGGATCGACCTTGGCCCGGTACACGACCTCGTGACCGTCGAGCACCGCGTAGTGCGCGGTCTCGCCGAACCGGTGCGCCAGCGCTTCGAGCACCGGCCGGACCCGGATGTGCTCGGGCCGCGCCTCGTGATGGGCGAAGGCCATGCGCAGGAACTCGTCGCCGAGCCCGTAGCGGCCGCGCGCGTCCTGGTCCGCGAGCCCGGCCCGGCGCAGCGCGCCGAGCGCCCGGTGCACGGTCGGCTTGGGGCTGCCGATCACCCGTGTCAGCTCGTCGAGACCCACCCCGTCGGGGTACCGGGCCAGTTCCCTGAGGACCGCCAGCACCCGGTCCGACCCCACGAGCCGGCTGCTCACGGCGCCCGTCGGGTCGTCCTCACCGAGGTCTGTCGATCCTTCGTACGGCTGCGTATGCTTCATCGCGTTCCGGACTGTAGACCGCCGTACCGATAATCGGAAGGGGCTCGGCGTGACGCTCCGCAGTGCGCAGTGGTACGGGGGACAGGACCGCAACGCCTACATCCACCGGGCGTGGATGCGGCGGGGCGTGCCGGACGACGCCTTCACCGGCCGGCCGCAGATCGCCATCGCCAACACCGCCTCCGATCTGACCCCCTGCAACGCCCACCTGGACGAGGTGGCGGCCTCGGTGCGCAACGGTGTGTACGAGGCCGGCGGCATCCCGCTGGACCTGCCGGTGGTGTCGCTGGGCGAGACGAACGTGCGGCCCACCGCGATGCTCTGGCGGAACATGGCCGCGATGGCCACGGAGGAGATGCTGCGCGCGAACCCCATCGACGGCGTCGTACTGCTCGGGGGCTGCGACAAGACGATCCCGTCGCTGCTGATGGCCGCCGCGTCGGTGGACCTCCCGGCGGTCGTGGTCCCCGGCGGGCCGATGCTCAACGGCACCTTCCGCGGTGGCCTGCTGGGCTGCGGCACCGGGGTGTGGCAGCTGTCGGAGGAGGTGCGGGCGGGCACGCTCTCCCAGGAGCAGTTCACCCGCTCCGAGTCGTCGATGATCCGCAGCCGGGGGCACTGCAACACGATGGGGACGGCGTCGACGATGGCGCTGGTCGCCGAGGCGCTGGGCACGGTGCTCCCCGGCGTGGCGGGGACACCCGCACCCGACAGCCGGCTGTTGGCGGCCGCGCACCGGACCGGCCGGCTGGCCGTGGACATGGTGGGCGCCGACCGGCGGCCGGGCACCTTCCTGACCAGGGCCTCCTTCCACAACGCCATCGTGGCGCTGGCCGCGATCGGGGGTTCCACCAACGCCGTCGTCCATCTCCTCGCCATCGCCGGCCGGCTGGGCGTCGAGCTGTCGCTCGACGACTTCGACCGGATCGGCTCCCGGGTGCCGGTCCTGGTGGACCTCCAGCCGGCCGGCCGCTTCCTGATGGAGGACCTCCACCGCGCCGGCGGGCTGCTCGCCGTCCTACGGGAGGTCCGTGACCTGCTCGACCCCGAGGCGCTGACCGTCACCGGCGAACCGCTGGTCGCCTTCCTCGACGAGACCCCCATCTGGGACGCCGAGGTCATCCGCCCGCGCGCCGAACCGCTGGTCGCCGAGGGCGGCATCGCCGTGCTGCGCGGCAACCTCGCCCCCGACGGCGCCCTCGTCAAACCGGCCGCCGCCTCTCCGCACCTGCTCCGGCACCAGGGCCGGGCCGTCGTCTTCGACTCCGTCGAGGACTTCCACGCCCGCATCGACGACCCCGGCCTCGACGTCGACGCCGACTCCGTCCTCGTCCTGCGCGGCTGCGGCCCCAAGGGCTATCCGGGCATGCCCGAGGTCTCCAACATGCCGCTGCCGAAGAAGCTCCTCGAACAGGGCGTCCGGGACATGGTCCGTGTCTGCGACGGCCGGATGAGCGGCACCGCGTACGGCACGGTCGTCCTGCACGTCGCCCCGGAGGCCGCCGCCGGCGGCCCCCTCGCCCTCGTCCGCACCGGCGACCTCATCACCCTCGACGTCGAGGCCCGCCGCATCGACGTCGACGTACCCGCCGAAGAACTAGCCCGCCGCGAGCCGAGCCGGGCCACGGTCGACGGCTTCGCCGCACCCCGGCGCGGCTGGGAACGCCTCTACGTCGACCATGTCCTGCAGGCCGACACCGGAGCCGACCTCGACTTCCTCATCGGCTCCAGCGGCTCCGAGGTGAGCCGGGAGTCGCACTGACGGGAGCCCGTCCGCGGCCGTACGTCTCGTGCGGCCACCGTGGCGTCGTCGGTGGGCGGGGGCCGCGAGGCGGCTCGCACGACGTGGCGCGCGGTCGCGAGGGAACACTGGGATGCTGTTGTGGACAAAAAGCGCTGCCCAAGTTCCGACGGCCGGTGGTGGTGGAAACCATGGCAAGGTCCGGGGAGAGCGGTTCGGGGTTCGTGCCCCCGTGCGCCGACCCCCGGGGCGACCCTTTCCTGCGCACCCGGTTCGCCGTACCGGCCAGGCCCACCACCTTCCTCCGGCGGGGCCGCCTGGTCGACCACCTCGACCGGGCCCTGACCACGCCGCTGACCGTGGTCAACGGGGCCGCCGGCGCCGGCAAGACCCTGCTGGTCGCCGACTGGGCCGCGCGGCGGGAGCCGCCGATCGCCTGGCTCACCACCGAGGCCGGGGACCAGGGCCCCGGCATGTTCTGGGCGTACGTCCTGCAGGCACTGCGCGCCGCCGGTGTGCCCCTGTCGCCCGAGATCGGCTGCCCGGCCGACGCCGGCCGTGTCGACCGTACGCTGCTGACGAGGCTCGCCGCGGAGCTGGGCGGCCGGGAGCGGCCCGTGATCATGGTGCTCGACGAGTTCGACCGGGTGACCGACCCGGAGATAGCGGACCAGCTGGAGTTCACGCTCCACCACGCGGCGGGCGGCCTGCGTCTGATTCTCGTCACCCGCACCGAACCGTTGCTGCCCCTGCACCGCCACCGGACGGCAGGCGACCTGACGGAGATCAGGAACGCCGAGCTGGCCTTCACGCCCGAGGAGGCTTCCGTCCTGCTGGACCTGCACGGCCTGCGGCTCACGGTGCCGGTCGCGCGGGCGCTCGTGGAACGCACCCGGGGCTGGGCGGCCGGTCTGCGGCTGAGCGCGCTCGCCGCGCGGGAGAGCCCGGACCCGGAGACGTATCTGAAGCGGTTCGAGGCCGAACGCACCGCCGTCGCCGACTTCCTGCTCGCGGAGGTGCTCCAGCGGCAGACCCCCGAGACACAGGATCTCCTCCTGCGGGTCAGCGTCCTGGAGCGGATCCGCCCCGAGCTGGCGGACGCGCTGACGGAACGCGGGGACGCCGCCGCCATCCTGGCGGAGCTGCACCGCGGGAACGCGTTCGTCGAGGACCTCGGGCACGCCTGGTACCGGCTCCACCCGCTGTTCGGGGAGATCCTCCGTGCCCATCTGCGGATGCGCCGGCCCGGCCTGGAACCCGTGCTCCACCGGCGCGCCGCCGACTGGCTGCGCCGCTCGGGACTGCTCGCCGAGGCGCTCGGACACGGGGCCGCCGCAGGCGACTGGGAGTTCACGGCCGGAGCCCTCGTCGACGACCTCGCCATCGGCCAGCTGTTCACGGGGCTGCGCTCCGACGACCTGACCGAGCTGTTCTCCCACATGGGCCCCGAGGCGACGAGCCCCGCCGCGCACCTCGTACGGGCGGCCCGTGAACTCTCCCGGTGCGAACTCGACCGGGGCCTGAGCCACCTGCGGCACGCGGAGCGGGGACTGGCGGGGGAGGAGGACAGGGGCGAGGGCGAACCCGGTCCGGCGGCGGCCCGGCTGAGCTGTCTGCTGCTGGAGGCGCTGGCCGCCCGGCTGACCGGCTCACCGGGCAGGGCGGAGCTGGTGGCCGGGACGGCCGAGAGACTGCGCGAACAGGTCCCCGACCACCTTCTGGACGCGCACCCCGAACTCACGGCCCTGCTCCTGGCCCACCTGGGCTCGACGCGACTGTGGGCCGGGCGCTTCGAGGAGGCACGCGCCGCGCTGGCCCTGGTCGCCGACGGCTCCGGGGACGCGTCGACGGCACTGCCTCGCGAGGACTGTCTCGGGCGGCTGGCCCTCATCGACTATCTGAACGGCTGGCTCGGCAGAGCCGAACGCAAGGCCATGGCGGCGCTGACCCTCTCCGAGCGGTACAGCCTGCCGCGGCCCTCCGGCTTCGGCATCGCACGGCTGGTCCTGGCCGCGGTCGCCGTCGACCGCGACGAACTGCTGCTGGCCCGCGCCCACCTCGACGCCGTGGCGGACGCCCCTCCCACCATGCGGGATCCGGTCACCGAGGCCGGCCGGGCCATCGCCACCGCCCGTCTGCTGCTGGCCCGCGGGGACACGCGCGGAGCCCTGGCGGCCGTCGAACCGGCCGTGGTCGCCGACGTGGCCTCGCCCTGGGCGCGGGGACACACCGCCCTGGTCGCCTCCGCCGTCCACCTCGCCCGGGGCCGGCCCGAGGAGGCCGCCGCACTGCTGCACGCCGTACCCGGCCGCCAGCCGGTCTGCGCCGTGGGGGAGGCACGGGCCCGGCTGGCCGCGGGCACGCCCCTCGCCGCGCTCGACCTGCTGGACGGGGTGCTGCCCGAGAGCCGTACCGGGCCCGCGGTGACCGTACGGGCCCTGCTGGTCCGCGCGGAGGCCGCACATGCGGCGGGAGACCGGGCCGCCGTGCGCCGGCTCGTCGCCCAGGCCCTCCACGAGGCCCGGCGCGAGCGGCTGCGCCGTCCCTTCGCCGAAGCCGGCGGATGGCTCCGACCCGTCCTCGACACCCCTCCGTTGAAGGGGCTCGCGGCAGGCTGGCTCACCCCGGGCCCCGCCCCGCACCCCGGGGCACCCGGTTCCGAGGACCGGCCACCGGTGGTGGAGGACCTGAGCGGACGCGAGCGCGATGTACTGCGGCGCCTGGACCGGATGATGTCGACCGACGAGATCGCCGCCGACCTGTGCGTGTCGGTGAACACCGTCAAGACCCACCTCAAGAGCGTCTTCCGGAAACTGGCCGTCAACCGCCGCAACGACGCCGTACGCCGCGCCCGCGAACTCCATCTGCTGTGACGCCGCCGTCTGCTGTGACCAGCCATGCGCCGTGCCCCTGTCGTACCGGAGCGGATGCCTCGACCGAAGGCCGACGCGGGGGCCGACGCGTCCTCAGCCCCTGTAGACGATCTCGCCCTGGTCGCGTTTGGTGGTGTGCAGCTCCCAGTAGACGGAGGAAACCGCCTCGGGCGTGGCCGCCTTGAGCGTGGGGTCGATCGGGGCGCCACGGAGCGCCACGTCGTCAACGCCACCGGTGGCGCTGCCCCCGACGCGTGGCGGCGCGTCGTCGCCCTTGCCGGGGCACGCCAGGCATCGCACGATCCGGGCCCGGCGTCCGAAGGCCGGCTTGGCCAGGATGTTCTTGTCGCGGAACTCCACCGTGCGCGCGGAGGGCGACAGTGCGGAGACGATTCGCTGGTTGCTGGTTGCTGGTTGCTGGTTGCTGGTTGCTGGTTGCTGGTCGCCCTGCGCCACCGGAGCGGCCACTCGCTTCTCTCGCTGGGTCGATGGGGTGGTGGCCGTGCCGGGCCGGGTGCCCTCGGTTCGCATGGCGTGGTCGATCGCCCGTGCGGCTTTCGACGCCACTGACGCGGGACCATATGCGGTCCGACCTACCCTCGCATGAGGGGAAACCCGGCTTGTACCTCCCTCCTGTGGAGTATCGGGATCATCCAGTCAGCGGGCCGGTCGGGAGCGCGCGTGGGCCGCTTCGGCGCGCACGCCGTCGAGATGGCGGCGACGCCGCGGCTCGGCCTCGAAGACCTGTGGAGGCTTGAGCGCGGTCATCCGCGACCTCACCGAGGGATCGATCGGGGGGCAGCAGGGCGTCCCGGCATGTGCGCCCGTCTGGTCCGCTCAAGGTGCGCGTCATCCGATACCGATCAGACTTGTATTCATGGCAGAAGAACGTCGGCCGCGCGCCGGGAAATCCTCGACGACAGCAGCTCGCCGCACGGCATCCGTGCGGGGAGCGGAACATGCCGCGCGTGCTGCCTGCCGGAGCCTGGAGGGGCTGATCGACCATCCCACGGAGGGCGTATCAGCGGTGAGACGTCTCGACGAAGGTTGGTGCGTCGTCGTGGACGTCCTTGAGCTGCCCCGGATTCCGGACACGACGAGCCTCCTCGCCTCGTACGAGGTGCAGCTCGATCAGGACGGCGAACTCCTGGAGTACTGCAGGGTCCGCCGCTATCGGCGAGGTTCCGCCGATGAGTGATCCCAGGATTGCCTGACCAGCGAAAGGACGCCCCATGCCCGCGACCACCTACTCCGATGAGGTAGTGGCCTGCCCACCGCGCGCCGGCACGTTGTACGACGTACTGGAACTCATCCTTGATCGGGGCATGGTGATCGACGTGTTCGTCCGGGTCTCCCTGGTCGGCATCGAGATCCTCAAGATAGACGCGCGCATCGTCGTGGCGAGTGTGGACACGTACCTGAGGTTCGCCGAGGCGTGCAACCGACTGGACCTGGAGCGTGACCCCAGCAGCACCACCGTTCCCGAGCTGTTCAGCGGAAGGGCTGCCAAGTCCATCGGTAAGCGCAAGGTCCGCAAGGCCGCGGAGAACGTGGGCGACACCGTGCGCAAGGCGGTCGGGGTCCGTGACGACGACGACTCCGACGAGCCTGAGGACGACGAGGAAGCGCAGCAGGAAAGGCCGAGGAAGCGGCGTGCTCCCACCCGTGGCGGTACGAGCCGACGACGACCCGTGGAGGCATGAGTCGTGACAGCCGACGGTGTGTACGTCTACGCGATCATCCGGGCGGGGAGCCCTGTGCCGACGGACATGGGCGGCGTGGGCAGCCCGGCCGCCCCGCTCCGGACCATCCGGCACGGGCGGGTCGCCGCCGTCGTCAGTGAGGCTCCCCCGAAGCTCCGTGCCAGACGGCGCGATCTTCTGGCGCACCAGAATCTGTTGATGCGCCTTTCGGAGCAGGGTCCCGTTCTGCCCATGCGGTTCGGGATGGTCGCACCGGACGAGAAGACGGTGCGGGGGCAGTTGGCAGCCGGCGAGGCGGCTCACATGGTTGCCCTGGAACATCTCTCCGACGGGATCGAGGTCAACGTCAAGGCGTTCCCGGCCCAGAACGCCCTGAGAAGCCTCGTCGCGGACGACAGGAAACTGCTACGGCTGCGGGACGAGGCGCGTCGCCGGCCCGGTTACGAAGCCAACCTCCGACTGGGTGAAGCGGTGGCGGTCGCTCTGGAGGGCAGGGCCGCCGACGCCGGTCGGAGACTGTTGAACGAGCTCACACCCAGGGCCCGCGCGGTTGCCTCGGGGCCCAGAGTTCAGGGATGTGTGCTGAACATGTCGTTCCTCGTCGGTCGCGGCGACAGCGACGACTTCCGAAGCGTGGCAGAGCAATTCGCCGAGACGCACCGCGAACGTGTCGACCTGCGTCTCGCGGGCCCGTTGCCCTGCTACAGCTTCGTCTCCGCTGAAGGCGCTCATGCGCGGACCGCCGGAGTCTGACATGGGACTGATCACTGGACTGCTCACGCTCCCCATCGCACCGGTCCGCGGCGTGATCTGGGTGGCGGAGAAACTCGATGACGCGGCTGAGCGCGAGTTGCACGACCCCGAAGTGCTCCGTGCCCAACTGGCTCTGCTGAACCGTGAATTCGAAGACGGAGACATCAGTCTGGAGGAGTTCGAACGCGAAGAGGAGCGGCTGCTCGACCGTCTGCATGCCACGCGGGTCTGCCCTGCGCCGAACGATCGAAGGTGACGCACTCATGGATGACAAGGAAAAGGTGACGCTCGCAGCCGCTGTAGTGGGTGGCTATGTGCTGGGCCGGACGAAGAAGGGCCGGCTTGCCCTGTCCGTCGCGACCTATCTGGCTGGTCGGCGATTCGGCCTTGAACCTCGTCAGCTCGCGGCCGAAGGGATGCGCAGGCTGGGGGAGATTCCGCAGATTGCCGAGCTGCAGGAGCAGCTGCGAGGGGAAGTCCTCGAAGCGGGCCGCAAGGCGGTGACTGCCGCTGCCGACCGGGGCATGAGCACGCTTGCCGACGCCATCAGCGACCGCACGGCCCGGCTCGGAGAGAAGGCGGACGAGGACGAGGAGGAGAACGCGCCGGAAGACGAGGAAGCGGAGTACGAGGAAGAGGACGAGGAAGAGCCGGAGGAGGGAGAGCCGGAGGAGGAAGAGGACGAGGAAGAGCCGGAGGAGGAAGAGCCTGAGGCCGAGTATGAAGAGGACCAGGCCGAGGAAGAGGAGGAGGACCAGCCGGAGGACGAATACGAGGATGAGGGCGAGGGCGAAGAAGAAGAGGTAGAGCAGGAAGAGGCACCGCAGCAGCGGCGCCGTGGTGCTCCGCGATCGGCTCGGTCCCGCAGGGCACCCTCACCGGCCGCACGCAAGAAGGCTGCTTCCGCCCAAGGGGAGAAGAGGGCTCGGACGGCCAAGTCCGCGCCGCGGAAGGCTGAGCCGGCCAGGAAGACGGCTGCGAAGAAGTCCGCTCCCGCCAAGAAGACGGCGGCAAGGAAGGCGCCCGCCAAGAAGGCCGCTCCCGCGAGGAAGACGGCGGCGAAGAAGTCCGCTCCCGCCAAGAAGACGGCGGCGAAGAAGTCCGCTCCCGCCAAGAAGTCCGCGGCCAGGAAGACGACGTCGTCGAAGCGAGCAGCGTCCAAGCGCGCCGATCGTCGGAGGTAGCCGGTCATGACCAAGACGGAGACAGACCAGCCCACGGAGACAGAGGAAGCATCGGGTATGGACCGGCTCCGCGAAGAGCTGTCCAACTTCCTCACCGCACAAGTGGAGAATCTCGCCGAGAAGGCGGGTGACAAACTCACCGACGTCACCGGAAAGCTTTCGGACGCGGCCGAGAACGGTGGCTCGCTTCCCGCGATCGGCTCCCGCATCCTCAAGGGCGACTCCCCGCTGAAGGCATTCGTTTCGGAAAAGGCCAAGGGCGTCAAGGACAGCGTCGTGGGGAAGGCCAAGGAAGCCTTCGGTGGGGGGAAAGGGAAACGTAAATCCGGCGGCGGCAAGGTCATGAACATCATCGAGGTCTTGGATGTGGGGGTTCCGCTGCGCGACGCTTACGACTACTGGACGCAGTACGACCAGTTCAGCAGCTTCGCGAAGGGCGTTCAAGGCGTCTCGAAGAGCGACGAGATGGGGAGCGACTGGAAGGTCAAGGTCGGCCCTTCCTCACGCAGTTTCAAAGCGACCGTTCAGGAACAGATTCCCGACGACCGGATCGTCTGGACCTCCGAAGGCGCCAAGGGAACCACCCGCGGCGCGGTCAGCTTCCATGAACTGGCGCCCACCTTGACTCGCATCGTTCTGGTCGTGGAGTACTACCCGGCCGGGTTCTTCGAGAAGACGGGCAACCTGTGGCGAGCCCAAGGGCGCCGCATGCGGCTGGACTTCAAGAACTTCCAGCGGTACGTCACCCTCACCGAGGAGGAACCCGAGGGCTGGCGCGGTGAAATCCGTGACGGTGAAGTCGTCGTGTCCCACGAGGACGCCATGGAGGAAGAGGAGGCCGAGCAGGAGGAATCCGAAGGCGAGGAGCCCGAGGGTGCAGGCGAAGGTGATGCAGGGGGCGGCGCCGATTCCGCACACGAGGACGAAGACGAAGCCGAAGGCGCCTACGAGGACGAGGAGGACGAGGAGGACGAGGAGGACGAGGAGGCGGAGGACGAAGGCGAACCGGAAGGCGCCTACGAGGACGAGGACGAGGACGAGGGAGAGGGAGAGGAAGAGGAAGAAGCGGAGGAGGAGGCGGAGGACGACGAAGAGGACGAGGACGCATCCGCGTCCGGGAAGCGACGAGGACACAGGCGGCAGCGTGTCTGATGTCGACTTCCGGGAGAGGTCCTATCCTGTCTCCGGCCCCCAGACCACCAACCTCGCCGACATCCTCGAACGCGTTCTCGACAAAGGGATCGTGATCGCCGGGGATATCAAGATCGACCTCCTTGACATCGAGCTGCTCACCATCCGGCTCCGCCTGTTCGTGGCGTCTGTGGATACCGCGAAGAAGGCCGGAATCGACTGGTGGGAAACCGATCCGGCACTCAGCTCGCGCGCTTCCCGCAGCGCTCTGCAGGAAGAGAACCGCGCCTTGCGTGAGCGGTTGGAGGCGCTCGAAACCCACACGAAGGACGCGTTGCCCAAGCGGTGACCCCGCAGCGATACCCCCCGCCAGGACTGAGGAGAACCGAGGCACATGACGGAGCGCGGCCCTGAGCGTTCGGACGCCAACGCCACCTATGTGTTCGCTGTCTGCCGGAACCCGGACCCGTCAGCCGTTGCCGGGCTGCCAGGTGTCACCGACGAGGCGCCTGTGAGCACACTGCCGCTGGAGACGCCGCTGGAGACACTGACAGCGATCGTCCAGACCGTCCGAGCACGCGACTTCACCAACGAAGCCTTGCAGGCACGCCTGAGCGACCAGCGGGAACTGGAGCGATACGCACGCGCCCACCACGATGTCGTCTCCGCGGCCGCCGCATGCTGCCCCACGGTTCCCCTGCCGATGGCCACGCTCTACCAGAGTGAGGAGAGCGCGCGGGACACGCTGGCCAACGAGGCGGACCGGTTCCACGCAGCTCTCAAACGCATTGCGCACCACGTCGAATGGGGCGTGAAGGTGTACGCGCCGCCCTGCCCGCAGGACGATGCGAACCGCGGCACCACGCCGACCGACCGGTCTCGCCCGGCGCCCGGAGCCGGCCTCGCCTACCTGGACCGCAAGCGGGGCGCGCAGCTGCGCCGCGAGCGGCGTCAGGACGAGGCGCTGCAGGCTGCGGAAGCAGTGGATGCCGAGGTCCGCAGCCTCGCCACAGCGTCCCGAAGGCTGCGGCTGCATGGCCCCCAGCCTTCCGGGGAACAGCGGGTCCAGGTCCTCAACGCGACCTATCTGGTGGCAGAACACCGCGCCGACGAGCTCACCCTGCTGGCACAGGTGCTGGGGGAACGGACCGGGGCGCAGATCGAACTGTCAGGGCCGTGGGTGCCCTATTCATTCGTCGGCGAGGTGTAGACCGTGACGCATGACGTGGTGCCCTGGGACAACCCCGGGCCCCTGGATGGTCCCATCGGGGTGCCGCTCGTCGACCTGCTGGACCGTGTCCTGGCGACCGGCGTAGTGATCAGCGGCGACCTGGTCATCGCCATCGCCGACGTTCCGCTGGTACGACTGTCGCTCCATGCCCTGCTGTCGTCCGTCAGTGAACGCGTCCCGGCGCCCTGGGCGGATGGAGGCCCGCTGTGACCGGCTCCCGGCTCGATCTGGACTCCGACCAGGTGGGACGTGACCTCGTCACCTTGGTTCTCACCGTGGTCGAACTCCTCCGGCAGCTTATGGAGCGCCAGGCGATTCGCCGTGTCGAGCAGGGCGATCTCAGCGATGAACAGACTGAAGAGATCGGTACCACGTTGATGCTGCTCGACCAGCGGATGACAGAACTCTGCGAGCAGCACGGAGTGCGTCCGGAGGATCTCAATCTCGACCTCGGGCCACTGGGAACCCTGTTGCCCCGGAACTGAGGGTGTCGGTGCGGATCGGCCCCGGTCACGGCCTGGGCGCGGTCTCACCGGCCCCCGGGGGGCGAAGAGTGCTGCCGACCTGCGACGTCACCACCACGGGATCGGACGGAGCTATCCTGAGAGGAGGGGGAACCTGGCTCACATCGGAGGCCCCCATGATTGTCCTCGGAGTCATTCTCCTCGTTGTCGGCTTGGTGGCCGGCCTCGGCATCCTGTGGACCATCGGGATCATCCTGGTCGTCGTCGGCATCATTCTGTGGATCCTGGGATCGGTGGGGCACGCCGTCGGTGGACGTCGGCACTACTGGTAGCGGTCGTGCGCCGGGCCATCACGCCGCGTCCACGCTGTCCATGGCCCGCCCCGACGTACGGATCGACGTCACCGGGTCCTTGGCGCCATGAACGCCATGGTGCAGCTGCCCGGGGCCGAGCCGCCGGCGCAGCGCCAGGCGGCCCTCGTCGACCTGCTCGACCTCGTGCGTGTCTCGCTGCGAATCCTGATCGTCTCCGTGGGCGTCCAGGAACCCGTCACCGTGGGGATCGGCACGCTCCGAGGACTCGCCACGACGGGCGAGGCCACCGACGGTCACCCTGATCGACCAAACGGCCTGACCGAGGTCACCGACGCGTCCGCCCGGCGCATCGGCACCGATCCTGACACCGTCGAGCGGGACCTGGGCAGATCACAGATCGATCGCCACCCCGTTTCACCGCCCCATGGGGCACTCGACATATGAAAATGATCTACCACGGAGCTGGGAGTGTGAACGGCAATGGCCGGAGGGCAAAAGGCGAAGGGCAAGAGGGAAGAGGCCACGGGAAAGGCCAAGGAGGCGGTCGGCGGTACCGTGGGCAACGAGCGGATGGCGGCCGAGGGGCAGGCCACGAAATCGAAGGGTGCGGCCCGTCAGGCCAAGGAGAAGGCGAAGGACGTTTTCAAGCACTGAGCATCTTCGCGTCGGTCACCGATCAGGTGACGGTCCACGAAGCGCAACGAGCGGAGCTCCCGAGCTGTTGATCGAGATGTCTGACGTCTCCACCACACTGCTCGGGGGCCTCGTCGGTCATCCGTCCTGCCGTATTCGGGATCAGCGAGTCCACCGCCTACGCCTGCACCAGCGCGGTCATCCATCAGCTCGCCGAACGCGCCCCGGGGCTGCCGAAGGTTCTGCATGAGGCCGATGGATCCGAGCGGCCGGTTGCTGTGGGCTCTCGCCCGCGTTGCCGGGCCGGGCGAGCCCAGGGCGTCGGCGTGGTCGTCGGGCGTCCGTTTCGTGATCACGTGAGCTGGAGGAGGGTGAGCGGACGGTTCCCCGCTCACGGACGTACGCCTCGGAGCTGTCGCGTCTGCCGGCATCGTCAGGTGGAGCGAGCCGACTGTGCCGGGTGTTCGGACTTGACCTGTGCGTTGCTCTTCTTCGAGTGGGAAGCGCGATTCCCGCGGGTGTGGACGCAGCATGGTTTCTCCCCAGAGCTGACCGCGGTCGATGTCGAGGCGGTGCGCCGGGCGGGCCAGATGCCGCTCCCGGTACCTGCCCGCGGCTCCGACGGGCCGTGGTCACCGGTCGCGAAGCGCTTGCCTCGCCCGTGGCGGGTGAGGCGCGGGCAGCGCTTCTGAGCTGCGATGGAGATGGCGATTCGATCGCCGTCCGGGCGGCGGCGGTGGCGTTACCGGCCTACTCGGCGAGGAGAACACCGTGAAGCACTGGCGGGCTCTGATCGTTCTGGGGACAGCGCAATTCCTGATGGTTCTGGACACGTCCGTCATGAACGTCTCCATCAGCCAGCTGGTCGAGGACTTCGACACCGAGGTCACCGCCATCCAGGGCGTGATCACGCTGTACGCGCTGGTCATGGCCGCCTTCATGCTGATCGGGGGGAGGTTCGGCGACATCCTCGGCCGCCGTCGGCTCTTCTTCCTCGGCCTCGTGGTCTACGGCATCGGCTCGGCCCTGACCGCCGTCGCGCCCACGCTGTGGGTCCTCGGGCTCGGCTGGTCGGTCATCGAGGGACTCGGCGCGGCCATGGTGCTGCCGGCCATGGCCGCGCTCGTCGCCGAGTCCTACCGGGGCCGCGACCGGGCCGTCGCCTACGGCGTCATCGGCGGTCTGGCCGGCGCGGGCATCGCCGTCGGCCCGCTGCTGGGCGGCTGGGTGACGACGTACCTCACCTGGCGGCTGGTCTTCGCCGGCGAGGTCGTGGTCGTCGTCGCCGTCCTGTGCTTCCGCCGCGCGATCACCGAGGCGCCGCGGACCGGCCCGCGTCCCGCGATGGACGGCGTGGGCGCCGCGCTGTCGGCGGCCGGACTCGCGCTGGGCGTGCTCGGTGTGCTGCAGAGCAGCACCTGGGGCTGGGTGCAGCCCCGCAACCCGCCCTTCACCGTCATGGGCTTCGCCCCGACCCTGTTCGTCATCGGCGCCGGAGCGCTCGTGCTGGCCGCCTTCGCGCACTGGGAGCACCGGCGGACCGCCCACGGCACCGACCCCCTCGTCCACCTGCCCCTGCTGCGCAGGCCCGCGCTGCGCAGCGGGTTGTCGGCCCTGCTGTGCCAGAACCTCATCCTGCTCGGGCTGTTCTTCACCATCCCGCTCTATCTGCAGGTCGTGCAGGGCTTCGACGCCTTCCAGACCGGGCTGCGGCTGCTCCCGGTGTCCATCACCATGCTGGCCGCGTCCCTGGTCGCCTCCCGACTGGGCCGCAGGGCGGGCCCGCGCCGGGTGGTGCGGCTGGCCCTGGCGACCCTGGCGGTGGCCATCGTGTGGCTGCTGGCCACCATCGACCCCGTCATCGACGACACCCAGTTCGCCCTGGCCATGGGCCTGCTCGGCGTGGGCATGGGACTGCTCGCCTCACAGCTCGGCAACGTCGTGCAGTCCAGCGCGGGGGAGGAGGAGCGCAGCGAGGTCGGCGGGCTGCAGTTCACGGCCCAGAACCTGGGGTCCGCCCTGGGCACCGCGCTCATCGGATCGCTGCTCATCGGCTCCCTCGCCCATGCCTTCACCGCGCAGGTGGAGGACGACCCGAGGCTGTCGCAGGAGACGAGGCAGCAGACGAGTGTCGCGCTGCAGGCCGGGATCAGCTTCGTCCCCACCGAGCAGGTGCGTACGGCGGCCGAGGACGCCGGGCTGCCGCCGTCCGAGGTCGACGCACTCGCCGACTCCTACGCGTCGGCCCAGCTGAACGGCCTCAAGGCGGCCATCCTCGCCACCGGCGGCATCACCCTCGCGGCGTTCCTGGCCACCCCACGGCTGCCGACCGGACGCAAGGACCGTACGCCACCTACGCCACCGCCGGGCACGGGCGGCGGCCCCGGACGCACCCCGGCGGCGGCACCCGGCTCGACCCGCCGGGACGGCGACCGAGATCGCCACCAGGACGGCTGAGTCCGCCACCGAGGACGGCGACTCGCACGCGTGAACCACCTGCCACCGAGACACGCGCGAACCACCTGCCACCGAGACACGCGTGAACCACCCGCCACCGAGAGGAGACCGGGACGATGTCCGCGACCGGGCCCGCATCCGCCTCGACCCGTGACGAGCGCGGCGCCCCGCGCCGGGCCCGTACCGACTACACCGGTGGGGTCTACGGATCCATGCTCGCGGCCTCCGTGCTCATCGGGGTCGGCACCCTGGGGTCCTATCCCCGCCTGGAGATCGTCCTCCTGCTGCTGCTCACCGGCCTCGTGTTCTGGATCGCGCACGTGCACGCCCAGCTGTTCGGGGCCCGGCTGTCGCGGCGGGGGCTGGATCACCGGATCGTGCTGGAGGTGTGCCGTGACGAGTGGCCGATCGTCAACGCCGCCGTTCCACCGGCCGCCGCCGTGGCCCTCAGTGGCGTCCTCGGCCTCGATGTGCCGGGCGCGCTCTGGCTGGCGATCGCGGTGGCGGTGGCGGGACAGGTGGGCTGGTCCGCGGCGGCTGCCCGCCGGGCCGACGCCTCATGGGGTCTGGTCGCCGTGACAGCCTCGGTCAATCTGGTGCTCGGTCTTCTGATCATCGCGTTCAAGCTCTATCTGACCCACTGACTCTCACCTGCCCGGGGTGAGGCCCGGCCGACGCTCCGGGACGCACGATCGCAGGAGAAGGGGCGCAGCCCGCCCGCCACCGGCCATGGGGACCGCTCATGCGCTACGAGATACGTGTCGACGGACGGTTGTCGAAGGCGCTGACCGGCGCCTTCCCCGAGCTGGACCACGTGGAGATGTCCGGCCACACCGTCCTGTTCGGACACGTGATCGACGAGGCGCATCTCTACGGCCTGCTGGCCCGCTGCCAGTCCCTGGGCCTACGGGTCCTGGAGATGCGCCAGCTGCCGGAGTGAGCCGGAGTAAAACGGACGCGATCCGGAGTGAGACGCGATCTGGAGTGAGACGCGAGCCGGAGCGAGCCGGAGCGAGCCGAAGCGGGCGTACGGCAGAGCCGAGAGGCTCTCCGCGTCCCGTCAGAGGCTCTCCGCGTGGACCCTGCCCGTGTGCGCGGCGACGCGGAGCACGTCGAAGTCCCGCTCGTTGCGGTCGGCGTAGGACTGCGCGAACTCGGCGAGCGCGCGGTCGAAGCGGTCGCTGCCGCCCAGGTAGGCGGCGATGGCGACCGGGTCGCCGGAGCGGGCGTGGGCCCGCGCCAGGCTGGCCCCGCACACCCGTGCGAAGAGCCGCAGCATGCCGGGATCCCAGGTCTCGGGCCGCGCGATGCCCTTCCAGTCGCGCAACTGCCGTACATAGAAGTCCCGTTCGCGCCCGTCGAGACCGACGACGTGGGTCCAGCCCAGGAAGATGTCACTGGTCGTCTGGATCAGCCGCTGCCCCGCCACCACCCGACGGCCCTGGTTGTCCCAGCGGTCGCCGCCGAGCTGGGCGGAGAGGACGGACTGCTGCGCCTCCTTGGCCTGGAGCAACAGCGGGTCGGTGTCGTCCCGGCCGAGCAGGAGGATGATCCAGCAGCGCGTCCCGACGCTGCCGACGCCCACCACCTTCCGGGCCATGTCGACGACGCGGTAGTGGCGCAGCAGATGCCGGCGTTCCGACGACAGGGTCCGTACGTACTGGTCCAGGACGTTCTGGAGCTCCTTCTCCTGCCCGTCCCCGGAAGGGTCCGCCAGCAGGTCCCTCAGGGGGGTGATCAGCGGCGGGTCGGGGGTGATCAGCCGTCCCTCGGCCGTGATCCGGGTGAGCTTCTCGAAGGCCTGGAGGTGGGTGCGCGTCCGGGCCTTCGTGGCCGCCTCGGCGGTCCGGCGTCTGCTCCGCCTGTCCATCGAGGAGGCCATCAGTTCCCGCAGCCGGTCGGCGTCGTCCTGCGCGTACCAGATGTCCAGGGTGGGCATGCCGGCGAAGTCGCGCATCCGCCGCCGGTACGCCTTCACACAGGTCCGCACCGCCTTGTTCTGCTCGTGGGTGGAGAAGCCGTTGGCCCGGCCCGCGATCACGAAGCTGGCCGCCAGCCGTTTCACATCCCACTCGAACGGCCCGGCCAGCGTCTCGTCGAAGTCGTTGATGTCGAACACGAGATGGCGTTCGGGCGAGGCGAGCAGCCGGAAGTTGAGCAGGTGGGCGTCGCCGCAGAGCTGCACCGTGAGGCCGCTGTTCGGCAGGGGCCCGAGGTCCGACGCCATGATGGCCGCCGCGCCCCGGTAGAAGCGGAACGGGGATTCGAGCATGCGGCCGTAGCGGATCGGGACCAACTCCTTGATGCGGGTGGCCGATTGACGCTCGATCACCTCGATCGGGTCGGTCCGTCCGGCGTCCGCGTCCGCCTCGAACCAGCCGTGGCACGAGCGCGAGGCGCGCTTGCGCGCGTTCCGGCCGTACTCCGCCCGCTCGGTCACGGACAGTGATGCCGTGAATGCGCTCGATACGGTCATGACCCACACCTCCTGAACCGCCGGACGGGCGTAGCTCCCACCTCATCCTGCCTCCGATTCGCGGGGATCACCCGCCGAGGGTGATCCGGCCGGGGTGCGGGCGCGGGGACGCTGGCCCCCTGAGGTCACCGCACACCGTCGCGCGCCGACGGTGCCGAAACGGCCGCTCGGCCGCGAGGAGGAGCCATGACCGAGTCATCTGACCCGGAGCCCGTCCCGGCACCGCGTGCCGGGACGGGCTCCGGGCCCGGCGGAACCGCCGACCGGCCCGGTGGAACGGCCGCCCCACCCCGTGGGGCGGCACCCGGCGCCCCGGGCGACCCGGCGGAGACGCTGGGGCGGGTCGGCCGGTCCTGGACCTGGATCCTCGGCGCGGCACTGGCCACGCTGGTCCCGGGCGTCATCGTCCTGGTCTGGCCGGACGAGACCCTGCACGTCCTCGCGGTCCTCATCGGCCTGTACCTGCTGGCGATCGGCGTGTTCCGGTTCGTCGGCGTCTTCGCCCGGGAGGAAGCGGGTGAGCGGCTGTCCGGGCTGCTCCTGGCGCTGCTGTGCGTCCTGGCCGGGGTGCTGTGCCTGCGGAACCCGCTGCAGACGATCGCCGCGCTCTCCCTGATCGTCGGGATCGTCTGGCTGGCGAGCGGCATCCTCACCCTGCACACCGCCCTCGCGGCCAAGGACCTTCCCCACCGCGGGTTCGTCCTCGTCACCGCGGTGCTCGGCATCGTCGCGGGGATCGTGGTGCTGGCCCTGCCGACCGAGTCGGCCACGGCGCTGACCCGGCTGCTCGGCCTGTGGCTCGTGCTGCTCGGCCTGGCCGAGGCGGCGGTCGCCCTCGCCTGGCGGGCCGCCCTGCACCGGGCGGGCCTGACGGGCGGGCACCGAGCGACCGCCGGACCGCCCGCGTGACCGAGGAGGAGGTGGAGTCATGACCATGGGCAAGGATTCCGTACCGACGCCTTCGGAAGGCGGGAGCGGAGACGGCACCGGTCATGTGCTGAGTGCCGAGGAGCGCGCCGAGTACGAGCGGCTGCGCCGGCACGCGGGCGTACGGCACCGGCGGCTGCGCAAGGCGGGCGCCGCCGTGCTGCTGGTGGTGACCCTGCTCCTGGCTCCCCTCGCCGTCGTCGCGGCCTGGGTGAACGAGACGGTGGCCGACACCGACCGCTATGTCGAGACGGTCGCCCCGCTGGCGTCCGACCCGGCCGTCCAGCAGGTCGTGATCGACCGGCTGACCGACGAGGTGGTCAAGAAGGTGGACGTCAAGGCGGTGACGGACGCCCTCACCAAGGTGCTCGCCGACAACGGCGCGCCGGCGCAGGTCGTGGCGGGGGCCGGGTCCCTCGACGGCCCGTTGCGCTCCGTGGTCCGTACGGTCGTCGACCGCAGTGTCACCCGGGTCGTGGAGAGCGAGATCTTCCGGCAGACCTGGGAGGCCTCGAACCGGCAGGCGCACGCCGCGGTGGTGCACATGCTCACCGGCGAGCGGGAGGGCGCCCTGCGGGCCACCGGCGACACGATCCAGCTCGACGTCGGCGCCGTCGTGGACGAGGTACGCCAGCGGCTCGTCGACGCGGGCTTCGACAAGGCCGCCGCCATCCCCGACAGCAACCGGACGGTCACGCTGTTCCACACGGACGAACTGGGCAAGGCGCAGGACGCCATGCGGCTGCTGAACATCCTCGGCACCTGGCTGCCCGTCATCACCGTCGCACTCGCCGCCCTGGCGGTGTGGACCGCGCCCGGCCACCGGGTGATGGTGCTGATCACGGCACTCGGCATCAGTGTGATGATGGCGGTCCTGCTCGTCGCGCTGGCCGTCGTCCGGCGTGTCTATCTGGACGCCGTACCGTCCGCGACGCTGCCACCGGACGCCGCCGGAGCCATCTTCGACACCTTCCTGCGCTTCCTGCGCGACAGCGCTCGCACGCTCCTCGTGGTCTTCCTGGCCACGGCCCTCGCCGCCTATCTCTACGGCCCCGGACGGGGCGCCCGCCGGGTGCGGGCCCTGGCCGGGCACGGCACCACGGCGGCCGGGCGGGCGCTGCGCAGTGCCGGGCTGAGCACCGGGCGGGCCGGACGCCTGCTGGCCGCCCATCCCCGGTGGACCAACGGCATCGTCCTCGGGGCGGGTGCCCTGGCCCTCATCCTGTGGAACCACCCGACGGTCGGCGCGGTCGTCCTCGTCGCCGTCCTGGTCGTGGTCGTGCTGGCGCTGGTGGCGATGGTCGCCGCCGCGGCGGACCCGGCCCCCGAGGAAGCCGGTCTCACCCTCCCGGGGTGAGGCCGTCCGCCCTCACGCCGGGCACCCTGAGATCGGCGCCGAGTGCGGTGCCGTGGGCGCGCCGAGGACGGCGGGGCGGACCTGCCGGGCGAACGTCCGGAACGGAGGAGAGACATGAGTGGTCAGACGTACCTCGCGTACGACTATCCGCTGCTGAGCGTCTTCTGGTCCATGCTGCTGCTGTTCCTGTGGATCATGTGGTTCGTGCTGCTCTTCCGGGTCGTGGTCGACATCTTCCGCGACGACGACATGAGCGGGTGGGCCAAGACGGGCTGGCTGGTTCTCACGATCCTCCTGCCGTTCCTGGGTGTGTTCGTCTACGTGATCGCCCGCGGCAAGAACATGGGCAGCCGCGAGGTGGCCCAGGCGCGTGCGCAGCAGGCGGCCTTCGACTCCTACATCCGGGAGACGGCCAAGGGCGGCGGCGGACAGCCCAGCAGTGTCGACGAACTCGCCAGGCTGTCCGAGATCCGTTCGCGCGGCGACATCTCGGACGACGAGTTCCGCCGCGCCAAGGAACTGGTTCTCAGCGGCCACGGCGCCTCGGCGGGAACGGGCACCGGCCCGTCCGCCGCCGCGCGCTGAGGCCCCTGCGACACCGCACGCAACCGCACGAAACCGAATGGAGGCAGCGGTATGACCGCCACACACTCCGGGCACATGCACGCGACCAAGCGGTCGCATCCCTTCGCTGAGGGACTGACGGTCTTCGCGGCCATCATGCTGATGATCGCGGGTGTCCTCGGCATCTGCCGGGGCATCATGGCCATCGCCGAGGACGAGGTCTTCGTCTCGACCCGCAACTACGTCTTCGAGTTCGACCTCACCGGCTGGGGCTGGGTCCACCTCGCCCTCGGTGCCGTGGCCGTCCTCGTCAGCCTGGGCCTGTTCCAGGCGTCCCTGTGGGCCCGCGTCGCCGGCGTCGCCATCGCCGGGCTCATCATCATCGCCAACTTCCTGTCCCTGCCGTACTACCCCGTCTGGTCCATCGTGATGATCGCCTTCTCGGCGTTCATCATCTGGGCCCTGTGCGTGGTCAAGCGGGACGACTAGGAGGACTCGCCTCGCTGAGGGAGGGGTCCTCCCGGAGGCAGCGACGCAGGTGTGGCAGCATGCCGCGGTGCAACAGGGCCTGCTGCCACACCAGTCGCGCCTGTTCCGGCCGAGCGGGTTCCGCCGGGCCGCGGGGGCCGCGCAGCGCCGTGCGGAGCAGAGCGGCGAAGGCGACGAGGGCACTCGTGACCGCGAAGAGCGCGAGTGTCCATCCGGCGGCGAGGAGTGAGCCGGGCAGCGCGCCCCGCACGCCGATCAGTCGCAGGAGGCAGCCGAGGACGAGGACGACCGCGGCGGAGCATGCGGCCAGCGACGGTGTGAGCACCGCCAGCAGCGGCAGCAACCCGGCGTCGGCGGGCCGCTGTTCGCCAGGGCCGGCCCCGTTCGCATCCCTGTCGGCGGCGGACGCGAGTGCGGTGAGATACGCGCGGTACTCATCCCGCGCCGCCGCCACGATCGCGTCCGCGTCCGCCGACGCCCGGACCCGCAGCCGCCGTTCGGCCAGGCCGCCGGGGTCGGCGCGCAGCGCGTCCCGGATCTCCGGGGTGCCCAGCGCCCGGCACAGCACGGCCTCGAACTCCGCCCCGTCCTCGGGGCGGAGGCCGGTCGGGGGATACGGCCCCGTCACCCCGGCCTCCTCAGACGTTGACGCCGAAGTCGGCGGCGATCCCGGCCAGCCCGGAGGCGTAACCCTGGCCGACGGCGCGGAACTTCCACTCGGCGCCGTTGCGGTACAGCTCGCCGAAGACCATCGCCGTCTCGGTGGAGGCGTCCTCGGACAGGTCGTAGCGGGCGATCTCGGTGCCACCCGCCTGGTTGACCACGCGGATGAAGGCGTTGCGGACCTGGCCGAAGCTCTGGCCCCGGTTCGCGGCGTCGTGGATCGAGACCGGGAAGACGATTCGGTCGACCTCGGCGGGCACGGCCGCGAGGTTCACCTTGACCGACTCGTCGTCGCCCTCGCCCTCGCCGGTGAGGTTGTCGCCGGTGTGCTCGACCGAACCGTCCGGGCTGGTGAGGTTGTTGTAGAAGACGAAATGCCCGTCGGAGAGCACCTTGCCGGAGGCGTCGAGCAGCAGCGCCGACGCGTCGAGGTCGTAGTCGGTGCCGGTGGTCGTGCGCACGTCCCAGCCCAGGCCGACCAGGACGGCCGTCAGGCCCGGTGCGGCCTTGCTGAGCGAGACGTTGCCGCCCTTGGACAGGGAAACTCCCACGGTGGACTCCTTCTTGAGAACTCGGAGGTCTTGACGATCTGCGGATCCCGCGGCACCGCCCGATGCCCCGGCGCACTGCCGCGATCTGAAATCTACAGCACTGTAGAAGGAGAGTGCAGGTGTTTCGGCAATCCTCCTTCTACAATTCTGTAGAGAACGCGACGCGGATCGATCGATCGGCCGGCGGCGAGGAGGCAGGGCGTGACGGACCAGCAGCGTCCCCGGCGGCGGGGGCAGGGTGAGCTGGAGGCGCTTGTCCTGTCCGCCCTGCGCGAGGCGCGCGCCCCCGAGAGCGCGGGGTGGGTGCAGGAACGCCTCGGCGGTGATCTCGCCTACACGACGGTGATCACGATCCTGACCCGGCTGCTCGCCAAGGGCGCGGTGACCCGGGAGCGCTCCGGCCGTTCCTTCGTGTGGACCCCGGCCTCCGACCAGGCGGGCCTGGCCGCGCACCGGATGCGCAGGGTCCTCGACGGCGAGAGCGACCGCGAGGCCGTACTGGCCAGCTTCGTCACCTCCCTGGAGCCGGGCGACGAGCGCCTGCTGCGCGAGCTGCTCGGGCGGGCGAGGGCCGAAGGGGACGACTGAAGCCGCCTGGGGGTCTTCGTCTTCCTGCCACTGGTCCTGCCGGTCACCGCGCGGCCGATCGCCCGGCCGGCCGAGCAGCGGCTGCATCCGCGCACCGCCACCCGGCTGCTGACCGGCGTGGCCGTGGTGACGGCGTTGTGCAGCACGGTCTGCCTCGGCCTGCTGATGGTCGTCGGCACGGCCCAACTGCCCGGCAACCCGCTGCCCGACGGCTGGTCCGACCCCGAGGTGCGCGCGGCGGTCCCCTACGACGAGATCGCCGGCCGGCCGGCCGTCCCGGTGCTCCTCGCCGTCCTGTCGGCCTGCGGCCGCACGCTGTGGGGGCACCGGCGGACACGCCGCCGCGCCCACCGGGCCCTGGCCGGGCCGCCCGACACCGAGGTGGCCGTCCTGTTTGACACGGCGCCCTACGCGTACGCGCTGCCGAGGGGCCGGCGCGACCGGGTGGTGGTGACCACGGCCCTGCCGGCCTGCCTCGAACCGGCCGAGCGGCGGGCGCTGTTCGCCCACGAGCGGGCCCATCTCGCCGCCCGGCACCACCGGTTGCTGCCGGCCGTCCGGCCGGCCGCGCGCGCCAACCCGTTCCTGCGGCCCCTGCGGACAACCGTGTCGTACACGGCGGAGCGCCGGGCGGACGAGGACGCGGCGCACACGGTCGGCAGCCGCCGGGTCGTGGCGCGCGCGATCGGCAAGGCCGCGCTCGTGTCGGCCGGTTCGCCGGTGGCGACGCTCGCCGGCTTCGCGGCGTCGGGGCCGGTGCAGCGCCGGGTGGCGGCGCTGCCGGGCCCCCGCGCCCGTGGCCCGCAGCCGGCCGCCGGTGTTCACCTCGGTGGGGCCGGCCTCGTGGGGCGCGGCCGTCGGAGCAGCGCTCTAGGCGATGTCATCGGCGAACTCGGCCGTGTCGATGGCCCTCATTCTGTACGCTGCGACGCCTCTGTGACGTTCGTGACCGTGGGGCGTGATGAGACGTGTGTGGCACCGATCCGTATATCTACATGCATGTAGAGTCCTGCGGGTTCGGTGATCACACGTCCCGGACGTCCAGGGGGCAGTCGACCGGCCGGATGCGGCCGAGGCGGGGGAAGGCCGGTGAGCGGTACGGGAAGGCGGCGCGCGGGTGCCGGAGGCGGGGGG
The DNA here is from genome assembly GCF_053593335.1 of Streptomyces sp. NPDC002324. Taxonomy (NCBI): domain Bacteria; kingdom Bacillati; phylum Actinomycetota; class Actinomycetes; order Kitasatosporales; family Streptomycetaceae; genus Streptomyces; species Streptomyces sp. NPDC002324. Next base: position 486,227 of record NZ_JBSFCF010000002.1, read on the forward strand.
ACGCGGCTGACGCGCCGGGGCCGGGCGGTGAGCTGGTTCGCGGGCACCACGGCCGTGCTCGTCCTCGGTGCCGGAGGCGTCGGTGCCTGGGTCTACAACGACCTGGACAACAACATCAAGGGCGCCGACATCGACGGCAAGCTCGGCGGGGACCGGCCGGCCAACCTCAGTCCGGGCTCGAAGAACATCATGGTCGTCGGCTCGGACAGCCGTGACGGGGCGAACGCGAAGTACGGCAAGGACCTGACCACCATGCAGTCGGACACGCTGATGGTGCTGCACCTGCCCGCGAACCGCGAGTGGGCCACCGTGGTTTCCTTCCCGCGTGACTCATGGGTCGAGATATCGGCGTGCGAGAAGGGTGACGGCGGCACCTCCGGTCCGCATCTGGCGAAGATCAACGAGGCGTTCGCGATCGGCGGTTCGGGCGGTGAGGTGGCCGGCGCCGCCGCCTGCTCGATCAAGACGGTCGAGGACAACACCGGCCTGCGCATCGACAACTTCATGTCCATCGACTTCCAGGGCTTCAAGGGGATGGTCGACGCCCTGGACGGCATAGAGGTCTGTCCCGAGCGGGCCATCCACGACGAGGACGCCCTCCTCGACATGGAGGCGGGCTGCCAGACCGTCGGGGGCGAGAAGGCGCTCGGCTATGTGCGGACCCGCTACGCGGTGGGAGACGGCTCCGACATCGGACGCATCAGCCGCCAGCAGGAGTTCATGGAGACCCTGGCCGCGAAGGCCAAGTCCAAGCTGACGAGCCCCTCGGCGCTCTACGGCTTCCTGCAGTCCGCCACCAAGTCCCTGACCACGGACGAGGATCTCGACGGCATCGACCCCATCTACGATCTCGCCTCCGAGCTGAAGGGCATCCCGAGCGACCGGCTGACCTTCCTGACCGTCCCCAACTACCCGCGCGAGGCCGACGTCCCCGCCGACAGGGCCAACGTCGTCTGGCAGTACCCGCAGGCCGCCGACCTGTTCACCTCCCTCGCCAACGACAAGGAGGTGGACAAGAAGCGGTTGCAGGCACAGGCCAAGAACGACCTGATCTACGCGTCCACCGTGCGCGTGCGGGTCCTCAACGGCACCGGGGTCTCCGGCCGCGCGGCCGCCGTCGCCGAGAAGCTGCGCGTGGCCGGGTTCACCGTCGTCGGCACGGGCAACGCGCCCGAGAACACCGATGCCACCACGGTCGCCTACCCGGACGGTCTCACCAAGGAGGCGAAGGTGCTCGCCTCCCGGCTGCCGGACACCAGGGCCACCCGGTCCGCGGACGCCGCCGCGGGAGTGGTGACCCTGGTCGTCGGGTCGGACCTCGACCTGGAGAAGATGCGGTGACCGGTCCGTAGACCGGTCAGCCCTCCGTCAGCCCGCCTCCTCTTCCTCGTCCTCCTCGTCCTCCTCGTCCTTGGAGCCGGCGATGGTGCGGTGCTCGGCCAGTTGCCCGATCCAGCCGTCGACCAGGGCGTTCCAGTCCCGGTGGGCGATCTCCTCGTGGGGGACGGTGAAGAAGCCGAGTCGGCCGAGCGCTTCGCGCTCGGCCTCCTGCGCGGGCAGCGCCGTGACGCTCAGTTGGTCGAGGTCGCCCTTGTCCCTCGGACCGGCGACGGCCGGTTCGGTACGGACGCCGTGCACGTCGCCGAGGGCCTGGCCGTGCAGCTCGGTGACCGGGGTCTCCACGGCAGGGTGGGACGAACGGGACCTCGCGCACATCTCACCCTCGGCGAGGCGGAAGCCGCCGGCCACCGTGGTCCGGTCGAAGACGACGGCCCTCTCGCTCTCGCCCTCCTCGTGCTCGGCCTCACCCGCGCCACCAGCTCCAGGGTGAGGTGCTCGACCTCGAAGTCGGTGTCACCGCCCCCAGAAGTGGGGCCGCTCACGCCGAACGAACCGGGCAGTCGTTTGAACACCATCGTGGCGTCCACTCCGCAACTTCTGTACGTACGTGTGCCGTTGAAGGGCGACGATCGCCCTTTACAGGCGTGTAGAAGCATCGGGGAGACCGGGACGCGGACTCGCCGCGGCCGGGTGGTGGCCGGGCCGCGGCGAGGGTGGGGTCGAAGCGGGGTCAGGAGCCGGTGAGGCTGATGGCCAGGTCCGTGATGTTCAGCGGGAACTGCTTGATGAGGGACGCCTCGCCGGTGAAGACGTTGACGCTGTACAGCGAGGGGGTACTGGCGCCGTACGGGGTGAGGGAGGCGAAGGCGGCGTTGTCGACCGTCCTGCCGCCGCTCAGGGTGCTGTAGATGTCCATGCCGGCCTTGAGCTGGGCGTCGAGGCCGAGGCTGCCGGTCGGGGCGAGCGTGCCGTTGTTGGCCGGGGACTGGATGACGACCTGGTCGCTGTTGGTGTTGATGTCGAACAGCGTGGTCGCCGTCGCCCCGTTGAGGTCGTTGTTCGTGTACGCGGCGGCGGTGACCCCCTTCGTCGTGCCCTCGACCGGCGGGGTGGTGAGGTTCACGTCCTGGATGGTCGTGTGGTCGCCCAGGTTGTGGCGCAGGTTCTGGCCGTTGTCGCTGATCACGCGGAGACGGTCGGCGGCCGGATTGAAGTCCACGCCGAACTGTGAGCCGGTCAGCGCGTACTGGAGCTGGGACACCTTGGTGACCTGGACGTCCGTGGTGCCCGTCGGGATCTTGATCGTGTAGATGCCGCCCTTGTTGCCGACTCCGTACAGCAGTCCGTCCTGTACCCGGAAGTCGATGCCGACCAGGGCCGTGTCGCCGCTGAGGCCGGTGATGGCCCGCACCCAGTTGAGCACGTCCGGCCGGTCCGTGGTGAACGTGGCCATGAGCGTGCCGTCGCCGCTGATCCCGAACGCGCGCAGGCTGGGGACGGCGGCGGGGGCGGCCGAAGCGCTGCCCGGCATGCCGAGCATGAGCGCCGTCGACGTGACCACGACCGCCAGCGCCGCCGTGATTCTCTTTCTCGTGCCTGCTTCCATCGGGTTACCCTCCCGTTCGAGCGGGCGCAACTGCGGGGCGCCCGGCTGAGGAATTTCGTACCCGGGCCCGTACTGATTGCCGAGCTTCCGGAGTCGCCCCGGAATAGTTGCCCCGCTCTTCCCCCACGGGCCCGTACGCGGTTCTCATTAAGGCCGCTTTACGACTCCTGCACAAGCGGAAGGCGGGAGGGGAACGCCCCGATCCGGGAAATTTGCGCACTGTGACAAAAACCCTGTGGGCATACTTGCCGCCGTTTTATGAGGAGTGACGAACGCCGTCCGGAAGTCGTCTGTCGGCCCGTTCGCCCGGCCTGACATGCTCGCCTGCATGGGGAGCCTCTTCGCCGAACTGGCCCGCCGGGCGTCGACCAACGCCCGCCGCGAGGTAGAGACGTACACGCGCGAGATACCGGAGCTGGGGTTCCTGGAAAGGGACCCCAGGGCCCGGGGCGAGACGCTGGAACACGCGCTGTGGCTGCGGCGGCGCACGGTCGAACTCTCGCCGCACACAAGCGAGTTGACCGAAAGTGATCTTGGTTGCATCGCGTCCATGGGAGAGTCGCGGGCGAGCGCAGGGATGTCGCTCGACGCGCGGCAGCAGGTGCTGCGGGTGCACACCGCGCTCATGCTGCGCGAGATCAACGAGGCGACCGAGGCCCAGCGCGGCGGCGTCGACGAACTCATGCGGATGATGACCTGGTTCGCCCCGCAGGGCGAGCGGGGCATCGGCGCCTACCGCGAGGGATTCGTGCGCGTACTGCGCCGCCGAATGCCGTACACCGAGCAGGTCGCCCTGCTGACCCGGTCATTACTGAACGGCGATCCGATAGCGTCGGAACTCGCTGTCGCCGTCGACATGGAACTGCCCGAATACTGCGCAGTGACGGTGTTCCGGCTGGCCGACGCCCCCCTTGTCGACCGATTCCTGGAAAACGAGATCGAGACCCTCGTGAAGGCTCACCGCACGCCCGTCATGTGGGGTCCGAGGGCCGACGACGGAAGCGGTGAGCTGATCGCGCTGGTGCCCCTGCCCACGGACACGGCGGCGAAGGAGGACATGGCGCCGCCCACCGTTCCCGACCTCCTGCCCGACCTCGTCCCCGACCATCTGCCGGATGTCGTGCGGGACTTCGCCCTCGCCCTCGGCCGCCCCTGCGCCGTCGGCACCGCCGTCGCCCCGTCGGCCGAGCCGGGCGACGCCCTGGACAGGGCGCGGCGAATCAGCCGGACGGCCCCGCCGCGGCCCGCCTCCGGCCGGCCGCGGCCGTACACCCTGGCCGACGTCTTCGTCGAACTCGCCGTCGCGGACATGCCGTTCGTCGACGCGTGGCTGCGCGCACTGGCCCGCCGGCTGGACTCCGGCCCGGACCTGCTGATCACCCTCGACGCGTACTACCGCCACGACATGCACCGCGGCAACACGGCGACCGCCCTCAACGTCCACTCCCGCACCCTGGACTACCGGTTGCGCCGGGTGCGGGAGCTCACCGGCATCGACCCGGGCTCCACGCGGGGCGTACGCACGCTCAGCGCGGTCGTCACCCGGCGCCTGTCGGGAGCCTGGCGCTGACCGAGCCCGGGGCGGCACGGGGTGGTCGCCGTGCCCGCGCCGCCGCCGATGCGGCAGGCTGGGGGCGTGAGCAACTCCAGTGACTCCCTCTTCATCAAGATCTGCGGCCTGAGCACCGAGCAGGACGTCGACACCGCCGTGGAGGCGGGCGCCGACGCCATCGGCTTCGTCTTCTCGGCCAGCCCCCGCCGGATCGACGCCGCCACCGCCGCCCGGCTGGGCCGCCGCGTACCGGAGCACGTCCTGACGGTCGGCGTCTTCCGTCAGGAGCCCCTCGACGACGTGCGGGCCCTGGCCGAGGAGTCGGGCATCCGGGCGATCCAGCTGCACGGCCCCGACGACCGCGCCTACTACGAGGCCCTGGCGGCCGACGGCCGGACCCTGATCCGCGCCGCCGCGTTCGGTGACTCGGTGCCGCGCTGCGGGGAGTTCGGCGAGGACATGCTCCTCCTCGACGCGCCCGTCCCCGGCTCGGGCATCGCCTGGGACTGGGCGCGCGGACCGCAGGCGGCCGCCGGGGAGAGGTGGCTCCTCGCCGGCGGTCTCACCCCGGAGAACGTGCGCGACGCCGTCGCCGCGACCGACCCCTTCGGTGTCGACGTCTCCAGCGGCGTGGAACAGCGCCGAGGCGTCAAGGACCCCGCTCTGATCAGGGAGTTCGTCGAGGCGGCCCGTGCCGGGAGGTGACGGGTGACCGTGGCGCCACCGGCTGCGGGGCGGTGCGTCACCGGTGTGAAGCTGTGAGTGGTGATGCCCGGCGTTCCCCCGGAAGTGACCCTGGGGTAGGGTCCCCACGTTCCGGCTACCGGCTGAAGGTGGGCCGGTACGGGGAGTGTCGGAGGGGCGGGCGGCATGATGAGGGAAATCCGGTCGGGCGAGGGTGTGTCCGTGGAACTGGACGGCGCGGGGCTGGAGGCGATGTCTGCCGAACCGCTGCTGACCCGGGACTACGAGACGCGCCCCTCCCTGGTGTACGAGCGGCTGCGGCAGCGGCACGGCGCGGTCGCGCCGGTCGACCTGCTGGGCGTACCCGCCTGGCTGGTGCTCGGCTACCGGGAGTCGCTCCAGGTGCTCCAGGACGACGCGGGCTGGCCCAAGGGGCTGGAGAACTGGCGGGCCAGGACCGAGGGCAGGGTACCGGCCGACTGGCCGCTGGGCCCCTCCCTGGAGGTCAACCACGTGCTGATCCAGGGCGGCCCCGGCTACCGGTCGCTGCGGACGGCGTGGGACCAGGCGCTCAAGCCCTTCCAGGACCCGCGCAACCCCCAGACGAAGCGGCTGAAGACGGCCGTGACCGCCTACGCCGACGAGCTGATCACGCTGCTGGGCGAGGCTGGCGGCACGGGACTGGCGGACCTGTCCGCGCAGTTCTCACGGCCCCTGCCGCTGATGGTGGCCAGCCATCTGCTCGGCTTCCCCGGCTCCCAGGGCGACGACGCCCTGATGGACATGTGGCGGGTCCTGGACGCGGGCCCGGACGCCGGGCCCGCCCTGGACCGGCTGCTGGGCGCGCTGGCTGAGCTGGCGGAGCTGAAGCTGAAGACGCCGGGCGAGGACTTCCCCTCCTACCTGCTGGCCGCCCATCCCGACCTCTCGCTCGACCAGTTGGCCCGTGAGCTGTTCATGCTGCTGGGCATGACGTCCGACCACGTCGGCATCCTCATCTCCAACACGGTCGTCGAGGTTCTCTCGGGCGAGGACAGCGTGCGGGCGAGCCTCTCCGCCGGCATGGTCCGGGAGGCCATGAACCGGGTGGTCATGCGCAAGCCGCCGCTGGTGAACTTCGTGCCGAGGTTCGCGGCCAAGGACACCCGGCTCGGCAACTACACGATCCGCGCGGGCGACCCGGTCTGGGTCTCCTCCGCCGCGGCGCACGCCGACCCGCTCTTCGCCGGCCACGTCGCATCCAGTACCACCGTCAGCACCCGGGCGCACCTGTCCTGGGGCGCGGGCCCGCGCCAGTGCCCGGCTCGCGAACTCGCCTCCACGGTCGCCGCCGTCGGGGTGGGCCGGCTGTTCGAGCGGTTCGCCCACCTGGACCTCGCGCTGCCCGTCGACCAACTGCCCTGGCGTTCCTCGCCCTTCATGCGGGGCCTGCGCTCGCTGCCCGTGCGCTACGAACTGGTGCCGACGGAGGAGCAGCGGCCGCCGGTGTACTCGGCGGCGGCCGGGACCGGCGCTGGGGACCCGGCGGGGACGGTGACGCCGGACGTGTCCGCCCGGCAGCGCTCCTCGCTCTGGCGCTATCTCAGGGGACTGATCCGCTCCGGCCGTTGACCGACGCCCACCGGGTCAGCCGCCCTCTCCGGTGAGCAGCCGCCGGGGGTTGGCGATGCGGAACGCGTACGCCGCCGCCCCGCCCAGCCCGAAGCCGGGCTGCTGCGGGAGTGCGGCGTAGGGGCGGTCGGAGCCCTGGACGACGGCCCGAACGCCGAGGGCGCGGACCACGGCCTCGACGGCCGTCGGACCGTAGGAGGACGTCTCGACGAAGACGTCCGGGTCCGCCCCGGCGTCGGCCCCGCCGCTCCGCGCGGCGAAACGCTCGCCGTGCAGCGGGGCGAGCCCGGCCAGCAGGGCGAAGCACACCCGCAGCCGGGGGTGACGGGGCCGGCCGAAGGCGCGGAAGGCGAACCAGGCCGAGTGCATCTGCTGGACGTAGGGGACCATGGCGGGCCACCAGCCGGGCCCCTCGGCGCCGCCGGGCGCGGGCCCGGGGTGGACGAACAGCGGGAGGCCGCGTTCTTCGAGGAGGTCCAGGAGCGGGGCGCAGCGCGCGTAGCCGGCCGCGTCCCCGAGGGCGTCCGCCGGGAGCTGGAGGCCGACGAAGCCCCGGTCGAGGTCCTGGGCCGTCGCCTTGGCGTCGATGTCCCGCACGCAGGCGGCGGCCCACGCGCCGAACGGTTCGGGGAGCGCGGCCGAGCCCTCGTGGTAGGCGTCGAGCAGGGGGCGCGCCTCGGTCGCGGGCAGCCACTCCACGCCGATCGGCGAGGAGAGCGAGATCAGGGCCCGGCCGAGGCCGTCGGTGCCGGCGAGTTCCGTACGGAGGGCGATGTCGTGGTCGGCGGGCGGGATGCCGTAGGGCGGCTCGCCGTCGAGGAACAGGGTCCAGCCGTCCAGGTACGGCGGTTCGCGGCGGGACCGCAGGGCCGTCACCAGCGAGGGGGTCCACAGGTGCTGGTGCACGTCGCAGTTGGTCATGCCGCTCCTTCCGCCATGGTCGACGCCTCCCCGGTCAGGGCGCGCGGTCCGCTCCGGACGCCGTCGTTGTCCAGGATGGCGCGACACACCGTCTCCACGTCCATCCCGCACGGCCGTCGTCCGGGCGGGAGAGAACTTCCCTGATCGCGCGCCGCAGGAACGCAGGACCTCGTCCCCGGACCCTACGCGCGCCGGAGGCCGCCCGCTCGTCGCCCCGTGTCCCCGTCACGCCCCGCATCAGGTGTCTCCCCTCACTCGCCCGCCTCATTATCAAGAGGACCAAAGTTCGCGTATGGCGGCAATCCGGGCGCCTTGGGGATGGCTTGGTGTGAACGTAACGTGCCGTTCACGGAATTCCATTGACTGTCATTCAGTCACCGACAACTCTGCATGACCATATGCAGTCGGGTAAGGGGCAGTCTTGATCAGATTCGACGCGGTGAGCAAGAAATATCCGAACGGCACGACAGCGGTGGACGATCTGTCCCTGGAGTTGGCCGAGGGTGGCATCACGGTCCTGGTCGGTCCTTCCGGCTGCGGCAAGACCACCACCCTGCGCATGATCAACCGCATGGTGGAGCCGACCGCCGGCACGGTGAGCCTGCGCGGCCGCGACATCCGGGAGGTCAACGCGCCCGAGTTGCGCCGGGGCATCGGCTATGTGATTCAGCACGCGGGACTCTTCCCGCACCGCACCATCCTGGACAACATAGCCACCGTTCCGCTGCTGCTGGGGTGGGGCCGGAGGAAGGCGCGGGCCCGGGCGGCGGAACTGCTCGAACTGGTCGGCCTGCCCGCCGAGATGGCCAAGCGTTACCCGAACCAGCTCTCCGGCGGGCAGCAGCAGCGGGTCGGCGTGGCCAGGGCACTGGGCGCCGACCCGCCGGTGCTGCTGATGGACGAACCGTTCAGCGCGGTCGACCCGATCGTACGGGCGGAGCTGCAGGCCGAGTTCATCCGGCTGCAGAAGGAGCTGCACAAGACCATCGTGTTCGTCACCCATGACATCGACGAGGCGATCAGACTCGGCGACAACATCGCCGTGTTCCGCACCGGCGGCAAGCTGGCCCAGTTCGACAGCCCCGAGCGGCTGCTCGCCCGTCCCGCCGACGAGTTCGTGGCCGACTTCGTGGGACAGGACCGGGGCATCCGCAGGCTCTCGTTCGTCGACGCGGCCGAACTGCCCCTGCGCGACGGCCCGGTGCTGCCGGTCACCTCGTCCGTGGCCGAGGCACGGAGGGCGGACGCCCCCTGGGTGCTCGTCGTCGACGAGGCCCGACGGCCGCTCGGCTGGGCCGCGGCCGACGCGCTGCCGGCCACCGGCACCCTCGCGGACGTGTCCCTGGCCCCCCTCGGCCACACCTTCGGCCTCGACGGCGACTCGGCCCGCGCCGCCCTCGACTCGGCCCTCCTGTCACCCGCCCGCCTCGCGGTGGCCGTCGACGCGGGGGGCGCGGTCGTCGGCGTCGCGGACGCGTACGAACTGTCCGCCGGCGCGGTCACCGCCGCGGAGGCGGCCGAGGCCGCGTCCAGGGCGTCCGTCGGCAAGACGGCCCCCGCCGACACCCGCGCGGCGGTGAGCGATGAGTGACGGCGAACCGCTGGTCCGGTGGGGGTGGATCGCCGATCACACCGCCGAACTCGCCGAATACACCGGCATCCACCTCAGACTCGGCCTGCTGCCGGTGCTGTTCGGGCTGCTCGTCTCCGTGCCGCTCGGCATCCTGTGCCACCGTTTCCGCTGGCTCTACCCGCCGGTGCTGACCGTGTCCAACATCCTGTACTCGATCCCGTCCCTCGCCCTGTTCATGGTCTTCGTCCGCTACACCGGGCTGACCGAACGGACGGTGATGATCCCGCTGACGCTCTACACCCTGTCCGTCCTGATCCCCAACGTGGTCGACGGCCTCGCCTCCGTCCCCGAACCGGTACGGCTCGCGGCCACCGCGATGGGCTTCGGCGCCGTACGCCGTGTCGTCCAGGTCGAGTTGCCGATCGCCGTACCCGTCGTCATCGCCGGCGTACGCGTCGCCGCCGTCTCCTCCATCAGCCTCGTCGCCGTCGGCCAGCTGATCGGGCAGGGCGGCCTCGGCTACTACATCACCCGCGGCCTCCAGCTCGACTTCCCCACCCCGATCGTCACCGCGATCGTCCTGATCATGCTGCTCGCCCTCGCCACCGACGCGTTGCTGGTCCTCGCGCAGCGGCTGCTCACCCCGTGGTCCCGGAACAAGGTGACGTCGGCATGAACGACTTCCTGAACCAGATGCGGCTCGTGGGGGACTGGCTGACGTCCTCGGCACAGTGGCACGGCGACGAGGGCATCCCGCGGCGGCTGCTGGAGCATCTCACCTACAGCGGGCTGTCGTTGCTGTTCGCCGCCGTCGTCGGGCTGGCGTTCGGTCTGCTCGTCGGGCACACCGGCCGTGGCGCCTTCGCCGTGGCCACCGTGGCGAACCTCGCCCGCGCGATCCCGACCTTCGGCCTGGTCGTCCTCGTGGTCACCCTCGCCGGGCTCAGCACCGCCCCCGTCCTGGTCGCCCTGATCGCGCTCGCGGTGCCGCCGATCCTCATCAACACCTTCGAAGGGGTACGGGGCGTGGACCCCGCCACCCGGGACGCCGCGCGCGGGGTCGGCATGACCGAGTGGGAGATCCTGACCCGCGTCGAGGTGCCGATGGCGCTGCCGCTGATCCTCCTCGGACTGCGGGTCGCCGCGATCCAGGTCGTGGCCACAGCGACCGTCGCCGCCTACCCGGGCCTCGGCGGCCTGGGCCGCTACATCGTCGACGGACTCTCCCGCAACGACTACGAGTTGGTCATCGGCGGCTCCACGGTCGTCGTCGCCCTCGCGCTCGTCGTGCAGCTGGGGTTCACCGCGCTGCGACGCGTGGTCGTCTCACCGGGGCTGAGGGCCACGGCGGGCAAGTCCTGAACCCCGACACCGCACACCGAATCCTGACCTTGATCCCGAACCCGATCCTGACCTGATCTTGAGTTTTCGAGCTTCCGGGCTCCGAGAGAGGAACGACCCATGCGAGGCATGTACCGAGGCGCCGCCTTCGGCCTCATCACCGCGCTCACCCTGACCGCCTGCGGCGGTGGCGGTGACAGCGACGACAACCCGCTGGCGGGCGACAGCGGTGGCGGCGGGGGCAACGCCATCGTCGTCGGCTCGGCCAACTTCCCCGAGAACCAGCTGCTCGCCGAGATCTACGCACAGGCCCTGGAGGACAAGGGCCTGAAGGTGACCCGGAAGTTCGACATCGGCGCCCGCGAGGTCTACTACGACCAGGTGGTCAAGGGCGGCATCGGCGTCCTGCCCGAGTACAACGGCGCCCTGCTGACGGTCGCGGTCGACAAGAACAGCACCGCGACCAGCACCGAGGACATCAACGCCGAACTGCAGGAGAAGCTCCCCTCGTCGGTGGAGATCCTCGACTCCGCAGCGGCCGAGGACAAGGACTCGGTGACGGTCACCGCCGAGACCGCGGCCAAGTACAAGCTCAAGACCCTCGCCGACCTCAAGCCGGTCGCCGGGGACATGACGCTCGGGGCCGGGTCGGAGTTCAAGACCCGCGTCCAGGGCGGCGTGGGCCTGAAGAAGGTCTACGGCATCGAGTTCGGGAAGTTCCAGCCGCTCGACGCGGGCGCCCAGACCACCCTGGTGAAGCTGCTCAAGGACGGCAAGGTGCAGGCCGCCAACCTCTACACCACCGACCCCGCCATCGTCGCGGACAAGCTGGTGGTCCTGGAGGACCCGAAGAACCTCTTCGCCTCGCAGAACGTCACGCCCCTCGTCTACAAGGACGCGGTGAACGACAAGGCGAAGGACGCGCTCAACGCGGTCTCCGCCAAGCTCACCACCGGTGACCTGCTGGAGATGATGAAGAAGCTCGTCAACGACAAGGAGGACGCCGACACCGTCGCCAAGGACTGGCTGACCTCCACCGGCCTCGCGGGCTGAGGGTCCTCGGCCACGCCCACACCGTCCGCCCCCGCCCCTGCCCGGCACCACGCATCGACGTCCCCGCCGGGCAGGGGAGGGCTCCGCACACGACGACCGGCCGGGAGACCCGATGACGGACGCTGTCGACACCGAGGGACCTGGCGGAACCGGCACCGGGAAACACGGCGGAACCGGCGCGGCGGCGCGGCTGCAGCAGCTGTTCGAGGGGCGCCGGCTCACCCCGACACAGCGCCGTATCGCGCACTGCCTGGTCCGGCAGGCGGCGGACACGCCCTACCTGTCGAGCGTGGAACTGGCCCGGCTGGCCGGCGTCAGCCAGCCCTCGGTGACCCGCTTCGCGGTCGCCCTCGGCTTCGACGGCTACCCGGCCCTGCGCGACCGGCTGCGGGCGGTCGCACCCGCCGGGCACGACGTCGACGGCCGGCCCGCCAATCCCTACCAACGGGCCGTGCAGGCCGAGATGGACAACCTGCGGCAGCTGGCGTCCCTGCTCACGGATCCCGGACCCGTTCAGCGCGCGGGCCGTCTGCTGGCCGTCTCCCGGCCGCTGCCGGTGCTCGGGCTGCGCGCCTCCGCCGCCCAGGCGCGGGGCTTCGCCTACTTCGCGGCGAAGGTCCACACCGACGTACGGCTGCTCGACGAGGGCGGCTCCCTGCTCGCGGACCGCATCGACGCGGCCCGGCAGGCCGGGGCGAGCGCGCTGCTGTGCTTCGCGCTGCCCCGCCATCCGCGCGAACTTCTCGACGCCCTCGCCCACGCCCGTGCCGCCGGGCTCACGGTGGTGACCGTCGCCGACGGCACCTTCGCCCCCGTCGCCGCCCACAGCGACGTCCTGCTCCCCGCCGCCGTGGGCACCGGCCTGGTGTTCGACACCGTCGGCGCGCCCATGCTGCTGGGCCAGGTGCTCCTGGAAGCGATGTGCGACGCCCTCCCGCAGGCCCAGGCCCGGCTGGAGGAGTTCGACGCGCGGGCCGCGGAACGCGGGCTGTTCGTCGACTGAGCGGCCCGGTTTCGCGGCCCGCCCCCGCCACCGGTCGGCTCACTCCGTCGAGCGCAGCGCCTGCCAGACCCGCGGTCGTATGACGCCGTCGATGACCAGCAGCCCCTTGTCGCGCTGGAAGCTCTCCACCGCGGCCTTCGTCCCGTCGTCGAACGTGCCGCTGACGCCGCCGGGTCCGAGGCCGTAGCCACGTTTGGACAGCATGCACTGTGCCTGTCGGACGCGCTTGTTGCTGTCTCCCAGTTTCGTGCGTCCGTTGCCGTAGTAGTACGTGCAGTCCGTGAGCCAGGCCGGGGACCCGGGTTCGGTGGCCACCTCGCTCGGGGTCGGCGAGGGCTCGGTGGGCGCGCTGCTGTTCGGGGCGGGCGCGGAGGCATCGGTTCCCGGGTCGTCGTCGGCGCCGCTCCCGGAACCGGAGGCGGACGAGTCGGCGCGCGGGGTGCCGTCGGCCGAGGCCCGCTCGTCCTCGCCGGACTTGCCGGACACCTCCGAGGACCCCGATCCGCCGTCCGGGGCGGCGCCCGTACGGCCGGAGCCCTTGGACGGCGGCAGCGACACGGAGTCGCCGGGCCGGGCGTCGGCGGACGTCGTCGTACCCTCGCGCGGCGAAGCCTCGGTCGTGACGGGGCTCAGCAGGGTGAGGACGACCCCGGCGGCCGCCAGGCACGCGGCCAGACCGGCGGCGCCGATCAGCACCCGCCTGCGGCGGGCCCGGCCGCGGGACGGCGTGGGCCGTAACGGCTGGGCCGAGGCGTCCTCGGGGGGCGGACCCGGCGAGGCGCCGGCCGCGACGGCCACCGACGGCTTCGCCACCGGTCCGGGACCGGGCTGTTCGAGGGGGACGCGGCGCAGCGTCTCGCACGCCCGCTGCCGGGCGAGCACGCGGGCGGCCAGCGGTTCGGGCCAGTCGAACGTCCCGGACGGCTCGGCCTCACCGGCCGCCCCGGCGTCGGGGAAGTCGTACGCGACCGCTTCGGCGCCCCAGGACTCGGAGGCGGCCGCCTCGATCAGCTGCCCCGGCGTCGGCCGTCGGCCGGGCTCCTTGGCCAGGCAGGCGGAGAGCAGGGCGGCGAGAGAGGGGTCGGCGTCCGCGATTTCCGCGAGCACGTCCGGGTTGGGTTCCTCGAACGCCACCCGGTGCATGACGTCGACGCCGGTGCCGTCGCCGAACGGGGCTCTGCCGATCGTCGCGAAGACCAGCGTGCAGGCCAGGGAGAACACGTCCGAGGCCGTGTCGCACTCGCCGGTCCGCAGATACTCCGGCGACATGTAGGCCGGTGTGCCGACCCGGTTGCCCGTGCCGGTGATCGCGCTCGCGTCGGCGGCCTTGGCGATGCCGAAGTCGATGACGTGCGCGCCCTGGGCGGACAGCAGGACGTTGGACGGCTTGAGGTCCCGGTGCACGATCCCCGCGGCGGACAGGTCGGCGAGCGCCCGCCCCAGCTCCGCCACCAGCCGCCGCACGGCGGCGGCCGACAGAGGGCCGTCCTCGTCCACGGCGGCCGACAGGTCGAGCCCCGGCAGATACTCCGTGGCCATCCACAGCAGTTCGTCCCGGAATCCCGTGCCGGCCAGCCGCGGCATGCCCGGCGTGCGGATCCGGCTGTGCACCGCCGCCTCCTGCTCGAAGCGGCGGCGGAACCGGACGTCCTCCGCGTACTCGGGCCTGATCACCTTCACCGCGACGAGGTCGGGCCCGGCGTCGGCGGGGCGCGCCAGATAGACGCGCCCCATGCCGCCGCTGCCGAGCAGTCCGAGCGGCACATAGGGGCCGATCCGGTCCGGGTCGCCGGGGCGCAGCGGCAGGGCACCCGCCTGCCGCAGCGCCGGAGCCCTGTCCGCCGTCGACGATGGCGGAACCGGCCGCTGGTCTGACACAACACCCCCGAAATGACTTTTGGCGTACGTCAGTTCGCCCCCAAGAATGCTGAGGCTAGCTCAGCGGGGGCTCGCGTTCCGGGTAATCGGTCACTTCCACCCGGTGAAAACGCTCACGAGCTCTGCTCACGAGGTCTTCCGCCGCACCTCCGTCGTCCCCGAACCGATCAGGCCGATCCGCAGCACCGTGCCCGTGAGGTCGGTGAACGACTCGACCTTCGCGCTGCCCTCGCCGCGCGGTGTGGCCGCCTTCACCCGGTACGCCCTGGGGGAGGCGTCCCCGATCTCCACCTCCAGTACGGCCTGGGAGTTGGGCGGCAATGTCACCAGGGTGGTGTGCGTGTCCGCGGAGCGGCGCACCCGGACCGACACCGGCCCGCGCAGGGAGGGCACCGTGCCGTCGACCTCGGTCAGCGACCCGGTCCTCGGCCGGATCCGAAACCCGGCCGCGCCGGGCTCGCTGACCTGCACGCCGAGGATGTGCCGGGCCACGGCATTGGCGGGCGCGGACGCCCAGGCGTGGGAGAGCGTCATGTTGGACTTCAGCGCGGGGTCCCACGCCTCCGTGACGACGGTGGCCTTGAGCGCGTCCAGCATGTGCAGCCACGAGTTGGTCGCCGTGGAGGTGAGCAGGGCGAGGGCGGCGTCGGAGCGGCCCAGCCGGAACAGCGCGTCGAGCAGGAACTGCGCCCCGTACACGCTCACCTTCATGCCGCCGGCCGCGAGGGTGTCACCCAGCCTGGCCAGCACCGCCTCGTCCAGGCCGTCCGCGACACCGAGGGCCACCGGGAAGGCGGTCGCGTGCTGGGCGCTGTGGGTGGTGCCGACGCCGTCGAGGAAGCGCCCGCCCGCGCTGTCGAGGAGGGTGGAGCGCATCGCCTTGGCGAGGGTGTCGGCCCGGCCGCGCAGGGTGGTCGCGTCGGCGTCCTCGCCGAGGGCCGCCGCGCACTCGGCCAGTGCCGCGAAGGCCGCGTACTGGAAGGCGTTGACGACCGTGTTGACGTTGGTGAACACATAGCCGTCCCGGCTGGCGGCGGGCCAGTCGACCAGGTCGCCGAGGTCCTGACTGGTGTTGCCGGGCGTCTTGCGGACCAGCCCCGCGGAATCCAGGTACGAGGTGAGGTTCTTGGCGGTCAGCAGGTCGTAGTCCTTGGCGAGCTGCCGGTCGTCGCCGGTGGCGAGATAGTCCTCCCAGGCGGAGATCGCGCACATCAGCCGGTACTCGGTGGGCCAGGTGCCCTTGCGGACCAGGTAGTCGTTCGACCAGCGGGCCAGGGCGTAGGAGCGCTGGACGCCGTACTCGGAGAGCTGGTTGATCAGCGCGTCGCCCTCGTACGGGCCGCGTTCGCGGGTGGGCGTGTCCGTGTAGAGGTCGCCGCGGGTGGCCTCGATGGAGTAGCGGCACAGCTCCCAGACCCGGTCCAGGTCGGCGTCGGAGCTGCGGAACGAGGCGTGCGAGTCGTCCCAGTCGAGCTTCCAGGAGCGACCGGTGACGACCGCCTTCGACAGGTCGAGCGTGGTGCGCAGTTCGGCCCAGCGGAAGCCGCGGTAGCCCCAGTGCTCGAAGCGCTGCTCGCCGTCGCGCAGCGTCCACACCTCGCGGTAGGTGTTGGTGGCGCGCAGCTGGTACCTGACCGTGCCGTCGGTGTTCAGCTCCTCGCCGAGCCGCACCTCGACGGTGTCGCCCGCGCTGCCCGTGATCTGCAGGGCGAGTCCGCCGACGATCTCCCGGCCGAGGTCGACCAGCCAGCGGCCGTCGGCGACGCGGGTGACGGAGGCGGGGGTGACCTCGTGCGGGCGGATCGCCTCGATCAGCGCGGGCACGAGATCACCGATCGCGGTGCGGACCGCCGGCTTGAGCCAGTCGCCGTCGTCGAAGCCGGGCTTCGTCCAGCCCACCGGCTCGCGGCGCAGGTCCCAGTACTCCTGCGGGACGGTGAAGTAGCTGCTGCCCGCGCTCCCCTTGGAGGGCAGCAGACCGGCCTGGCGGCGGGCCTTCCAGTGGTCGCCGGAGGCGACGGTGGACCGGCTTCCGTCCGTGTACGTGATCTCCAGCTGGGCCAGGAACTTCTGCTGCGAGGTGGTCCAGCACAGCGCTGCCAGCGCGTTGGCCCTCCCGTCCGCCCGCAGCGTGGAGGTCACGTCGAAGGCCTGGTAGGCGGTGCCGGTGCCGGAGCGGACGGAGGCGTACCCGACGGTCGTGCCGTTGCTCCAGACCTTCGCGACGTACTGCCGGGCCGGGTCGGGGGAGGTGGCCGCGACGTAGAGGATCGCGGCGGCTATCTCCTTGCCGGCCCTCGTGTCGTACTCGTGGCGCAGCAGCGCCCACGTGTCGTCGGCGCCGTAGGAGGACAGCGAGGACGCGCCGGTGGGGAAGGTGAGGACACCGCCGGAGACCGTGCCGGTGGCGAAGGTGCCCTTGTCGGAGGCGAAGTCGTCGTCGAGCAGGACCGTGCCGTCGGCGGCGGTGAAGGTGATCCGGTCGTAGGTCTGCGACTCGGTGCCGCCGTTGCGCAGGCCGACGTTGCCGGAGGCGTAGCGGCTGTCGGTGGTGGTGTCCACGACAGTGCCGTTCACGGTGGTGGTGAAGGTGGCGCCCGTCATGGTGACGCCCAGGTCCACCCACTCCCCGGCGGTGACCGCGAACGGCAGCCGCACCTCGCCGAGCACGGTGTAGGTGCCGTTCACGCAGACGTGCTTGCGCAGCACGCCGGTGGTGCCCGCGCGCAGCTGCCACATGTAGTTGCCGGAGGTGCTCGCGGCCCGGAACCACAGCCCGGCCGCCACGGCGGTGATCTTCACACGGACGGTGAGGGTGCCGTCGGTCATCACCGGCCCGGCGGGCGCCCAGAGGGGCTTCGCCTCCCACTCGTCCTCGACCGACGTGGCCAGCAGGACGGGCTCCGACCACGCGGAGCGCTTGTTGCTCCAGCTTCTGACCCGCCACCAGTAGGCCGTACGGGGCTTCAGCGCCGGCCCGCCGTACGGCACGGCCGTGGAGTCGGCGGAGTCCCGCTTGCCGGAGTCCCACAGGAGCAGCTCGTCGTCCTCGAATCCGCCCGGGGTGGTCGCCACTTGGAGCTGGTAGGCGCGCTGCACGGTGCCCTCGCGGAAGTCCGGCACCTGCCAGCTGAAGCGGGGGTGGCGCCCGGCGTCCGTGCCGAGCGCCCGCGGCAGCAGGTCGGTGAGCATCCCGGTCGGCACGAGCGCCTCCTCCGCGGTCACGGCCATGTCCAGCGGGTCGGCGGCGGCGAAGGTCCGGGGCCCGGCCAGGACGACGGAGGCCGCCGTGACGCCGCTGAACCGGAGGAGTCTTCGCCGGGAGAAGTCCTGCGCCATGGTGCGTACCTTCGGTCGAGGGGCCGGTTGCCGAGGATGGGGTCGTGAAAGGTTTCAACGCGATTGCCCGGAGGTTAGAGTTCCGCGTCGAATCCGGTCAATAGGTGGGGCGGCAGTGAATGCCTGGGGAATGAAACGTTTTAATAGGGCGGATGTGTCGTTCGACCGGCCCTCCGCGCACGTGGACGAACCCCCCGCCCCGGTGTCACCGGGCTCGGCTAGAGTCTCGCCTCACCTCGGCCGGACGTCCTGACCGGGGCTGCGCGCTGGGGGTACGGCACCATGGGGCCCGAAAGAACGGACCTGCCCGGTTACGAGATCCAGGACATCCTGGGCCGGGGCGGATTCGCCACGGTGTACCGGGCCCGGCAACTGGCGGTGGGCCGGGAGGTCGCGCTGAAGGTGGACAGCAGGGTGCTGTCCACACCACGCGACCGACAGCGCTTCCTGCGCGAGGTCACGGCCGCCGGACAGTTGTCCGGACACCCCCACGTGGTCCCGGTGTACGACGCCGGGGTCCTCCCCGACGACCGCCCCTACATGGTGCTGGAACTGTGCCCCGGCGGCTCCCTCGGCGACCGGCTGCACCGGCAGGGCGCGTTTCCGCTCAAGGAGGCGCGTGACATCGGCGTGGGCCTCGCCGACGCGGTGGCCGCCGCCCACGCCGCCGGAGTGCTGCACCGCGACATCAAGCCCGGCAACGTCATGGTCAACCGGTACGGAGGCGTCGCCCTCACCGACTTCGGCCTCGCCGCCATGCCCCGCCCGGGACGCGAACTGTCCGTCACCCGCGAGGCGTTGACCCCGGCGTACGCGCCGCCCGAGGCCTTCCACATGGCGGAACCCAGCCCGGCGGGCGACGTGTACTCCCTGGCCGCGACCGTCCACGCCCTGCTGTGCGGCCGCCCGCCGCACCACCCGGAGGACGGCACCCAGCTCAGCCTCGCCGAACTGATCGTGCGCCACACCTGGCCCTACGCCGACCTCCCCGGACTGCCGCCCGCCCTCAACGCCGCACTCCGGCACGCCCTCGCGCCCGACCCGGCCGGCCGCCTGTCCGACGCGGGCGCCTTCCGCGACGCGCTCGCCGCGGTCGACCTCGACACCGTGGACCTGCGAGGCGGCGGCGGGGGAGCGGAAGGCGGCGGCGGGTTCGGTCCGGCGCCCGGCATGACGACGGTGCCGTCGCGCCCGGGCGCGCCGCCCACGACCGCGCCCCCGTACCGGGGCGCCCCGCCCACGACGATGCCGCCGTACGGGGCCGTGCCGCCCGGCGGCGGCGGTACGACCGTGGTACCCGGACCCGACGGTGGTGACGGCAACGGCGGGCGGAGGGCGGCGCGGCGCCGGCCGGCGGTGATCGCCGTGCTCGCGGCCGTGGCCGTCTCCGTGAGTGTCTCGGTCACCGTGGTGACGTACCAGAAGGGCGACGAGCCCGACGCCGGGGCGGGTGGCTCCTCCGCCACCGCCTCGCCGTCCGCCGACGCCACCGCGGAGGGCGAGGGGGCCTCGGGGTTCGGTGTGGCGACCACGGCGGAGAACTGCCCCGCGACGGATGTCGACGGGGTGGGCGGCCGATGCGTCGCAGGTCCGGAGTGCTGGAGCGGCATCGTCGACATCTCCGGCATCGTCACCGTCAGCCGTGCCGACTGCCGGACCAAGCACGTCTGGGAGACCTTCGCGATCGCCCCGCTGCCGAAGGACGGCATGACGAACAACGCACGTGACCTGATCAAGCACCCGGACGTCAAGGCGCTGTGCTCGCAGAAGGTCATGGCCGCGACGATGACCGCCGGCGGCCGTGATGTCGCCAAGGAGTGGAACGTCGACATCATCCCGCCGTCGGCCGCGCAGTGGGACGAGGGACTGCGCGTCTTGCGCTGTGTGGCCGCGGCGGTCACCGACGACGGCGAGA
The DNA here is from genome assembly GCF_053593335.1 of Streptomyces sp. NPDC002324. NCBI lineage: Bacteria > Bacillati > Actinomycetota > Actinomycetes > Kitasatosporales > Streptomycetaceae > Streptomyces > Streptomyces sp. NPDC002324. The sequence continues at coordinate 506,044 of NZ_JBSFCF010000002.1, forward strand.
AGACGGGCAGCCAGTTCACGGTGGAGAGCTGACCAGGCCCTGTCACGTGGGTCAGACCTCCGATCACCTGTCAGTGACGGGACTCTCATGGCACGTCGGCCGCATAGCCGCGACCATGGTGTTCCTCACCAGGCAGGCCGAAGGGATCCGGAATGCTCCGCAAGGTACTGGTCGCCAACCGCGGCGAGATCGCGATCCGCGCGTTCCGCGCAGGCTATGAAGTGGGCGCGCGGACGGTCGCCGTCTTCCCCCACGAGGATCGCAACTCGCTGCACCGGCTCAAGGCCGACGAGGCCTATGAGATCGGCGAACCGGGCCACCCCGTGCGGGCCTACCTCTCCGTCGAGGAGATCATGCGCGCCGCCCGCCTGGCCGGCGCCGACGCCGTCTACCCGGGCTACGGGTTCCTGTCCGAGAACCCCGAACTGGCCCGGGCGTGCGAGGAGGCCGGCATCACGTTCGTCGGCCCCAGCGCGCACATCCTGGAGCTGACGGGCAACAAGGCGCGCGCGGTGGCCGCCGCCCGCGCCGCCGGCGTACCGGTCCTCGGCTCCTCCGAGCCCTCCACCGACGTCGACGAACTGGTCCGCGCCGCCGACGGCATCGGCTTCCCCGTCTTCGTCAAGGCCGTCGCCGGCGGCGGCGGACGCGGCATGCGCCGGGTCGAGGACCCCGCCACGCTGCGAGAGTCCATCGAGGCGGCGTCCCGCGAGGCCGCCTCCGCGTTCGGCGACCCCACCGTCTTCCTGGAGAAGGCCGTCGTCGAGCCCCGCCACATCGAGGTGCAGATCCTCGCCGACGGCCACGGCGACGTCATCCACCTCTTCGAACGCGACTGTTCGGTGCAGCGGCGCCACCAGAAGGTCATCGAGCTGGCCCCGGCCCCGAACCTCGACCCGGCCCTGCGGGACCGGATCTGCGCCGACGCCGTACGCTTCGCCCGCGAGATCGGCTACCGCAACGCGGGCACCGTCGAGTTCCTCCTCGACCGCGACGGCAACCACGTCTTCATCGAGATGAACCCCCGCATCCAGGTCGAGCACACGGTCACCGAGGAGGTCACCGACGTCGACCTCGTCCAGTCCCAGCTGCGGATCGCCGCCGGGGCCACCCTCGCCGACCTCGGGCTGTCCCAGGAGACCGTCACCCTGCGCGGCGCCGCCCTCCAGTGCCGTATCACCACCGAGGACCCCGCCAACGGCTTCCGCCCCGACACCGGCCGCATCAGCGCCTACCGCTCGCCCGGCGGCTCCGGCATCCGCCTCGACGGCGGCACCACCCACGCCGGTACGGACATCAGCGCCCACTTCGACTCCATGCTGGTCAAACTGACCTGCCGGGGCCGGGACTTCACCACCGCCGTCAACCGGGCCCGCCGCGCGGTCGCCGAGTTCCGCATCCGGGGCGTCTCCACCAACATCCCGTTCCTGCAGGCCGTCCTCGACGACCCCGACTTCCAGTCCGGCAACGTCACCACGTCGTTCATCGAGCAGCGCCCGCACCTGCTCACCTCCCGCCACTCGGCGGACCGGGGCACCAAGCTGCTCACCTATCTGGCCGACGTGACCGTGAACAAGCCGAACGGCCCGCGACCCGACCTCGTCGACCCGGCGACCAAGCTGCCGAGGCCCACGCCCGCCGCGGCCGAGCCCCCGGCCGGATCGAAGCAGAAGCTCGTCGAACTCGGCCCGGAGGGCTTCGCCCGCTGGCTGCGCGCGTCGCCGACCATCGGCGTCACCGACACCACCTTCCGGGACGCCCACCAGTCGCTGCTCGCCACCCGGGTCCGCACCAAGGACATGCTCGCCGTCGCCCCCGTGGTGGCCCGGACCCTCCCGCAGCTGCTCTCCCTGGAGTGCTGGGGCGGCGCCACCTACGACGTCGCCCTCCGATTCCTCGCCGAGGACCCCTGGGAGCGCCTGGCCGCCTTCCGCGCCGCCGCCCCCAACATCTGCCTCCAGATGCTGCTGCGCGGCCGCAACACCGTCGGCTACACGCCGTACCCCACCGAGGTGACCGACGCCTTCGTCCAGGAGGCCACCGAGACCGGCATCGACATCTTCCGGATCTTCGACGCGCTCAACGACGTGGGCCAGATGCGGCCCGCCATCGACGCCGTACGGGCCACCGGAACGGCCGTCGCCGAGGTCGCCCTCTGCTACACCTCCGACCTATCGAACCCCGCGGAGCAGCTCTACACCCTCGACTACTACCTCCGGCTGGCCGAGCAGATCGTCGAGGCGGGCGCCCACGTCCTGGCCGTCAAGGACATGGCCGGCCTGCTGCGCGCCCCCGCCGCCACCACGCTCGTGACCGCCCTGCGCCGCGAGTTCGATCTGCCGGTGCACATCCACACCCACGACACCGCGGGCGGCCAGCTCGCCACCTACCTCGCCGCGATCCAGGCCGGCGCCGACGCCGTCGACGGGGCCGTGGCGTCCATGGCGGGCACCACCTCGCAGCCGTCGCTGTCGGCGATCGTCGCCGCGACCGACTACTCCGACCGCCCCACCGGCCTCGACCTCCAGGCCGTCGGCGACCTGGAGCCCTACTGGGAGAGCGTCCGCCGCATCTACGCCCCCTTCGAGGCCGGCCTCGCCTCCCCGACCGGCCGGGTCTACGACCACGAGATCCCCGGCGGCCAGCTCTCCAACCTGCGCACCCAGGCGGTCGCGCTCGGCCTCGGCGACCGCTTCGAGGACATCGAGGCGATGTACACCGCCGCCGACCGCATCCTCGGGCACCTGGTGAAGGTCACCCCCTCCTCCAAGGTGGTCGGCGACCTCGCCCTGCACCTCGTCGGCGCCGGAGTGACCCCGGCCGACTTCGAGGCCACGCCGGACCGGTTCGACATCCCCGACTCCGTCATCGGCTTCCTCCGCGGCGAGCTGGGCACCCCGCCCGGAGGCTGGCCCGAGCCGTTCCGCAGCAAGGCCCTCCAGGGCCGCGCCGACGCCAAGCCCGTCCAGGACCTGAACGCCGAGGAACGTGACGGGCTGCAGAAGGACCGCCGCGCCACCCTCAACCGGCTGCTGTTCCCCGGCCCGACCCGCGAGTTCGAGACCCACCGCCAGACCTACGGCGACACCAGCGTCCTCGACAGCAAGGACTTCTTCTACGGTCTCGGCCCCGGCAAGGAGTACGCCGTCGACCTGGAGCCCGGTGTGCGGCTCCTCATCGGCCTGGAGGCCGTCGGTGAGGCCGACGAACGCGGGATGCGCACGGTGATGTCCACCCTGAACGGCCAGCTCCGGCCGATCCAGATCCGTGACAGGGCCGCCTCCTCCGACATCCCCGTCACCGAGAAGGCCGATCGCTCGAACCCCGGCCATGTCGCCGCCCCGTTCGCGGGCGTGGTCACGCTCGCGGTCGCCGAGGGCGACGAGGTCGCGGCGGGCGCGACGGTCGCCACCATCGAGGCGATGAAGATGGAGGCCACCATCACCGTCCCGAAGGCGGGACGGGTGTCCCGTCTGGCCATCAACAAGATCCAGCAGGTGGAGGGCGGCGACCTGCTGGTCGAGATCGTCTGAACCCTGCGGGGGCGGGCGCCGTCCCGGTCGACCGGAACCCCGGTCCCGACCGGAACGGCGGCCGCCCGCCGGAACTCGCCCACGCGGCAGGCCGAGTGTGGGCCGTGACGCGGCTCAGGGGCGGAGTGAGAGCTCGCGGCCCAGGGGGTGGCGGTCCGGCGGCCGGCCGGGCGCGATGCCGCGAACGAAGCCGGCCCTGTTCCCGGAGCGAACGGGGCCAGGGCGCGGGGCGGCGGTGCGTCGCGGGTGAGCCCTCGGCACGGCGCGCGTCCGCGTGCCGGTGCCGGGTGTCAGCGCGCGGCCTCGGGCGACCAGCGTGCCGCGGCCACCAGTCGGGCCGTGAACGGGTGCCGCGGGGCGGTGAGGAGCTGTCGGGCGGGGCCCTGTTCGACCATGTGCCCGGCGTCCATGACCGCGATGCGGTGGGCGACGGCGGCGGTGTCCAGGTCGTGGGTGATCAGGACGAGAGCCGGACCGGCACGTTCGCCGTCACCGGGCAGGCCCATGAGGACGTCGAGGATGCCGCGCCGGGTGACGACGTCCAGGCCCGAGGTGATCTCGTCGCAGATCAGGACGCGAGGACGGGCGAGGAGGGCGCGGGCCAGGGCGGCCCGCTGGAGTTCGCCGCCCGAGAGCTGGGCGGGGCGACGGCGCACCAGTTCCGGTGGCAGACCGAGACCTGCCGTGGTCGCCAGCGCCTGCGTCTCGGCGGCCCCGGAGTCCACTCCGCGCAGCCGGACCGCCGTGCGGGCGATCTGGGGCAGTACCGGCCGGTGCTCGTCGAAGGCGGCGCGGGCGTCCTGGAAGACGTACTGCACCGCCGCCAGCTGCGCCCGGCCGCGATCGCGCAGGCTGCGCGGCAGCGGGCCGCCGTCGAGGAGGATCTCGCCGTCGAGGTCCCGGTGGAGCCCGGCGAGACAGCGGGCGAGCGTGGTCTTGCCGCTGCCCGACCGGCCCACGACGGCCAGCAACTCACCTGAGTACAGGGCGAGTTCGCCGACGTGCACGGTGGCCGTCGTGCCTCGCGAGCCGTCGCGGTGACGGGCGGTGAGATCGCGGACCCGCAGCACGGGCGCGTCGGCTGGCCGTGCGTTCGGGGCGCGGGAGTCCGCGCCCGGGGCCGTGCCCTCGCCCGCCCGGGGCGCCGCCATTGCTTCCGGGAACCACGCTCGCGCGGACAGGAGCTGCCGGGTCCACTCGTGCCGGGGTGCCTCCCACACCCGCTCGGTGGGACCCGACTCCACGACCCGTCCCGCACGCATGACGTGGACCTCGTCGGCCAGCGCCCGTACGACGTCGAGGTCGTGGCTCAGCAGGACGACCGCGATGCCGCGCGCCGCGACCGCCGCCAGTTGTTCGACGACCAGGCGTTTGGTCAACGTGTCCTGGCCGGTGGTCGGTTCGTCGGCGACGACGACCCGGGCCCCGAGCAGGAGGGCCTGGGCGAGGACGACGCGTTGCTGCTGGCCGCCGGAGAGCTGGTGCGGGTAGCGGCGCAACAGAACGGCCCCGTCGGGGAGTTGCGCGTCCGCCAGGGCGCGCAGGACGCGCTCCCGGGCGGCTGCCCGGCGGGTGCGCCGGGGGAGCGGGCGCACCTGGGCGCGGGCGATGTCGGTGAGCAGGGCGCTGATCCGGCGGGCGGGGTTGAGCACGGCCGCCGGATGCTGGGGCACGTATCCGACCGGACCGGCGGTCGCCAGGCGGACCTCGCCCGTGACGCGCGCGCCGGCCGGGTACTCGCCGAGCAGCGCCAGTCCGGTGGTCGTCTTCCCGCTGCCCGAGGCGCCCACCAGCGCGGTGATCCGGCCGGGCAGCACCCGCAGATCCACCCCGTCGACGATCGCCCGTCCGCCCACCTCTACCCGTAGGCCGGTGATCTCGGCGAGGGGGGCCGGGGCGAACCGGCTGGTTCCGTCGGCGTACCGCGTCACGAGCGTCGTTCCTTCCGTAGGCGAGCCGGTGCCGGAACCCGGCCGCGCTCACGGCGCCCGGCGCGCCCACCCGGCTTCTCCAGCGCCGCGTCGAAGAGGAGGTTCGTGCCCGTGGTCAGCGCGACGATCAGCAGGGCGGGGACGACCACGGCCCACGGCTGCACGAACAGACCCGTACGGTTGCGGTCGACCATGACCGCCCAGTCGGCTGCGTCCGGGGCCACCCCGACACCGAGGAACGCGGCCGTGGCGACCAGGTACAGGACACCGGTGAGCCGGGTGCCGGCGTCGGCTCCGAGGGTGCGCAGGATGCTGCGGCCCACATAGCCGACAGCGGTACGCCACCAGGTCTCGCCCTGGAGGCGGAGCGCCTCGACGACCGGCCGGGCGGCGGCCTCGGTGGCGGCGGCGCGCACGAGGCGGGCGGCGTCCGGCACGTTGACCAGTGCGACGAGGAGGGCGAGGCCGACGGCTCCGGGGGTGAACACGGACGCGACCAGCAGGATCAGCAGCAGCGACGGGACGGCGATCAGGACGTCCAGGGGCCGCATGAGCAGCTCCTCCAGCCGGCGGCGGTGCGTCAGCGCCGCGAGCAGACCGACCGGCAGGGCGACGAGATAGGCGAGCGCGCCGGCGCCGAGCGCGGTCAGCACGACCGGCCGGCCTCCGTACAGCACCTGCTGCCACACGTCCCGGCCCACGAAGTCCGTGCCGAGCCGGTGTCCGCCGCCGAGCGTGAAGGACGTGGCCCGTGCCCCCGGCTCTCCCGCGAACACCGGTCCGAGGAGGGCGAGGACGAGGGGGACGGCGATGACCGCGACGCCGAGCGCGAACCGGCCCGTACGCCGCCGGGCGCGGGGGACGACACCCGCGCCGGGGTCCGTGCCCGGCGTCATGCCGCCACCCCCGCCCGGGGGGCCAGGCGCCGGGCCACCACGTCCGCGCCCAGGTTGAGGACGACCGTCAGGACGCCGAAGACCACCGCGAGGCCCTGGACGACGGGGACATCGCGTTCGGCGACGGCGTTCAGGAGGACGGTGCCGAGTCCGGGGATCACGAAGAGGGCCTCCACGACGATGACACCGCACAGCAGCCAGTCCACCGTGCGGGCGAGTTGCTGGGCCGCGGGGGCGAGGGCGTGGGGGAGCGCGTGGGCGTAGCGGACGCGGGCGCCCGGGACGCCGCAGCGGCGGGCGTGGGCGACGAACGGGGAGGCGAGGGCGTCGACCATGCCGGCGCGGACCAGGCGGGCGAGGGAGCAGACCGGCCGGGAGAGCAGCACGAGGACGGGCAGGACGAGCGCGGCCGGGTGGGCGAGCAGGTCGGTGCCGTAGCCGACGGCGGTCGGCGGCAGCCAGCCCAGCCGCAGCGCGAAGACCGTCACCAGCAGCACCCCGAGGGCGAACTCGGGGACCGCGTACACGGCGAGCGTCACGGAGCTGACCACCCGGTCGACGGGCCCGCCCTCGTGCCGGGCGGCCAGCACGCCCAGCCCGAAGCCGATCGGCACGAGCAGGGCCACGGTGAGCGCGGCGAGCAGCAGGGTCGGGCCGAAGCCGTCGGCGATGTACCGGCCGACCGGGCGGCCGGAGGTGAGGGAGGTGCCGAAGTCGCCGTGCGGCAGGCCGAGCGCCCAGTCGGCCAGCCGCTCGTGCACCGGCCGGTCCAGGTGCATCGCCTCGCGGATGGCGGCGATGCGCTCCGGGTCGGGCTGGTCGCCGGCCACGGCGACCGCGGCGTCGCCCGGCAACGCCTCGGTGAGCGTGAAGACCAGCAGCACGACGGCCACGGTCTGAGCTGCGCCGAGCAGGAGGCGCCGGGCCACGAAGGGGAGAGGGGGCGTCGGGCGAGTTCTGCGCCGTCGTGGCTGGTCGCGCGGTTCCCCGCGCCCCTTCGGGGCGCTCGTCGTCACGCCAGCCACACCCTGTCGAAGCGGGCCCAGTCGAGGGTGTTGGCGGGGGCCTCGGTCTCCACACCCTTCACCGTCCTGCCCGTTGCGATGATCCAGTCGGCGAACCCCCAGATCAGGAAGCCGCCTTCGGCGTACAGCCGGCGCTGCATCCGCTCGAAGACCGCCGTTCGCTCCGTCTTGTCCCGGGTGGACTGCGCCTGCCGGTACAGCGCGTCGAAGTCCTTGTGGCGCCAGTGGGTGGCATTGGTGGTGGAGTCGGTGAGCAGCCGCTGCGAGATGTGCGCCTCGATGGGCATGGCGCCGGAGCGGTAGCAGGAGAGGGTGCCGGAGTCGAGGATGTCGCTCCAGTACGAGTCCTTGCTGCCCATCCTGACGTCGACCGTGACGCCCGCCTTCGCGGCCTGGTCGCGGAAGATGCCGGCCGCCTCGGTGAATCCGGCGGCCACGGCCGAGGTGTCCAGGGTGACCTTCAGCTTCTCGGCGCCGGCCCGCTTCAGCAGTGCGCGGGCCCGGTCGAGGTCCTGCTCGCGCTGCGGGAGGCCGGCGGCGTAGTACTCGTAGCCCTTGCCGAACAGGTCGTTGCCGACGACGCCCGCGCCCGACAGGGCGCCGTCGACGAGTTCCTGACGGTCGGCGATCAGGAAGAACGCCTCCCGCACCCGCTTGTCGTCGAAGGGTGCCCGGTCGGTCTTCATGCAGAACGCCTGCATGGCGCTGTTGCGCAGCCGGACGATCTCGATCTGTCCCTTGCCCTCGTGGGCGCGGGCGGTGGCGGGGTTCAGTTCGTGGGCGTACTCGACCTGACCGCCGAGGAGCGCGTTGACCCGGGCCGACTCCTCGTTGGCGACGACGAATTCGAGTTCGTCGAGGTGCGGGGCACCCTCCCAGTAGCCGTCGTGGCGGCGGAAGACGGCCGAGCGGCCGGGGGCGAAGGACACGAAGCGGAAGGGGCCGGAGCCGATGGGCTTCTTGTCGAAGTCGGCGTCGGCGGTGTTCTCGGGGACGATGTACGCGCCGAACGCCGCCAGCACGTTGGGGAATTCGGCGGTCGGCCGCTTCAGCACGAACTCGACGGCCCGCTCACCGGTCGCCCGGCTCGCGTCGAGGTCGATGGGCTCCAGGGACGCCTTCGCGCGGAACGCCTTCTCGGGATCGGCGATTCGGCGGTAGCTGAACAGCACGTCCTTCGCGGTGACCGGCCGCCCGTCGTGGAAGGTGGCCTCGCGGAGGGTGACCCGCCAGCGGTCCAAGGCCTTGTTCGCCTCCCATTTCACCGCGAGGCGCGGCCGCGCCGACAGGTCGGCGCCGTAGTCGGCGAGCTTGTCGAACAGGGCCTTGGCTCGGGCGACATCGGCGAAGAGGCCGGCCATGTGCGGGTCGAGGGTCTCACCGGCGCCGCCGCCCGCGAACGCGGCGCGCAGCCGCCCGCCGCGCTTCGGCCTGCCGTCACCGCCGCCCGCCTCGGCGTCCGTACCGCCGTCGGCGCCGCATCCCGTCAGGGCGAGCGCGCCCAGTGCGACGGCACCTGTCGCGGCTCCTGTGGCGGCGAGGAAGCCGCGTCGGCGCAGGCCGGGGAAACGTTCGTCGTGCATGAGGGTTCCTTGGGTGTGATGGGGTGGAGGAGGGGTCAGTGGGTGGCGGAGAGCCGGGCGACGACGTGCAGCCGGTCGGCGTCCGCCGTGCTGCCGGGCAACCGGCCGTCCTGCCAGGGTGGTTCGGTGCGCGGACCCGGCCCGTCATGCAGTTCGAGCACCTCGAAGCCGTGCGTGGTGAGGACGTGGCGCAGCTCCTGCGGGAACAACAGCCGCCAGGCGGACCGCTGTTCGGCCGGCGCCGTGCCGTCGTCCGAAGTCCAGACACGGGTACGGCGCAGCAGCTGGGCGGTGCGGTCCACGGTGAGGGTGGTGGTGGACCGGTAGGCGGTGCCCTGCCAGGTGAAGGCGTGGACGGCCTGGGTGTCGAGCAGGTCGGTGCGGCCCAGGAAGTAGGCGCCGTTGCGCATCTCCGCGACCAGCAGCCCACCGGCCGACAGTGCCCGGCGGCAGGAGGTGAGGAAACCGTCGAGCTGGTCGGCGGTGTGGCAGTACAGGAGCGAGCTGTCCAGGCAGACGACCGCGTCGAAGGCGGACCGGCCCAGGTCGAAGCCGCGCAGATCGGCCCGCACGTACGCCGGCCCGGGATGCAGGGCACGGGCGTGGGCGAGCATCGCCTCGGACAGGTCGGCCCCGGTCACCGTACGGCCGGCGTGGTGCAGGTGGGCCGCGTCGCGCCCGGTGCCGCAGCCCATGTCCAGGACGCGCGGCCCGGCTCCGTGGCGCCGCAGACAGTCCTCGGCCCAGCGCCCGGCCAGCCGCCCGGGATCGGGGAAGCGGGCCTCGTACAGCTCGGGGTTGTCGGTGAGGAGGTTGCCGTCCGTCATGCGCTGCTCCTCTCACCGGCCGGAGCGGGGGCGGTGGCCGACGGGCTCGGGGGCAGGGCCCCCAGCCGGCGCAGCCGGCCGACGCCGGCCGCCGAGACGAGGCCGAACGCGGCGCAGCACGCCCAGGGCAGCCAGGCGTGGCCGCCGTGTCCGCCGGCGTCCATGGCCCACCCGACGGCGGCGTTGCCGACGGCCGCGGCGATGCCGGAGACGACGTAGAAGATCCCGAAGTACGTGCCGGTCAGTTCCGGGCGTCCGAAGCGGGGGATCAGCTCCATCACGAACGGCGAGGCGACCATGAGGCCGAGGTGGAGGAGCAGTGCTCCGAGCAGGACGGACACGGCGGCCGGCCATCCCGAGGCCCCGAGACCGGTCGCCACGGCCGGTGGCAGGAACGCCAGGCCCGTCACGGCGAGCCCCACACCGATCCAACGTGCCCTGTCCCCGCGCGACTTGAGCGATCGGGTGATGCGCAGCTGGAGCGCGAGGTTGGCGAGCGTACCGACGAGGAGGACGAGTCCGGCCGCGCCGTCCCAGCCGGTGGCCTCCCGGGCCCCGGCGGGCAGCAGCAGGTACAGCTGGTTCTCCAGGGTGAACATGCCGACCATGGCGAGCGCGAACGCCAGGAAGGCACGGTTGCCGAGTACCTCCCGCCAGTCCCCGAGGACTCCGCCGCCGCTCGGCTCGACCTTCCGGGCGGGCAGGACGAGGGCCTGCGCGACGGTGAGGGCCGCGAAGATCCCGGCGGCGGTCAGCGCGGACGTGCGGAAGTCCACGAGCAGCAGCGCACCGCCCAGCAGCGGACCGATCAGGGCGCCCGTCGTCGCGAAGACGTTGAACAGCGCGAACGCCTCCGCCTTGCGCTCCCCGGACTCCTGCGACAGATACGCCCGCACCGCCGGGTTGAACAGCGCCCCGGCGAGCCCGCTGAGCACCGAGGCGGCGAGCAGCACGGGCAGTCCGTCACCGAGGGCGAACAGCGCGAACCCGACGGTCCGCAGCGCACAGCCGGCGATGATCACGCCCCGCGCGCCGAGCCGGTCCGAGGCGGAGCCGCCGATGAGGAACAGGCCCTGCTGGCTGAGGTTTCGGACCCCCAGAACGATCCCGACGACGGCCGCCGACATGCCCAGGTTCTCGGTGAGGTGGGTGGCGAGGTAGGGGATCAGGAGGTAGAAGCCGATGTTCACGCCGAGCTGGTTGACCAGGAGGAGTCGGACGGCGAACGGGAAGCGGCGTATCTCATGCCACGTCTGCACGGCGTATCTCCCCCGTTCCGTCGCGTCGTCCGTCCGCTTCGGCGCCCTTGTCGGTGGCGCGGAGCCGAACTCCCAGCCCCGGCAGGTTGGTTGTGCGTACGAAGCCGTCGGTGCCGCCGATTCCGGTCCAGGGGTCGGCGGCGAGCAGGAGGTGTCCGTCGAGGTCCACCCAGCGGGCCCGGTCGGCGAGGTGGACGGCGGGCGCGAGACCGAGGGTGCTGGCGGTGAGGCAGCCGAGCATCAGCTCGGTGCCGCTGCCCTCGATCGCCTCGGCGATGCGCAGGGCCGCGTGGACGCCGCCGCACTTGGCGAGCTTGACGTTGACGCCGTGCACCCGTCCCGCCAGCCGCCGCACGTCCTCGACGCCCACGGCGTCCTCGTCGGCGATGACGGGCAGCGGAGAGCGCTCCGCGAGGGCGGCCAGCGCCTCCGGATCGCCGGGCACGAGGGGCTGTTCGACGGCCTCCACCCCGAGGTCCGCGAAGCGCGGCAGCAGGGCCTCGGCCTGCGCCGACGTCCAGGCGCCGTTGGGGTCCAGGAGCAGCCGGGCGCGGGGCGCGGCGGTCCGGACGGCCCGGACGCGCTCGATGTCCTCCTCCGGGTCCGGGGCGCCGGCCTTCACCTTGACGATCTCGAAGCCGCTCGCGGCCAGGCGGCGTGCCTCGGCCCCGGCGCGCGACGGCGAGGTGATGCCGATGGTCCGGGCGGTCGCGGCCACCGGCGCGGACGGGGCGCCCAGCAGACGGTGGACGGGGCTGTCCGCCCGCTTGCCGACCAGATCGAGGAGCGCGGCGCCGACGGCGGCGGTCACGGCCGGCGCGGTCTGCGGGGGAGCGGCCCACTCGCCGGCGCGCAGCGCCTCCAGCGCGCTCTCCGGATCGCGGAAGCGGCCGAGGCCGGCGGCGGCGTCCGCGAACAGCCGTCCCAGGGTGTCGGCGTCGAGGCCGTAGTAGACGCTGGTGACGGCCTCGCCGTGGCCGCGCCGTCCGTCGTCGTCCTCGACGGTCAGCCACACCGCGTCGCGCGCGGACATGGTGGAGCGGGAGATGCGCAACGGCTCGGCGAGTGCGAGGCGTACGGTGCGCCGGGTGACCTTCACAGTCTCTCTTCCGGACGGGGGACCTCAAGGGGGTCGCGGACCCTGCCGCACCGGACCCAGCCGACGGCCTCGGCCGCGCCGGGATGCGGGATCTCGACGGGGCGGACGGCGGCGGAGGCCGGGTCGATGCCGTGGGCGGTGGCGAAGTCGTCGTCGTAGACGCTGCCGAGGTAGCGGTGCGGGCCGTCCGGGAAGACGGTGGCGACGACGGCGCCCGGGTGGACGCGGGCCGCCCAGGCGGCGACCAGCGCGACCGCGCCGGTGCTCCAGCCGCCGCTGACGAAGCTGCCCCGCGCGAGGCGACGGCAGCTGTCGACGGCCTCGGCCGGACCGACCCAGTGGACCTCGTCGAAGGCGTCGTAGGCGACGTTGCGCGGGTGGATGCTGCTGCCCAGGCCGCGCATCAGCCTCGGCCGGGCCGGCTGGCCGAAGATCGTCGAGCCGGTGGAGTCGACGCCGACGAGGCGCAGCGCGGGCCAGTGCCGCCGCAGCGGGCCGATGATGCCCGCGCTGTGGCCGCCGGTGCCGACGCTGCACACCAGGACGTCCACGTGGTCGAGCTGGACGGCGATCTCGGCGGCGAGCGAGGCGTATCCGGCGGTGTTGTCGGGGTTGTTGTACTGGTCGGGCCAGTACGCCCCGGGCAGTACGGCGAGCAGCTCCCGCAGCCGCGCGAGGCGGGCCGCCTGCCAGCCGCCGACGGCCGCCGGGCGGTCCACCAGCTCCAGCCGGACGCCGTGGGAGCGCAGCAACTGCCGCATGGACGGCTCCAGTTCGCTGTCGCCGACCAGGACGACCGGATGGCCGAGCGCCTGTCCGGCGAAGGCCAGCCCGATGCCCAGCGTGCCGGAGGTCGATTCCACCACGGGTGCGCCGGGCCGCAGTTCACCGCGCTCCCGGGCGCCCAGCAGCATGGACACGGCGGCCCGTGCCTTCATACCGCCGGCGGCGAGTCCTTCCAGCTTGGCCCAGAACCCCGGCTGCGGGCCCGGCAGGTCGGCGGTGATGCGCGCCAGGGGCGTCCGCCCGACGAGGGACAGCAACTCCGGGCGGGCCACGGTACGCAGGACGGTCGTCGACGTCATGGGCGGTCTCCCGAATCCGGACACGAACCCGAGCCGGTGTCCGTGCCGTCCGCGCCGTAGCGGTGCAGGGTGCCCGGTCCCGCGTCCAGCCAGAAGAAGGGGTACGGCTCCGCGCACACCGCGCTCACCCCGTGACCGAGGAACCGGGGCAGCACCGCACTGCCGGTCTGCGCGAACATCACCAATTGCTTGCCCCGCGACAGGGCGTGCCGCCGCAGCGGCTCGAAGCTCCCGTTGCCCAGGGTCATCCCGGAGACCAGCAGCGCGTCACAGGAGCCGACGGCCGCGAGCGCGTCGGTGACGACCGGCTCCCCCCACTCCGTGACGCCGCCCTTGAGGTCGCACGGCACAGAGCGGAGTCCGCGCGAACGCAGGGCCTCAAGCAGGGAGTTGACGACCCCGACCACGAGCACCGTGGCGCCCGCCGGCAGATCGAGCAGTTCGACGACGGCCCGCGCCCGCGCCCGTGACTTCTCCAGCGAGGTACCGGCCGGCAGGGGGTAGGGGTGTGCCCCGTGTTCCGGTGTGTGCGGGCGGACGTGCATCAGATAGGCGTCCAGTGCGGCGACCCGCACCGGGAGGAGCGGATGCGCGAGGAGCCGGGCGACATCGGCGCCGGCGCAAGTGTCGACCGCCGCGTCCGGCAGGGCGCCGGGTTCGACCGCGCAGGACCCCACGGCACCGGCGAGCCGCAGGCTGAGCACCTCGTTCCGGTAGCCGGTGCCCCGTCCGTCGTGCCGCACCGCCTGCCGCGTCACGAACGCCACCGCGACGCGCAACGTCCGTGGATCCGGGCCGAGTTCACCCGCGAGAGCACGATCCAGCAGGTTCTCGTACGTCGTGGCGGCCCCGGCCGCCGACGCGACGGCGGTCACCGGATCACCAGCCCGTCGCGTAGCTCGGCCAACAGCGCATCGACCTGCTCGCGGGCGCCCGGCCCGGCCGGGTCGCCCACCATGACATGGCCGAGATACTCGTTGTTGCTGCCGGCCGCTCTGACCTGTCGGCCGGGTTCGGCGAGCCGCACCTCCAGCACACCGGCCCGGTCGGCGAGCCGGCCGCCGTCCAGTGCTTCGAGGGTGCCCGAGGTGTTCGGTACGAGGAAGCCGACGGCGGCGCTGCGCAGTCCGGTCTCCCGGCGCCGCAGGTCGGGTGCACGGCCGAGGGCGACCTCCACGGCGGCCGCGGCGAGGTCGACGCCGGTGACATGGCGGATCAGCTCGGTGATGCGGTTCCCGGCGGGCCGGGGGTTGACCTCGACGACGCGCGGACCGGCCGGGGTCAGCTTGATCTCGGTGTGGGCCACGACGCCGTCGGTCAGCCCGAGTGCCTTGAGGGCGTTCAGCGCGGTCTGCTCGGCGGCCGCGGCGTCGGCGCCCGTCAGGGCGGCGGGGAACATGTGCCCGGTCTCGATGAACGCGGGCGCCCCGCCGACGCTCTTGTCGGTCACCCCCACGACGTGCACGGCCCCCGCGTGCGACACGGTCTCGACGCTCACCTCGGGGCCGGTCAGCAACTCTTCGAGGAGGACGGCGGGCACCCGGCGCTGCCCGCGCGCGTTCAGCGGAAAATCCGCCAACGCGGCTACCGCGGCGGCCAGTTCCGTCTCGTCGTCCACACGCCGTACGTACATGCCCGCGCACAGGTCGACCGGCTTCACGACCAGCGGATAGCCGATCTCCCGGGCCGCGCGGGCGATGTCGGCCCACTCCTCGTGGAGGGCGAATCGGGGGCCGGGCACGTCTGCCTCGGCGAGGACGCGGCGGGTGGCGTCCTTGCGGCAGGCGTCCGCGACGGCCTGCGGGCCGGGCCCCGGGAGTCCGAGGTGGCCGGCGATCCGGGCGACCGTCGGCAGGTAGTAGTCGCAGGAGGAGATCACCCCGTCGAAGCCGAACACCGCGTGCAGACGCGCCGCCTCCGGGAGGAGGGCGTCGAGGTCGTTGGTGTCGGCCGTGACCACGTTCCGCGCGCCGAGCAGCGGATGAGCCGTGCCCTCGGGGGCCGAGCGCAGGTAGTGGTGCAGGTCGCGGGTGAGGAACGTGAACTCGTGTCCGCCTTCACGGATGGCCCGTGGCAGCAGTCTGCTCATCGATCCGACCCAGCTCTCGACCACCAACAGATGAGCCACAGCTCCCCTTTTCGTGCGGTGCGTTCAGGCGTGAGGGCAGCCCGACGACGCCTCCGGCAGAGGAGGCGCCCGGCTTGACATGCTCACCTTATCGATAATCGTTTTCATTGTCATGTGTGAGGTCGGTGCGGTGCGGCAGGTGGCGGTCGGGGTAGGGGATCATCCGATCTCGACCACGCGGGCCCAGGCCGGGGGCGAGTGCGGTACGTAGTCGGGGTCGTCCTCGCTCCATGTGGTGCGTCGGGAATGCCGGGGGAAGAGGCCGACCACGGTCCGGCACGGTGGCCGGGAGGCCGGCCAGGGGGTCTGCCCGTCGGTGAGGGCCACGATGACGTCGGGCCTGGGGTGGCTGCGGAGCGCCCTGGTGAATCCCGCGCGCAGGTTCGTACCGCCGCCGCCCAACAGGGGAATGCCCTCCGCCTTGCACAGCGGATGGGCGATCCGGGCCGCCGCGTCGCACGGGACGACGGTGACGGGGTCCCGTCGGCCACCCACCGCACGGGAGATCGCCGCGACCTCCAGGAGCGCGCTGCCCAGTTCCGTGTCGCTCACCGATCCCGAGGTGTCGATGATCACCGAGACATGGGGCGGCCGGCGACGCAGGCTCGGCAGCACGGTGCCGGGCACGCCGGCCGAGCGCCGCGACGGCCGGCCGTAGCTGTAGTCCTCCCCCGCGCCGGGCGCGGACGCCGCCGACCGGACCGCCGCGCCCAGCAACTCCCGCCACGGCTGGGGCGGATGGAACGCCTCCTCCGCCCAGCGCTTCCAGCCCGCCGACGCCGAACCCGGCCGGCCGGTGATGCCCTGCGCCACCCGGAACCGGACCGCGTCCCGTTCCTGCTCGCTCAGGCCGTGCGCCCCGTCCGCCCCCAGCTCCCACTCCCGTTCCAGACCGTCGGCGCCACTGCCGCAGTCGAGCCACGCGAACTCGCCCGTCCGCGGGCCCAACTGGAACCGGCGCAGGTAGTCTTCCATCAGCTGTCCCTCGGGCAGCCTGAGGAGCGCCGGATCGACGACGCCCTCGGGCTTGACCAGTCCGTCGCCGAACGCGTCGTCGTTGATCTCGCAGTCGGCGGCGATGTTCATCCGCAGCCGCTCCCCGGGGCCGGACAGCCCCCGCTCCGCGGCGACCCGGTCGCTGCGCCCGTGATGGTCGCGGAGAAGATGCGACACCTCGTGCACCCACACCCCGGCCAGCTCCTCGACCGGCCTGCGGTCCACGAAGTCCGGGGAGACGTAACACCGCCAGTACCGGTCGACCCCTATGGTGGGCACCCGCCGGCACTCGACGACGTGCAGCGCGAACAACGCCGACGCCAGATAGGGGCGGGCCCGAGCCGCCTGCAGCCGGGCGGCGTAGAGCTTGTCGAAGTCGAGCACCCGCGGGCCGGCCGCGCCGGGGCCGTGCGCGGAACGCCGGGTCGTGGCGCCGCCGGTGCGCGCCGCACCGGTGGCGGTCGTTGCCCGCACGCCCGTGCCGGTGTTCGTCGTATCGCCGCCGGTGCTCGTCCCCGCCCCCGTGCCACCGCCGCCCGCACCCGTGTCGCCGGCCACCGAACCCCCGTCCCTGGTCGCCCCCTCACTCGTGTCGGCGCTCAACGGTGGGCCCCGTTCGCCTTCTTGGCGCGGGCGGCTGCCTCGTCCGCACGCCGGGACAGGGTGACCACGCCGACCAGGTTCTCGATCGCCGACGGCACGTCCCAGTCGTCGCGGCGCAGTGACGCGAGAGTGGTCGCGGGGACGACCACCAGATCCGGAGCCCCGGTCTCCAGCGCCCGCACCAGCAGTGCCCACGCCGCGTCCCAGCGGTCCTTCTCCGGGCGGGTCCGGACCGCCGCCACCACGCCGTCGAGCACCGCCTGCCGCAGATCTCCCCGCTCGGGCAGGTCCGCCCCCGCCGGGTCGGCGAGCAGCGTCTCCGGATCCGGCAGGTCCAGCCGGTCCAGAGAGGCCAGCAGCTCCAGACCCGGACCGTCGCCCACGGTGCCCCGCACCAGCTGGGAGAGCACTTCGCGCGACACATCGGCGGCGGTCGCGAAGGCGATCAGATGCAGCGTCATCTCCCAGCTCCGGGGCGACGGCCACGCCCCGCCCCGGCGGCTCTCGCTGGAGGGCAGCTGATGCACGAGCTTGGGCCGTGCGGCCAGCAGCGCGCACACCGCGCGCCGGGCGAAGTCCACCGCCTCCGGCAGCCGCTCCGGCGCGAGCCGCGGCAGGGTGGCCCGCGGCCAGGTCCCCCCGAGCCCCCGGACGACGACCTCGTGGTCGTGCGTCCACTGCAGATGTACGAACCGGTTGGCCAGCGGCGGACTCAGCTCCCACCCGTCGGCCGCCGAGGACCGGGGGTTGGCGGCGGCCACGATCCGTACGCGGGGCGGCAGTTGCAGCGCGCCGATCCTCCGTTCCAGCACCAGTCGCAGCAGCGCGGCCTGGACGGCGGGCGGCGCGGTCGACAGCTCGTCCAGGAACAGCAGCCCCCGGCCCGCGCGCACCAGCCGCACCGCCCAGTCCGGCGGGGCCATCGGCACTCCCTGCTCGGCCGGGTCGTCTCCCACGATCGGCAGCCCCGAGAAGTCGGACGGCTCGTGCACGCTGGCGATCACGGTCGTCAGCGGAAGGTCCAGGGCGGCGGCGAGCTGTGTCAGCGCCGCGGTCTTGCCGATCCCCGGCTCACCCCACAGCAGTACGGGCAGGTCGGCGGCGACGGCCAGCGTCAGTGCCTCCAGCTGGGCGTCGGGGCGCGGTTCGGTCGTCGTGGTCCGCAACAGGCTCAACAGGTCCGCCGCGACGTCGAGTTGCGTGAGGTGACCGGGGGCGGGGGGATCGGAGACGGTGGTGGGCAGGGCGAACGGCGTGCATGTGGGCATATGGGGTCACCTTGGGGGTGTAGGGGGCTCGAAGCATTCGGTGGGTGCGGCCCGGGAGCAGGAGTGGGCCACGGGCCCCGGTCAGAAGAAGGACGCGGTGCGGGGGCGGCGCCGGCGGGGAGGGCGGCGGCCGGTCTCGGCGCGTGCGCCTCGGGGGAGGCGATCGGCGAGACCGGACCGGTACAGGCCGTAGACGATCCGCCGTCGCGCGGCCGACTCCAGCTCGTCCCGCAGCGGGCCGTCGCGCAGAACCGCCTCGGGGCCGAGGAGCCCCTCGACGACGGACAGCGCACCGGCGATGTCCCCGTGGTCCAGGCGTTCGCGCACGCCGGACAGACAGTCCGGGCGACGGTGTGCCTCGTCGATGGCCCGTAGACAGGGGAGGGGAGTCCCGGTCAGTCGGACCAGCAGTTCCTCCCGCCGAATCTCGGCCGGGCCATGGTCCAGGGCCACCAGCGACCCGCCGACGAGTCCGATCCGGTGTCGCTCTCCCCGGCACTCCACGATGCGCGCCCGGCCCGCACAATCCGGAGCCTCGCCGTGCCCGGACCGAACGTGATCCGGTACGAGCGCCGACGCGACCAGCGGATGCAGCCGCCCGGCATCGAGCGCGCCCGCACGGAGCAGCTCCAGGTCGGGCAGCGTCCAGGTCGCGGCGTCGGGCAGGACCGGCAACGAGGTGAAAGCTCCGTCGGCGCCGGACGCGGCCGTGATCCGCAGCGAGCGCGAGAGCGACCCGCCGTCGCCGAGACCCGCGCGGACGTCGACGTCCGGCCCCTCACCCGCTCCCGTGCCCCGGCCCGGGGCAAGGTCCCGGTCAGGGTCCGGGCCCAGGGCAAGGTCCAGGAGCAGTCGGCCCCGGGCGCCGCACCGTACGAGAACGGTCCCCGCGGACCGCCCCTCGGCGCGCAGCACGATCGCCGCCTCGTCCGCCCACCGTTCGACGGCGCAGCCGAGTTCCGCGGCCGGTGTTCCCCCCACATCCGGCCCCGGCGGGCGCGGCCCCGGCGGCCGGTCCGCTCCGGAACGACCGCGCAGCTCGGCCACCCTGCGCGCGTCCCACAGGTGGCGGTGCAGATCGAGCCGGTACCGGCGACCGGGTCGCGGATGCGGATGAACGCGGGCACCGAGGTCGGAGCGGGACCCGTCCCACACCGCGAGACTGATCCGCTGCCCGGCGTCCGCCCAGGCGGGCGGGGTCCGGACCACGAGGTGTACGGAGGACGGGCCGTCACGCCCGGCCACCCGGTACCGGGCCAGTGTCAGGGTCAGGCCCGGTCGCAGCAGCCCGTCGGGAGCGATCCTCGGCATGTGCCAGCGCAGCAGGTCCGGTGCCAGGTGCCGGAGATCGGCCCGGACTCGGGACGCCAACTCCCGGCCCTGGTCGCGCGCCAGGGCACGCAGGTCGAGGTCGACGTCGACGCCCGCGGCGGCGCACGCGCCGGCCCAGTCGCCGACGGCACGGCGGGCGGTCGCGGTCTCGACCATGGAGGGTGGCACGGCGAACTCGCGCACGCGCAACCAGAAGGAAAGGCGGGAATCCCCGTGCGAAGCATCAGTGAGCATCAGCACTCACCTTGCTCGGACGGGACCCCCATTCTGTCGATGGAGTGAGTAGTCATCGCGGGGACCGTAACGCCACCCCGCCCGATTCCGCACCTGTTTTTCCGGGTCCGCCGCGCGCGAGCAGCCGCCGACGCCCGAGTGGTGACCCCCGGGGCACCGGCGTACGGTCGAACAGTGAACGCGGCGGTGGACGGAACCGTTCACCGGACCCTGCCTTTGCGAAATGCCATGAGCAATCCTCAGCCGACTTCCCCAGCTCGCACCACCACCCGGGAATCGGGTGGTGGCGGGAGTGCGATGGCACTGTTCGTCATCGCCTCGTGTCAGCTGATGGTGGTGCTGGACATCACCATCGTGAACATCGCCCTGCCGGACATCCAGCGTTCGCTGGACTTCTCGACGACGAGCCTCGCCTGGGTGGTCAACGCGTACACGCTGACCTTCGGCGGACTGTTGCTGCTCGGCGGCCGGGCCGGTGACATCCTCGGCCGGCGCCGGGTCTTCATCTTCGGCGTGCTGCTGTTCGTGCTGGCCTCGCTCCTCGGCGGCCTCGCCCAGAACGAGGTCCAACTCCTCGCCGCCCGCGCCCTCCAGGGTGTCGGCGGCGCCATCGCGTCCCCGACCTCCCTCGCCCTGATCAGTACGACCTTCCGTGAAGGACCGGAACGCAACCGGGCGTTCGGGGTGTTCGCGGCGGTCTCGGCGGGCGGCGGCGCGATCGGGCTGCTCGCCGGCGGCGTCCTCGTGGAGTGGCTGAACTGGCGGTGGGTGCTGTTCGTCAACGTGCCCATCGGACTGCTGATCGTGCTGGCGACACCGCGCTGGATCAAGGAGTCCGAGCGCACCCCCGGGCACTTCGACATCACCGGCGCCCTGACCTCCACCCTGGGCATGGTGTGCCTGGTGTACGGCTTCATCCGGGCGGCGCAGGAGGGCTGGCGGGACCCGCTCACGCTGGCCTCGTTCGCCGGGGCCGTCGTGCTCCTGGTGGCGTTCGTGCTGGTGGAGAAACGCTCCCGGCAGCCGATCACGCCTCTGCACATGTTCGCCGACCGTAACCGCGCGGGAACGTACGGCATCATGCTGTGCCTGGCGGCCGCGATCTTCGGCATGTTCTTCTTCCTCACGCTGTTCACCCAGAACGTGCTGGGCTTCAGCCCGTTGGCCACCGGGCTCGCGTTCCTGCCGGTCAGCGCCGTCATCGCGGTCGGCGCCGGGCTGGCCTCGCGGTTCCTGCCCGTGTACGGACCCAAACCGTTCATGGTGGGGGGCGCGATCCTCGCGGCGGCCGGCCTCGGCTGGCTGACCCTGACCGATGTCCACTCCACCTACGCCGGCAGCGTCCTCGGCCCGATGCTCGTCTTCAGCCTCGGCATGGGCATGGAGTTCGTCTCGCTGACCCTGATGGCGCTCTCCGACGTACCGAACGCCGAGACCGGCGCGGCCTCCGGACTCCTCAACGCCACCCAGCAGGTGGGGGGTTCGCTCGGCCTGTCCATCCTCGTCACGATGTACGGCACGGCCAGCACCAACGAGGCGGCCGAGCAGATCCCGGACTTCCTGTCGCAGGCGACCCCGGCCGAGCGCCTGCGGTTCGAACAGACCGGGCAGCTCCCGCCGCCCTGGTCCGACGAGGTGCTCACCGCGGGCGTCTCGGCCGCCTTCGTCATGGCCGCGATCTTCACCGTCGTCGCCGCCCTGATCGCCGTCCTGGCCATCCAGGTCCGGCCCTCCGACCTGGAGCGGCTGAAGGGCGGGGTTGGGCCGGGCCCGGGCTGAGCGGCCGGGCCCGGCGGGGCAGTGGTCACCGGGGTCAAGTCGTCGAGCAGGCAGCCCCGTTGAGCGTGAACGCGGTGGGCGCCGGGTTGGTGCTGCCACGGCTCGCCGTGAAGCCGAGGGTGGCCGATCCCGCGGCCGGGATGTTCGCGGTGTACGAGGCGGCGGTGACGGTGACGGTCGCGCCGGACTGGGCCGCCGTACCGCCCCACAGGCTCAGGACGCGCTGGCTGTCGGGGAAGGTCCAGCGCAGGGTCCAGCCGTTGACGGCCGAGGCGCCGGTGTTGCGGATGACGATCTCGCCCTGGAACCCGCCGGACCACTCGCCGGTCACCCGGTAGCCGACGGCACAGGCCGCCGTGGAACCGCCGGAGGCGGTCGTGACGTTCACCGTTCCCGAGCGTGCCGAGCGGTTGCCGGCCGCGTCGCGCGCGTACACGGCGAAGGTGTGGGACGTGGCGGGGGTCAGCCCGGTGAGCGTGGCGGAGGTGCCGGTCGTGGTGGTCGCCGCGGTCTCGGCGGTGCCGTTGACCCGGACCACGTCGTAGCCGGTGACGCCGCTCGCGTCGGTGGCGGCGGACCAGGTCAGGGTGGCGGACGAGGAGGTCACCGCGGAGGCGGTCGGGGTGCCCGGGACCGTCGGGGGAGTGGTGTCGCCGCCGGAGGAGGCGTAGATCGCGGCCTCCTCGGACGTGGCGGCGATACCGTTCGCGCCGTTGAAGAGGCGCTGCCCCCAGCCGGTCAGCCGGTTCGGGTCGAAGCCGGTGACCATGTCCAGGTACTCGACACCGCCGCCGTTGCCGCTCCAGGACCAGCCGAGGTAACCGAGGCCGAGGCGCTGGGCGGTGGCGAGGATGGCGTCCTCGTCGGGGTTGCCGTCCGAGTGGTCGTGCCCGAACTCGCCGATCACGATGGGCAGCTTGGCCTGCACGAACCGGTTGAGGTAGTCGTTCACCTCCGCCGCCGTGTCGAAGACGCCGTACATGTGGATGGAGAAGATCGTGTTGGCGTCCGGGTCGGCGGCGAAGACGGAGGCCGCGTTGTCGCGCATCGTGAACGCCCAGTCCTGGCCCCAGTTGGGGGCGTCGACCATGATCGTGTGGTCGAACCCGGCGGCGCGCAGCTTCTGGATCGCGGCCTTGGTGTCCGCCGTCCAGCCCGCGTAGTCGTTGTTGCCGTACGGCTCGTTGCCGATGTTGACGATGACGTGGTCCTCCTGGCCCGTCAGCGCGCTCTGCACCTCGATCCAGTAGTCGGCGGCCCGGGAGAGCGTGACCGCCCCGCTCTGCTCGCCGTAGCCCGTGGTGTCGTGCACCTCCAGGACGCAGATGAGCCGGTTCCGCTTGCACTGCGTCACGACGTTCGCCACGTCGGCCGTGTCGTTGCGGGTCCACCGGTCCCCGCTGGAGAAGACCACGCGGACGGTGTTGGCGCCCTTGGCCTTGATGTGGGCGAGCGAGCCGATCCGGTCGGCGTACCAGGTGTGGGCGTGGTTCACGCCGCGCATCACGAAGTCGTTGCCGGAGCGCTCCAGCAGCCGGCCGTTCTCGATACGGAATCCGGACGGCGTCGCGTGCGCCGGCGTGCCGAGGACCAATAGGGGGAGCAACAGGCCGAGGAGGGCGGCGGCGAGGGTGGCCGCACGGGGGACGCGGGCGGGGGCGGTCGTGCGCCTACGGGATCTCATGGCGGCTCCAGGGAGGGGGTGGAGGAAGTGGGGGAGGTGGGGGAGGGGAGAGCGCCTCGGGGGTCGGCCGGTGCCGATGCCGATGCCGGTCGTGGGTCAGTGGTCGGCCGGTGGTCCGCGGCGGTCGGCCCGGTGATCCGTCGGTGGCTGTCGCTGGTCGGCCGATGGTTACGAGGTGGCCGTCGCCCGTGCCGTGCAGCCGACCGTCGCCGACGGCGTCCCGGCCGTCGTGGGCGTCGTGGCGACGAACCCGAACGTGGCGCTCGTGCCCGGCGCGAGCGTGCCGTTCCACGAGGCGTTGGTGACCGTGACCGTGCCGTCGGCCGCCGTGGCAGAGGTCCCGTTCCAGACCTGGGTGAGACGGGCGCCGCCGGCTGGTACGACCGTCACGGTCCAGCCCGCGACGGCGGACGTGGACGTGTTCGCCACCGTCACCTCGCCCTGATAGCCGCCCTGCCAGACGTTGGTGGCCCGGAAGACCGCGCCGCACGTGGGCCGGCCGCCACCCGGATCGCCGGGATCACCGGGATCGCCCGGATCACCCGGCACACCCGCGTCCAGTACCGCGCTCAGCGCCGGATACCAGCGGGCGGCGATCTTGTCGTCGCCGGCGGAGTTCGGGTGCACGCCGTCGTAGGTGTCGGTGGCCGTGCTGAACCCGGTCCACTGGTCGACCACGGTCACGGGTGAGTCGACGGTGCTCGTCGCCCGGGCCCAGGCGGGGATCAGCGCGTCGAAGTCCACGACACGCTGCGCGCAGCCCGGGCAGCTGCCGGGATTCATGGGGATGAGCTGCGCGACGAGGATCCGCATGTGCGGGTTGGAGGCCCGCATCTGGCCGACGAGCTTGGTGTACGCGGCGAGGATGCGGTCCGGGGCGATGCTGCTCCACACGTCGTTCGTGCCGAAGTGCATGACAACGATGTCCGGGCGCGTCGCCGACAGCCGGGCGGGCAGCAGGTTCTGGTCGGCGACGTTGGTCACCAGCTCGCCGCCGTGGCCCTCGTTGTCGCCGTCGTGCTCCTGCCCGCAGCCCTGCGTGCCGAGCGTGCCGACGAAGTCGAGGTCGGTGTAGCCGGCGTTCCGCAGACGGTTCCACAGCACCGCCCGCCAGCAGCCGGGCGAACCCGTGATCGAGTCGCCGAGCGGCATGACGCGTACCGGGGCCGCCGTGATGTCGGCGGTCGCCGGTCCGGCCGCGGCGGGCGGTGCGAGGGTCAGTGCGAGGGAGGCGAGCAGGGCGGCCAACAGGCCGAGAAGCGGCACGTGCCGTAAGGGGGAGTGTGGGGTACTGCGCATGGATGGTCCCTTCCCTGACGTGAGATGGGAGCGCTCCCAGGTGAACATGCCATCGTTGTCATTTACACGTCAAGACGGCTGCGTGCACATCTTCCGCCGTGGTTCGCGTCGATCGTGATGCCGCGTTCCGACCCTCGCTCTGTTCAAGAATGAGAACGTCGATCATGTGCATGGTTATTGACGTGCTCGGGACAACGGCCCTAGCGTCCGGGCTCGGAAAGCGCTTTCCCCTTCGGTTGCCCGGGAGACGAACCATGCGTCCACAGCGATTCACCGCGTGCGTAAGCCTGTTGAGCGTCCTGGCCGGCGGCCTGCTCGCCCTGTCCGCCCCGGCCGCGCACGCCGTCGGCAACATCTACGTGGCGACCAACGGCAACGACGGCAACGCCGGCACCCTGGCGGCCCCGTTGCGGACCATCCAGCGGGCGGTGGACCTGGCGCAGGCGGGCGACTCGATCCTGATCCGGGGCGGGACCTATGCGCCGACGACGAGCATCCAGTTGCTCAAGAGCGGTACGGCGAGCCAGCCCATCCGGCTCGGCAACTACAACGGCGAGCGGGTCGTCATCGACGGCGAGGGGATGCCGTACACCCCCGGCGCGGTCGGCTCCAGCATCCCCCGGGCCCAGCGGGGCGCGATCCACATCGAGGGGGAGTACTGGCGGCTGAGCGGACTGGAGATCGCCAACGGGCCGTACGGGATCTTCGGCGTGGACACCAGTGGCAACGTCTTCGAGCGGCTGGTCACGCGCAACAACTACGAGTCCGGCCTGCACCTCCAGGGTGCGTCGAGTGCCAACCAGATCATCAACCTGGACAGTTACGGCAACCGGGATCCGCGCAAGAACGGTGAGAGCGCCGACGGCCTGGCGATCAAGGAGGGTTCCGGGACGGGCAACGCCGTGCGCGGGGCCCGGCTGTGGAACAACGCCGACGACGGGCTGGACTTCTGGGAGTTCCTCTCGCCGGTGACGGTCGAGGGAAGCGTCGCCCACGGCAACGGCTACAACCGCTGGAGCCTGCCGGACTACACCGGTGACGGAAACGGCTTCAAGCTCGGCGGCGGTGGTGACGAGGACCTGCCCGCGGGGCACGTCGTGCGCAACAGCGCGGCGTGGGACAACTCCGCGGGCGGGTTCATCGACAACGCCAACCCCGGCGCGCTGCTGGCCGAGCGCTGCACGGCGTGGCGCAACAAGGGCACCGGGTTCGACTTCGCCGACGCCGACGGCACACTGACCAGGAACCTCGCGGTCGCCAACGGCACGAACGTCTCGCTGGGCTCGAACTCCGGCGGCAGCGGCAACTCCTGGAACCTCGGCGGCACCTGGTCCTTCACGAGCACGGACGCGACGACGATCACCGGCACCAGGGCGGCGGACGGCTCGATCCCGACGTCACCGTTCCTGCGACCGGCGGGTGGCGCGGACGTGGGGGCGCGGTTCTGAGGGATTCCGGCTCTGGGCGGCTGGGTTCGTTCGTGCGCGCCCACGCGGTCTCGCTTGCTGAGGGCTCGGCGGTGAACGGCCGTATTCCGGCGTCCGTGTTGCTGCGGTCCGTGAGCGCCGAAGTGGCTGTCCGTCGCCGTAGCCGTAGCCGTAGCCGTAGCCGTAGCCGTAGCCGTAGCCGTAGCCGTAGCCGTAGCCGTAGCCGTCGCCGTCGCCGTCGCCGTCGCGGGCGGGGTGGCCGGCGGCCGGGTTGCGGCGTCCGTGTTGCTGCGGCCCGCGAGCGGCGCGGCTGCGACGGAGCACGGTGCTTCGGCGCCCCCGTCCCTCGCGAGCGCCCCCGGCATGGCCGCCCGTCGCCGTCGCCGTTGCCGTCCGCAGCCAGGGTGGCCGGCGCCGGGGCTGCGGAGTCCTGTTCCTGTGTTCCGCGAGCGGTGCGGCGCCGCTCCGACGGAGCGCGCCGCTCGGCGGTGCCCGGTCCTTCGCGAGCACGTGCGCCGGCGCCCGGAGCGCCGTGCCCGGTCCTTTCGCGAGCACATGCGCTGTCACCCGGAGCCGTAGCCGGCGCAGCGGACGGCTCATCCCCGCCCCCCACCTCGCCCACCCGAGAGCCGCCACCCCGGCGGAGGTCCGTCGGCGTCACCGTCGCGTGCGTCGGCCGGGTGAACCGGGCCGCGCTCAACGCCCCGGGCTCGCGGCTCCCGTGCGCAGCCCGTCCATGACCAGGTCGAGGAGGCGGGTGGCGCGTGGCTGCCAGTCGGTCTGGGGGTCGAGCTGCCAGAGGCCGGCGATCGCGAGGAAGAAGTCGTCCGCGGTGACTCCGGGGCGGACGGTACCGGCCTTCTCGCCCGCGCGGAGCAGGAGTTCGGCGGCTTCGCTCACGGGCGTGTGGGTCGGCCGGTCGGGGCCGTCGCGGCGGCTGGTGGCCTGGCGGATCGCGTCCGCGAGGCCGGCCTTGGTCATGGCGAACCGGGCGAACCGGTCCATCCACTCGCGCAGCGCCCGGTCCGGCGCGCGCGTGGCGAGCAGTTCGACGGCGGAGTCGGCGACCTGCCGCATCTCGTGCCGGTAGATCTCCAGGACCAGGGCCTCGCGGGTGGGGAAGTGCCGGTAGAACGTGCCCTGTCCGACGCACGCCTTTTTGGCTATCCCGCTCAACGGCGCGTCCGCGCTGCGCGTCAGTTCGGTCAGGGCGACCGCCAGGATGCGCTCACGGTTGCGCTGGGCGTCCGAGCGCAGAGGAGCATCCTTCTTCCGCTCCACAGCACCTCCTTCCGGGTCCTGGCCGAAACCCGTTCTTGTTAAGCGGACAGCTGTCCATTAGGTTTTTCCGGAGAGGACAGCTGTCCGTTTGTGTCATCGTAGCGTCGGCAAGGCCGGCGTGGGCACCCCCGCTGTCCCTATCCATGACTCGACCGCCTGCCGGAGCGAGTCCCTCCGACATGCTCCGGATACGCGAAAGAAGGCTGATCATGTCCCCAGCCACCTCCTCGACGTACAGCGCCATCACCCTGAACATCAACGGCGAGAAGCACACGCTCTCCGTGGACCACCGCACCACCCTGCTCGACGCCCTGCGCGAGCGCCTCGACATGACCGGCACGAAGAAGGGCTGCGACCAGGGACAGTGCGGTGCCTGCACCCTCCTCGTCGACGGACGCCGGAGCGTCTCCTGCCTTCAGCTGGCGGTCGCGGCCGAGGGCCGCGAGATCACCACCATCGAGGGCGTCGCCGACGGGGACGAACTGCCCCCCGTGCAGCAGGCCTTCCTCGATCTCGACGGCTTCCAGTGCGGCTACTGCACCCCGGGCCAGATCTGCTCGGCCATCGCGGTCATCGAGGAACACGCGGCGGGCTGGCCCAGCGCCGCCACCGACGACGTACGCCCGGAGGCCGGACCGCCACCGCTGACGCCCGCGGAGATCCGCGAGCGGATGAGCGGCAACCTGTGCCGCTGCGGCGCCTACGTGTCGATCGTCGAGGCCGTCGCCCGCGCCGCCGCCGACAGCACCGCGAACACCAAGGAGACCGTGGCGTGAAGGAGTTCGACTACCAGCGGGCGTACGACGTCTCCGGCGCGGTCGCCCTGCTCGGCGCCGACCCCGAGGCCCGCTTCCTCGGCGGCGGCACCAACCTCGTCGACCTGATGAAGACCGGCGTCGAGCGGCCCGCCCGGCTCGTCGACGTCCGCGAACTCCCCCTCGACAGGATCGAGTCCACCGAGGACGGCGGACTGCGCGTCGGCGCGACCGTCACCAACAGCGACCTCGCCGCGCACCCCGAAGTCCGCCGCCGCTACCCGGCGTTGGCCCAGGCGGTGCTGGCCGGCGCGTCCGGGCAGCTGCGCAACATGGCCACCGTCGGCGGCAACCTCCTGCAGCGCACCCGCTGCGGGTACTTCGCCGACGTGACCCAGCCCTGCAACAAGCGCCTGCCCGGCAGCGGCTGCCCCGCGATCGAGGGCGAGCACCACAACCACGCGATCCTCGGCGCCTCCGGGCACTGCGTGGCCACCCACCCGTCCGACATGGGTGTGGCCCTGGCCGCCTTCGACGCCGTGGTGACGTACGAGACGGCCGACGGGCGCGGCGAGTCGCCGCTCGCCGACTTCTACCTCCCGGTGGGCGACACTCCGCACGTCGAGACGGCCCTGCCGCCGGGAGCCCTGATCACCGGCGTCGTCCTGCCACCCGCCCCCGTCGCCGCGCACTCCCGCTACCGCAAGGTCCGCGAACGCGCCTCGTACGCCTTCGCCATCGGCTCGATCGCCGCCGCGGTCGAGGTCCGCGACGGCGTCGTGCACGAGGTACGGCTGGCCCTCGGGGCGGTCGCGTCCCGGCCGTGGCGGGCCCGCACGGCCGAGCGTGTGCTGACCGGGGCCCCGGCCACCGCCGAGTCCTTCGCGGCCGCCGCCGACGCCGAACTGGCCGCCGCCGCACCGCTGCCGCACAACGGGTACAAGGTGACGCTCATGCGCAACCTCGTCGTGGCCGTCCTGTCCGAACTCACCGAGGAGGCCTCCCGATGACCACCGCCCCGACCGCACGCCAGGGCGCCGTCGGTACCGCGCACACCCGCGTCGAAGGCCGCGACAAGGTCACCGGCGCCGCCCGCTACGCCGGGGAGATCCCCTTCACCGGGCTCGTCCACGGCTGGCTCGCGCTGTCCACGGTGGCCCGCGGCCGGATCCGCTCGATCGAGACCGCCGACGTGCTCGGCATGCCGGGCGTGCTCGCCGTCCTGACGCACGAGAACGCCCCGCGCCTCGACACCGACTACACGGGTCTCATGGGGTCGAAGCCCGACCCGACCACCGCCGTCTTCCAGCACGACCGGGTGCCGCACCGGGGCTGGCCGGTGGCGCTCGTCGTCGCCGAGACCTCCGAGCAGGCCAGGGAGGCCGCCGAGGCGCTGGTCGTGCACTATGAACAGCAGACGCACGACATCGCGTTCGCCGCCGACCACCCGGACGCCTACGCGCTGGACGCCTTCGGCCCCGCGGTGATCGAGAAGGGTGACCTGGAGGGCGAACTCGCCGCCTCCGCCGTGGTCGTGGACGCCGAGTACACGACCCCCGAGGAACACCACAACCCGATGGAGCCGCACGCGGTGACGGCCCGCTGGGACGGCGGCCGGCTCGACGTCCTCGACTCCAACCAGGGCACCATGTGGGTCGCGGGCGAACTCGCCAACCTGTTCTCCCTCGACCCCGCCTCGGTACGGGTGCGCTCCGAGCACGTCGGCGGCGGCTTCGGCAGCAAGGGCGTCCGCGCGCACCAGGTCGCCGCCGTCATGGCCGCGACCGTCCTGCAGCGCCCGGTCCGGGTGGTCATGACCCGGCGTCAGATGTTCTCCCTGGCCGGCTACCGCAGCCCGACCGCCCAGCGGGTCCGGCTCGGCGCCGACGCCGACGGACGGCTGCGCGCCCTGGAGCACCGCTCGCAGAGCCTCACCTCGACCGTGCACGAGTTCATCGAGCCGGCCGCCGGACCGGCCCGCGTCATGTACGCCGCCGAGGCCCACCACACGGCCAGCAAGGTGGTACGGCTCGACGTGCCGACCCCCACCTGGATGCGCGCGCCCGGCGAGGCACCGGGCTCGTTCGCGCTGGAGTCGGCGATGGACGAACTCGCCGAGAAGCTGGGCATCGACCCGATCGAGCTGCGGATCCGCAACGAACCCGAGCGCGGCCCCGTCTCCGGGCTGCCGTTCGCCGGCCGCAACCTGCACGCCTGCTTCAGCGAAGGAGCCCGCCGGTTCGGCTGGGCCGACCGCGACCCACGCCCGGGCGTGCGCCGCGAGGGCCGCTGGCTGCTCGGCACCGGCACGGCGGCGGCCTCCTTCGGCGCGGGTGCCGCACCGTCCACGGCGGCCGTGACCGCCGAGGCCGACGGCACCTTCACCGTGCGGGTCAACGCGGCGGACATCGGGACCGGCGCCCGCACCGCGCTCACCCTGGTCGCCGCCGACGCGCTGGAGGTCGCGCCGGAGCAGGTCCGGGTGCGGATCGGCGACAGCGACTTCGGACCCGCCATGATCGCCGGCGGCTCCATGGGAACCCGTTCCTGGGCCTGGGCCGTCACCCTCGCGGCCCGTGACGTCAGGGAACGCCTCGCCCTCGGCGCCGACATCCCGCCGGAGGGCATCACCGTCCGCTCCGACACCACCGCCGCCATCGGCGCCCTCGCCCGGAAGGAACGCCACTCCTACGGCGCCCAGTTCGCCGAGGTGGCCGTGGACCCCGCCACCGGCGAGGTCCGCGTGCGCCGCATGCTCGGCATCTTCGCGGCCGGAAGGATCGTCAACCCGCTCACCGCCCGCGGCCAGCTCGTCGGCGGCATGATCTGGGGCATCTCCATGGCCCTGCACGAGGAGGCGCTACGCGACCGGGCGTCCGGCGGCCACTACGGCGCCGACCTCGCCGGATACCACGTGGCCGCGCACGCCGACGTACCCGCCGTCGAGGCCGACTGGGTGGAGGACCTCGACCCCGACGACCCCGTGGGCATCAAGGGCATCGGCGAGATCGGCATCGTGGGCGCGGCCGCCGCCGTCGCCAACGCCGTCCGGCACGCCACGGGCGTACGTCACCGCCATCTGCCCATCCGGCCCGATCGCGTCCTGACGGCGGGCCGGGATGCTTGACGCGGCCACCGAGCTGAGCGCGTGGGCCGAGGAGGGCCGCGACTTCGCCGTCGCCACCGTCGTGGCGGTGAGCGGCAGCGCCCCGCGCGACCCCGGCGCGGCCCTCGCCGTCGACAGCCGGGGCACGGCCGTGGGCTCGGTCTCCGGCGGCTGTGTCGAGGGCGAGGTGTACGAGCTGTGCCGACAGGCCCTGGCGGACGGCGAGACCGTCCTGCGGCGCTTCGGCTACAGCGACGAGGACGCGTTCGCCGTCGGCCTGACCTGCGGCGGCGTCATCGACATCCTGGTCACCCCCGTCACCGCCGGGTCGCCGGCCCTAGCCGTGCTGCGCGCCGCCCTCTCGGCCGCCGCCCGGGGCGAGCGGACGGCTCTCGCCCGCGTCGTCCGGGGACCGGCCGAACTCCTCGGACAGGCCCTGCTCGTACGGGCCGACGGGGCCGGCGACCGGACGTACGACGGGACGGCCGAGTCCGGCCACGAAGGCGGTCTCGGCGGGCACCCCGACCTGGACCGGACGGCCGCCGCCGAGGCACGGGCCATGCTGGACGGCGGACGCTCGGGCACCGTCGAGCTGTCGGCGGACGGATCGCACTGCCCCGGCGGCCTCACCCTCCTCGTGGAGACGCGGGTGCCGCCACCCCGCATGATCGTGTTCGGGGCGATCGACTTCGCGGCGGCGCTGGTGCGCGCGGGCAAGTTCCTCGGCCACCACGTCACGGTGTGCGACGCCCGCCCCGTCTTCGCCACGCGGGCCCGTTTTCCCGAGGCCGACGACATCGTGGTGGACTGGCCGCACCGCTATCTGCGGCGCACCGCGACCGACCGGCGCACGGTCCTGTGCGTGCTCACCCACGACGCCAAGTTCGACATCCCGCTGCTGACCGTGGCCCTGCGGATGCCGGTCGCGTTCGTGGGGGCGATGGGCTCCCGCCGCACCCACGCCGACCGTGAACACCGCCTGCGGGAAGCCGGCCTCACCGAACGGGAGCTGGCCCGGCTCAGGTCCCCGATCGGGCTCGACCTCGGGGCCCGTACGCCCGAGGAGACGGCCCTGTCCATCGCGGCGGAGATCGTCGCGGCCCGGCGCGGCGGCACGGGCGTCCCGCTGACCGGGTCGCAGACGCCGATCCACCGAGAGCCGCAGGAGAAGGGGGCCGTGGCGGCGGCCTGAGGACGCGCGGGCCCGGAGTACGCCCGAGGACACGCGGGCCCGAGGACACGCGGTCCTGAGTACGTCGGCCGGGGCGACTGAGTACGAGGTCCGATGTCCCGGACCAGCGGCCGCTGGTGCACTGTCTGCATGGACACGCCCCCCTCGCGCCCGCGCCCCCTCCGCAACGTCACCGCGACGGCCGCCGCCACCGGTTCGGCCCTCGCGGTGGTGCTCGTTCCGCTCGTGGTCGGCGCGCTGGTGGCGCGGTCGGCCGGCGGTGACCCGATGGCGTCCGTCAACGCCCTGATCGCGGGCGGCGGGGAGCGGGCGAAGCTGTCCCGGAGCCATCTGCCCGTCCTGCGGGGCATCCGCACGATGCCCCGCAGGACGGTCCGGAACCTGTCCCGGCGACGGTCGGCTCAGGACCGTCCGCAGGTGCACCGCCGACTGCCGGGACGATGGCTACCGGCCCGCCGCGAGGACGTACGTGTTGAGGTTCCCGACCGTCGTGAGCGGTGACGGCGAGCCCAGCTCGTAGCGGTCGACGGCGAGGTAGTTGGGCTTCTTGCGCGCGGCCGGGGTGCAGAAGTTCTGCGCGCGGTTGCCCAGCTTGGCGTTGTCCGTCTCGGCCGTGCCGCTGACGGTGTAGTCGCGGAAGTGGTTCATGACGAACAGTGGGTGGAAGACGGCCGAGTCCGTGGTGAGGGGCCTGCTCGTGCCCCAGCGGCTGTAGCAGGACCAGTCGGAGCCGCCGAGCCCGCCGCCCATGGACCAGTAGTTCTCCACGGTCCACTCCCGCTGGTACATCACCCCGAAGGTGTCGCGGGTGGCGTAACCGGCGGAGACGTCGCTCGCGCGCGTGCGGTCGCTGAAGACCAGCAGTTGCTTGCCCCGGGCGGCGAGGTCCGCCATGGTCGGCCAGCCGCTGGTCGTCACGCCCTCCTGGTCGGGCCGGTACAGCACGTCGGACAGACCGCTGACGGAGGCCAGCGACGCCTTCAACACGTCGGAGGATGTGTAGTCCTCCAGGAAGACGGTGGCGAACTGGCCCGGGTTGGCCTTGAGGAAGTCGACCATGCGCTGGAGGTCGGTGGCGAGCGGAACCGGACTGCCGACGCCGTCACAGCTGTTGTGACAGAGCACGGCCCGCCCCGACACGGTGTACGCGTCCAGCATGAACCCCCTTACGCCGTCCGTGAGTTGGCGGCTCACGCCGCGCGACTGGTTGGGGAAGAGGCTGACCGGGAACGAGGCGAAGTCGCCGTCCGCACCGTTGGCGAAGGCGTTGTGGGAGGTGAGGAACGTGACCTGGTCGAGGGTCCGGGTGTCGGGGGACGGCATGGCCGACGTGGCGGGGGCGACCGGCGTGAGGTACCAGCGGGCCTGGTCCCCGTTCGACCCGATCCGCACCAGGGAGGAGTCCGAGGACACGCCCGTCAGGTACTGCGAGGTGCCGGGCACACCGATCGTGTACGTGCCGCTCGCGGCCTCGGCGACCGTCCAGGTGGTGCCGTCCGCGCCACAGGCCGCCGTCACCGCCGAGGTGCCGTCGCGGCCGAGGCAGATCCCCGACTCGTCGGCGTTGCGCAACTGGTGGCCGCCGCCGACGGCGACCGGTGTCCACTGCTGGTGGTCCTCGTTGCCCCTGGGGTTGTGCGCGACGACCGTACCGCCGCTGTCCGCCGCGTTGAGACCGGTGACGGAGTTCTGCAGATAGACCGAGTACGCGGGCACCGCGGCTGCGGCGGGACCCGGGAACGCCATGGGCACGCCCAGGGCGAGTGCGGCGGCCGCGCACAGGGCGCGGGCGTGCGCGCGGGGGCGCGAACGAGGACGGGGTTGGGGACGGGACAGACTCACGGGGTTCCTTCCGCTCCGGCACGCCGGGTTGATGTCAGAGGCATGACACACCGAGCACCGGGTCGCGCACCAGCCCTGTCACATGAAGACCTGCGTGAACTTGCGTCCGCGGAACGGAACTTGGCCGGGGAATGGTTTGAGATTCAAGCAAGTCTTGGGGATTCTGTGCAGAAGATCTGTTTAAACTCTGGAAGCCGCTCGAAGAGGACCACGCGTGAGTGAACCGACAGCCCGTGCCTGCCCGCAGTGCGGTACGCCCCGCGCGACGGACGGCACCCCGGCCTGCTCCTGCGGCCGGCTGGCGTCGGACGCCCACCGCGACATCCGTAACGCACAGGCGGAGGCCGCGGAGGACTTCGACCCGGTCCGCATACGACCGTTCGTGAAGGTCGGCGAGGACGAACCGCGGCCGGGCGCCCCGGCGGCCGGCGACACGCCGGCGTCGACCACCCCCACCGAGCCGCCCCACGCGCCGATCACCCCCACCCAGCCCCACCACGCGCCGGCCTCAGAAGGGGAGCCTCCGGTCGACCCCGCCCGGGGCAACCGGAGGCGGCGCCGCGTGCTGCTGGCCGCCGGGGTGGGCGCCGCGGCGGCCGCCGTCCTCGTGACGGCGGGAACCATCGGCGGCCTCTTCTCCTACGAGGCTCCCTCCCGCGACGGCTCGGGCCCCGGCGACATCAGGGCCGACCTCCCGGAGGCGGCGGTCGGCGCGGAGCCCTCGTCCTCGGCACCCCCGTCCCCCACGGTGTCCTCGTCCTCGGCGTCCCCGTCCGCGAGCTCGTCCCCCTCGCCGGAAGCCACCCCGACCGAGAGTCCGGCCACCCCCACCGGCTCCGGCACCCCCAGCAGAACCCCGTCCGACAGCGACGTCACCGCCTCCGGCGTCCCCGCACCCACCGCGTCCGCCGGAAAGCCGCCCGTCCTCGGCCTCGGCGACCGGGGAGCGGAGGTCACCGAACTCCAGCTCCGCCTGGGGCAGCTCGGCCTCTACGACGGCGAGGCGGACGGCGACTACGACCGCGAGGTCCAGAGTGCGGTCCGCGGCTACCAGCTGACCCGCGTCCTCCTGGAGGACGAGTCGGGGGTGTACGGCGAGACGACCCGGGCCGCACTCGAATCCGAGACCTCGGAACCCTGACACCTCCTACGAGGCGAGGCCGCTCAGCCCTGGGCGAGCAGGTCCAGGTGGCGGTGGGCCTGTTCGGCCGTCTCGCTGTGGGGGAACTGCTCGGCGATCTGCTGCCAGATGTCGCGGGCGTGTTCGGTGCCCTCGGGATCGTCGCGGGCCTCCAGGGCCTGGGCGAGGTGGGCCCACTGCTGGGCGTGGCCACCGGAGTGTTCGACGGCGTCCTCCAGAAGGTCGACGGCCTCGTCGAGGCGTCCCTGCCGGAAGGCGACCCAGCCGCAGGCGTCCTCGCACACGGCCATCCGGCTCGGCTCCAGCACGCGGCGCGCACTCTTCAGCGCACCCTCCGCCAGCAGACGCGCCTCGTCGAGCCGGATGCCCTGCTCCGCGTAGAACATGGCGAGCCGCGCCGTCAGGATGACCAGCGCGGCCCGCAGCGGAGCCTCCTCGTCCGTGCCGCGGTACGCGGTCAGCCGGGCCGCGCAGGCGTCCTGGGCCTCCAGAAGCTCCTGCTCCACCTCCCACGGCTGCTCACGACCGGCGATCAGATGGGCGATCCACTCATGGTGCCGACCGGCGCCCGGCTGCCTGACCGAGCCGCCGATCGAGCGCAGGGCGACGATCGCGTCGTCCGAACGGCCCAGCAGATCCAGGACGTTGGCCAGCTCCTCGTGCATCCGGGCCTCCAGGTCCGCGCTCAGCGAGGCCTCCCGCGTCGCGTCCACCAGCTCCTCCCGAGCCCGCTCCAGCAGCTCCACGCGCTCGTCGTCCTGCGAGGTCTCCGCCTGCTCCCGATGGGTGACGGCCAGTTCCAGACGCGCCTGATCCCGCTGCTCCCCGGCCGGGAGCAGCTCGATCAGCCGCAACAGCGTCTGCTCGGCGAGGTCGTACTGCGCCCGGTGGTCGCGGTACAGCCGTGCCAGGGTGAAGCGGGGATACGCGTACAGGGGCGCCAGCTTCAACGCGTCCCGGCAGTCCCGCACCGCCTCGCTCGTCCGCCCCTGCCGTACGAACACCGCCGCGCGCCCCGCCAGGGCCCGGGCCCGGGTGGGCAGGTCCGGCGGCTCGGCGGACAGCACGGTCAGCCTCTCCTGGCCGCGGCGGCCCGAACGGTACCGGGGACAGACCGTCTTCGGCTGCCGATCGAGAACGAGGTCGTACTGCCCGACCGCGTCCCGGTAGCTCGGACCGGCCGGAGCGCGGTGCTCCGCGTCGGCCAGGGAGTCGCCGAGGGCCGCGTGCGCGTCGCCCAGCTCGACGTTCCACTGCGGCGGGGTCTCCAGCCCGGCGGGCAGCCCCTCCCGGACCGCCCGGGTCAGCTCCTCCACCGCCGCCGCCCAGTGCCGGCGCTGCCGGTCCGAGGGCCGGATCAGACCGGCGAGCGCGCAGTGCAGCAGCCCGATCTCCCGTGCGGCCAGGGACACTTCGGGCGCGGACGACCCCGGCGCGCCCCGCAGCGACTCGATCTCCGACAGCGCCTCCCGCAGGCCGGCCTCGTCGAAGTGCTGCTGCGCCTCCCGGGCGTGGGCCCAGGCCCGCGCCCAGCGCAGGACGAACGGCTTGCGGTCGGCGCCGCCGGAGTCGCCGGTCGACGGCCAGTACGCGTTCACGACCCGGCGCACGTCCTCCCGGCAGGGCTCAAGGGCCAGCGCCATGCCCGCGAGAGCCCGGGCGGCCGTGCTGTCGCCCCGCCAGAACATCTGGTTGACGGCCAGCAGGAGCCAGGCCTCCGCGTCGTCGGGATGCTGGTGCGCGGCGACGGTGAACAGGGCGGTGGCCAGCTCGTGCGTGTCTCCGGCGTCCGGTGAGCCGACCGCGAACAGACCGACGTCGCGTACGGCGACGTGATGGTTCTGCGGGTCCCGCTGGATGGCCTCCAGGCAGGCGAAGAGCGCGCCCTCGCGGTTGTGTTTCTGCAGCATGCGGCCCCGCAGCGCGTACAGTTCGGCCATGTCGGGGGCCCAGCGGATGGCCGTACGCAGGCATCGGTCCGCCCTCCCGCGGGCGCGGCGTCCCGACCGGTCGTCCGCGTCACGGGCCAGCCGGAACCAGCATTCGGACCGCATGGCGACCACATGGGCGATCCGCTCCGTCAACGGCCGCACCGCCGTCTCGTCGCCGTCCAGGACCAGTCGGCGGGCCCGTTCGTCGACGAGGTCCCGCTCGGTGCGGTGGAAGAGGCGGAGGGCTTCCAGAACCCTGCTGTCGGCCTGGGGCCGCGCGGCCGTCCGTCCCGCCTCCCCGCTCGGCGACGGCCCGCCCTCGCGCCCCGGCTCCGGCATGCCCATCGGCTCCTCCGTCCGCGCCGAGTCCGCCGTCCGGCCCGGCTCCGCCTCCTGCTGCAGCAGCGTCACGCCGAGCCAGTACGCGGCGAGCGCCCCGTCCATGGGGTGGCCGCCGCAGGACTGCCGCAGAGCACTGCGGGCCGACTGGGCGGCCTGGTCGAGGAGTTCGGCGCGCTTGGCCCCGTCGACGTCCGGATGCTCCGCCTGTTCGAGGGCCGCCCGGGCCAGTTGGATCCGGGCGGGAGCGAGGGCCGGGTCGAGGGCGACCGCCTTCTGCCACATCAGCGTGGCCGCGCTGCGCACCACCGTGGACGCCCGCAGCCCGATGTCGGTGCGGATCCGGCGCTGTTCACGGTAGACGAGGCCCAGGTTGTGGTAGGCGGCCGCGTAGCCGGGGCTGTGCGAGAGGGCGGCGCGGAAGTGTTCCTCCGCCGCGTCGAGATGATGCAGCAGTCCCTCCCGCTGAAACAGCTGATAACTCTCCAGCCCGTCCACCAGACGCTGGAAACTGTCGACGTCGGCCCCCGACTCCCCGGCTCCCGGC
The DNA here is from genome assembly GCF_053593335.1 of Streptomyces sp. NPDC002324. Lineage (NCBI taxonomy): Bacteria > Bacillati > Actinomycetota > Actinomycetes > Kitasatosporales > Streptomycetaceae > Streptomyces > Streptomyces sp. NPDC002324. The sequence continues at coordinate 544,166 of NZ_JBSFCF010000002.1, forward strand.
CGCTCCAGTTCGATGCGGTGGGCCAGTTCACGGGCGAGCGACGCACTGGCCCGGCGTACGTCGCCGGAGACGATGTCCGTCTGCGCGGACCAGGTGCGGCCGCCGTGCCCGGACTGCGAGGCGACGACCCGCAGGACCCCGTCGGCCTCCACCAGCGAGCCCTGGAGGGTGCGGCCGAAGGTGCGCTCCACGAGCGTGAGCAGTGTGCCGACCTGAAGCTGGAGCGGGCCCAGGGCGACCGTGCCGATCTCCGTCTCCTTGATGTCCCCGTGCAGTCCGGTCGCCGCGACCCCGGACTTGAAGGGCACCCGCGTCGACGACCGCAGCACCATCTCGCCCCGCTCACCGGCCGGGTTGAGCACATCGGCGGGTGTGATGAACGGTTCCTGTCTGACCAGCTCGGAGATCCGCTCGATCTCGCTGTGCAGCAGTTCGGCGAAGCCCGCCGCCACCTTGTCCAGCTCGCCGACGTCGTCCCCGGCGACCAGGTTCTTGAACGACAGGATCCGCACGGGGCGTGACGGCCGTCTGCTGACGGCCAGCATGACGAGCAGTACGGCCAGGACGAGTACGACCCACTCCGCCAGGGACCATTTCCCGGACAGGTCGTGGACCACGCCCGTCACGGCGAGCGCGATCAGTGCGGCGGCGATCGGCAGGAAGGCCGCGCTGGCACTGAGCGCGGCCCTGAGAAGCCGTGCGACGCGCCGCCCGCGACGCGCTCCCGCCGGTGGCCATGACCACACGACGCGACCGGTCTCCCGGACGAGATGCTTGAGCGAGGGCATGACCACGCGCCCTTCTTCCGGCGCCCACTGTCCGCCACCCCCTCCTCGTTCCAGCGTGCGCCCGGACCACCGGAGCGGCAATTCCGGGCCGCGTGGCCAGGGTGGGAGGCCCCACCGCCGACCTCGAATCCTCCCGCTGCCGGTGCTCCCGGTGTTGCGGCCGTGGCTGCGCGGGACAGGCCCGGACGACGGCTCGGCCGGCGCACGCGCGACGAGCGCGGCGCCGACCGGAGAGTCGTCGAGGGCGAGGAGGGAGAAAGGGCTCGTCACATGTGAGCCGCTCGCACGGCGGAGGAGAAGGAAGCCCGTTCATGGCCTCGCCGCGAGCGACGCCACCAGCGGCACCGCGACCAGGTCGTGCCTATTTCCGACAGGGCGAGCCGCTGACACACGAAAACCGGGAGGCGCCGCGCGGGCGCCCCCCGGTTCGAGGTCGGTGGCGAGGAGAGCGAAGGGACTTGAATCATTTGGAGTGAATGAGAAGGAAGCCCCTTCATGGCCTCGCCGCAGCCAACGCTAGCACTCAGCCCGGGATCAGGTCGCGCAGATTTCCGAGGGTGATGACCCGGGAGTCCGGGTGCAGTCCCTCGGGCCGTTCGAGGCCGAGGTAGGTGACGGGCTCCTCCGGGACCGACCGGCCGTCCCACAGGTCCATGACCGTGTCACCGCCGGACATCAGGTCGATCAGATAGCCCACCGTCAGCTGCTCGCGCTCCACGACGGCACGCACCACCTTGGACACCGACACCTGGTTCTCCTCGACCCGGTTGGCCTCCGAGATGCCCTTCAGATACAGGTGCAGCCACTTCGCGCCCCACCGGCCGTCGTCCCCGCGCCGGAACACGAGCGGCAGCGCCACCCGGCCGACTCCGCGCAGCTCCGACTTCATCCGCACCGTGCGCGGCTCGAAGGGCCGGCCCTTCTGCTCGCCGTCCCGCAGCATGAACCCGAAGAACGACTCCTCGACCTCCTCGAAGCCCTCGCCCGCGTAGATGTTGACCTGAGGCACGACATAGGCGGCCCGGACCCGGTCCAGGGACAGGTTGATGAACTCCGAGGCCCCCTCGGGCGCTTCGGTGACATCGCCCGAGTGCTCGCCCCCGACGGCCGTGAGAGAGGTGTAGGACAGCCACTCGTCGACGTCGTAGTCGGACCGGAGAAGCAGTGCCGACAGGTCGTAGTCGGTCCGCCGCTCGGTCTCCTTCCAGTACACGAAGAACCGCAGCAGCTCGCCCTCGACCGCCGAGACCGACCCCCGGGGCAGCACCCCGAGCCCGGCGGAGGTCGCCCGGCCGCTGAGCGGCAGCGCCACGTCGAGGATGTCGGGGTCGACCAGCAGGCGGCCGGGCGCCGGAAGCCTGCGGCGTATCTCGGCGTCGAGGGCGGCGATGAGCCGGTCGCGGTCGGCGGCCGGTACGGGTGGCCGCCGGTCCGGGGTCACCCAGGCGCGGCCCCGGCGGTTGACGAAGATGCGCGGCTTCTCGCTCTCCCGCTCCCGGTTGTGGAAGTGCTCGCGCACCGACAGCACGACCCGGCCGGAGACCGCGGGCGCGGCCCGCACCGCGGCGGCCACCACCGCGTCCCGCTCCGTCTGGTCGGCGGCGACCCGCAGCAGCAGGTCCAGGGCGCGGAACAGCCTGCCGGGCGCGGACTCCAGCAGCTTCACCGCGCCGGGCACGTCACCCGTGCCGAGCAGCTGCTCGGCACGGCTGCCGAAGGACCGCGCCTCCTTCTCGCCCCGCGCGACGGCGAACACCTCGGCGGCGTGCGGCCAGCGCGGGTACTCGTGCGGGTGGAGGCGCTCACCGAGCCGCTTGAAAGGCTCGCGGTGCGCGTGCACATCGGCGATCTTCGCGGGGTTCGCCGCGACCACGGCGTCCAGGCCCGCGAGCAGGGCCCGGCGCGTCGGACGCGACAGGGCCCGGAACCGGGTCGGCTCCTGCAGCGTCACGTCGCCGCCCGACAACGCGCAGGCCAGCCGCAGTACATCGGTGACGGTGTCCAGGAGGAGGTCCGCGCCGACGCCGAGACGTGCCTCGTTGACGACCGCCCGGTTCTCCCGCACCGGGATTCGCTCCGGCCGGGGGCCGAGCGCGCACCGCCCGGCGAGCAGCGCGAGATCACGCAGGTGCTCCTCGCCCAGCGGGGTGGTGCTGCCCGCGAGGGCCAGGTACAGGTCGGTGAGCTCGCAGTCCAGGTCGCGGCCGGCGTGCAGGACGGTCACCCGGTCGCCGGCCGCGGCGATCAGCTCGTCCTGCGCCGCCAGCATCTCCTCGTAGGTGTGCTGGTAGCGGCCGTACGTGGGCAGGCTCAGCAGGTCCAGCACCCCGTTCGCCAGCTGCGTCAGCACATTCTCGCGGGACTTCTCGTCGCCGAGGGCCCGCACCACGCACCGCGTCCAGAACTCCTCGGTGTCCGGCACGTTCGCCGGGAAGTCGATGAAGTAGGAGTTGTGGCGGACGTGGTCGCCCACCATCTCGCGCACGGTGCGCAGCGTCCGCCGGGCGGTGTGCAGCACGGCGGCCCCGGACAGGCCCGACAGCCGCTCCAGCAGCTCGGCCGAGAGCTTGAAGCCCACGCCCATGAGGGCTGCGTCGAACTGCCGCGCGGCCGCGGCGCCGTCGCCGGCGGACCCCTCGGGGGCGGGAACGCGGTGGGTGTGCCGGATGACCAGCGATGCGAGGCTCTGCGTCATTGCGGGATGATCGCAGAGGTGCGCGAGGCGGCGCACGGGAGTTTCGCCGTACGGCGACCGGCCCCGAACGCGTCCCGTCACACCTCGGCGGCCGCCCGCAGCCTGTGCCGGGAGTGTGCGAGGAACCCGTCGAGGGCGAACTCGAAGGCGGCGTCCGCGCGACCGTCTCCCACCGCGTCCAGGGCCCGGGCCAGGCGCGGAGCGGTCGACTCGTCGGTGATCTCCCACATGGCCACGGGTGCGGCGAGGTCCATCGCCGAGCCCAGGACGACGTTCTCCAGCGCGACCAGCACCGGCATCACGTCCGGGAGGGGGAATCCCGCGTGGAGGAGCAGGGTGACGGCGCGCTCGTACTGTTCGAGGACGTGGGGGGCGCGTACCGGTGAGGTCATCAGCAGCGGGATGGCCCGGGGGTGGGCCGCGAAGGCGGCGCGGTAGGAGCGGGCCCACGCCTCCAGGGCCTCGTCCCAGGGCCGGAGGTCGAGGGCACCCGCGTCGATGCCCGCCGCGACACGCTCCCGCAGCAGTTCCACGATGCCGTCCCGGCCGTCCACGTGGTGGTACACCGAACCGGTCTGCACGCCGAGCCGCCGGGCGATCTGCGGCACGCTGAACTCGCCCTGCGCGTCGAGAAGTTCCAGCGCGGTGGTGGTGATGCGCTCCCTGTCGAGCAGGGGTGTGCGCGGCCTACCCATCTTGTCCGTCCCCTCCGGGGGTCTTCCCAGCAGTCCGAGTGAAGGCTACATTGCCAAAACCGAAAGCCTTTAGGTTTACGGCCCCGGTCATCCCGCGCGGCCCGCCACCCCGTCTCCCCGCCCGCAGCAGAAGGGCTTTCCCCCATGACCGTCACCCCCGACGCGACCGCCGCCGTCCCGGCCGGAAGCACGTCTCGCGCTCCGGCGCCGTCCCTGCGCTCCGGCACCCTCGGTACCACCGACATCGCCTTCTTCGTCGTCTCGGCCGCCGCTCCGCTCACGGTGATGGCAGGCGTCGCCCCGCTCGCCATCCTGATGGGCGGCATCGGCGCCCCCGTCGGCTATCTCCTCGCGGGGCTCACGCTCGCCGTCTTCGCCGTCGGCTTCACCACCATGAGCCGCCACGTCCGCAGCGCCGGCGCCTTCTACGCGTACATCACCCGGGGTCTCGGCCGCCGGGCCGGCATCGGCGCCGCGCTCCTGGCGCTCGTCGGCTACAACGGGATGGAGATCGGCGTCTACGGTCTCCTCGGCACCGCCACCCGGGACACCGCCGACGCCCTGTTCGGCACGCGCATCCCGTGGCTTCCCGTCTCCCTCGCGGGCCTGCTGCTCATCGGCTGGGCCGGCTACCGGTCCATCGACTTCGGCGCCAGACTCCTCGGTGTCCTGCTCGTCGCCGAGACCGGCATCCTGGTGCTGCTCGCCGGGGGAGTGCTGATCAAGGGCGGCGCCGACGGCCTCTCCGTCGCCTCCTTCGCCCCGGACAACGTCATGGTCTCCGGGATGGTGGCCGTCCTGGCCTTCGCGTTCGCCGCGTTCACCGGCTTCGAGTCGACCGTCATCTACCGCCGCGAAGCCCGCGAACCGGCCCGCACCGTGCCCCGCGCCACCTACCTCGCCATCGGCTTCCTCGGTCTGTTCTACGCCTTCATCGTGTGGACCGTGATCCAGGCCTTCGGCGACGCCCAGGTCATCGCGGCGGCCGGCGCCAACCCCGCGGACCTGTTCTTCTCCGCCATAACCACCTACGTCGGCCCGTGGGCGGCCGACCTGATGCGCGTCCTCATCGTCACCAGCGTCCTCGCCTCGCTGCTCGCCTTCCACAACGCCATCAACCGCTACGGGCTCGCCCTCGCCGAGGAGGGGATCCTCCCCAGAGCGCTGGCCCGCGTCCACCCGCGCCACCGCTCCCCGTACGTCGCGGGCATCGCCCAGACCGTGCTCGGCGCGATCGTCGTCCTGTCCTTCGCCGCGGCCGGCGCCGACCCGTACATGCAGCTGCTCCTGTGGGTGAACACCCCCGGCATGCTCGCCCTGATGCTGCTGCAACTGCTCGCCGCGCTCGCCGTGCCCTTCTACTTCCGGCGGGTCACCCACTCCGAGGGCGTCCTTCGCACGGTCGTCGCCCCCGTGGTCGCGGCGGTGCTCCTGGCGGGCGCCATCGCCCTGGTCGTCAGCCATCTCGACCAGTTCACCGGCGCCTCCACCACGGTCAACACCTTCCTGGCGGCCCTCGTCCCGACGGTCCTCGTCATCGGCCTCGTCCTCGCCCGGTGGCTGCGCCGGGCCCGGCCAGAGGTCTACGCGAACTTCGCCGCCGAACCCCCGGCAGCCACCGGCGACTGACCCCGCCGCCCCGCCCCGCGCCGACCGCCGCCGCCCCTCACCACCGCCAGGAGACCTCTCCATGCCCACCGCCGACCTCGTCATCACCGGCGCCCACGTCCGCACCCTCGACCCACGGCGGCCGTACGCCACCGCGGTGGCCGTACACGACGGCCTGATCACCGCCGTCGGCGAGGACGCGGACGTCCGGGACTGGCGCGGACCGGGCACCGAGAGCGTGGATCTGGGCGGCGGCCGACTGGTGCCGGGCCTGGTGGACAGCCACAGCCACCCCGTGTGGGGCCTGGACATGGCCACCGGCATCGACCTCACCGCCGTGACCGACCTCGACGGACTGCGCGCCGCGCTCACCGAGGGCCGGCGCGTGGACGGCTGGGTCATCGGCTACGGCCTGGACCACAACGTCTTCGCCGGCCGGACAGTCGACCGCGCCCTCGTCGAGGACGTCCTGGACGGCGCCCCGGCGTTCCTGCGTCTGTACGACGGCCACTCGGCCCTCGTCAGCGAGGCGGCCCTCAAGGCCGCCGACATCACCGGACCGCGCGCCTTCGAACAGCGCTCGCACATCGCCGTCGACGCCGACGGACGTCTCACCGGCCACCTCGTCGAGCACGCCGCGATGGAACTCGTCCAGCTCGTCATGCCCCGGCCCTCGTACGCCGAACGACGCGCCCGGCTGGCCGAGTTGCTCGGGGCGATGGCCGCCACCGGCCTCACCGGCGCCCATGTGATGGACCTCGGCGACCTCGACCTGGTGGGCGCGGTCGCCGAGGAGTCGGTACTGCCGCTCCGGCTGCGCTTCGCACCCTGGTGCATGCCCGGCGCCGACGCGGGCGACCTCGCGGAACTCGTCGCGCTCCAGGGCAGGGGCGGACGGCACTGGCGGGTCGGCGGCGCGAAGTTCTTCATGGACGGCACCGTGGAGGGCGGCACCGCCTGGCTGGACCACCCCGACTGCCACGGCCAGGGCACCGACGCGTTCTGGCCCGACCCCGCCGCCTACAGCGACGCGCTACGGCACCTGCACCGCGCGGGGGTGCGTACGGCGACCCACGCGATCGGCGACGCCGCCGTGCGGCACGTCCTCGACACCGTCGCCTCGCTGGGGCCCGGCGGGCGGCTCGCGCACCGGGTGGAGCACATCGAGTCGGTGCCGGACGAGCTGGTGGCGCGGTTCGCGGAGGTGGGGGTCATCGCCTCCATGCAGCCCCCGCACACCGACTACACCCGGGCCGACCTGTCCGACGAGTGGTCGTTGCGGCTCGGCGCGGAGCGTGCGGTACGGGCCTGGCGGATGCGCGATCTGCGGGACGCCGGCGCGGTCGTCGCCCTCGGGTCGGACTGGCCCATCGCCCACTACGACGCGCGGGCCGTACTGGCCACGGCCCGCGAGCCGCGGGGCGCGGCGTCCTGCGGGGCGGGGCTCACCGGGACGCAGGCGCTGGAAGGATGCACGAGTCACGCGGCGCTGGCCGCGGGGGAGGCGGAGGTCTCGGGCCGTATCGCGGTGGGCTTCCGGGCCGACCTCACCGCGCTGGGAGTCGACCCCGTCGAAGCGCCGGCCGACGAGGTCGCCGAGGCACCGGTGCGGTTGACTGTGACGGGCGGGCGTGTGGTGCACCGGGGGCTTTGAGCGAGGGGGTCGGGCGGGGCGGGGGTGGGTTCGGTCGTGGGTCGAACTGCGCGTCCGGTGGGGCTTCTCGCGCAGTACCCCGCGCCCCTGAAAAGCAGGGGCTGCGCCCCGTGTTTTTCGGGCCCGAAGGGCCGTCGTCCTTCAGGCCCGCAGGGCCTGGTGCTTATAGGAGCGCGGGGAACTGCGCGACCAGCCCCCACCTACCCGCACCCGAACGCACAACCCCGTCGCCCCTGTCCCCCGGCTCGGATTCGTCAGCCCGGCGAGTCGCCGGGCTCGCGGAGGTCCTTCACCCGCTTGAGCTTGCCGACCGAGCGTTCCAGGGTCTCCGGGTCGACGATCGTCACCTCCACCGTGACGCCCACCCCGTCCTTGACCGCCCGGGCGATCGCCGCGGCCGCCGACTCCCGGCGGTCGGCGCCCGTGCCCGGCCGGGCCTCGACCCGGACCGTCATGTGGTCCATGCGGCCCCGCCGGGTCAGCAGGACCTGGAAGTGCGGGGCCACGTCGGGCGTGCGCAGCACGATCTCCTCGATCTGGCTGGGGAACACGTTCACCCCCCGCAGGATGATCATGTCGTCGCAGCGGCCGGTGACCTTGCGCATCCGGCGGAACGCGGGGCGGGCGGTGCCGGGCAGCAGCCGGGTCAGGTCGCGGGTGCGGTACCGGATGATCGGCAGGGCCTCCTTGGTGAGCGAGGTGAAGACGATCTCGCCCTCCTCACCCTCGGACAGGACGGCGTCGGTGAGCGGGTCGACCACCTCGGGGTAGAAGTGGTCCTCCCAGATGTGCAGGCCGTCCTTGGTCTCCACGCACTCCTGAGCGACACCCGGGCCCATCACCTCCGACAGGCCGTATATGTCGACCGCGTGGAGGCCCGCACGCTCCTCGATCTCCCGGCGCATCTCCTCCGTCCACGGCTCGGCCCCGAAGATGCCCACCTCCAGTGAGGTGGAGCGCGGGTCGACGCCCTGCTTCTCGAACTCGTCCAGCAGCGTGAGCATGTAGGACGGGGTCACCATGATGATCTCGGGACGGAAGTCCTGGATGAGCTGGACCTGGCGGGCGGTCATGCCGCCGGAGGCCGGGATCACCGTGCAGCCGGCGCGCTCGGCCCCGTAGTGCGCGCCGAGGCCCCCGGTGAACAGTCCGTAGCCGTAGGAGATGTGCACCTTGTGCCCCGGGCGGCCCCCGGCGGCCCGGATCGAGCGGGCGACCACGTCCGCCCATCGGGACAGGTCGTTCTCCGTGTAGCCGACGACCGTGGGGCGCCCGGTGGTGCCGCTGGAGGCGTGCACGCGTCGTACCTCGGACATGGGTACCGCGAACATGCCGAAGGGGTAGGTGTCCCGCAGATCGGCCTTCGTGGTGAAGGGGAAGCGGGCGAGGTCGTCGAGCGAGCGGCAGTCGTCGGGGCCGACTCCGGCCGCGTCGAACTTCTTCCGGTACGGCTCGACGTGGTCGTACGCGTGCCGCAAGGTCGCCCGCAGCCGGTCGAGCTGCAGCTCCCGCAGTTGCTCGGGGGTGAGGCGTTCGCCCTCGTCCAGCAGGTCGCGGGGGAGCGGTTCGCCCAGGCTGCTGCTCATCGTGCTCATCACGACTCCTTCGTGCCCACCGCCCCGTGAGCCGACCGACCATTCGGTTGCTGTGTGTCACCGCCATGAAATCCAGCGTGGTCCCGACCTGTCAAGAACGCGTTGATCGCGGGAAGGGGGCGAGCGGGTCTTGCCTGCCCGCTCGAATCACGTCACACTGTTCCCGAACGAATGGTCGGTTGGGAAGCTGGTATCGATGACGACGACAGACTCCACCGGGGCGACGCCCCAGGGCGCTGAAGAGGCCCCGGACACCCGGGACGCGTTGCTGGAGCACTTCGAGGCGACGATCGCGCGGGACCAGCGGATCGAGCCGCGCGACTGGATGCCCGAGGGTTACCGCAAGACGCTCGTCCGACAGATCGCCCAGCACGCGCACTCGGAGATCATCGGCATGCAGCCGGAGGGCGAGTGGATCACCCGCGCGCCCTCGCTGCGTCGCAAGGCGATCCTCTTCGCCAAGGTCCAGGACGAGGCGGGGCACGGGCTGTACCTGTACTCGGCCGCCGAGACCCTGGGCGCGGACCGTGCCGACCTGACCCGGCGGCTGATCGAGGGCCGCCAGAAGTACTCGTCGATCTTCAACTACCCGACGGAGAGCTTCGCCGACGTGGGGGTGATCGGCTGGTTCGTGGACGGCGCGGCGATCTGCAACCAGGTGCCGCTGTGCCGCAGTTCCTACGGGCCGTACGCGCGCGCGATGGTGCGGATCTGCAAGGAGGAGTCCTTCCACCAGCGGCAGGGCTACGAGCTGCTGCTGACGATGATGCGTGGCACCGACGCCCAGCGCGAGATGGTCCAGGACGCGGTGAACCGCTGGTGGTGGCCCTCGCTGATGATGTTCGGGCCGCCCGACGACGCCTCGCCCAACTCCGCGCAGTCCATGGCCTGGAAGATCAAGCGGCACAGCAACGACGAGCTGCGGCAGCGCTTCGTCGACATGACCGTCCCGCAGGCGGAGAAGCTCGGCGTGACACTGCCCGACCCCGAGCTGCGCTGGAACGAGGAGCGCGGCCGTCACGACTTCGGCACCCCCGACTGGGCCGAGCTGAAGCGCGTGATCACCGGCGACGGGCCGTGCAACGAGCGGCGGATGGAGCGGCGACGGACCGCCCACGAGGAAGGTGCCTGGGTCCGTGAGGCGGCCACCGCCCACGCGGCCAGGCAGAGCGAACGAGCCCGGAAGGGGACGGCGGCATGAACGGCGGCACGACCGGTACGAGCGGCGAAGGCGCGGCCCGTACGGGCGACGGTGGCACGGTCCGTACGAACGACGCGGGCACGGCCCGTACGAACGAGGCGGGCACGGCCCGCGCGGACAAGGGCGACTGGCCGCTGTACGAGGTCTTCGTGCGCGGCAAGCGCGGGCTCAACCACGTCCACGTCGGCTCGCTGCACGCCGCCGACGACCAGATGGCCCTCACCCACGCCCGCGACCTCTACACCCGCCGCAACGAGGGCGTCTCCCTGTGGGTGGTGCGCTCCGAGCACATCGCCGCCTCCACCCGCGACGAGAAGGACCCCTTCTTCGAGCCCAGCGCCGACAAGGTGTACCGCCATCCCACGTTCTATGACATCCCCGACGACGTCCCGCACATCTGAGGAGCAGGGCATGAGTGACGACCACGTCTACCTGACCCTCGCCGAGGGACACGAGGACGACGCGCGCTGGGCGTACGGCACCGGCTTCGAGGACCCGCTGCACGGCGTGGACACCACGGTGCCCGAGGGTGTGGACGCCGGTGAACTGGCCGCCATCTGCGTGGCGTTGGGCGACGACGCCCTGGTCAGCGCGCAGCGCCTCGCCGAGTGGACCACCCGCGCGCCCGAACTGGAGGAGGAGGTCGCCCTCGCCAACATCGGCCTCGACCTCCTCGGTCAGGCCCGTCTGCTGTACTCCCGCGCGGGCCAGGCCGACGGCACCGGGCGCGACGAGGACGCGTACGCCTACTTCCGGGACGCAGGCGACTTCCGCAACGTCCGCCTCGCCGAACTCCCGTGCGGAGACTTCGCGTTCTCGATCGTCCGGCTGCTCGTGCTGTCCAGCTGGCGCCTCGCGCACTTCGAGCAACTGGTCGAGCACCCCGACCCGGTGCTCGCGGCGATCGCGGCGAAGGGCGTCAAGGAGCTGACCTACCACCGCCAGTACGCCGCCGAATGGGCCGTGCGGCTGGGGGACGGCACCGAGGAGTCGCACCGGCGGATGCGGCGGGCGATGGAGCAGGCCGCCCCGTACTTCGGCGAGTTGTTCACCGCGCACGACGTACGGGAGGAGGTCGCCGACGTGCTCCGCCAGGTCACCGAGGCGGCCGGACTGCCCATGCCGGTGTACCGGCCGCTGTCCGGCGCGGGCCGCGACGGCGACCACACCGAGCATCTGGCGCCGCTGCTGGCCGAGTTGCAGAGCGTGGCCCGTGCCCATCCGGAGGCGACATGGTGATCACGCCGACCGAGGAGCGCCGCGCCCGGCACATCGCCGGGCAGGTTCCGGACCCCGAGCTGCCCATGCTGACCCTCGCCGACCTCGGCGTCCTGCGGGACGTCGAGCTGACGGAGGACGGCACGGTGGTCGCGAGCCTGACCCCGACCTACTCCGGCTGCCCGGCCATGGCCGAGATGCGCGCCGACGTGGCGGCCCGGCTGAGCGCCGCCGGATACGCGCGGGTGGAGATCCGTACGGTTCTGACCCCCCCGTGGACCACCGACTGGATCACCGACACCGGCCGCCGCAAACTCACCGAACACGGCATCGCCCCACCCGGCGCGGCGCCCCGAGGCCCGGTCCCCCTCCTGCTGTCACCCGTCCGGCGGACGGTCGCCTGCCCGCTCTGCGGCTCGGCGGACACCGAGGAGACCTCGCGCTTCGCCGCCACGTCCTGCAAGTCACTGTGGCGCTGCCGCGCCTGCCGCGAGCCGTTCGAGCACGTCAAGGAGATCTGATGGAAGGCCTCAAGGAAGAACAGACGGGAGGCCCGCGGGTCGGGGCGGTGGCCTCGCCGGTGCCGACGGGTTCCGTCACCCCGGCGGTCCACGCGCGCACTCGCCGCCGTCCGGCCTTCCACGCCCTGCGGGTCGCCTCCGTGGAGCCGCTCTGCGAGGACGCCGTCGCCGTCGGGTTCGCGATCCCGGCGGAACTGGCGCAGGAGTTCGCCTTCGCGCCCGGACAGTCGCTGACCCTGCGGCGCGAGATCGACGGACGCGACGAGCGCCGCTCGTACTCGATCTGTTCGCCGGCCGGTACGACGCCGCGCATCGGTGTACGGGTCGTGCCGGGCGGGCTGTTCTCGTCGTGGCTCGTGGACGACGTACGGCCCGGTGACACCGTCGACGTCATGGGCCCCACCGGGTTCTTCACCCCCGACCTCGGCACCCCCGGCCACCATGTGCTGATCGCGGCGGGCTCCGGCATCACGCCCATGGTCTCCATCGCCGAGTCCGTACTGGCCGCCGATCCCTCCTCGACCGTCACCCTCTTCTACGGCAACCGCCGCAGCGGCACGGTGATGTTCGCCGACGAGCTGGCCGACCTGAAGGACCTGTACCCGGCCCGCTTCCAGCTCGCCCACGTCCTCTCCCGTGAACCCCGCGAGGCCGAGGTGCTCTCGGGCCGCCTCGATGCCGACCGCCTCTCGGCGCTGATCGGCTCCCTGGTCGACGTCGGCACCGCGGACCACTGGTGGCTGTGCGGTCCGCACGGCATGGTCCGCGACGCCCAGCGGGTGCTGGCCGGGCTCGGGGTGCCGGAGGACCGGGTCCACCAGGAGCTGTTCTACGCCGACGACGAGCCCGTGCGGGAGGTCCGGCACGAGGAGGCCGTCGCCGAGGGGCCCGTCAGCGAGGTGACGGTCACCCTCGACGGCCGCTCCACGACGGCCGCGCTCTCCCGCGAACGGAGCATCCTGGACGGCGCCCAGCGCACCCGCCCCGATCTGCCCTTCGCCTGCAAGGGGGGCGTCTGCGGCACCTGCCGGGCCCTGGTCACCGACGGCACGGCCGACATGCGGCGCAACTTCGCGCTCGAACCGGCGGAGGTGGCCGCGGGGTACGTCCTGACCTGCCAGTCGTACGCGGTGTCGGAGACGCTGACGGTCGACTTCGACACGTGAGGGGTGGGGGCGCGGGCGGACTGGGGGTGGGTTCGGTCGTGGGTCGGGTGCGGGTTGGGCCGGGCTGGTCGCGCAGTTCCCCGCGCCCCTGAGGAGCACCAGGCCCCGCGGGCCCGAAAGCCCAGGCCTTTCGGGCCTGAAAAGCACGGGGCGCAGCCCCTGCTTTTCAGGGGCGCGGGGAACTGCGCGACCAGCCCCCACTCACCTGCACCCGAAGAACAACCCCACAACCCCACCGCCCCGCTCGTCCCGACGCCTCGCCCGGTCGGATCGGTGGCCTCCGCGGGAGCGGGCCGGTACCAGCCCGCCGGTCAGTTCCTCGCCGGCCGGCCCGCCGCCGCGCCGATCGACTCCACCAACGGCGAAAGCCGGTAGGGCACGCGCTCCCTGAGCGCGACCTCCGTGCGGGTGCGCACGACACCCGGCAGGCTGATCAGCGACTGGATGACGTCCTCCAGATGCGCGTTGTCCCGGGCCACCACCCGGGTCAGGAGATCGCCCCCACCGGTGATCGAGAACGCCTCGACGATCTCCGGTACGCCCGCGAGCGCGTCCCCGACGTCGTCCAGGTTCCCCTGTGTCACCTCGATGTGCACGAAGGCCAGCACGGGGTGGCCGAGCGCGGCGGGGGAGAGGGACGGGCTGGTGCCCGTGATCACGCCGTCGCGTTCCAGCCGGTCGAGGCGGGCCTGCAGCGTGCCGCGGGCGACGCCGAGGACGCGGGCGCACTCCCGCACGCTGGTGCGCGGCTGGTCCAGGAGCAGCCGCAGGATGCGGGTGTCGAGCTCGTCCACCGCCATGGTCCGTTGGCCTCCCTCTGGCACTGGGTGAAGTGGCCAGACTGTACCAATGGCCCAGTGCATACGACGCCGGTTGAGCCACCGGGCCTCTGGTGCTTTCCTGATGACCATCGATGGCGCCGCGCAGCGCAGGACGGCAATGAGGCCGGTCCGTGCCCGCGGCGCCATTTCCATGCCGTGACGGCGTGGTCGGACTTCGAAGGCCCCGCAGGGGCCTCAGTGAACAGGAGAGGACGGGCGGCCGGCGGTGAAGAGGATGTTCATGGCTCCGGACCCGGGGCGCATGAGGCTGCGGGTCGCGCTGCGGGCGGTGCTCGGCATCGGTCTCGCGGTGACCGCGGCGGAGACGGCCGGGGCTGTCGCTGACCGCCTCGATCACGGCCGGGCTCACGGCGCTCCTCGCCCTCTTCACGGTCGCCGACCCCACCGTGCGCGGTCAGGCGGTCACCACCGCCCTGCTGCCCGCCGTGGGCTTCCCGGTCCTGGCTCTCGCGACGGTGCTGCACGACCTGCCGACGCTGCGCGACGCGGTCTGGCTCGTGGTGATCTTCTGCGGCGTCCACGCCCGCCGCTGGGGGCCACGCGGCCACGCGCTCGGCATCTTCGCCTTCATGACCTTCTTCGTCACCCAGTTCCTGCACGCCGTCCCCGGCCAGCTGCCGGAGCTGTACACGGCGATGACCCTCGCGCTGACGGCCTCCTCGGCCGTGCGCTTCGGCGCCTGGTGCATCGAGCGCCGCTTCCCGCCGCCGGCCTCCCCCGCCCCGGGCGACGGCCGGGGACTCGCCCGGTCCACCACCCGGCAGGCCTTCCAGGCGAGCGCCGCCTGCGCCTTCGCGATGACCGTCGGGCAGGTCCTCTCGCAGGAACGCTGGTACTGGGCCGTCGGCACCGCCTGGTGGATCTTCGTGAACACCACCTCGCGCGGCGAGACCCTGGTCCGCGGTTTCCGTCGCCTGGTCGGCACGGTCACCGGCATCCTCGTCGGCCTGCTCGTCGCCGTCCCCCTCCACGGCGCCCCGGCCCCCACCGCCGCACTGGTCGCCGTCTGCGTGTTCGGCATCTTCTACACCGCCGCCGTGTCGTACTCCTGGATGATGCTCTGCGTCACCGTGATGGCGGCACTGCTCTACGGTCTCCTCGGCGTTCTGGACCCCGCGCTCCTCGGCCTGCGCCTGGCGCAGACCGGGGTAGGCGCGCTCGGCGCCGCCCTCGCCGTGGCGCTCGTCCTCCCCGTCACCACGCACGCCGTCACCGACCGGTGGGTGCGCCGCGCCCTGCACGCGGTGCACGCCTGCACCGCGACGGCGGCCCGGAGCCTCGCGGGAGACCCCGACGCGGACCCGGCCCCGCACGTGGCGGAGCTGGAGGCACTCCTCGGGCGCGTACGGCTGTCCCTCGCGCCCCTGGTCCACCCCCTCAACCCGTTGCGTCGACGCAAGGAACGGGCCCGCCGGGTGCTCGCCCTGCTCGACGACTGCGCCCGCGAGGCCCGAGGCCTCGGGGAGGTCGTGCGAGCCCCCCACGGCACGCACGGTGTCCGCCACGCTCCCCGCACGGCCCGCGCCGACCACGGCGGACCCCGTACGGCACCCGCGGCACACCCCCTGGCCGTCGACGCCGGCCCGGGCGCCTCCTCCCACGGAGCCCGCCTCACAGCCGCCTGCCGCCGCGTCGAATCGGCCGTCGAGACCCTGGTCGGCGCGCTGCCCGAGCGCCCCGCCCCGGCGCACGCCGGCGCCCCGCACCCCGACCGTCACCCCGGCGCGGAGCAGGCCCTCGCACATCTCCACGGTCTGGAACGCGCCCTCGCGGACCTGGCCCCGCCGCTGCGTGGTTCCTCCCTCGTACAGACTTTGGTCTAGACCTCCTGCTACTGTTTGCCGGCACACCGGGCGAGCGGGAGGGGACGACAGTGACGACAGCGCCTCGGGCGACGGGCGGACAGCGGCCACGACGGGCCTACATCGGGTCGTTCACCTCGGCGGGCGGCCCGGGCGTCCTCGTCGCCGCCGTGGACGAGGAGAGCGGAGCCCTGACCGTCCTCGGCGGCGCGGACGACGTTCCCGACCCGTCCTACCTCGCCCTCGCACCGGGCGGTGGCACCCTCTACGCCGTCAGCGAGCGAACCGAGGGTGCCGTGGCCGCCTACCGGGTGACGGGCGAAGAGCCCGAGTTGACCGGGCCGCCCGTGACGGTGGGCGGCGGCCCCACGCACCTGTGTCTGCACACCGGTCACGTGCTGACCGCCGACTACGGCTCCGGCAGCGTCACCGCCGTCCCCCTGCGCCCCGACGGCACCCTCGCCCCCTCGGCGTCAGGAACGCTCCGGCACAGGGGATCGGGGCCGGACCCGCTTCACCGGCGGGCACCGCACGCCCACCAGGTGGTGCCCGCCCCGGACGGCCGCCACTTCCTCGGCGTCGACCTCGGCACGGACTCGGTGCGGGTGTGCGCGCTGGAGGACGGCGTCCCCGTCGTCCTCCACGAGACGGCCCTGCGGCCGGGCTCGGGACCACGCCACCTCGCCCTCCACCCGGGCGGACCCGACGGACCGGACGGGGTGTCCGTGTACGTCCTGAACGAACTCGCCGCCACGGTCACCGTGTGCCGCTGGAAGGCCCCTGACGGCCCGCTGGAACCCCTGCGAGAGATATCGGTGCTCCCGCAAGCCCCCGCGGGCGACGCGTATCCCTCGGGCATCGTCGTGTCCCCCGACGGGCGTTTCCTGTGGACCGCCACCCGGGGCGCGGACGTCCTGTCGGTGCTCGCCGTCGAGGACGCCGGGCCGCGCCTGGTCGCGACCGTGTCCTGCGGCGGCCACTGGCCGCGCGCCCTCGCCCACGCGGCCGGGACGCTGTACGTGGCCAACGAGAGGTCGGGCGACGTCACCTGGTTCACGGTGGACCCGGAGTCGGGCACACCGGTGCGCGGCGGCTCGATCGAGGTGCCGGCGGCGTCCTGTGTCGTCCTGGACGTCTGAACGGCAACCCGGCACGGATACGGCCGAGGGCCCGCTCCTGCGAGAGGAGCGGGCCCTCGGCCGTACGGGTCGCGGTCCGGGATCGGAGCACCCGGCTCAGCGAACCGGCATGCCCTGCGGCTGCTGCGGCGCGATGCCGAGCGCGGTGGTGTACTTGCCGAGCGCCAGCTTGCCGATCGCCGGGTAGGGGCCGAGCGCCTCGGCGGCGGAGCAGCCCGCCTCCTTCGCGGCGGCCTCGATCAGACCGGCGTCGATCTCCGGCCCTATCAGGTAGGGCGCGAGCGCCAGCTGCTGGGAGCCCGAGGAACGCAGCTGCTCGGCCACGGAGGTGATGGAGCCCTCCTGGTCCAGGGCGGCCGCCATCACCGGCACGGCGAGGCGCGCGGCCAGCAGCATGCCCGTGATCCCGGCGGCCTGCACGGCCTCCTCGCCGCCCACGGTGGCGAGGACGATGCCGTCCGCGGCGGTGGCCACGGTGAACAGCCGGGCCCGGTCGGCACGCGCCAGACCGGCCTCGGACAGGCGCACGTGCAGCGCCTCGGCGAGCAGCGGGTGCGGGCCGAGGACATCGGTCAGCTCGGCCGCGATACGGCTCTCCATGACGGCCTGGCGGACCTGGCGCAGGGTGGCACTGTCCGGGCCGGCCAGCAGGGGCACGACGACGGCGACGAGGCCCTCCGGCTCCTTGACGTCCAGGCCGGCGGCACGCGCCTGCTCGTAACGGGCCGTGCGCTCCTCGGCGGCGCGGGCGAGCACCGACTGCAGCGTGGGGAACTCGTCGGCGCCACCGTCGACATAGCCGATACGGGCGTCGAGGCCGGGCAGCTCGGAGCGCGCGATGCTCACGACCTCCTCGGCGAGGCCGCGCGTGGCGGCGCTGGGCGTGCCGGGCACCGCGAGGACGAGCGCGGGCGCGCCCTCGGGAGCCGCCAGGGGCTCCGGGCGGCGGTGCCGCCCGGGCTGGCGGGGTCGCGGCATTCGTACTGGCAGGCCGGACGCGGGCCCAGTGGGGGAGCTCATGGCGCCGCATGTTACTGGCTTCTTGGGCTCCCCTGTTCGGGGAGGGTGCAGGTGAGCGGTATCCGTCCTGATTTGTCTGATGAGTTACGGGCCGATCAGGGTCGATCACTACCGCATATATCTATCGAGGGCCGTACTTGGGTGCGAACGGTGGTGCTTGTCCGACAGGCTGGATTGCTCCCTTTTGCGGGGACTACTTTTCGGCCACCACGTACAACATCCGCTCGTCGTACGGCAACCCCGGACCCTCACCCGCCAGCGCGCCCGCGATACGCACGGCTCCGACCAGCGGATCTCCCTCCGCCGGCACCAGCGGCGCATGCGGCAGCAGCTTCGCCAACTCCGCCGCCAGCGGGACGCGCAGCGGATCGCCCAGCTTGAACAGGCCGCCGGTCAGGGCCACTCGGGGCTCGCCCGACGCCGGGCAGACGGCGGCCGCCGCGTCGGCCATGTGCCGGGCCGCCTCGCGCAGGACGTCCGCCGCCACCGGATCGTCCGCGGCGCACGCGCCCACCTCGGGCGCGAAGGAGGCGAGGACCGCCGGGCGGTCGGGCCTCGGGTAGAGCAGCCCGGGAAGTCCGTCCAGCGGACCGAACCGCTTTTCGGCGCGCGCCAGCAGCCGCGCCGAACCACCGCTGCGCCCGTCGTACGCCCGCAGCGCCGCCTCCAGTCCGGCCCGCCCGATCCACGCCCCGCCGCCGCAGTCCCCGAGCAGATGGCCCCAGCCGTCCGCCCGGCGCCAGCTCTCCAGGTCCGTGCCGATCGCGATCAGCCCGGTACCGGCCGCGATCACCGCGCCCGGCCGCACACCGAGGGCGCCGGTGTACGCGGCGACCGCGTCGGCCACCAGCGCGATCCGCCGCACCCCCAACTCACGCGTCAGCGCCGACGGCAGCTCCGCGCGCAACCGCTCGCCGAGCGTCGCGAACCCGGCGGCCCCGACGGCCACGGCGACCGGACGGCCGCACCCGGCCTCGTCGATCAGCCGCCGGGCCATGGGCAGCAACCGCTCCAGCAGATGCCCGGCGTCGATCCCGCGTTCCCCGGTCCGCACGGGTTCCCCGGAGGCCACCGGCTCTCCGAGCACTTCGGTGCCCCGGGCCAGGACCGCCCGCAGTCCGGAGCCGCCGGAGTCCACGGCGAGCACGACGGGATGCGCCGCGCCGGTCACGGCAGTCGCCGGTCCACGGGAGCGCCGCTCTGGGGGGCCGGCGCCCCATCGAGCGGCAGCACCCCCTGCCACGTCCACATCGTGAGGCCCGTGTAGAGGGGACGAAGGGTGGGCCGTAGGTGAGAACCATGGCGGCGGAGCGGCCTGAGCACTGGATGCGACAAGTCCCCTCCTTCCCGGTGACCGGCGGCGTGACCTGCTCGACCGGTTCGAAGATCTGGATGACGACGAAGAGTAGCGCCTGCGGGGCGGGCGGTGCGGGGGCCTTCCCGGGGTATGCGGGGTGTCTGTGTGTGCCAGTAGAGTGACGCGCCGTGGCACCACGACCTTTGCATGAACTTGTTGAAGCGGGCTGGGCGAAGGCCCTTGAGCCGGTGGCCGAACGGATCGCCGGGATGGGGGACTTCCTGCGGGCCGAGATAGCGGCGGGCCGGACCTATCTGCCGTCCGGGGCGAACGTCCTGCGGGCCTTCCAGCAGCCCTTCGACGACGTCCGCGTCCTGATCGTCGGTCAGGATCCCTATCCCACACCGGGCATGGCGATCGGGTTGAGCTTCGCGGTCTCACCGGAGGTGCGTTCGCTGCCGGGCAGTCTGGAGAACATCTACCGCGAGATGCACTCCGACCTCGGGCTGCCCAGACCGTCGAACGGCGATCTGACGCCGTGGGCACAGCAGGGCGTCCTGTTGCTCAACAGGGCCCTCACCACGGCCCCGCGCAAGCCGGCGGCGCACCGCGGAAAGGGCTGGGAGGAGGTCACCGAGCAGGCGATACGGGCGCTGGCCGGGCGGGGGAAGCCGCTGGTGTCCATCCTCTGGGGCCGCGACGCGCGCAATCTTCGGCCGTTGCTGGGAGAGCTTCCGGCGATCGAGTCCGCGCATCCGTCCCCGATGTCGGCCGACCGGGGTTTCTTCGGTTCGCGTCCGTTCAGCCGGGCCAACGACCTGCTGCTGCGGCAGGGCGCACAGCCCGTGGACTGGCGCCTGCCGTAGGGCACGGCGCGCGTGCGTGGCTCGGAGGTCGGTCCTCGGGCCGTGTGAGGGGTGGGCTCGTGGTACCGCGCCCGCCGCCCGCCGCACCCGGTCGCGTCGGTTCCTGGCGTCCGGCTCGGCCTCCCTCAGGGACGAGCGGTGCGGTCCCGGCGCGGGCGGCGCGCAGGCCTCCGCGCCGGACCCGTGTCCGCCGAGGCGGCCGGGCACCCCTACCGGTGGCTGGGACGAACGCGTCCGTCAGGCGGAGGGCTTGTGGAACTGTTCGATCAGTGCCGCGTAGCCGCTGTCGGCATGACCGTCGGCCGCCGCGCGGTCGTCGAGCGCCTTCGACGCCAGAGGGGTGGTCGACGACGCGACGCCCGTTGCCGTCCTCGCCGGGCCGGAGGACACTCACCACGACCCCTCGTACAGGCCGGACGGCGAAAAACGTGGTGTGCGGGCCCGACGGAACCGGGTACCGTCATGGTCATGTTCTTCCAGACGCCGATTTACGAGTGAGAGCGTGATGGGCCCTTGCTGACGTCCCTAGACGTCGCCGCGCCCGTCCCCCACCGATGAATCCGTAGACCACTTCGCATCATTCCGGGAGAACCCATGAGCAAGAACATCAACAACCCCGTGGGCATGGGCGGCGGCCAGCGCAAGAAGCTGTCCCGCGCCGAACGGCAGAACAACGGTCCGCACCGCAACCTCGACCGCCAGGTCGCCGCCGACCAGAAGGCTGAGCTGCTGCGCAAGATGCGCGAGAAGGCCGGCACGGCCGAGGACGCCGGGCAGACGGGCGACGACACCGCACAGCGCTGACGCACCGCCGCCGCAGGGCGGCACCGCACGGGGGCAGGGCCCGGACCACGACACGTGGTCCGGGCTCTGCGCCGTACCGGGACCGCGCGGTCACCGTCGCCCGTCGCTCAGCCGTATCTGCTTCTTCACGTCCTTCCCTCCCCCCGCCGCTCAGCCCACGACCGCCGCGCGCACGCACAGCACGTCCGGCAGGTGCGACATCAGCTGGTGCCAGGTGTCGCCGTCGTCGGCCGACGCGTACACCTCGCCGTTGCGGTTGCCGAAGTAGACGCCTGCCGGGTCCGCGTCGTCCGTGCACATCGCGTCGCGCAGGACCGTGCCGTAGTGGTCCTCGGCCGGCAGACCCGCCGACAGCGGCTCCCAGCTCTTGCCCGCGTCCGCCGTGCGGTAGACCCGGCAGCGGCGGTCGGCCGGGACACGGTCGGCGTCGGCGGTGATCGGGAACACGTAGGCGGTGTCCCCGCGGTGCGGGTGGGCGACGGCCGCGAACCCGAACGTGGAGGGCAGGCCCTCGCCGATGTCCTCCCAGTGAGCGCCCCCGTCGTCGCTGCGGTACACCCCCCAGTGGTTCTGCAGATACAGCCGGTCGGGGGTCACCGCGTCCCGGGTGACCTTGTGCACGCACTGGCCGAACTCCGGATTCGGGTCCGGCAGGAACACCGCCGAGACGCCGGAGTTGGAGGGCGACCAGCTCGCGCCGCCGTCCTCGGTGCGGAACACCCCGGCGGTGGAGACGGCCACGGTCATCGCGCGCGGGTCGCGCCGGTCGGTGAGGATCGTGTGCAGCCCCTCGCCACCGCCGCCCGGCACCCACCTGTCGCGCGTGGGGTGCTCCCACAGCGGCCGCACCAGGTCGAAGCTCACCCCCCGGTCCTCGGAGCGGTAGAGCGCGGCCGGTTCCGTGCCCGCGTACACCACGTCCGGCTCCGCCGCCGACGGGTGCAGCTGCCACACGCGCTCCAGCGAGGCACCGGTGTCCTGGGGGAACTTGACGGCGGGCCGGGCAGGCTCGGTCCAGGTGCGGCCGAGGTCGTCGGAGTGGAAGACGGAGGGGCCCCAGTGGGCGCTGTCGCCGCCGACGAGGAGCCGCGGGGTGTCCGTACGGGTGTCGATGGCGACCGCGTAGACGGCCTGCGCGTTGAAGTACGGTGTCTCGTCGAACTGCCAGGTGTCACCGCGCCGCCGCCCGATGAACAGCCCCTTGCGCGTGCCTACGGTGAGCAGTACCTCGGCCATCCCGGCCACCTCCTGGACGTCGTCGTCTCAGCCATGGGTCAGTCTGCACCCCGCCACTGACAGTCACCCCCTGAGTCGCCTTCGCCGCAGGTCAGCGGGCGTGGAGGGACGTGGTGTGCGGGGCGGGGGACCGGCCGGGCCGGGTGGGGTGACCCACGTCGCATGAGCAGGTGGCGGGCCGCCGCCGTATGGGAGAGCGGTCCGGCAGTCCTGCGTGTGCGAGGGAGGGTGCCTCCGATGGTGGCATTCCGTGGTCCGAAGGTGTGGCTGTGGCGATGGCGGCGCAACCCGCTCAGACGACGCAGCGACCGGCTGGAGTCCTGGGTCGTGCTGATCACCTGGGCCCTGACGCTGTTCGGCGGGGTGACGACGGGCCTCATGACCGCCGACTCGGTGGAGTCCGGTCTCGCCCGCCAGCGCGCCGAGTGGCGCCCGGTCGGCGCGGTCCTCACGGAGGACGCGCCGGAGCCCTCCGGCCAGAGCGGCACGGGCGCGGAGAAGGTCTGGGCGAAAGTCCGCTGGACGGCCCCGGACGGTTCAGCCCACGAGGGACAGGCACGGGTCGACCCCGCCACCCTGATGGGCGCCCCGGTCACCGTGTGGACGGACGCCGAGGGCCTGCTGGTCACCAAGCCCGCCAGTGAGGCCCAGGCCAGGCTGCGCGCCACGCTCGTCGGCACTCTCGCGGGACTGTTCGTGGCCGCCGTGCCCGTCGTGGGCGGCCGGCTCGTCCGGGGCCGGATGGAGCGGCGGCGGATGGACCAGTGGGACGAGGAGTGGGAGCGGATCGGCCCGCTCTGGGAGCGCAAGATCTGGTGAGAGCGGTCGGGGCGGACCTGTGACGGTGACCGCCTCGGCCACCCCCCGGCGGGCGTTTCAGGCAGGGGGGCCCGCACATGGCCGACGGCCGGACGAAACCCGTGGGGGAAGGCGTCGTCCGGCCGCCGGGGGACTCACCGATGGGTGAGGAGCGGTCTCACCGGTAGGTGATGTCCGAGGAGGCGTACAGGCAGTTGGTGCTGTCGGGGCCCGTACCGACGGCGGTGTTGTTGTTGTACTTCTGGCACGGGACGACCTTGCGGCCGCTGTCGTTGAGGATCGTGATCTTCCGCAGGGTCGCCACGTCGCCCCGGTTGACGTTGATGCCGACGAGCCGCGCGGTGGAGCCCGTCCCGGTGACCTCGATGTTGTTGAGGTTCACCTTGCGGGTGTACTGCGTGGAACAGTCGCCGCACGAGCGGTACAGCGTCTTGAACTCGCTGACCGCGAAGTTGGAGATGTTCAGGGTGCCGGGCCCGTTGTGCTGGAAGACCTTGTCCGCCGCCTTCCGGGCGCCGCCGCCGGTCACCGTGTAGGTGGAGCCGCCGCGGAAGGTCGCCGCGTCCTCGCCGACGTCCTCCCACCAGACGTTCTGCAGTGTGCAGTTGCCCTCGCAGTGGATGCCGTCGGCGCCGGGCGCGCCGATGATGACGTTCTTCAGGGTCGCGCCGGCCGCGAGCTTGAAGATCGGGTCCTGGCCCTCCTCCTGGCCGTCGCCGGCCAGCTCGCCGCTGCCGTAGTAGCGGACCATGCCGCCGTCCCTGGTGCCCGACACCGAGATGGTGGAGGACACCGGCTGACTGCCGTTGGCGGACGGCCAGGTGGCGGCGTTCGCCGGAGTGGCCCCGCTAGTCATGATCATGCCAAACGAGAGGCTGAACGCGGCGAGCGTGCCGGTCAGCGCGCGTGTGCGGGCACGCGGACGTGCTGCAGAAGTCATGTCCCGATTCCTTCTGTTGTCCGAGCGGATGGGGGGTGGTGGAGCTCAGAGTTTCCCGGCGCCCGCGCCCGACGTCACCGAGGCGACGACGGAGGAGGCGGGCTCGGCGGTGTAGCCGTAGGGCGGGGCGGTGAAGCTGCCCACCCGGGAGATCTCGGTGGCGGCCCCACCGAGGTCGTTGCCGCGCAGGTTCGCGTAGCCGTCCACGTCACTGCTGCGGTTCGTGGTGACCGCGACTCCCGTGTTGCGGAAGACGTTGTTCTCCACGAGCATCTGGGCGCCCATGCGCGAGTGGCAGGCGGTCTCGGCGCCGTCCACGTAGTTGTTGTAGAAGTGCCCGGTGCCGAAGCGCAGGCTGGGGATGCGCGAGTACACGTTGCTGAAATGGTTGTGGTGGTACGTCACCTTCAGGTGCCCGGTGTCCTCGGAGGCGTTCTTGTCGCTGTGGCCGACGAGTGAGCCCTTGAAGTGCTCCTTGAAAGTGTTCCAGGACACCGTCACGCTGTCCGAGCCGTGGTTGATGTCCAGCAGGCCGTCGTAGTGGTCCTTGTCGTGCGTGCGGTCCGCGGAGAAGGAGTTGTGGTCGATCCACACCTTCGTGGACTCCTGGACCGTGATCCCGTCGGCGGGCGCGACCGGCTTGCTGATGTTCAGGTTGCGGACGACGACGTTGGTCCTCTCCTTGATCCGCAGGCCGCCGCCGGTGAACCCGGACGACGAACCCACGCCGAGCACCGTGGTGTTGGAACCGAGGTCCACCTGGCCGCTCAGCGAGATCAGGCCGCTCACGCGGACGACCTTGGCCGTGTCGCCGGTGACGGCGGCCTTGAACGCGGCGAGCGTCGAGACCGTGACAGGGGCGGCGCCGCCACCACCGGTGGTCCCGGCGCCGAAGCCGACCGGGGAAGTCTCCGCCGCGGCGGCGGAGTGCGGCAGGGCGAGGGTGGCGGTCGTCACCAGGGCGGCCGCCGCGGCCACCAGAGCCGATCTTTGCGCCTGTGTGCGTGGGGGGACGGTACGCATGCGGGTGCGTCCCTTCAGGGGAGATGCTGTCGGGCCATGTACATGAATCAGATTCATTGTTCTGATTGCCGCGCACGAGCAAAAGGGATGCGGCATGGATCTCGATGGTGCAGGTGGAGCGATTTCCCGGAGATGGGCCTGCTCCGGCGGGCCCGGACCCTGGGGTGGGGGTACGGCCGCCGGTTCACACTGCTGAACGGAACGTAGAGGGCAAGCGCTTTCTAGTCAACGCTTTGCGCAAAAGACATTGGGTCGGGCCTGGTGGGGGCGGCGCGCGATGTCCGGCGCGACCGCGGGGCGAAGTCGTCAGGGTGGCGCGAGCGAATTCTTTCGACGTGTGGGAGCGCTTCCATGGCCACCATGCCCATGTCACGATGCTGATCCGCTCATCTGAACCGCCCCTCCTTTGAACCGCCCCTCCTTTCTGCCGATCTCCGTCACAGGAAGGCACGACGACGTGACCCCCACCCCCCACGACCGGGCACGGACATCGCCGCGCTCGGTGCTCCTCACGCTGCTGGCGGCCCTGGTGCCGCTGCTCGCGGCCACACTGCTGACCGCGCCCACCGCCGCCGCGGCGGACGCGAGGACCGAGGCCGCTCCCCGGGCCGCGCTCACCGAGATCACGGGCTTCGGCACGAATCCCAGCAACCTGCAGATGTACCTGTACGTGCCGGACAGTGTCACCACGAAGCCGGCGATCGTGGTGGCCGTGCACTACTGCACCGGCTCGGGACCGGCGATGTACAACGGCACCGAATACGCCTCGCTGGCCGACCGTTACGGGTTCATCGTCGTGTACCCGTCCGTCACCCGCAGCAGCAAGTGCTTCGACGTCGCCTCCCCGCAGGCGCTGACCCGCGGCGGCGGCAGCGACCCCGTGGGCATCAAGTCCATGGTCGACTGGACCGTGCGCACCTACGGCGCCGACACCAGCAGGATCTTCGCCACCGGTATCTCCTCCGGCGCGATGATGACCAACGTCCTCCTCGGCGACTACCCCGACGTGTTCGCCGCCGGCGCCGCCTTCGCGGGCGTGCCCTTCGCCTGCTTCGCCACCACCAACGGCTCCGAGTGGAACAGCGACTGCGCGAACGGCAACGTCATCCGCACTCCGCAGGCCTGGGGCGATCTCGTCCGGGGGGCCCACCCCGGCTACACCGGACCCCGCCCGCGCATGCAGCTGTGGCACGGCACCACCGACGACGTGCTGCGCTATCCGAACTTCGGCGAGGAGATCAAGCAGTGGACCAATGTGCACGGCGTCGGCCAGACACCGTCGGCCACCGACTCGCCCCAGTCCGGCTGGACCCGCACCCGCTACGGCGGCACCGGTGACCGCGCCCCCGTCGAGGCCATCAGCCTCCAGGGCACCGGTCACAACCTCTACGCCTGGGGCATGGCCGAGCGCGTCCTCACCTTCTTCGGCCTGAACGGCTCCGGCCCCGCGCCCCAGCCTCCGGCCGACCCCTGCAAGGTGACCGTCACCACCAATGCCTGGAGCACCGGCCTGACCGCGTCGGTGACCGTCACCAACACCGGTACGACGGCGGTCAACGGCTGGAAGCTGGGCTTCACCCTCCCCTCGGGACAGACCGTCACCGGCGGCTGGGGCGCCACGTACAGCCCGACGAGCGGCGCCGTGACCGCGACCAACGCCTCGTACAACGCCGCGATCGCCCCCGGCGCGAGCGTCAGCATCGGCTACCAGGCCAACCACACCGGCAACAGCGCCGCGCCCTCTGCGTTCTCGCTCAACGGGGCTGCGTGCACGAGCGGTTGACGTGACGTGACGTCACCCGACCCGACCCGACCCGACCCGACCCGACCCGCCCTGCCCTGACCCGATCCCTCGTGCCCTGCTCCGGCCGGCCCTTTCCGGGCGGGCGCCCGCCCGGTGCGCGCCCGGACACGGTCCGCCCCGCCCGACCTCCGAGAAAGGCACCGCACTTGCGACCGCTCAGCAGCCCACAGCCCGTCGAGTCGTCGAGCCGGGCGCCGCTTGTGACCGTGCTCGCCACCTGCGTCCTCGCCCTGGCCCTGGTGGTGGCGTCGTCCGCCGTGGTCGCCCTGGTCGGGAGCCCCCGGCGGGCGGAGGGGGCCGGCACGGGCGAGACGGCGTCGTCCGCCCGGCACTGGGTGAACACCTGGTCCGCCATGCCGCAACTGACCGAGCCGGGCAACATGCCCCCGGCGCCGTTCACCGGGGAGCGGGCCGTACTGGTCGACACCACCCTGCGGCAGACCGTACGGGTCACCACCGGCGGCGACCGTGTCCGGCTGCGCTTCTCCAACGCCTTCGGCGGCAGCGCGCTGCCGCTGACCGCCGTGACGGTGGCCCTGCCGTTGGAGGGGCGGGCCGGGGTCGCGGCGATCGAACCAGGCACCTCCCGGACCGTGACATTCAGCGGCCGGGAGTCCACGACCGTACCGGTCGGCGCCCAAGTGGTCTCGGACCCGCTGGACTTCACGCTACGGCCGGGCACCGTCCTCACGGTGACCGCGTACCTGGCCGAGGGGCAGGCCTCGCTCGCCCTCACCTCGCACCCCGGCTCCCGCACCACCTCGTACCTCGATCACGGCGACCGCACCGAGGACACGGACCTCCCCGGCGCGACCCCGACCAACCACTGGTACCTGCTCAGCGACATCGAGGTGCTGTCCCGGCCCGCCACGACCTCGGTCGCCGTCCTCGGCGACTCGCTCACCGACGGCCGGGGCTCCACCACCAACGGCAACAACCGCTGGCCCGACCAGCTCTTCGACCGTCTCCAGCAGCGGCCCGGCACCCGGCACCTCGCCGTGGTGAACCTGGCGGCCGGCGGCAACCGCGTCCTCAACGACGGCCTCGGCCCCAACGCCCTCGCCCGCCTGGACCGCGACATCCTGGCGCACAGCGCCGTCGAGCAACTGATCGTCTTCGAGGGCGTCAACGACCTCGGCACCGCCGAGGCCACCCCCGCCGCCCAGCAGCGCGTCACCGCCGACCTGATCGCCGCCTACGAGCAGATCGTCGTCCGCGCGCACGCCCAGGGCATCCGTGTCCACGGCGCGACCCTCCTGCCCTTCGGCGGCAACACCCCCTACGACGACACCGCCGGACACCGCGAGGCCGCGCGGCAGGCCGTCAACACCTGGATCCGCACCAGCGGGCGCTTCGACGCCGTCATCGACTTCGACCGCGCGGTCCGCGACCCGCAGAACCCCCGCCGGCTCCTGCCCGGCCTCCACGACGGCGACTGGCTGCACCTCAACCCTGAGGGCTACCGCATCCTGGCCGAGACGGTCCCGGCCCGACTCCTCCAGCGGGGGTGAGCGGCCGACCCCGCCGTACGGCGGTGTGCGCCGGCGCCGCTCAGGGCCGGCCGGTGCGGGCCGCCGTCATGAGCGACTCCCAGTCGGGGAGCTTGACCACACCTCTGCCCAGCGAGGCCCCGAGCGCCGCCTCGGCCCGCTCGATCGCCTGCCAGCCCCACCACTCGACCGGCTCGCACCCCTCCGCGCGCAGGGCTGCCACCGGGTCGTCCGGCACGTGCCCGGCCGCCAGATCCGGCGCGTCCTGGAGGAGTGATGTCGCCGTCTCCTTGGCGCAGGGGCGGTTGGTGCCGATCACTCCGGTGGGGCCGCGCTTGATCCAGCCGGCCACGTACTCGCCGGGAGAGGGCCGGCCGTCGCGCAGCACCCGCCCGGCGCTGTGCGGGACCGTGCCGTGGGCCGGGTCGAAGGGGAGGCCGTCGAGGGGGACGCCCCGGTAGCCGACCGAGCGCAGGACCAACTGTGCCTCGATCTCCTCGTAGCGGCCGGTGCCGGTCAGGCCGCCGTGAGCGTCGGGTGCGGTGCGCTCCAGGCGTACGCCGCAGACCCGGTCGCCGTCGGCGAGGATCTCCACGGGGCGCAGGAAGAAGCGCAGCCGGATGCGGCGACGGCCCGAGGGGGCCGGCGCGGTGGCCCAGCCACGCAGGACCTCCACGTTGCGACGCCGGGCGGCGGGGAGGGAGGACGGGTCGACGTAGTCCGGGTCCAGCTCCAGCTCGGCCGGGTTGACGTCGACCCGGGTGTCCGGGAGGGTGCTCAGCTCGCGCAGCTCCTTGGTGGTGAATCGGGCGTGCGAGGGGCCCCGGCGGCCCACCATGTGGACGCGGGTGACCTCGCTGGCGGCGAGGGAGGCCAGCGCGGCCTGCGGCATGTCGGTGGGGCTCAGCTCGGTCGCGCCGCGTGCCAGCATGCGGGTGACGTCCACCGCGACGTTCCCGACGCCGATGACCACGGCCGTCCGCGCGCCGAGGGCGGGCCCGTCGAACGCGCGGGCCGTCGCGTCCGGATGCGCGCTGTACCAGGAGACGAACTCGGTGGCCGACCAACTGCCGCGCAGCTCCTCGCCCGGGATGCCGAGCCGGCGGTCGGCGGCGGCGCCCACGCAGTACACGACCGCGTGGTACAGCTCCCGCAGCCGGGCGGTACCCACTCCGTCCGGGCCCACCCGGACACCGCCGAGGAAACGCACCCGCTCGTGCTCCAGCACGCCACGCAGGTTGTTCTGCAGCGACTTGATCTTCTCGTGGTCCGGCGCCACCCCGTAGCGCACCAGGCCGTACGGGCACGGCAGCCGGTCCAGTACGTCGACGAGCACGTCCGGGTCCTGCTGGACGAGGCTCTGGGCGGTGTAGCACCCGCTCGGCCCCGAACCGATGACGGCGACACGCAGCACGGCGGAACTCCTTTGCGCGAGGAGATCGCTGGTGTCTCCAGGATGGCACCGCCCGGCCCGCCGGGGGAGGGGCGCGGAAGCGAGGCAGGGGTGCTGCGCCGTCGGGGTGCCGTACGCCCCCGGTATGCGTGCCTATTCGCAGTGAATGTGATCATGCGCTTACGTTGCGTATGTGCTGGAAGCATCCATTCTCAATCTTTCCGACCGCCACTGGCAGGACGGCGCCGTGAGCGTGCGGCCCGCCTGGGAGGTGCAGGGGCACGACGGAGCCACGGCATGGTTCAACGCGCGGCTGGCCTTCCCGGACGGCGCCGCGGTGGAGGTGCTCGCCGTGGTCTGCGAGGGCCGCCTGTCCCTGGAGGACGTGCGTGCCCAGCCACCGCTGTCCCTGGACGACCTGACGGAGCTGGCGGACTGGATCGAGGGCCCGCTGTTCGAGGTGTGCGGCACCACGCCCGAGTACCCCGAGGAGGGGCTGCCGGGAACCTCGCACGGACCCGGGCGCCGGGCCAGGCCCGCGTGGCCGCGCGGGGTGGAGGGGCGGCGGCTGGTGGCCGAGGAGTACCTCGCGGCGCAGCGGTCCGGCCACGACCCGGTCCTCGCCGTGATGCACGCGACTGGGCACAGCCGCCGCAAGTCGCTCCGGCTGATCGCCGGGGCGCGCGACGAGGGCCTGCTCGGCCCCCGCCACGCCCGGCGCTGAGCCGCCGGACCGGCAGGGGCCGCCGACTACGTCGTCAGGTCGCGCATGCGGCTGATCTCCGTGGCCTGCTGGGCGATCACGTCGTCGGCCATCTCCTCGACCAGGATGTTGTTGCCCTGTGCCTTCACGTCCGTGGCCATGGTGATCGCCCCCTCGTGATGGGTGATCATCAGCTTCAGGAAGAGCCGGTCGAACTTCGCCCCGTCGAGGGAGCCGAGTTCCTTCATCTGGGCCTCGGTCGCCATGCCGGGCATGGCGTCGTGGTCGTGCGAAGTCTCCCGCTTGTCACCGTCGTTGACCTTCAGCCACCCCTCCATGGCCTCGATCTCGGGCTTCTGGGCGGCCGAGATGCGTTCGGCGATCCGCTTCACCTGGGTCGACTTCGCGTGGTCGGGGGCGAGTTCGGTCATCTCCAGGGCCTGGGTGTGGTGCACGATCATCATGCGTGCGTAGTCGAAGTCCGCTGAATTCGGAGTGTCATCCTCCGCCCGCTGCTTCTCAACTTCTTCCGGCGAAAGGGTTTGAGCCGCCTCACCCGGTTTTCCGGGGGCGATCACCGCCGGTCCGCTCGACCGGGCGGAACCACCGTCGGGGTCCGCCCCGGACCCCGAGTCGCACCCCGCGAGCGCCAGGAGAACGGCCGTCAGCGAGGCCGTGACCAGCGGCGCGCGGGATGGGCGGCGAACGAGCACAGTGGCCTCCTGGGACACGGCAACGGGTGTACGCCTCTTGAGTGTTGACGAACTTTCCTCACACGCTTTCACTGATCGGTGATCAAATTTGTTCGTTACAAGTACATTGCCGTCTGTTGATCTGTGCATGATGAAGACGATACTTCGGAGGAGCCTGAACCGTTCGACCGCGAACGGCTACACGGGAGGACACAGTGACCCTGTTGAACAACCTTCGGACGCGGCGCAGACGTCTGGGGGTCGCCGCGACGGCGGCCGGTCTCCTGGCCGCGTTGCTCACCGCCGGACCGGCGGCCGCGACTCCTGACCCCGGGGACGCGCCCGCCGTGCGGGAGAAGGTCTCCAAGAGCGACGCCGCCGAGGCGCGGGCGGCGATAGCCGCGGGCGAGATACCCGGCCAGGACGAGATCGTCCACTCCGCCAACATGCAGCACCTGACCAACATCCCCAAGGAGGCGCTGCCGGGCACCAACTCGGACCTCGCCTTCCAGGGCAAGTACGCCTTCGCCGGCAACTACGACGGCTTCCGGGTCTTCGACATCAGCGACCCGAAGGCGCCGAAGACCGTCGCCCAGGTGCTGTGCCCGGGCTCGCAGAACGACATCTCCGTCTCCGGCGACCTGCTGTTCCTGTCCACCGACTCCTCGCGCAGCGACAACTCCTGCAACAGCACCACGCAGCCCGCGACCGAGAAGTCGTCGTGGGAGGGCATGAAGATCTTCGACATCAGCGACAAGGCGCACCCGAAGTACGTCGCCGCCGTCGAGACGTCCTGCGGCTCGCACACCCACACGCTGGTGCCCGACGGCAAGAACGTCTATGTCTACGTCTCCTCGTACTCGCCGAGCGCCGCGTTCCCCGACTGCCAGCCCCCGCACGACGGCATCTCGGTCATCAAGGTGTCCCGCAAGCACCCGGAGCGGGCGAAGGTGGTCGGCTTCCCGGTCCTGTTCCCCGGTGAGGGCGCGGACGGCGGCGGCAACCCCGGTTCGCCCACGAACCCCGGTGTCTCCAAGACCACCGGCTGCCACGACATCACGGTGCTGCCGTCGAAGGACCTGGCGGCCGGCGCGTGCATGGGTGACGGCATCCTGTTCTCCATCAAGAACCCGAAGAAGCCGAAGGTCATCGACCGCGTCCAGGACAACGTGAACTTCGCGTTCTGGCACTCGGCCACCTTCAACCAGGACGCCGACAAGGTCGTCTTCACCGACGAGCTGGGCGGCGGCGGCGCGGCCACCTGCAACACGGCGATCGGGCCGAACCGGGGTGCCGACGGCATCTACGAGATCACCGGCAAGGGCGACGAGCGCAAGCTCGTCTTCAAGAGCTACTACAAGATCCCCCGCCACCAGGCGGACACCGAGAACTGCGTCGCCCACAACGGCTCGCTGATCCCGGTCGAGGGCAAGGACATCATGGTCCAGGCGTGGTACCAGGGCGGCGTCTCCGTCTGGGACTTCACCGACTCCGCCAAGCCCGAGGAGATCGCCTACTTCGAGCGCGGTCCCATCTCCACCAGCACCCTGGTGGGCGGCGGCTCGTGGTCGGCGTACTACTACAACGGTTACATCTACTCGAACGACCTGGTGAAGGGCTTCGACGTCCTGAAGCTCGACGACCCGCGGACGAACCCTGCCCAGAAGGTCAGCATGTCCGAGCTCAACGTGCAGACGCAGCCGGACTACTTCGCCCGGTAGCAGCACCGCGACGGATCTCCGTCATCCGTCCCGCCGGACCCTTCGGGGACCGGCGGGACACCGCGTCGGGCGGGACACCGCGTCGGGCGGGACACCGCGTCGGGCGGGACACCGCGTCGGGCGGGACACCGCGTCGGGCGGGGCCCGACCGACCGGGGTGCCGTGCGAGGACCTCCCGCGACTCCCGCGTCGGTTCACGGCCGGCGAACTATACTCGGCGCTTCCGGGTGGCGACCCAGCGAGCCGCCGCCCGGCCGTCGTTCGTCCCGGGCCGCACGGGGGACGGTCCGGGACGGACGTCCGGCGGTGGTGCCCCGGCCGGTCGGTGAACAGCCCGTCGGTGAACGGCCCGTCGGCGAAGGGGACTCGACCGTCCGGCCCGCCTCGGGCGACCGGGCCCGACGGCCCTCAGCCCACCAGATCCAGCACCGGCCGCAGCCCGTCCGGCCGTGCGCAGGCGGGCAGATGGTCGACGAAGTGCACCGTGCATCCCAGAGCCGCCGCACCGCCGTCGGCCCGCCGGTCGTCGCCCACCATCACCGTCTTCCGCGCGTCCACGCCGAGCGCCTCGCAGGCGAGCGCGAAGAGCCGCGGATCCGGCTTCTGGATGCCGTGCTCGTACGACAGCGCGTACGTGCCGACGTACGCGTCGAGGCCGTGCGTCCGGAAGACCGGCCGCAGATCCCAGCCGATGTTGCTCACCACCCCGACGGCGATCCCGCGTTCCCCCAGGGCGGCCAGCACCTCGGCGGCGTCCGGGTAGGGGCTCCACGCCGACGGCGTCATATGGCGGTCGTAGAGCGCGTCGTGGAGCGCGGGGTCGGGCAGGGGCACTTGGCGGGAGAGAGCCGTGAAGGCGGCCCGGTGCTGCTCGGCGCTCCGGTCCCGCGCCGCCCACAGCTCACCCGGCTCGCCCGTCGGCGGCTGCGCCGGGTACGCCCCGCCCGGCAGCGCGCCGGCCCGCTCCAGGGCCTCGGCCGCCCGGAGCGCCTCCCACTCGGGCAGGACGATTCCGGCGTCCCTCAGGACCGCACGGAGCCAGGACTCGGTGGACTCCGCACGGAAGAGAGTTCCGGAGAAGTCGAACAGAACCCCTTCGACCGTCATGCCGTCGATCTTTCGTGCCCGCCCGCGCCCGGTCAAGTACGCCTCGGGGCCCGCCACTTCTCGTACGTCAGCACCGCCAGCGCGATCGTCAGGCCGCCCAGGAGCCAGCCGCCCAGCACGTCCGACGCCCAGTGCACGCCCAGCCAGATCCGGCTCAGCCCGACACCGACGACGGAGACCACGGCCACCGCCACGGCGGTCCGCATGACGACGCGGTCGGCGCCGTAGCGGTGCAGGAGCCACACCAGCAGCCCGAGGACGACCGTGGCCGTCATGGCGTGGCCCGACGGGTACGCCGCGTAGTGCGCGGAGTCGACGGGGTCGGGCCACGCGGGCCGCTCCCGGCCGACGGCCGCCTTCAGCCCCTGCTGCAGTGCCGTCCCCACCGCGCAGGTGATCGCCAGCCAGAGGGCGAGCCACCATTCCCGGTGGCGACACACCAGCCAGACCGCGGCGGCCGCGACCAGCAGACGCATCGTCACCGGGTCCCAGACCCAGTCCGTGAGGATGCGGAACGCATGGGTGAGGACGGGGTCCGCGACAGCCCATCCGTGGGTGGTGTTCGCGATGCTCTCGTCCAGCGACATGAGCGGCGCCCAGGAGATCGCGACCAGGACGAGCAGCAGGACGGAGGAGGCCGCGAAGGCCGCGGCGGCGCGGACGGTGCGGGTGGCCGACGGCCGGTGGGGCGGCGCGTCGACGGTGGGGGTGTGCATACAGCGATCCTGGCCGACTCGCGGGGTCCGGGGCCAACGCCGGGGCGTGAGATCACTGTCACGCGGCGCGTCCGGAGCAAAGCCGTCGCGTCGCACGTTGTCCTTGGGCTGCTCTTTATCTCCTCTTTGCCATGTCACGACCTACCGAGTGCCCGCAAAGCGGGAACGAAAGCCACCAGCACGGGCACGACCGGCACCAGCGCGGCGCACGCGGTCAACCGCAGCCGACGCGCCGGGGTGAGACGCCGCGGCGGCGCGAGCAACCGGTCGACCCGCCGCGGCACATGGTCCTCCGGGGTCGGGCAGGGCCCGAAGACGCCCCGGTCCTCGTTGAGGCCGACGAGGGCGAGGGCGATGGTGAGGCGGCCGTGGCGCCGGGAGGCGGTGTCGTCGGCGGCGAGTTCGACCAGCCGGTGCATCTCGTCCCGGAACGCGGCGAACACCGGCACCCGCGGGAAGCCGCCCGCGAGCGCCGCCGCACAGTGCAGCAGCCAGTGGTGGCGCGCCCGCGCGTGCCCCTGCTCATGGGCCACCACCGCGTCCACCTGCCGTTCCTCCAGCCGGCGCAACGCGGCCGTGGTGATGACCAGTCGGGGCGCGGCACCGGGCAGCCACCAGGCGTCCGGCCGCTCGCCCTCCACCACCACGAGCCGGTCGCCGTCCGGCTCCTCGCCGGGCAACAAGGGTGCGCGCAGGCGGAGTTCGGCATGACGCCGGTGCCGCTGCCGCCGGGCCCGGACGATCTCGCGGACCAGCATCGCCCCGGTCCACAGCCCCCCGCAGGCGAGCGCCACGGCGGTGCCCACGGCCCAGCGGCTGCCGCCGCCCAGCGCGTACGCCTCCACGACCCCGTCCGGCGCGGGCGCGAACACCCGCCCGCGCACCGCGGCCCAGGCGGCCGCCGCGCTCAGAGCCATCGCCAGCACGCAGCACAGCAGCACGGCCGCCACCACGCACTGCCACACCCACAGGGCGACCACCGGTTCACGGTCCGGCCAGTCGGCGCGGGCCAGCAGCCGCGGGGCGACGACGGCGATCAGGGCGCCGAGCAGCAACAACGCCGCGGGGACCATCATGAGGCGCAGCCTATGAGCGGTCCGGTGCACCGCGACATGGGCGGCGCCACCGAAGTGACGCAGCCCACGGCCGGATACGGCCCACGACCGGACGAACCGCTGTCCCACCCGGCCGCCGACGCCGCTCAGACCGTCAGCAGCATCGCGAACATCCCGATGCCCATGGACAGTCGGCAGGCCCGCGCCAGCTCCGGCCGGTCGCCCCAGCCCATGGCCCCCGGCGCCCCGGCCCGCGCTCCCGTCGCCACGGGCACCGGCATGAGCCGCAGGCCCGCCCACAGCACGTAGCCGGCGAAGTACGCCAGCAGCACCCCGGTCACCAGGGGCAGGCCCGCTCCGCCGTGGCCCGCGCCCGGCGCGGCGACCATCACCCCGGCCATGTAGACCATCGCCAGCGCGCCCACCAGATGGTGCAGATGGTGCGCGCTCGCGCGGGCCGACCACAGCGCGCGCACCGCCGCCGCGCCGAACACGACCGCATAGGCGAGCCAGGCCCAGCGCGGCGGTGCCACGACCGCCGCGGGCACGGCCATCGCGGCCATGCCGAACCCCATCAGCGCCTCGCCCCCCGCGGCCAGGCGCTGCTCCTCGACGGCACTGCGCATCCGCAGCAGGCAGTACCCCCCGGTCACCGCGCACAGCGCGACCAGCAGCCAGCCGGACGACACCGGTCCGTGCACCGCGCACCTCCCCCTTCGACGACGTCGGTCCGTGCTGAGAGCGAGGTCGGACAGTCGGTCAGGGCATGCCCGGGCCCGATGGCGCGCATACGAGCGCAAGGGTGTACGCGGGGGAGCGCGTGGGGGTGCGGCGCCGGGACGGGCCGTCGGCCGCCCGCACCGGTACCGCGATCGGCGAATGGGGGCGACGCGCCCGGCCCACGGAGCGGGTGACACCCGCCGAGCAGGCCGGACACCGTACGCTCGCGGCGACGGCAGGACGGCACCGGTTCCAGTCAGCGGAGGGCGCACGGGCATGACGGCAGGCGACGGGCGGGCGGCGGCGGGCGGCGGCGCGGCACTCGGGGACACGGTCTCCAAGGTGGTGCGCCAGTGGCAGACGGTCCATCCCGGGCTCGACACGGCACCGATGGAGATCATCGGCCGTGTCAACCGATGCGCCGCCCTCCTGCAACAGGCCGAGGACGCGCCCCTGCGCAGCGCCGGCCTCACCCGCCCCGAGTTCGACGTCCTCGGCACCCTGCGCCGCACCGGCCACGAGCTGACCCCCAGCGAGATCGCCCGCGAGACCTACGCCTCCGGAGCCGCCGTCACCAAACGCCTCAAGCTGCTCACGGAACGCGAACTGGTCGAGCGCCGCGGTGACGCCCGGGACCGCCGCGTCGCCCACGTCCGTCTCACCGAGGCCGGCCGCGACCTCGTGGACAGCGTCATGCCCGAGCAGCTCGCCTACGAGGAGGCCGTGCTCTCCGGCGTCGACACCGACGACCGCCGCGAACTCTCCGTGCTGCTGGGCGAGTTGCTGATCCAGCTGGAGGGCCGGCTGGGCCTGCCGCGCGCCTAGGCCCCTTCTGACGGGTCTCCGCGGCGTCGCGACGCCCGGCACGCCCTCCCTCAGCCCTCCTCGCCGGCCGGGTCCACGCCGAACGCGGCCCCCTGGGGGTCCCGCAGCACCGCGATGCGGGGCCCCTCCGGCACGGTGGTGGGCTCCATGAGCAGGGTGCCGCCCGCCTCGACGGCGACGCGGGCGGAGTCGTCGACGTCCTCCACGGCGAAGTACGGCAGCCAGTGCGAGGGCACCTCGGGCGGGAACGTGCCCTCCATTGTGATCATGCCGCCGAAGTCGGCGCCGTCGAGGCCCCACTGCGTGTAGTGCTCGCCGGCGTTCACGCTCCAGCCGAACACGGTCGTGTAGAAGGACTTGACCCGCTCCGGCGCACGGGTCAGCAGCTCGACCCAGCCGAGCGCGCCGGGCGCGTTGAACAGCCCGGCACCGGGGAAGGAGCGCGCCTGCCACAGCTGGAAGGCCGCGCCACCCGGGTCGAAAGCCACCGCGAACCGCCCGATGTCGAAGACGTCCATGGGCTCCAGCACCACGGTCCCGCCCGCCGCCCGCACGTCCCGGACCGCCGCGTCCGCGTCGCTCACGGCGAACGACACGTTCCAGGCCACCGGCTGCGACTCCTGGTACAGCGGTGCGAGGGCGGCGACCGCCGCGTCACCGAGGTGCGCGATGCTGTAGCCGCCGGCCTCCTGGCGCGGATCGGTCCGCGGACGCCAGCCGAACAGTTCGGTGTAGAATCGCTTGGCCGACTCCAGGTCGCTGGTCCCCAGTTCGGTCCAGCAGGGTCCACCGATGACGGGCTCGTCGAGCTTCATGGCGTTCCTCCCGCGAGGGATCCGGGGCCCCTGCCGGCACGCTATGCCCGAGCCCCGGCCCCGGCCACCGGGGTGCGGAGCCTCAGCTGCCCGGCCGGTACCGCAGCGGATGGTCCGCCGGGATCTCCACCAGCACGATCTCCGTGCCGTCCGGGTCGGCGATCCACATCTCGATCAGTCCCCAGGGCTCCTTCACCGGGGGCCGCCGCACCTCCACCCCGGCCGCCAGCAGCTCCTCGTGCGCCGCCGTCACGTCCGCCACCTGCAGCCACAGCTTCAGCGCGGGCGAGGGCGGGGTCTCGGAGCGGCCCGCGACCTCCAGGAAGCCGCCGCCGAGGAAGTACACGACGCCCCGGTGGTCGCCCGTGCCGAACTCGCGGTACACGGGGAGTCCGAGCCGCTCGCCGTAGAAGGCGCGGGAACGCTCGGGGTCGGTGGGGCGCAGGAGGGTGCGGCTGCTGAGTACGTGGATCATGCCGTCGACGGTAGGCGCTGGAATGGGGGGCGCGGGTACGGGCGGGTGGGCCTTCCCGCGGGGTTTCCCCGTCCCCGTGCCGGGGCGCGACGCCGTTATCCTCTTCCGTGTTCGAGCCCCAGACAGCCGCCAGGAGCAGCCCATGGACACCGCCGCCACCGGCCTGACCTTCCGTGACGCCACCGACGGCGACGTGGACGCCCTCGTCGCGCTGATCGAGTCGGCGTACCGCGGGGACTCCAGCCGGGCCGGGTGGACCACGGAGGCGGACATCCTCGAAGGGCAGCGGACCGACCCCGAGGGCGTGCTGCAGGTCATCAAGTCGCCCGACAGCCGGCTGCTCACCGTCGAGCGGGACGGCGCGGTCGTCGCCTGCTGCCAGCTCGAACACCGCGGCGACAACGCCTACTTCGGGATGTTCGCGGTGAGCCCGGTCCTGCAGGGCGGCGGCCTCGGCAAGGTGATCATCGCCGAGGCGGAGCGCATCGCGCGCGAGAGCTGGGGCGCCCGGGAGATGCACATGACCGTGATCTCCGTACGGAACGACCTCATCGCCTGGTACGAGCGGCGCGGCTACCGCCGTACGGGCCGGATGACCCCGTTCCCGTACGGCGACGAGCGGTTCGGTGTGCCGCGGCGCGCGGATCTGCAGTTCGAGCTGCTGGTCAAGCAGCTCGGCTGAGCCTCAGGCCGTGAAGCGGCCGGTTCGTTTGATGTCCGGGTAGTCGGTCGTCGCGCCGTCCAGCTGGAGCGCGCGGACCAGACGCAGGTGGTCCTGGGTGTTCACCACCCAGCCGATGATGCGCAGGTTCGCCCTGCGGGCCTTCTCGACGACCTCCAGGGTCAGCCGCCGGATGTTCAGCACGAGGGTGGCGGCGCCCACCGCCACCGCTCTGTCCACCACGTCGGGGCCGTAGCGGCTGGCGACCAGCGCGGTGCGTACGCCGGGCACGAGCCGGGCGATCTCGGCGACCGCCTCGTCGTGGAAGGACAGCACCTCGACCCGCCCCACCAGATCGCGCCGGTGCATCACCTCGGCGAGGGAGCGGGCCGCCGCCGTGTCCTTGATCTCGGCCTGGAGCGGCGCCCGCACCGCGTCCAGGACCTCCTCGAAGGTGGGGACGCGCTCGCCGCGGCCGGCGTCCAGGGCGCGCAGCTCGGCGAGGGTCTTGTCGGCGATCGGGCCCGTGCCGTCGGTCGTCCGGTCCACGTCCGCGTCGTGCATGACGACGAGCGCGCCGTCCTTGCTCAGATGCAGATCGAGTTCGATGACGTCGAGGCCCGCGCGATCGGCGGCTACGAAGGAACGGAGGGTGTTCTCG
This sequence comes from Streptomyces sp. NPDC002324, assembly GCF_053593335.1. Classification (NCBI taxonomy): domain Bacteria; kingdom Bacillati; phylum Actinomycetota; class Actinomycetes; order Kitasatosporales; family Streptomycetaceae; genus Streptomyces; species Streptomyces sp. NPDC002324. The sequence goes on from NZ_JBSFCF010000002.1 coordinate 583,933, forward strand.
GGTTCGACACCCATGACTCCGCGGTGACCGATGGTGAGGAAGTTCAAGGTTGACTCGCTTCCGTCGACGGCGGCTCGGCCCGCGTGACCGGGGGAGGGGCGGCACGCGGCTGGGGCGCAGCGTAGTCCTTGCGCCGTGCGATGCATCCGCATGTGCACGAGCCCTTTCGGGTCGTGTCACGCCGTGCCGGGCCGTGTCACGTCGCAGAACAGGACCGTTTCCGCACCCGTCGCGCACCGTCGCGCGGAGATCGGGTCATCCCTGAGTGGGCGAGTCCGGTGCGCGTTGACCCCGGGTGCCTCCGTACGGGGAGCGTGACGCACGAAGTGTGACCCATGACGCGTGTGGCAGGAGATTCAGCGGTTAGGTGCCAGGGGTGGCGGGAAGATTTCCGGCTGGATCGCTCAAGATCGGTCTTGCGGTGAGGAACCCTCGCTACGTACGGTGTTACTACGAAAGGTTCTCCCGTGAAGGATGGGTCATGACGGAAATTCTTGTGCAGATGGCTGCGGAGGGCGTTGTTCCTTCGGCCGGCAGGGTGGTGGAGCACCCGGCCTGGCCCGTGCTCAAGGATGCCGTGGAGCGGATCCGGCCCTGGCAGTCCAAGGACGGCTCGATCGATTTCGACGCCGAGCACGCCCCCGCCGCGGGCGACGCCGAGAAGGCGGTCGAGGAGGTCGTCGGGGCCGTGGAGGCGCTGTCCCCGCTGCTGCCGCACGACGCCGCCTATCACGAGGCGCTCGTCAAGGACCTGCGGCGCTGGGCCGAGGACGGCTTCGAGGTGCCCGACTTCCTGGACTCGCTGCTGGCCTTCCAGCCCGCCGCGAGCCGCGCGGACGGCCTCCAGCACCTGGTCGTCTTCCCGATGTACACGCAGAACGGCAACCCCGACCGCAACCTCGAAGCGGTCGTGCTGCGCATGGTCTGGCCCGACTGGCTGGCCGAACTGGAGCGCACCCGGTACGACAACCCGCTGTTCTGCGGCATCACCTTCGAGGACTTCACCGCCGGTTACGACACCAACTCGGCCGTTCTCTTCCCGGAGACCATCGCCGTGCGCGAGGCCCCGGCCCGCTTCTCGTGGGGTGGCATCTTCTGCGACCGCGAGGCCGCCCGCTTCCGCCGCGTCACCGACGCCGCCGTCGACATCCTGGGCCTGGAACTGCCCGAGGACGTGGCCGCGATGGTCCACGACCAGAAGCGCTGCGAGGAGGCCTTCGTCCTGTGGGACATGGTCCACGACCGCACCCACAGCCACGGCGACCTGCCCTTCGACCCCTTCATGATCAAGCAGCGCCAGCCGTTCTGGATGTACGGCCTGGAGGAGCTGCGCTGCGACCTCACCGCCTTCAAGGAGGCCGTGAAGCTGGAGGCCGACGGGGTCCCGCAGGCCCGTGACGTGCAGTACGCGGTGCTCTTCGACCGCATGTTCCGCTTCCCGGTCACCGGCGAGCGGGTCCGCAACTACGACGGCCTCGGCGGGCAGCTCCTCTTCGCCTACCTGCACAAGCACGACGTGGTCCGCTGGACCGACAACAAGCTGCACATCGACTGGCAGCGCGCCCCGCAGGTCACCAACCAGCTCTGCGCCGACATCGAGCGGCTCTACCGGGACGGCATCGACCGCCCGAAGCTCGTCCACTGGTTCGCCGGATACGAGCTGGTCGCCGAGTACCTCGCCCCGCACCCCGGCTCCCGCTGGGCCAAGGGCCCCGACGCCCTGGATCTGACGCAGCCGCCGCGGAAACTCGTCGACGACGTGCTTCCGGACGAGTTTCCGCTCAGCATGTTCTATGAGGCGCTCGCCAAGAAGCTGAAGACCGTGATCGCCTCCACCAAGGGCATCACCGCGGCGAACGCCGAGCGGGTCGCCGCGTGAGCGCCGCAGTCGCGGGCGTCTCGGACGCCGCTCAGGAGGCGAGGACCATGCAGAACGGCAACGGTGCACTGAGTGGCGCGGTGATCGCGGTGGCCGGCGCGGGCGGACCCGCCGGCCGGGCGGCCCTGCTGCGGCTGGCCGACGCGGGCGCGATCGTCGTCGGCTCCGACAACGACCCCGAGCGGCTCTCCGAAGCCGTCGACGCGGCCCGCTACGCCCACGGCGGCGCCACCGTCGTCGGCGACACGGTCGATCTGCTGGACCTCCAGTCGACCCGTGACTGGGCCACCCGCATCGAGAAGGACTTCGGCCGGGTCGACGGCCTGGTCCACCTCGTCGGCGGCTGGCGCGGCAGCGAGACCTTCACCAGGACCAGCCTCGACGACTGGGACTTCCTGGAGATGCTGCTGATCCGCACCGTGCAGCACACCTCCCTCGCCTTCCACGAGGCCCTGCAGCGCAGCGAGCGCGGCCGGTACGTCCTGATCAGCGCGGCCGGCGCCAGCAAGCCCACGGCGGGCAACGCCGCCTACGCCGCCGCCAAGGCCGCCGCCGAGGCGTGGACGCTCGCCACCGCCGACTTCTTCCGCAAGGCGGGCGGGCCGGACGGGCCTACCTCGGCGGCTGCGATCCTGGTGGTGAAGGCGCTGGTGCACGACGCGATGCGCGCCGACCGCCCCAACGCGAAGTTCGCGGGCTTCACGGACGTCAAGGAGCTGGCCGACGCCATCGCCGACGTCTGGGAGAAGTCCGCCGCCGAAGTGAACGGAAACCGTCTGTGGCTGACCGACAAGCCGTGAACCCTCCGAAGACCGACGCCCGACGCCATCACGACCCGGAGGTCCGCGGCTTCGCCAGCGACAACTACGCGGGCGTCCACCCCGAGGTGTTCGCCGCCCTGGCACTGGCCAACGGCGGACACCAGGTCGCCTACGGCGAGGACGAGTACACCGAGAACCTGCAGCGGATCGTCCGCAGCCACTTCGGCGCCACCGCCGAGGCGTTCCCGGTCTTCAACGGCACCGGCGCCAACGTCGTCGCGCTCCAGGCGGTCACCGACCGCTGGGGCGCGGTGATCTGCGCCGAGAGCGCGCACATCCACGTCGACGAGGGCGGCGCCCCGGAGCGCATGGGCGGCCTCAAGCTGCTCACCGTGCCCACCCCCGACGGCAAGCTCACCCCCGAGCTGATCGACCGGCAGGCGTACGGCTGGGACGACGAGCACCGTGCGATGCCGCAGGTCGTCTCGATCACCCAGAGCACCGAGCTCGGCACGCTCTACACGCCCGAGGAGATCCGCGCGGTCTGCGAGCACGCCCACGCGCACGGCATGAAGGTGCACCTGGACGGCTCCCGGATAGCCAACGCCGCCGCCTCCCTGGACGTGCCCATGCGGACGTTCACCAACGCGGTCGGCGTCGACCTGCTCTCGCTGGGCGGCACCAAGAACGGCGCGATGTTCGGTGAGGCCGTGGTCGTCATCAACCAGGACGCCGTCCGCCACATGAAGCACCTGCGCAAGCTGTCCATGCAGCTCGCCTCCAAGATGCGCTTCGTGTCGGCACAGTTGGAGGCCCTGCTGGCGAAGGACCTCTGGCTGCGCAACGCCCGGCACTCCAACGAGATGGCCCAGCGGCTCGCCGAGGGCGTCCGCGCCGTCCACGGGGTGGAGATCCTCCACCCGGTGCAGGCCAATGCCGTCTTCGCCCGCCTCCCGCACGACGTCAGCGAACGCCTCCAGAAGCGCTTCCGCTTCTACTTCTGGGACGAGGCCGCCGGTGACGTCCGCTGGATGTGCTCCTACGACACCACCGAGGAGGACGTGGACGGGTTCGTGGCGGCGCTCAAGGAGGAGATGGCTCGCTGAGGACTGCATAGATATACGGTCACCCGAAAAGTCATTGACTCACGGGTGATCGTTTTCCTATGCTCTGCGGGCATGGAACTGATCCAGCAGAACCCGGACCTGTCCGCTTATCTGGCCGCCGACGAGGTCATAGACCATCAGCATCCGCGGGTGCGGCATACGGCCGAACGGCTCGCCAAGGGGGTGGACGACTCGTATGGCTATGCAAGGGCGGCGTTCGAGTTCGTCCGCGACACCATCACGCACTCCCAGGACGCCGGCGACCCGCGCGTCACCTGGCGCGCGTCCGACGTCCTCGAACACCGCACCGGGATCTGCTACGCCAAGGCCCATGCCCTGGCCGCGCTGTTGCGTGCCGAGGACATCCCTACCGCGCTCTGCTACCAGCGGCTGGCGCACGACGACGGCGACGGACACGTGATCCACGGCCTGGTCGCCGTGCGCTTCCACGGCGCCTGGCACCGCCAGGACCCCCGGGGCAACAAGCCCGGCGTGGACGCCCGCTTCTCGCTGGAGGGGGAGTGCCTGGCCTTCGTCCCGGATCCCGGGGCGGGTGAGTCGGACCTCCCGGTGCTCCACGCCGCCCCGCATCCTGCCGTGCTCGGCGCCCTCCGGGCCGCCCGTGACCGGGCACAACTCTGGAGGGCGCTTCCGGCGGCGCTGTGACGGCGGGTCAGCGCGCCTCGGCCTCGCGGACCTGCTCCGGCGTCGGGGCCGTGCCGCCGAGGTGGGCCGGCATCCACCAGGTGTCGTCCGGGCCCTTGGGGCGGACCGGGTAGGCGCGCTGGGCCGCCTCCAGCAACTCCTGGACGCGCTCGCGGAGCTGACGGGTGATGGCGCCCGCGTACTTGTCCTTGGAGGCCTCTATCGCCTCGCCCACCCGGATGGTGATCGGGATGTGGCTGCGCTTGAAATTGCGCGGGTGGCCCTTGGTCCACAGCCGCTGGGTGCCCCACACGGCCATCGGGATCAGCGGGACACCCGCCTCCTGGGCCATGCGGGCGGCGCCCGACTTGAAGCTCTTCAGCGTGAACGACTGCGAGATGGTGGCCTCGGGGAAGACGCCGATGATCTCACCGGAACGCAGCGAGTCCAGGGCGTGCGCGTAGGCCGCCTCGCCCTGCTTGCGGTCCACCGGGATGTGCCGCATGTTGCGCATCAGAGGACCGGAGATCCTGTGCCGGAACACCGACTCCTTGGCCATGAAACGCACCAGCCGCTTCTGTGGCAGAGCCGCCAAGCCGTCGAAGATGAAGTCCAGGTAGCCGATGTGATTGCTCACCAGCACCGCGCCGCCCGAGCGCGGGATGTTCTCCGACCCCTTGCAGTCGATCTTCAGGTCCCATGCCTTGAACAACGTGTGAGCGAGACCGATCGCGGGACGGTAGACAAGCTCTGCCATGGGCGGAGTGGACCCTTCTCTCTGCCTGGGACGGGGTCTCCCGGCGGGAAGTTACGCAGCCGTAGGTTTACGGCATCCCGCAGATCGTGCCCCAAGAACGCACGAGTAGCCAGTCTTGGCGCTCGCCGGAGGCGAGATTCTCGTCACGTCGGACACACGACCGACCACCGGACGTCCACCCGGTCTTTACCCGGCGCGTACGGTCACCCGTCGGACCACCAGATACATCTCGCACCCCAGGCAGTACCCGAAGGCCGCGTTGAGGAAGGCCGCCGCGAGCGCCGCGCCGGTCGCCGCCAGGCCCAGCCACGCGGGCCCCACCGTGAGACCGACCAGGCCCACCGCGGCGAAGACCAGCCCGACCGCCTGCGCGAACCGCGGTGGCTGCGGCGCCTCGAACTCCGTCGGCGCTCCGAGCCTCGGCCGCAGCAGCGTGCGGAAGACCCAGCCGTACGGCGAGCGCCCCACGCCGCCCGCCGCGCCCAGCGCGAACGCGAACGTCTGCCAGGCCAGCAGCCAGACGCTCCCGGTGATCAGCACGAACGCCAGCACCACGGTCGTCACGGCCGCCCCGAAGCGCGGCCCCCTCACATCGATGTCCATGCGTCAAGCATTCCGCAGGCCAATCTCTTCCGGGGGCCGGGAATCTTTGCAGTCTCGTGAACGCTGAAGCACGCTGTGACCGGACTTGTGGTGTGCGGACTGGTGCTCGGGTTGGCGAGCGTCTACGGAGTGCTGCATCGGCGGCGGAGCGGGAGGGTCAGGGTGCGCGGGCGGGACGGTGACAAGCGGCTCGACGCGGCGGAGTTGGGGGAGGGGCTCGGCGAACGGGCCACGCTCGTGCAGTTCTCCAGCGCCTTCTGCGCCCCCTGCCGGGCGACCCGCAGGGTGCTCACCGAGGTGGCCGGAATGGTCCCCGGCGTCGCCCATGTGGAGATCGACGCGGAGGAACACCTCGACCTCGTACGCCGGCTGGACATCCTCAAGACGCCGACCGTGCTCGTCCTCGACGCGGAGGGCCGGATCGTGCGCAGGGCAACGGGCCAGCCGCGCCGGGCGGATGTGATCGCCGCGCTCGGTGAGGCCGTGTGAAGCCGCACACCGACCCGCACTTGACTGGGGGCCTCACCCGTCGTCAGCCTGGCCGGATGCCCCGAGAACTCCTTCTCTTCGCGCGCGTGCACGTGGACCTGGTCCGCACGGCGAGTTCGCGCTGTCCGGGACCGTGAGCAGCCACGCACGAGCCCGTCGACCCGAGCAGAAGGACACCTCCATGACGGCCACCCCCGGCCTCCGTTCGCCCCGCCTCGCCTCCCCCGACCTCCTGCGCTCGGTGTTCCGGCGGCACGCCGCGGGCGTCGCCGTGATCACCGCGCGGGACGGCGGAGGGCCGGTCGGCTTCACCGCCACCTCGCTCACCTCGGTCTCCGCCGAGCCCCCGCTGCTCTCGTTCGGCATCGGCACCGGAGCCTCCAGCTGGCCCGTGATCTCCGAGGCGGAGCACGTGGGCGTGCACATACTCGGGGAGCATCAGCGGGAGCTGGCCGCCACCTTCGCCCGCAGCGGCGCCGACCGGTTCGGGGCGCCCACCGGATGGCGTAGCGGCCCGGAAGGAGTTCCCGTTCTCGACGACGTGCTCGCCTGGCTGGTCTGCCGGGTGGTGGCGCGCGTCCCGGCGGGGGATCACCGGATCGTCCTCGCCGAGGTGGTCGTGGGCGATCCCTCGGGCGCCGGCCGGCCGCTGCTGTACCACCAGGGCCGCTTCGGCGGTCTGCGAGACTGAGTCCCGCGCGATTACGCAGGGTTGCCTAACTCACAGTTCAAAGCGCTTGCTTAGCGGGCACGACATGCGGGAGCGTAGGCGTCGTACTGGTGAGTAATATTCTGCTCGGAGCGCAGGTCGCCCCGATCGGGATCGGCCGCTTCAGGCGCCTATGCTGCCTGGAAGAAGGCAGCCCAGAAATGACGATGCAGTAGGAGAGCCGGCGTGAGCTTGAGGATCGTTGTCACTGTGAAGTACGTGCCCGACGCCACTGGCGACCGGCACTTCGCCGATGACCTGACCGTCGACCGTGACGACGTGGACGGCCTGCTCTCCGAGCTGGACGAGTACGCGGTGGAGCAGGCGCTGCAGATCGCCGACGAGGCCGACGACGCCGAGATCACCGTGCTGACCGTGGGCCCGGAGGACGCCAAGGACGCGCTGCGCAAGGCGCTGTCGATGGGCGCGGACAAGGCGATCCACGTCGAGGACGACGACCTGCACGGCACCGACGCCCTCGGCACCTCGCTGGTGCTGGCCAAGGCGATCGAGAAGGCCGGCTACGACCTGGTGATCTCCGGCATGGCCTCCACCGACGGCACGATGGGCGTCGTCCCGGCGCTGCTGGCCGAGCGTCTGGGCGTTCCGCAGGTCACGCTGCTCTCCGAGATCTCCGTCGAGGACGGCACGGTCAAGGGCCGCCGTGACGGCGACGCCGCGAGCGAGCAGCTTCAGGCCTCCCTGCCGGCCGTGGTCTCGGTCACCGACCAGTCGGGCGAGGCGCGTTACCCGTCCTTCAAGGGCATCATGGCGGCGAAGAAGAAGCCGGTGCAGTCCTGGGACCTGTCCGACCTCGACATCGAGGCCGAAGAGGTCGGCCTGGAGGGCGCCTGGACGGCTGTCGACTCCGCGGCCCAGCGCCCGGCGCGCACCGCCGGAACGATCGTCAAGGACGAGGGCGAGGGCGGCAAGCAGCTCGCCGAGTTCCTCGCGGGCCAGAAGTTCATCTAGCCCCTGCGGCCCGCCGCGGCCCACGGCCCGGCTGAGGCCCGCCCCTCCCCGCCCCTCAAGCCTTCGCAATCCGCAGGAGAGCAATCCCATGGCTGAAGTTCTCGTCTACGTCGACCACGTGGACGGCGCCGTCCGCAAGCCCACCCTGGAGCTGCTGACCCTGGCCCGCCGCATCGGCGAGCCCGTCGCCGTCGCCCTCGGTTCCGGTGCCGCCGACACGGCCGCCGCCCTCGCCGAGCACGGTGCGGTCAAGGTCCTCACGCACGACGCCGCCGAGTACGCCGACTACCTCGTCGTCCCCAAGGTCGACGCGCTGCAGGCCGCGTACGAGTCTGTGTCCGCCGCAGGCTCCCTGGCTGCCGTTCTCGTCCCCTCCTCCGCCGAGGGCAAGGAGATCGCCGCCCGCCTGGCGCTGCGCATCGGTTCCGGCATCATCACCGACGCCGTCGACCTCGAAGCGTCCGACGAGGGCCCGGTGGCCACCCAGTCGGTGTTCGCGGCCTCCTTCACCACCAAGTCCCGGGTCGCCAAGGGCACCCCGGTCATCACCGTCAAGCCCAACTCCGCCGCCGTCGAGGCCGCCCCGGCCGCGGGCGCGGTCGAGGCCCTCGCGGTGACGTTCGGCGCGCTGGCCACCGGCACCAAGGTCACCGGCCGCACCCCGCGCGAGTCGACCGGACGTCCGGAGCTGACCGAGGCCGCGATCGTCGTCTCCGGCGGCCGTGGCGTCAACGGCAGCGAGAACTTCGCGCTCATCGAGTCCCTCGCCGACTCCCTCGGCGCGGCCGTGGGCGCCTCCCGCGCCGCCGTGGACGCCGGCTGGTACCCGCACACCAACCAGGTCGGCCAGACCGGCAAGTCCGTCTCGCCGCAGCTGTACATCGCCAACGGCATCTCCGGCGCCATCCAGCACCGCGCCGGCATGCAGACGTCCAAGACCATCGTGGCCGTCAACAAGGACGCCGAGGCCCCGATCTTCGACCTCGTCGACTACGGCGTGGTCGGCGACCTCTTCGACGTCGTCCCGCAGCTCACCGAGGAGATCAACGCCCGCAAGGGCTGACCTCCGAAGTCGTCCGAGGCCCCCGTGACCGCATCTGTGCGGTCACGGGGGCCTCGGCTCATCCCAGGGTCAGCCGAGGGTCAGCGAGGCCTGCACCGGCAGATGGTCGCTCGGGTACAGACCGTCGACGGAGAAGGTGTTCATCGCCGCCCAGTGCGTGGTCACCCCGGGCGAGGTCAGGATCCAGTCGATGCGGCGCCCGTCGGGCTTGAGCGCCCGGTAGCCGTGGTACGTCCCGTACGCCGGACTGCGCGAGTCCGCCGCGTCCCAGGCGTCCACGAGTCCGCCCGCGAGCATCAGGTCGTACACCCGGTTGTCGTGGGCAGCCGCGTTGAAGTCGCCGGTGACGACGACCGGCGCCGAGCGGTCCCATCCGGCGAGCGTCTCGCCGACCAGCTTCGCCGAACGCTCCCGCGCGTACTGGCTGACGCTGTCCAGATGGGTGTTGAGGACGTAGAACTCCCGCCCCCCGTCGGCGAGATCGGCGAACTTGACCCAGGTCACCATGCGCAGCCAGTCCGCGCCCCAGGTGTTGGAGGCGATCGTGTAAGGGGTGTCGGACAGCCAGAAGTGGTCGAACTCGATCGGGTCGAGTCTGCGGGTGTCGTAGAAGATCGCCATGAACTCGTCCTTGCTGCCACCCCCCCGGCCCGTGCCGATCCAGTCGTAGTGCCCGCCGAGATCCTTCTCGATCATGCGCAGCTGCTGGTACAGCCCCTCCTGGGTGCCGATGACATGGGGTCGCTCGCGGCGCAGCAGCTCCCTCATCACCGGGCGGCGCACCGCCCAGCGCGGTGTGGAGTCGACGACGGTCGCGAAGCGCACGTTGAACGTCATGACGTTCAGGGCGCCCGCGTACTCGCCGGCGGACGCCGGCTGTGACGAGCCCGCCGTGGTCAGCAGCGGCACGGCGATGGCGGCGGCCGCCGCGGACCTGAGTCCTTGGCGGCGCGTCACTCCGACCTCTTTCGGCAACGCGATCTCCTCCCCTTGGGGTCAGGATGAACCTTGCCCGATGAATACGTAAGAAGCGGCCGGGTCGGCGGTGACCAGGGGGACGACATGGGGAATCACACGTCGGGACGGTGTTGACCGGGGTGAAGATCGACAGTTAGCTTCGGGATACGGATTTCCGATTCCGTAGTGCGGAAAGTGGAGGGTTTGGGATGGGGCAGGGCCGGCAGGAGAACGTGGCGACGAGTCTCACGGGCGCCGTCAGCGAGGAGATCAGCGCCTCCCTCGCCCCCGTCGACGCGGAGCTGGAGCGCCGCTACCCGGGCGACCCGGGCAGCCGCCAGCCCGTGCACACCGTCTACGTACCCGGTGACGTCTTCGCCGCCGACACCGTCCGCGCCTGGGGCGACCGGGCCCTCGCCGCGCTCGACGAGCACGCCCCCGACGCCGCCTCCTTCGCCGCCGTCCTCGGCCTCGGCGACGACCTCGCGCAGCCGGTGTACGACCGCGTCCGCGCCAAGCTGGAGCGCGAGCCGATCGAGGACCTGCGCGTCGACTTCGAGGACGGCTACGGGCCGCGCCCGGACGCCGAGGAGGACGAGGCCGCCGCCCGCGCCGCCCGGCTGATCGCCGAGGCCTGCGCCACGGGCACGGCCGCCCCGTACACGGGCATCCGCATGAAGTGCATGGAGGCGCCGGTGCGCGAGCGGGGCATCCGCACCCTCGACATCTTCCTCAGCGGCCTGCTGGCGGCCGGCCCCCTGCCCGACGGACTGGTCCTGACCCTGCCCAAGGTGACCTACGCCGAGCAGGTCACCGCCATGGTCCGGCTCCTCGAAGCCTTCGAGAAGGCGCGCGGCCTTGAGCCCGGCCGGATCGGCTTCGAGATCCAGATCGAGACCAGCCAGTCCATCCTGGCCGCCGACGGCACCGCCACCGTCGCCCGCATGATCGGCGCCGCCGAGGGCCGCGCCACCGGCCTGCACTACGGCACCTTCGACTACAGCGCCTGCCTCGGCGTCTCCGCCGCCCACCAGGCCAGTGACCACCCCGCCGCCGACCACGCCAAGGCGATCATGCAGGTCGCGGCGGCCGGCACCGGCGTACGCGTCTGCGACGGCTCCACCAACGTCCTGCCGGTCGGCCCCACCGAGCAGGTCCACGACGCCTGGCGCCTGCACTACGGCCTCACCCGCCGCGCCCTGGCCCGTGCCTACTACCAGGGCTGGGACATGCACCCCGGCCACATCCCCACCCGCTACGCGGCCGTCTTCGCCTTCTACCGCGAAGGCTACGAGCAGGCCGCCGCCCGCCTCTCCCGCTACGCCCACCGGGCCGGCGGAGACGTGATGGACGAGCCCGCTACCGCCAAGGCCCTCAGCGGCTATCTGCTGCGGGGCCTGGACTGCGGCGCCCTCGACATCGGCGAGGTGGCCGGGGCGACCGGTCTGACCCGTGCCGACCTGGAGGGCTTCGCGGCGCCGCGGCGGGCCGATCCCGCCCTCTCGTCCGGCCGGTAGGGGCGGGTCGCGAGGCGGCCAAGTAGCGTTCCTGTGACAGCCGTTGCCGCTGGTCCGGAGCGAGCCCGCGCACCGCTTAGGCTGTACGCCATTCGTCGGTGTGTCACAGGAGCGAGGCGCGGGTGTCTTCGGGGGCGAACGAACAGACGGACGGTGTCGGGCGGATTCTCGCCGGGCGGTACCGGATCGTGGGGCAACTCGGGCGCGGCGGCATGGGTGTCGTCTGGCGGGCCGTGGACGAGGTGCTCCACCGAGAGGTCGCCCTCAAGGAACTGCGCACCTACACGGACGCGGGCGCGCCCGAACTGGCCGACCTCGGGCTGCGGATGCAGCGCGAGGCCCGGGCCGCCGCCCGCGTCCGGCACCCCGGAGTCGTCGCCGTCCACGACGTGGCCGAGGTCGACGGACGCCCGCTGATCGTCATGGAGCTGGTCGACGGGCCGTCCCTGGACGACGTCCTGCGCGACCGGGGCCTGCTCGATGCGCGCGAGGCGGCCGCCATCGGCGCCAAGGTCATGGACGCCCTCGCCGCCGCCCACCGGGTCGGCGTCCTGCACCGCGACGTCAAGCCCGGCAACATCCTCCTGGACCGCTCGGGCCGCGTCGTCCTCACCGACTTCGGCATCGCCACCATGGAGGACCCGGGCGACGGCTCCGCCACCCACCTCACCCGCAGCGGCGAACTCGTCGGATCCCTCGACTATCTGGCCCCCGAGCGGGCCCAGGGCAACGACCCCGGCCCCGCCTCCGACGTCTGGGCGCTCGGCGCCACCCTGTACGCGGCCGTCGAGGGCGCGTCCCCGTTCCGGCGCACGTCCACCTGGTCGACGCTGACCGCGATCGTGAGCGACGCGCTGCCCGAACCCCGGCGGGCGGGACCCCTCGGGCCCGTGCTGCGGCAGCTGATGGACAAGCGCCCGGAGCAGCGCCCGGACGCCGACGCGGCCCGTGCCCTGCTGGAGGCCGTGGCCGCCGCCGGCGGATCCGAAACCCCGGCGGCGGGGGCGGGCGGCGGCCCGGCTCCCCGGCCGAGGGCGGAGACCGAACGGAGCATGCCGTCGGTGCCCCCGGGCTTCGGCCCGCCGACGGCCGGCGCGGGCACGGGCGCCGGGGCCGGGGGTGGGGCCGGCGCGCCGGGCCCGACCCCCGGCTTCGGCCCGCCGCAGCCCGCTGCCCCGGGGGCCGGCACGGGCGCGTCCGCGGAGGTCGGCGTGCCCGGTGTGGGCGCCTCGCGGACGCCGCCACCCGCCTCGGGACCCGTCACCACCGTGTCCGCGACCGGCGGCCGTGACCCCCGCAAGGGGCGCGCCCTCCTCGCCGCCGTGGCCGTCACCGTCGTCCTCGCCGCCTCCGGCGTCACCGTCGCGCTGCTCAACGGGGACGACGACGCGAGGAAGGGCGCCCGGACCTCCGCCGACGCACCGGCCGACGGCACCCCCTCCCCGGGCCGCAGCCGGGGCACTGTCGACCTCTCCGACGACACCGGCGCCAAGGACAAGGGCAAGGACGACAAGGCGACCGCGAGCCCGGGCGAGAAGACCGAGGACACGGACGACAAGGAGACCGAGGCGTCCGCCTCCCCGTCGAAGAACGGCAGCGGCGGCACCACCGGCGGTACCACCGGCGGCTCAGGGGGTGGTTCGGAGACCGCGGGCGGCTCCACCGGCGGGGGTACGACCGGCGGGACCTCCGGAGGGGCGACCAAGGAGGCGCCGGTCTGCCACTCGATCGGCGGCGGCAAGTACAACTGCACCGTCTGGACGACCGCCAAGTCCTACACCGCCTCCGGCACCGAGGTCGGCGTCCTCAACCAGGGCACCAACTATTTCTTCTGCCAGCAGAACCTGGGCCGCCGCGAGACCTCCGGCGAATGGACCAACGTGTGGTGGGCCAAGACCGACGACGACAGCGGCAACACGAACGTCTACGTCAGCGTGGTCTACGTGCAGGGCGGCGACAACGACGCCCCGGTGCCCGGCCTCCCGGTCTGCTGAGAGCGGGGCCGGGCACGGCACTCCTACGCCCCCGGGTGCGGCCGTACGTACTGTTCCAGGCCCGACACCGTCGTCCACCTATGCTCGGCGAACAGCTCCCTGCCCCGGACGCACCGGCCCCGGTCGCCGCGCGCCCGGGCACAGAACTCGTCCGGGGTGGTGCCGAACAGCGCGCGCAACTCGGCCGAGGCGGCCAGGAGTTCGCCGATGAGCGGACGCTGCCGGCCCGGGTGGGGACGCGGGCCGGGGCCGCCGTCGCGCAGCACGCCCCACCGGTTGACGTAGATCCAGGCGTGGTCGAGGACCTCGCCCGACTCCAGCTCGACGCGGAAGTCGGCGGCGGGCAGGAGGGCCCGGCGGAAGTTGCCGGTCGGTGAGTCGGCGCCCTCGCTCGCGTCGACCACGGCGAGCTGCGCCTCGTCGAGCCAGGTGAGGAACAGGTCGGCGGTCGAGCCGGGGGAGTGGAACGGCGACGCGGACACATAGCCGAGGAGGCTGACATGGGCGGAGACGCCGATCCCGATGTCCGTGACCCTGGCCCTGACCATCGGGATCCGGCACCGCACACCATGTTCCGCCATCTTGTGGACCAGCTGCGCGGGGCAGGCGTTGGAGCCGACCGAGAGGACGGGCATCCGGTCCTCGAAGACAAGCGTGTCCAGCGGCAGCATCCGGTTGCCGTCCAGCAGCCCGGACTCGGCGGGCCACGCGCCCGGGTAGCTCAGCGGGTCCTCGCGGGGCGCCACGGCGAGGCCGAGCGCTTCGAGGTCGCGGGAGTCGGAGGCGGTCAACGCTCAGTCCGCGGGCGGGAGTTCGCCGGAACCGCGGGCGATCAGCCTGGTCGGCAGCTCGATGCGTTCCGGGGCGACGAGGGAGCCGTCCAGCTGCCGGAAGAGGCGCTCGGCGGCGGTGCGGCCCAGCCGGGCGGGGTCCTGGGCGACGACCGTGATGCCCGGCCGGAGCAGATCGGCCAGCTCGAAGTCGTCGAAGCCGACGAGGGCGACCGGACGCGCGTGCTCGGCGAGAACCCGTACGACCGTCACCGTCACCCGGTTGTTGCCCGCGAAGACCGCCGTGACGGGCGACGGGCCGGACAGCATCTCCCCGGCCGCCCCGCGCACCCGCTCCGGATCGGTGACGCCCAGCGACATCCACCCGTCCTCCACCTGTATGCCCGCGTCCTCCATGGCCGCCCGGTAGCCACGCAGCCGCTCGGCGGCGGTGTGGATCCGGGGCATGTCGCCGATGAAGCCGATCCGGCGGTGGCCGTGGGCGATCAGGTGGGCGACGCCGTCACGGGCGCCGCCGAAGCTGTCCGACAGCACGACGTCGGCGTCGATCCGCCCGGCCGGACGGTCCACGAACACCGTGGCGACGCCCGCCCTGATCTCGGGCTCCAGATACCGGTGGTCGTCACCTGCCGGAATGATCACGAGCCCGTCGACGCGACGGGCGCACAGCGCCAGCGCCAACTCCTGCTCACGGTCCGGGTCCTCGGCGCTCGACCCGTTGATCAGCAGCGAGCCGTGGGCGCGGGAGACCTCCTCCACCGCCCGGCTGAGGGGACCGTAGAACGGGTCGGCGAGGTCCTCCAGGACCAGGCCGATGCTGGCCGTACGGCCCTTGCGCAGCACCCGGGCGCTGTCGTTGCGCCGGAAGCCGAGTGCCTCGATCGCCTCCTGGACGCGCCGCTCGGTGTCCGGGGTGACGCCCGGCTCGCCGTTCACCACCCGGGAGACCGTCTTGAGACCCACTCCGGCCCGGGCCGCGACGTCCTTCATCGTGGGACGGTTTCCGTAGCGGTTCTCGGGGCGGCGGGCGATGCCGCCTGCGGTCTCGGGCACGGTGCGCGGTCCTGTCCTGTCGTCCACGGGTGTGGTCGGTGGTGCCGTGTCGGAATTGTGCGGCTGTTGAGGATGTGGCGTCGAGCATAGGGCCTGGACAACGTTGTCATGCCCAGGGGAGACTGTCTATCGCATTCTCTGGCCGGCGCCCCCCACCAGGCGAGCGTCGTGCTGCCGGATCTCCGGCCGGAGATCCGGGCGTCGCTCTGTCGGGCACCCGGTAGGAGACTCGCAGCGGGAGAACTGACACTGATGCAGACCGACCTCGTGGCCGCGCTCGACATCGGCGGCACCAAGATCGCCGGGGCGCTGGTCGACGGCCGCGGCAGGATCGTGGTCCGCGCCCAGCGCCCGACGCCCGCGCGGGAGGACGCGGACACCGTCATGCGGGCCGTCGAGGGCGTGCTCGGCGAGCTGACGGCCGCGCCGCAGTGGAGCGGGGCGGCGGCCGTCGGGATCGGCAGCGCGGGGCCGGTGGACGCCTCGGCCGGCACGGTCAGCCCCGTGAACATCCACGGCTGGCGCGGCTTCCCCCTCGTCGAGCGGGTCCGGGCGGCGACCGGAGGGCTGCCCGTCGAGCTGATCGGCGACGGTGTGGCCATCACGGCGGCCGAGCACTGGCAGGGCGCGGCGCGCGGCCACGACAACGCGCTGTGCATGGTCGTGTCGACGGGCGTCGGCGGCGGCCTCGTCCTCGGCGGGAGACTGCACGCGGGCCCCACCGGCAACGCCGGCCACATCGGGCACATCAGCGTCGACCTCGACGGCGACGCCTGCCCGTGCGGTGCCCGCGGCTGCGTCGAGCGCATCGCGAGCGGGCCCAACATCGCCCGCCGCGCCGCGGAACGCGGCTGGCGGCCCGGTCCCGACGGGGACACCTCGGCCGCGGCGGTCGCCGCCGCCGCGCAGGCCGGCGACCCGGTCGCGGTGGCCTCGTTCGAACGCGCCGCGCAGGCCCTCGCGGCGGGGATCGCCGCCACCGCCACCCTCGTGGAGATCGACATCGCCGTCATCGGCGGCGGCGTCGCGAACGCCGGCGACGTCCTCTTCGCCCCCCTCCGCACCGCCCTGAAGGACTACGCCACCCTGTCCTTCGTCCAGCACCTCACCGTCGCCCCCGCCGTGATGGGCGCGGACGCGGGCCTCGTCGGGGCCGCCGCGGCGGCGCTGGCCGGCCGGGCGGGCACCCGGGTGGCCGGGGTGGCCTGACCCCCACCGCCGTCCGTGGGCGGGGCCGGATCGTGGGAAATCGGCCGTGACCCCTCGGGGCGTTCCGCAGTTGAGCAGGGCATGAAGAAGCGCAGCATGCTCGCCATCGCCTCCCTCGCCACCGGTTTCGTCGTCGCGGCCATCACGCCGTCGCACGGTCTCGAAGCCGCCGACGCCCTCGGGAAGACGGACGGCCTGAGCAAACTGGACGTCGAGGGCACCCTCGGCAAGGTCGGCAAGACGGTCTCCAGCGAGAGCCTGGCGGTCGACGAGGACGCCCTGGGCGGCCTGGCGGACCAGAAGGGCAAGGGCGGCAAGGAAGGCTGACGGCCTTGTAGCGCACGAGGGAGAACAGTCGTTCTCCCCGCCTCTCCTTTCGCGTCGCAGGCGGCGGGCCCCCGTTCGGCGGGGACCCGTCGTCGTCGTATTTCGGCTCCTCATCAGCGGCTGGTTTCCGTGGCGGGGTGGAGGGCAAGCCTCAGGGGGTCAACAGAAGAGGGGGAACCGTGATCGTCTGGATCAACGGTGCGTTCGGTGCGGGGAAGACCACCACCGCACGGGAACTGATCGAACTGATCCCGAACAGCACGCTCTTCGACCCCGAGGTCATCGGCGGCGCACTGACGCACATGCTGCCGGCCAAACGCCTCGCCGAGGTCGGCGACTTCCAGGATCTGCCCAGCTGGCGACGGCTCGTGGTCGACACCGCCGCCGCCCTCCTCGCCGAGCTGGGCGGCACCCTCGTGGTCCCCATGACCCTGCTCCGCCAGGAGTATCGCGACGAGATCTTCGGCGGCCTCGCCGCCCGCCGCATCGCCGTACGACATCTGCTCCTGGCCCCGGCCGAAACGATACTGCGCGAGCGAATAGCCGGGCGGGAGATACCGCACGACCTCCCCGACGGCGAGATGCGGCTGCGGCAATGGGCGTACGACCACATCGCGCCCTACCGTGCGGCACTGGGCGGCTGGCTCACCGCGGATGCCCATCTCGTCGACACCGGCGCCCTCACCCCGTACGAGACCGCGCGGCGCATCGCCGACGCCGTGGCCGCCGACGACGTACCCGCGTGCGACATCGTGCAGACCCCCGAGCCGACCGCCGAGACGGTCGCCGCGGGGGTCCTGCTGTTCGACGAGCACGACCGGGTCCTGCTGGTCGACCCGACCTACAAGGCCGGCTGGGAGTTCCCCGGCGGTGTCGTGGAGTCCGGAGAGGCGCCGGCGCGGGCGGGTGTGCGTGAGGTCCTGGAGGAGACCGGGATACGGCTGGAGGAGGTGCCCCGTCTGCTGGTGGTGGACTGGGAGGCACCCCGGCCGCCCGGATACGGCGGACTGCGTCTGCTGTTCGACGGGGGCCGCCTCGACGTCAGCGGTGCGCAGCGGCCGGTGCTGCCCGGCCCCGAACTGCGCGGCTGGCGGTTCGTGACCGAGGAGGAGGCCGCGGATCTGCTGCCGCCCGTCCGGTACGAGCGGCTGCGCTGGGCGCTGCGGGCGCGCGAGCGGGGCGCCGCACTGTACCTGGAGGCCGGTGTGCCGGTGTGAGGATGCGCCGCTGTCCGGGTCGTCGCGCGGAGGTCTCCGCGCCCCCGAAGGGCGCGGAGACGCACCGGCGCCGGATCCCGGCCGCTCAGTTCGCCGCGTAGTTGCGCAGGAACAGCGCCTCCGTCACGGCCATGCGCTCCAGCTCCTCGGGGGACACGCTCTCGTCGACCGCGTGGATCCGGGCTTCGGGCTCACTGAGGCCGATCAGGAGGATCTCGGCGTCGGGGTAGAGGCCGGCGAGGGTGTTGCACAGAGGGATGGAGCCGCCGTGGCCCGCGTACTGCATCTCCTGGCCCGGGTAGGCCTCGGCCATGGCCGAGGCCATCGCCTCGTACGCCGGGCTGGCGGTGTCGGCGCGGAACGGCTGGCCGTGGCCGATCGGTTCGCAGGTGACGCGGGCGCCCCACGGGGTGTGCGCCACCAGGTGTGCTTCGAGCAGCTTGATCGCCTGCCCGACGTCCACGCCCGGCGGGACGCGCAGACCGATCAGGGCGCGGGCGCTCGCCTGGATCGACGGGGTCGCGCCGACCACCGGCGGTACGTCGATGCCGAGCACGGTGGTGGACGGGCGAGCCCAGATGCGGTCGGCGACCGAGCCGGTGCCGACCAGCCGCACGCCGTCGAGCACCCGGGCGTCCTCGCGGAACCGCTCCTCGGGGTACCGCAGTCCGTCCCACGTGCCCTCGCCCGCGAGGCCGTCGACGGTCGTGGTGCCGTCCTCGGCGCGCAGCGAGTCGAGGACGCGGATCAGGGCGGCGAGCGCGTCGGGGGCCGCGCCGCCGAACTGGCCCGAGTGCAGGTTGCCCTCGAGGGCGTCGATCCGCACCCGCATCGCGATCATGCCGCGCAGGGAGGTGGTCACCGTCGGCAGTCCGACGCGGAAGTTGCCCGCGTCGCCGATGACGACGGTGTCGGCGGCGAGCAGTTCGGGGTGGGCCTCGGCGTACTGCTGGAGTCCGCCCGTGCCCATCTCCTCGGAGCCCTCGGCGATCACCTTGACGTGGACCGGCACCCCGCCGTTGGCCTTCAGCGCCCGCAGCGCGAGCAGGTGCATGATCACACCGCCCTTGCAGTCGGCGGCGCCCCGCCCGTACCAGCGGCCGTCGCGCTCGGTCAGCTCGAACGGCGGGGACTGCCAGGCGGCCTCGTCCAGCGGCGGCTGGACGTCGTAGTGGGCGTAGAGCAGCACGGTCTTCGCACCCTCGGGCCCCGGCAGGTAGCCGTACACGGACTGGGTGCCGTCGGGGGTGTCGAGCAGGGCGACGTCCTGGAAGCCCTCGGCGCGCAGCGCGTCGGCGACCCAGTTCGCGGCGCCCTCGCTCTCGCCGCGCGGGTACTGGTCGAAGTCCGCCACCGACTTGAAGGCCACCAGTTCGGCGAGCTCCTCCTTCGCCCGGGGAATCAGCGAGGCGACGGTCTCGGCGACCGGGTTCGACGGCATGGGCACGCTCCTCGTGGGTGCGACGTTGTCCTGGTGGGCATGTGGCTGCGTACGCGCTTGCCCGGAGTGTCGGTGTAGGGCGCACGCGCTGCCGATCCTCCCACAGCGGTCCTCGGCGTCACCCGCCGTAGGATGCGTGGGACAGGTGCGGCAGGCGGCTGGATCGGGAGCAGCAGACCATCGTGAGCAGCGAGAACTCTTCGGCGTCTTCGGCGGACGACGCGCAGCGGGTGTGGGACGTCGTCGTGGTGGGCGCGGGCCCCGCGGGGGCTTCGGCCGCCTACGCGGCGGCGGTCGCGGGACGCAGCGTCCTGTTGCTGGAGAAGGCGGAGCTGCCGCGGTACAAAACCTGCGGCGGCGGCATCATCGGCCCCTCGCGCGACGCGCTGCCGCCCGGTTTCGAGCTTCCCCTGAAGGACCGGGTGCACGCGGTCACCTTCTCCCTCGACGGACGGTACGCCCGGACGCGCAAGTCCAAGCAGATGCTGTTCGGCCTGATCAACCGGCCCGAGTTCGACCAGCAACTGGTCGAGCACGCCCAGAAGGCGGGCGCCGAACTGCGTACGGGTGTCACGGTCACCCGGGTCGAGCAGCACGGCTCGACCGTCCCGGACCGGCGGACGGTCGCGGTGGTGCTGCAGGGCGGCGAGACGCTGTTCGCGCGGGCCGTCGTCGGGGCGGACGGCAGCGCCAGCCGCATAGGGGCGCATGTCGGTGTCAAGCTCGAACAGGTCGACCTCGGCCTGGAGGCGGAGATCCCCGTTCCGGAGACCGTCGCCGAGGACTGGAAGGGGCGCGTCCTCATCGACTGGGGCCCGATGCCCGGCAGTTACGGGTGGGTCTTCCCCAAGGGCGACACGCTGACGGTGGGCGTGATCTCGGCGCGCGGTGAAGGCGCGGCCACCAAGCGGTATCTGGAGGACTTCATCGGGCGGCTCGGCCTCGCCGGCTTCGAACCGAGCGTCTCCTCCGGGCACCTGACGCGCTGCCGTGCCGACGACTCGCCGCTCTCGCGGGGGCGGGTGCTGGTCTGCGGGGACGCGGCCGGACTGCTGGAGCCGTGGACGCGGGAGGGCATCTCCTTCGCGCTGCGCTCGGGACGGCTCGCGGGGGAGTGGGCGGTACGGATCGCCGAGGCCCACGACGCGGTCGACACCCGCCGCCAGGCCCTCAACTACGCGTTCGCCGTGAAGGCGGGGCTCGGCGTCGAGATGAGCGTCGGCAAGCGGCTGCTGGTCGCCTTCGAGCGGCGGCCGGGTCTCTTCCACGCCGCGCTGACCGGGTTCCGGCCCGCCTGGCGGGCCTTCGTGGACATCACCCGCGGGTCGACCTCCCTGGGCGAGATCGTCCGCAACCGCCCGATCGCCCAGCGCGCGCTGACGGCGTTCGACAAGTAGGGCCCTGGGCTCGCGCGGTGGCCCGCCGGCACCCCGCGCGGTGGCCCACCGGCACCCCGCCCGGTCACCGCTGGACGGTGATCCGGAAGACGGGGTGCTTCGGCGCGGCGGCCAGCAGTTCCTCGTCGGTGGAGTCGGCGCTGACGCCGTCGAAGAACCGGCCCACCTCCCAGCCCCACTTCTTGAGGTAGGTGCGCAGGACGACGGGCTTCTCCTCGTCGGGCAGCTCGACCGCAGTGAACTCCTGCGTCCGGCGGCCCACCTGGAGCTGTCCGCCGCCGGCCGCCCGCATGTTGCGCACCCATTCGGAGTGGCCGCGCGCCGAGACCAGGTAGGGGCCGCCCTCGTACGGCAACGGGTTGACCGGGAGCCGGCGCCACTCGCCGCTCTTACGGCCGCGCACGGAGAGTTCGGCGGTGCCGAGGAGGCTGACGCCGCGGCGGGCGAGCCAGCCGATGAAGCCGTTGAGCGCGCGGTCGAAGGCATTGGTCCGGATGTAGTGGGTCGACGACGGCATGGGGGTCCTCCCGTGTTATGGAGAGCACTGCTCTCGCTTGAGAGCAGTGTGCACGAGATCGGCGCTCCATAGCAAGAGCGGTGCTCTCGTTTGTGTCGCCCGCTCACATACGTGAGCGCCGATCCAACATCGGAGCGGTGCTCTGAAACGTGTGCAGTGCTCCACCCTGTGGCACACTGCCTCACATGAGCACAGCACGAGGAGCCCGCGCCCGCGCCCGGATCGAGGTCACCGCCGCCATCAAGGACGAAGCGCGCAGACAGCTCGCCGCCGAGGGCGCCGCCAAGCTGTCCCTGCGCGCGGTGGCACGCGAACTCGGCATGGTCTCCTCCGCGCTGTACCGCTACTTCCCGAGCCGCGACGAGCTGCTCACTGCTCTGATCATCGACGCGTTCGACTCCGTGGGCGAGGCCGCCGAGACCGCGCACGCGCGGGCCGCCGCCGAGAGCCCGGCGGGGCAGTGGGTCGCGGTGTGCGAGGGGGTGCGGGAGTGGGCGCTGGCACGGCCGCACGAGTACGCGTTGATCTTCGGTTCGCCCGTGCCCGGCTACAAGGCGCCCGACGCGACCCTGCCGGCCGCCTCCCGGGTCGGGCAGTTGCTGATCCGGATCGTGCGGGACGCCTTTCGGGCCAAGGGTGTGGCCCAGTGGAAGCTGCCCGCCGAGCTGCGGCCCGAGGCGCGGCGGATCGCCGAGGAGTTCGCGCCCGACCTGCCGCCGGAGGTGATCACGGTGCTGGTCGGGGCGTGGGCGCAGCTGTTCGGGCTGATCAGCTTCGAGGTGTTCGGGCAGTTCAACCGGGTGGTGGAGGACCGGGAGGTGTTCTTCCGGCACGCGGCGGGCCAACTCGCCCACCACGTCGGCCTGGTGTTCCCGCAGTCCGAGGCACCGGCGCGCTGACGCCCCGGCCCGGGACCGGTGGGGCGTACTTCGCCGGGAGTACGGGTGATCACCTCGCTCGGGTGACGTCGTGCCGGGTGGGCGGCGTCTAGCGTGGCCGGCATGGCGGAGCAGAGTGCGCAGGCGGGCGGCCCCCCGACGCGGGGCGGGCCGCCGTGGCGGGGCGGGCCGCCGTGGCGGGGCGGGCCGCCGTGGCGGCGGTGGCACGGGGGGCGGGCCCCCGTGGTGGAACCGGCCGGAGGGCGACGCCGCGCGCCGGCGCCTGCCCTGGCGTTCCACGGCGGCGGTCGCCGTCCTCGTCATGGCCGGCTCGACAGCGGCCGCCGAGCTCCAGCGGGACGAGCGGGCCCCGCTCGACGTGTTCGCGCGGGCCCTGCTGCTCGGGGGCGTGCTCCTGCTGCTGGGCCGGTGGCGGTGGCCGGTGTTCGTCGCCTTCGGGACGGCGGCCACCGCCATGGTGTACCTGGGCGCCGGATATCCGTACGGGCCGGTGTTCCTCACCGTCGCCGTCGGCTGCTTCAGCGCGATCGTCGCCGGGCACCGCACGGCCGCCTGGACGGCGATGGGGGCGCTGTGGGTGGGGCATGTGCTGGTGGCGCACTGGCTGTTCCGATGGCTGCCGCCGAGCGGGGACGACGCCGCGAGCTGGGGGCAGGAGATCGTCGTCGTGGCCTGGGTCGTGGCGATCGTGGCGCTCTCGGAGCTGGCCCGGACCCGGCGCGAGCAGTGGGCCCGGGAGCGGGAGGAGCGTGCGCGGGCCGCGCGGACGCGGGTCGACGAGGAACGGCTGCGGATCGCCCGCGAACTGCACGACGTCCTCGCGCACAGCATCTCGGTGATCAACGTCCAGGCCGGCGTGGGTCTGGCGCTCCTGGACTCCGACCCGGAACAGGCGCGCGCCGCCCTCACCACCATCAAGGCCGCGGGCAAGGAGGCCCTCGGCGAGGTCCGCCAGGTCCTCGACACCCTCCGGACGCCCGGCGACGCCCCGCGCGCCCCGGCCCCGGGCCTCGACCGTCTCCCCGAACTCGTCGAGCAGGCGGCGGGCGCGGGCCTGGCCGTAGAGATCGAGGGCGCGGCGCCGGAGCTGTCGCCGGGCACCGATCTCGCCGCGTTCCGCATCGTCCAGGAGGCCCTCACCAACGTCGTACGGCACTCGGGATCACGGCGGGCGCGCCTGCGCATCGAGCACGGCGGCGGAGAACTGCGGCTGCGGATCGACGACGACGGGCCCGCGACCGGCACCGACGTGGGCGGCGGCGGCAACGGACTCGTGGGAATGCGGGAGCGGGCCGCCGGGCTCGGTGGCACGATCGAGGCGGGGCCGCGTCCCGACGGAGGGTTCCGGGTGCTCGCCGTACTGCCGCTGCGGGTGTCCCGCGAGGTCGAGGAGGACCGGTGATCCGCGTACTGCTGGCCGACGACCAGGCCCTGGTGCGGGCCGGGTTCAGGGCCCTGCTCGACGCACAGCCCGACATCGAGGTGGCCGGGGAGGCCGCCGACGGCGCGCAGACGCTGCGCGGGGTGCGTCAACTCCTGCCCGACGTGGTCCTGATGGACATCCGGATGCCCGTGCTCGACGGGCTCGCCGCGACCCGGCGCATCACCGGCGACCCGGAACTCGCCCATGTCAGGGTCGTCATGCTGACCACCTTCGAGCTCGACGAGTACGTGTTCGAGGCGATCCGTTCCGGTGCGTCGGGTTTCCTCGTCAAGGACACCGAGCCGGATGAACTCCTGCGCGCGGTACGGGCGGTGGTGGAGGGGGACGCGCTGCTGTCGCCGGGGGTGACCCGGAGGCTGATCGCCGAGTTCGCGGCCCGTTCCAAGCAGCCGGCGGCCGTCGCCTCCCTCGCCGGACTCACCGAGCGGGAGCGGGAGGTGATGGCCCTGGTCGGCATGGGACTGACCAATGACGAGATCGCCCGGCGTCTGGTCGTCAGCCCGCTGACCGCCAAGACGCATGTGAGCCGGACGATGGTGAAGCTGGGCGCCCGCGACCGCGCCCAACTCGTCGTCCTGGCCTACGAGTCGGGGTTGGTGCGGCCGGGCTGGCTGGGCTGAGCGGGGAGTCGTGCGTCGAGGGGGCCGACGGCCTGCCGGCGCCGTCGCGTGGCGTGGCGGAAGCGGGTCAGCACGATCGTGACGACCGCGACGAACACCACCA
This sequence comes from Streptomyces sp. NPDC002324, assembly GCF_053593335.1. Taxonomy (NCBI): domain Bacteria; kingdom Bacillati; phylum Actinomycetota; class Actinomycetes; order Kitasatosporales; family Streptomycetaceae; genus Streptomyces; species Streptomyces sp. NPDC002324. The sequence goes on from NZ_JBSFCF010000002.1 coordinate 608,403, forward strand.
CGCTCACCGTCAGCGCGAGGGGGCCGAGCAGGCTCCACCGGTCGCGCAGGGAGCCGAAGACATGCGGCAGGAACTCCGTCACGCCGAAGAAGGCCGCGCCCGCCAGCACCGCCCCCGCGCAGAACGCGAAGACCATCTCCGTGGTCATCGCGTCCCGTTCGGCCTGCGTTCGTCTCCCCATGAGCCGAGTGTGGTGGCGGCGGGCCCGGCCGACAAGGCGGCGGGCGCACCCGCCGGGCCGGGATCAGTCGATACCCGAGGTTTCCCGCCACAGCCGCGCGAGCGCGGGGTCGCCGGTGACGGAGGGGAGGGCGAGCCGGTTCCACAGGGACAGGTACAGGTGGGGCGCCGGGCCCGCGATCTCGCAGTCGGCGTCACCCGCCCCCGTCGCTTCCGCGCGCCGCGCCACGGGCGGCTCCGAGGACAGCCGTACGGTCCAGACGGCGTCCGTGTCGGTGGCCCGCACCCGCAGGACGCGCGGCGCCGAGGTGCGCGCCACGCTTCTGCCGCGGGCGTGGAAGCCGAGCAGCAGTTCGTCGATGCCGTCCACGGCGAAGTCCACGGTGGGCAGGCCGAGTTCGCCGCCCAGAGCGGACTCGGCGTCGGCACGGTGCACGGCGGTCTCGTGGGCCTGCCGGCGCGCCCAGAAGGCCCGCGGGGAGGGCGCGGGCAGAAAACCCCAGCAGTCGGCGTCGGCGGGCGTGGTGCGCAGCGTCTCTACGAGGCGACGGTGCCCCTCCTCGAACCAGGTCAGCAGAGGGGCACCGTCCAGCTCCGGGCCGTCGGTGAGGGGCCGGGGCGACGGGTGCCGGTCGACGAGGAACGCCGTGGCCCAGCGGTGCACGGCCCCCGTGTGGCGGACCAGATCCCGCACCCGCCACTCGGGGCAGGTCGGCACCTCGGCGTCCGTACCGGCCTTCCGGGCGGCCGTGGCGAGACGTCGGCCCTCTTCGTCCAGGGCCCTGATGTGTTCGGCGGTCTCCATGGGGCGAGTCTGCCGGACGACCACACGCGCGAGGCGCCCGCCCCGGCCGGGGCGGGCGCCTCGGTTCAGCTACGGGTCGGCCGGGACGTCAGGTCGTCCGGGACGTATCCGGAGTGTCCGGGTGCCGCCCGGATCCGGTCGTCGCGGCGCGCTCCCGCCCCCGGTTCCTCCCGCGCCAGCCATTCGGCGACGCTGTGGGCGATCGGCTGGCCGGTGTCCATCTCCACGAACCCGAACTGGCCGGACTGGTTGCACTCCAGGAACCACCAGATTCCGTCCGCGTCCTCCGCGAAGTCGAAGGCCCCGTAGGCGAGTTCGGCGTCACGCAGGTAGGCCCGTACGGCCGTGGCGGTGCGCGCCGGGACCTCGGCCGGCTGCCAGGGCGCGGTGGAGGGGGCGAAGCGGACGTCCACCTCGTCGGGGTGCGCGTCCGGGGCGACCGTCTTGCGGGCGGCCAGCATGCGGTCGCCGACGACGGTGAGCCGGATGTCGGCGGTCTTGGCGATCCGGCGCTGCAGCAACGTCGGGCCGAACGCGACGGCGGTGAAGTCCGTGCCGGGCGCGACACGGCTGGTGGGGACCGTACTGGCGGGCGCCTGCGGGTGGGTGCCGGAGACGGGCTTCACCACCAGGTCCGGGAAGCGTTCGGCGAAGTCACGGGCGGCCTGCGGGAACGTGGTGATCAGCGTGGCCGGCACGGGGAGCCCGCAGCGCTGCGCGTGCCGGAGCTGCCACGGCTTGTGGCGGGCTCTGCGGGCCGCGTCCGGGTCGTTCATCCAGCGGGCGCCCGTGCCGCGCAGCATGCCGTACAGGGCCTGCGAGGACTCCTCGGTGAGCCAGGGGGACGGCTCGGCGACCCCGGCGGCGGGAACGCCCGGCCGGCGCAGCCAGACGGACCGCAGCCCGGTCATGCTCACCAGGCGCCCGCCGACGGACAGTTGCCCGCGGAACGAGCCGTGCACGTACTCGCCGGAGAGCGCCACCGCGCCGGGCAGGTCGGCGGGGTCGAGCCGGACCACCGGCACGCCGGTCCTGTTGAGGCGAGCCACGACCAGATCCGCCGTCACATCCTGTTCGCAGGTGAGGATCAATACCGTCATTGTCGCGAATCCGCGTTCAGTCGTCGAAATGGGTCTTCGATCCCGCCGTGGAGGTGGTCGCCCCCAATTCCCGCATCAAGCCCTGGTCATGTGCGGCTATCCGCCCGTCGGCGAGCACGTTCAACTGCAGCCCGGAGTCGTAGGTGTACGGAGCGCTGAACTCCAACTGCTCAGCGTTGCGAGCATAGTTGAGCACGAACAGTCGCATCGTTTCTCCTTGTTCGGGACCATCCGGAAAAGCGGATGGTGACGCTCCGGCCGCTCTCTGTTCGGCCGGGTCGCAGTGCCTCCAGGGAGTTATACGAATCGAACGACTGAATGGTTGCCTCGTGTTCTCGGAGGGCTGACTTCATGCACCGCGCGGTGTCACGAGGCAACGGTGAGTGGTCATTTCGCGGCCGAGTGGCGGGTGTTGAACGCGATGGCGGAGGCGAACGCGGCGAGTACCGCGACGCTCGTGAGCGCGGCGGGCAGGGAGAACCATTCGGCCATGAAACCGATCGCGGGCGGGCCGAGGAGCATGCCGAGATACCCGAGGGTGGAGGCCGTGGCGACTCCGCCGGGACCGGCCAGCGCGCCGGCGCGTTCGATGGCGACGGGGAAGATGTTGGCGAGGCCCAGACCGGTGACGGCGAAGCCGAGCAGGGTCGCCCACACGGCCGGTGCGAGGGAGCCGAGCAGCATGCCGGCCGTCGCGGTCGCGCCACCGGCCACGAGCACCGTGGTCCGGCCCAGGCGTTCCAGGAGGGTCGTCCCGGTGAGCCGGCCGATCGTCATGGCCAGCGCGAAGCACGAGTAGCCGATCGCCGCGACCCCGGGCGAGGCGTCCAGATCCGCCTCCAGGTGCAGGGCGCCCCAGTCGGCGAGCGCCCCCTCGCCGTAGGCCGTGCACCCGGCGATCAGGCCGAGGACGACGACCGGGCCGCGCGTACGGCGGTCGGGGCGGCCCGCGCCGGGTGAGTCGTAGGGCTCGGCCTCGCGGGACGCCTGCCCGGGGGTGCGAGCCGGCGGCGCCGGGGGCGTGTGGCGCAGCAGGGTGGGCGCGGCGACGGCGGTGACCAGCAGACCGGCCACGGTGATGCTGAGCAGATGACCGGTGGGCGACAGGGAGCCCGCGACCAGGCTGCCGAGCCCCGCCCCGAACATGCCGCCGAGGCTGAACGCGGCGTGGAAACTGGGCATGACGGGCCGCCCCAGCGCGGCCACCAGATCCACGGCGGCGCTGTTGAAGGCCACGTTGATCCCGCCGAAGGCCGCGCCGAAGACCAGCAGTACCGCGCCCAGGGCGAGCGCCGAGTGGGTGAGCGGGGGCAGGGCCACGCTGAGGGACAGCAGGACGGCACAGGCGACCGTCACCCGGTGGCTGCCGAAGCGGCGGCAGAGCCGGCCGGTGAGCATCATCGTGATCACCGCTCCTGCGGACACGCCGAGCAGCGCCAGCCCCAGCGCGCCGGGCGACGCGCCCGTCTGCTCCTTGATCGCGGGGATTCTGACCACCCAGCCGGCGAAGACGAAGCCGTCGAGGGCGAAGAAGGCGGTGATGGCGATGCGGAGGGTGCGGAGGTCGCGGAGGCGCGCGAGGTCGCTGTCGTGACCCGGCACGGCACCGTGCGTTCGGGTTTTGTTTATTCGCGGCACAAAATGAGGCTAAGTGGGGGCCGGGGTTGGGGCAAGGTGTGCCGGGTCGCGGCGCCTTTGCCTGGGGTGGGGGAGTCTCCGGACCCGGGCGCGGTGAGAGTGGGGGCGCGCCGGGATGGAAGGCCGTACCGCCGCACGAACATGCGCGCCCGCGCCTCGGCGCGGGGAGCGGCGGGGGCGCGCTCCGGGCGGCTCGATCCGCCCGGCCGCGCGGGCCCGACGAGCGTACGGCTCGGACGACCCCGGCCGCGGCGGGCCCACCCCGCTGCCTTGAGGGCGACACCCAAGGCCGCCGTCCCGGCCTTCGTGTGCGCTCATTTCACATGCGCGTACAACTAATGTCCTTGACACCTTCCCGGGCCGACGGCATAGGTTGAAGCGGTAACCACTGGACGGGTGGAGGCCCTGATGCGCGTACGTGACGCGGCACCGCACGGTGCCGGCGCGGGTACGTGGCTGATCACCCGGCGGCATGTCGACTACTGCCGTACCGCCTCCGCCGTCTGTCCTTCCGCACGCGTCTGACTCCCGTCGGCCATCGGGCCGGCCGTCTCGTCGTGCCCTCGGAAGGAACACCCCATGTCCGGCCCCGCCCTGCGCCTCGCCGTCGAACTCGACGGCGACGGCTCCCATCCCGCGGCCTGGCGCCGCGCCGCGCACTCTCCCGACCATCTGCTGACCCCGCGCCGGGTGGCCCGTGTCGCCGCCGCGGCGGAGAACGCCGGGTTCACCCTCCTCACCCTCGACGACGGGGCCCTCCCGCCCGCCGCCGCCCCCGACACGGTCGGCCGGATCGGCGCGGTGGAGCGGGCCGCGTTCATCGCCGCCTCCACGAGCGTCGTCGGTGTCGCGCCGGTCGTGGCCCTCACATACGCCGAACCGTTCCACGTCTCCAGCCAGTTGGCGTCCCTCGACCACGTCTCCGTCGGGCGCGCCGGGTGGGTGGTCGGCGAGGAGACGCGACCCGAGGCGGCACGCGCCTGGGGCCGCCCCCTCGTCGACGGGGCCGCCGCCCGGGCCCGCGAATCCCGTGACGGCGTCGAGGCGGTACGCGCGCTGTGGGACTCGTGGGAGGACGACGCCGTCATCCGTTCCGTGGCCACCAGCCGGTATCTCGACCGCGACCGGCTCCACTACGTCGACTTCACCGGCGACACCTTCACGGTGAAGGGACCGGCGATCGTGCCGCGTCCCCCGCAGGGGCAGGTCGTCGTGCTCGGCCGGCCCGGCACGGTGCCCGCCGAGCAGCTCGACGTGGCTCTCGTGTCGGGCCGTGACCTCGGCGCCGTCTCCACGGCCGCCGCCGGCGCCGGGACGCCCCGGACCTTCGCCGAGATCGAGGTCGCCCTCGACACCGCGCACGCCACGGCCGAGGAACGCGTCGCCGACCTCGAACAGCACGCGCCCTGGACCGATCGCGGACGGCTGCGCCACATCGGCTCCGCCGCCGGACTCGCCGCGCTGCTGGAGCGGCTGCGGGGCGTCGTGGACGGCGTACGACTGCGTCCGCTGGTGCTGGACGAGGACATTCCGGAGCTGTCCCGGCTGGTACTGCCTCACCTCTTCGAACGGCGGTACGCGGTCCGTCCGTTGCCCGGCGCCTCCCTGCGCACCCACCTGGGCCTGGAGCGGCCCGCCAACCGCTACGCCACCACGGCGGTCCAGGCCGGGGAGGGGACCCGATGACCCGCACCGATGCGCTCGACGTCCCCCGCCCCGACGCGCGGTTGCACCTCGGGGTCTTCTTCCAGGGCGTCAACCACTGGACCATCTGGTCGGACCCGGCCAGCGGCAGCCAGATCGATCCGGCCAGCTTCCGGCAGGTGGCCCGGACCGCCGAACGGGGCCTGTTCGACGCCTTCTTCCTCGGAGAGGGGCTGCGGCTGCGCGAGGTCGACGGGAGGATCCATGATCTCGACGTCGCGGGGCGCCCGGACGCCATCACCCAGCTCGCCGCCCTGGCCGCCGTCACCGACCGGATCGGTCTGGTCTCCACCTCCAACACCACCTTCAACGAGGCCCCCGACCTCGCCCGTCGGCTGTCCGGCCTCGACCTCCTCTCCGAGGGCCGCGCCGGCTGGAACGTGGTGACCACGGACAACGCCTGGACCGGGGAGAACTTCCGCCGCGGCGGCTACCTCGACCACGCCGACCGGTACACGCGCGCCGAGGAGTTCCTCACCGTGGCGCGCGCCCTCTGGGACGGCTGGAAGGACGGTGCCGTCTCCGGCTCGCCCCGTGCCTCAGCTTGGGCGGCGCCCGGATCCGTCCGCCAGGTGCGCCACCGGGGGCCGCAGTTCGACGTGGACCTCGCGCCCACCCTGCCGCGCTCCCCGCAGGGCCACCCGGTGATCTTCCAGGCCGGCGACTCGGGTGAGGGCCGGGACTTCGCCGCCCGCAACGCCGATGTCATCTTCTCCGCGCACGGCAACGACTTCGACGACGCGCTGGCCTTCGCCGAGGACGTCCGACGCCGTCTGGTGGCCGCCGGCCGGCCCGGGGACGACCTGCGCATCCTCCCCGGTACGGAGATCATCATCGGGGCCACGGAGGAGGAGGCACAGGAGAAGAAGCGCTGGATCCGCCTCCAACAGGTCACCCCCGCGACCGCGTTGGGCATCGCGGGGCTCCTGTGGAACCGCGACCTGTCCGACCGTGACGCCGACGGGCCGCTGCCGAAGGAGGATCCGGTCATCGCCGAGAACGACGGTTCCTTCGGTGCCCGCCGTATCGCCGACCCGCGCGAGGTGGTCGCCGAGTGGCGCGAGAAGGCCGAGGCGGGCGGCTGGTCGCTGCGTGAGACCGTCATCGCCCTCGGCCCGCAGCGCGGCCACGTCGGCACTCCGTCGGGCCTCGCGGACCGGTTCGCCCACTGGGTACGGCACGGCGCGGTCGACGGTTTCAACGTCACGCCGTACCTGATCCCCGACGGCCTCGACGACATCGTCGACCTGCTCGTCCCCGAACTGCAGGAGCGCGGCGTCTACCGGACCGCCTACACGGGGACCACGCTGCGTGACCATCTGGGCCTGCGTGGACCTCTCACCCACCGCTCCACGACGGCCGGTCGGCGCGTGGGCTGATCCGTCCCGGGCGACCGGCCGCGTCGAATCCCTCATCGCCGCCATTCGCCGCGACGACGGAATGCGCGCGTCCGGAGAGGGAATGCGGTGGGCCGGGCTCCGGACGGGTGAAAGGAGTCCGTGGGCGGCGTTGTCCGTGGGCAAAGAAGTCCGTGGGCAAAGGACTCTCGTCCCGCCCGGCCCCGTGCCGGTCGATCGAACCAGGAATTCGACACCATTTCCGCCGCGTGCGGCGACATCGCGTCGCGAATCGCCATCCTCCTGGGCCCGTCAAGGCATTTTCGCTCGCGGCCGCCGGAGCACGAGACAACTGTCCTTATGCATAAGGCGTGTTGCCTAGCCGGCCGCTCGGAACGTCCGCAGTCGCAGGGAGTTTCCCACGACGAAGACCGAGGAGAAGGCCATGGCGGCCCCGGCGAACATCGGGTTCAACAGCCCGGCCGCGGCGAGCGGCAGGGCGGCCACGTTGTAGGCGAAGGCCCAGAACAGGTTGGTCCGGATGGTGCCGAGCGTGCGGCGGGCGAGGCGGATGGCGTCGGCCGCCGCACGCAGATCGCCTCGTACGAGGGTCAGGTCGCCGGCCTCGATCGCGGCGTCGGTGCCCGTGCCCATCGCCAGCCCGAGGTCGGCCCGGGCGAGTGCGGCCGCGTCGTTGACGCCGTCGCCGACCATCGCCACCGAACGGCCCTGGCCCTGCAGGCGCTTGACGACGTCGACCTTGTCCTGCGGCAGCACCTCCGCGATCACGTCCTCGTCGGCGATACCGACCTCGCGGGCGACGGACTCGGCCACGGCCCGGTTGTCGCCGGTCAGCAGGATCGGCCTGAGGCCTAGCGCGCGCAGCCGGGTGATCGCCTCCGCGCTGGTCTCCTTCACCGCGTCGGCGACTTCGAGGACCGCGCGGGCCTCACCGTCCCAGGCGGCCACGACGGCCGTACGCCCGGACGCCTCGACCTGTGCCCGAGCCCGTGCCAGGGTGTCGGGCAGTTCCATGGCCCAGTCGGCGAGAAGCCGCTCACGGCCGACGAGGACCGCGTGGCCGTCGACGATCCCTTGCACACCGAGGCCGGGTACGTTCGCGAAGTCCTCCGGCGCGGGCAGTGAGCCGATCCGGGTCAGCGCCGCCTCTGCGACGGCACGGGCCACCGGGTGTTCGGAGGCGTGTTCCAACGCGCCCGCCAGCCGCAGGACTTCGGCCTCGTCGGTGCCGTCGGAGGGGTGCACGGCCAGCAGGGTCATGCGGCCGGTGGTGACGGTGCCGGTCTTGTCGAGGACGACGGTGTCGACCGCGCGCGTGGACTCCAGCACCTCGGGCCCCTTGATCAGGATGCCCAGTTGGGCGCCGCGCCCGGTCCCGACCAGCAGCGCGGTCGGCGTGGCGAGCCCCAGGGCGCAGGGGCAGGCGATGATCAGTACGGCGACGGCGGCGGTGAAGGCGGCCGTGAGCCCGGCGCCGTCGCCGAGCCAGAAACCGGCGGTGCCCAGGGCGAGGGCGATCACGACCGGTACGAAGACGGCGGAGATCCGGTCCGCGAGCCGCTGGGCCGAGGCCTTCCCGTTCTGCGCGTCCTCCACCAGCTTCGCCATCCGGGCCAGTCGGGTGTCGGCGCCGACCCGGCCGGCCTCGACGACGAGACGGCCGCCGGCGTTGACGGTGGCACCGGTGACCGGGTCACCGGCCACGACCTCCACGGGCACGGACTCACCGGTCAGCAGGGACGCGTCCACCGCGGACGAACCCTCCACCACCGTCCCGTCGGTGGCGATCTTCTCGCCGGGGCGCACGAGGAAGCGGTCGCCGACGGTCAACTCGGCTACAGGGACCGTCCGTTCGCCGCCGTCGGGAGTGAGGACGGTGACCTCCTTCGCGCCCAGCTCCAGCAGGGCCCGCAGGGCCGCGCCGGCCTTCCGCTTGGAGCGGGCCTCGAAGTAGCGTCCGGCGAGGAGGAAGGCGGTCACCCCGGCCGCGGCCTCCAGATAGATGCTCCCGGCGCCGTCACCCCGGACGATGGTCAGCTCGAAGGGGTGTGTCATGCCCGGCGTGCCCGCCGTCCCGAAGAACAGCGCCCACAGTGACCAGCCGAACGCGGCCAGGGTGCCGAGGGAGATCAGCGTGTCCATGGTGGCGGCACCGTGCCGGGCGTTCGTCCACGCCGCGCGGTGGAAGGGCCACCCGGCGTACGTCACCACGGGGGCCGCGAGGGTCAGGGACAGCCACTGCCAGTACGCGAACTGCAGCGCGGGAATCATGGCCATCGCGATGACGGGGACGGCGAGGACCACCGCCGTGACCAGCCGCTGCCGGAGCGGCAGCAACTCGTCGTCCTCCGCCTCTACGGCGCTCCCGGGCTCGGCCCGCGGGGCCGGCGCGGGCTCCCGTGCCGTGTACCCCGTCGCCTCGACGGTGGCGATCAGGTCCCGCACCGAGACGTCGTCCGCGTAGCTGACCTTCGCCTTCTCGGTGGCGTAGTTGACCGTGGCCGTGACGCCGTCCATGCGGTTCAGCTTCTTCTCGACGCGGGCAGCGCAGGAGGCACAGGTCATGCCGCCGATGGTCAGCTCCACCTCGGCGGCGGCCCCGGTCCTGGTGATGGTCATGGCTGCTCCTCGTACCGCTGGGCGGCTTGTGGATCATATACGGGGTGGGGGTATTCTGTGCGCCGTCCTTGTATACCCCTGGAGGGTATGGATGGCAAGTCGCTCCCGCCGCTTGACTTGATACCCCCCAGGGGTATCGTGAACTGTGTGAAGACCCGCCCCTCGAAGGAGACGGCCATGAACACCGGACTGAGGATCACCGCGTTCGCCGCCGCGCTGGCCGCCACGTTCGGCACCGCCTACGGCGTGGGCAGGGGTGTCGACCGTGTCGTCCCGGACGCCGCGGAGGGCGCCGGGAGCCATGAGAGCGCGCCCGGCCGCCACGGCGGTCACACCGAGCAGTCGCCGGGGCCCGGAAAGGGCGGGGGCGGCGACGCCCCGGCCGCGGCCGGCGGACTGCAGATCTCCGCGGGGGGCCACACCCTCGACCTGCGGACGCCCGGCGTCACCGCCGGGCAGCGCACCGACCTGCGGTTCGTGGTCCGGGACAAGCACGGCCGCGCCGTCACCGCCTACCAGCGCGAGCATGACAAGGAACTCCACCTCATCGTCGCCTCACGCGACCTGGTCACCTACCGCCATCTGCACCCCACCCGCGCGACCGACGGCACCTGGAGCACCCCCGTCGACCTGCCCGAGGCGGGCGGCTACCGGGTGTTCGCCGACTTCACCCCGGCCGGCAAGGGCGCCGCGAACCTCACGCTCGGCGCCGACCTCGCCGTCTCGGGCGCCTACAAGCCGCACAAGCTGCCCGCGCCGAGCGACACCGCCGAGGTCAACGGCTACGAGGTCGAGCTGGACGGCGGCCTGCGCCCGGGCGCCGCGAGCGAACTCAGGCTCAAGATCTCCCGCGACGGCAGGCCCGTCACCGACCTCCAGCCCTACCTCGGCGCCTACGGCCACCTGGTCGCCCTGCGCTCCGGCGACCTCGCCTACCTGCATGTGCACCCGGGCGGCGAGCCCGGCGACGGCACCACCGCACCCGGCCCGGACGTGTCCTTCACCGCCACCGCGCCGAGCGCCGGCGCCTACCGCCTGTTCCTCGACTTCAAGCACGAGGGAAAGGTCCACACGGCGGCGTTCACGGTCCGCACGGGTGCCGCTGACGTGCCCGAGGAGACACCCGAGGAGACGCCCGAAAGTACGGCCGACCACTCCCACTGAGCAGCGGTGACCCAGGCCTTTCGTCACCCGCTCCGCATGGACGCACGAGGGGGCGTCGATCGGCATCGCCCTCGTCCTCACGACCCTGAAGCGGGCGGAATGCCGGCGCCCTGGCTGCGGGGCCGACGCAGGGCGCCGGCCACCTGACCGGCAAGGCGCGGCGACCCCCTGCCACCCGACCGGCCCGACCCCCGGCGGGCCCCAGGATCCTTGCCTCAGCCCCCGGACTCACGCGATGACGACCCGCACCCCGGCCTCCTCGAACCGCCGGACCGTCTCCGGTGCCGCCCCCGTGTCCGTGACCAGCGTGTTCACCGACTCGGTCGCGCAGATCCAGGCGAAGGCCCGGCGCCCCAGCTTGCTGGAGTCGGCCGCGACGACGACCCGTTCGGCACGCTCGCAGAGCAGCCGGTTGACGGCGGCCTCCGCCTCGTCGTGCGCGGCGGCACCGTGGACGACGTCCAGGGCGACCACGCCGAGGACCGTCACGTCCAGGGTGATCCGGTCGAGCACACCGTCGGCGAGCGGGCCGACGAGTTCGTACGACTGGGCGCGGGCCACCCCGCCCGTCACCACGATCTTGAACTGCGGCCGCACGGCCAGCTCGCCCGCGATGTTGAGCGCGTTGGTGACGACGGTCAGGGCGGGCACGCCGGACGACAGATCTCCCCGTACGGCCAGGGCCCGAGCGACCTCGGTGGTGGTCGTGCCGCCGGTCAGGCCCACCGCCTCGCCGGGGGCGACGAGGTCCGCCACCGCGTTCGCGATCCGCTGTTTCTCCGTGGCCCGACGCGCCGTCTTGTAGCGCAGCGGCAGCTCGTACGAGACGCCGTGCACGACCGCTCCGCCCCGGGTGCGGACCAGCATCTGCTGCTCCGCGAGCCCGTCGAAGTCGCGCCGGATCGTCGCGGGGGACACGCCCAGCTCGGCGGCGGCCTCCTCGACGTCCAACCGCCCCCGCTCGACGAGCAGTTCGAGTAGCGTCCGCCAGCGGGCGTCGCGGGACATGGGGTCTCCTCCTGCTGCTGCTCCTGGTGCCATCTCTTGCTTGAAGATGCTTGAAAGTCGACTATATCGTGCAGGAACACGCATCGACCGGATGCCTTCTGGGGAGGCTGACCGCATGACCCACGTCGAGGACGAGCTGAACAGCCAGCCCGAGTGCTGGGCCCGCGTCGCCGCCGAGGCGGTGGAACACGCCGGGGTCCTGTCGGCGCCCGGCGAGCGGGTGGCGATCGTCGGCTGCGGGACGTCGTACTTCATGGCCCAGGCCGCCGCCCGCCTGCGTGAGCGGGCCGGGCAGGGGGAGACGGACGCCTTCGCCGCCTCGGAGTTCCCCCGGGGGCGGACCTACGACCGCGTCGTCGCCCTCACCCGCTCCGGCACCACCACCGAGGTGCTGGACCTGCTGGGTGTGCTGCGGGGTCGTACCCGTACGACCGCGATCACCGCCGACCCGGCCACCCCGGTGATGGCGGCCGCGGACGACGTCGTGGTCCTCGGCTTCGCCGACGAGAAGTCCGTCGTCCAGACCCGTTTCGCCACGACCGCCCTCACCCTCCTGCGCGCCCACCTCGGCCTGCACCCCGAGGCGGCCGTCGCCGACGCGCGCGCCGCGCTGGCGGCACCGCTGCCCGAAGGGCTCGTCGCCGCCACCCAGTTCACCTTTCTGGGCCGGGGGTGGACCGTGGGCCTCGCGAACGAGGCGGCGCTGAAAATGCGTGAGGCCGCGCTGGCGTGGAGCGAGGCGTATCCGGCGATGGAGTACCGGCACGGCCCGATCAGCGTCACCACGCGGTCCACGGCGACCTGGATGTTCGGCGAGGCGCCCGAGGGGCTCGCCGAACAGGTGCGGGCGACCGGCGGGACCTGGGTGCCGGGCGGGCTGGACCCGCTCGCCGAACTGGTCCGTGCCCAGCGGCTCGCCGTCGCCGTGGCCGCCGCCCGCGGCCTCGACCCCGACCGGCCGCGCCATCTCACGCGCTCGGTGATCCTCGACCCGAACGACCGCTGAAACAGGAGGAGTCGTGCCCCTCACGACGACCGGTGCACTGATCACCGGGGCCGCCGCCACGCACGTCGCGGTGGCCTCGTTCAACGTCATCACCCTGGAGCACGTCGAGGCGGTCGTCGCGGGCGCCGAGACCGCCGCCGCGCCCGTCGTCCTCCAGGTCAGCGAGAACGCGGTCAGGTTCCACGACGGCGACCTCCTCCCGCTGGCCCGCGCCGCTTCCGCCGCCGCCGAGCGGGCGGCCGTGCCCGTCGCGCTCCACCTCGACCACGTCCGGAGCAAGGACCTGCTGCGCCGGGCGGCGGATGCCGGCTTCAGCTCCGTGATGTACGACGCGTCGCGCCTGCCCTACCTCGACAACCTGGCCGCGACCCACGCCGCCGTGCAGTGGGCGCACGTCCAAGGGCTGTGGATCGAGGCGGAGTTGGGGCAGGTGGGCGGCAAGAACGGCGCGGCGCCGCTCGACGCGCACGCACCCGGAGCCCGTACCGACCCCGACGAGGCGCGGGCCTTCGTTGCCGACTCGGGCGTGGACGCGCTCGCCGTCGCCATCGGCAGCTCGCACGCGATGACCACCCGCACCGCGGCCCTCGACCACGTCCTCCTGCGACGGCTGGCCGGCGCCCTCGACGTTCCCCTCGTCCTGCACGGCTCCTCCGGCGTCCCGGACGACGAACTGCGCCGGGCCGTCGCGGGAGGCATCGCCAAGGTCAACATCGGCACCGCGCTCAACATCGCCCTGACCGGCGCGATCCGGGAGTACCTCGACGCCCGCCCCGAGGCGGTGGACCCGCGCCCGTACCTCACCGCGGGCCGCGCGGCGATGGCGGACACGGTGGCCCGCCTCATCCGCGTCCTGCGCACGGAAGAGGCCGTCCCCTCCGCGTAGCCGTCCCCTCCGCGTAGCCGTCCCGCACGCGCCGGGCGGCGCGAGCCCGCGGGGGTCCGTACGGGCGCCTTCCGGACAGCCCGCACGTGTCCGTTCCGCAGGGGAATGCGACCGTCCCGCGAAGTGTGGCGCCCGGGAGCCGAATGTGACGCCCGTCACTGGTATTTTCCGGTCATGCGGGAGACGGAGATCCACCTCGGTGAGCCGCCGGTCGTCGCCCTCATCGGTGTCGGCGTGCACGGCGTCGCGAGCCGCACGGACGTGTTCCGGCTGCCGGAGCTGTGGCAGCTGCACCTCTACCAGTACGAAGGGGAACTGACCGTCGACGGCACGGTCCACACCATCCGCCCCGGCCGGGTCAGCCTCGTACCGCCCGGCACCACGGTCCGCTATCGCTACCGGGGCCGCTCCGAACACCTCTTCGCCCATCTGCGCATCACCCCCGCCGGACCGCCCCGCACGGTACCGGTTGTGCAGGACGCCGGCCCCGAACTCCCGGTGCTCACCGGCCTGTTGCTACGGGCGGTGGCCGCGGCCCCGAGCGAGCCGGACCGTACCCGGGCCGAGATCTGGACCACCCTGTGGCGCGTCGCCACACTGACCCCGCCCGCCGCGCCGGGCCCCGGCCCGCACCCGGCGGTCACCGCCGCCATCGCCCACATCGAGGCCCACCTGGCCGCGCCGCTCACCATCCCCGAGGTGGCCCGGGCGGCCGGGGTCTCCCACAACCACCTGACCCGCCTCTTCCGCGCCGAGACCGGCGGTACGGTCGTCGCCTACATCCGCCGCCGCAGACTCGAACGCGCCCACCATCTGCTGCGCGCCACGACCCTCTCCATCCCCGCCGTGGCCGCCTCCGTCGGCATCCCCGACCTTCAGGCCTTCAACAAGGCCTGCCGCCGGGAGCTGGGCGCCTCACCGCGCGCCCTGCGAGGAGTCCCTTCGCCGGCAGGGACCGCTAGCCCCGCCTGACCGCCTTCAGCACCACGAACTTGGCGTCACCGGCGACGACTTCACTGTTGCCGAAGATCCGTCGCAGCGTCACGTGATAGCCCAGATGGCGGTTGCCGACCACCCACAGCTCACCGCCCGGCCGCAGCGCCCGCCGCGCCCCGGCGAACATCCGCCGGGCCGTGGCGTCGGTCGTCGCCTGGTGGGAGTGGAAGGGCGGGTTGTTGAGGACGAGATCGACGCTTCCCGGTGGGAACTCCTCCAGCCCGTCGCCGACCCGGAACTCGGCCCTGTCGTCCGCGCCGGGCCGGTTCGCGCGGTACGTGGCCTCCGCCGAGGCCACCGCCTGGTACGACTCGTCGACGAACACCACCTCGGCGCCCGGATCGGCCATGGCGACCGCCGTGCCGACCACACCGTTGCCGCACCCCAGGTCCACGACCCGGCCGCCGCCGGGGTCCTTCGGCAGGTGCCGCAGGAAGAACCGGGTGCCGATGTCGAGCCGGTCGGCGCAGAACACACCCGCGTGGTTGACGACCGTCCGCCCGGCCAGCACACCGACGTCGTCCGGCAGTCGATAGGTGTACGGCCACGGATCGCCGCCCCGAGCCGCGAGCACGCCCTTGTCCGGGGTGCAGAAGATCAGCCGTGCCTTCTGCCGGGCCAGCGAGGTGCGGGTGGGGCCGAGGATCCGCTCGAAGAGGCGGAGCGTGGAGGTGTGGATCTCCTTGACCATCCCGGTGCCGATCACGACCGTGCCCTCGTGCACGGCGGGCGCCAGCCGGTGCAGCTGGTCCTCCAGGAGCGCGAGGCTCTTGGGGATCCGGACGAGCAGCACGTCGACGCGGTCCGGAGGCGTGTCCCGGGTGGTGAGCAGCCGCACGGCGTCCGCCCCGACGCCACCGCGCTCCAGATTCGCCCGCGTCGCCTCCCGGCTCAGGTACGAGTCGGTGATCTGCGTCGGCCCGTACCGCCCCAGTGCCGTGGTCAGCGCACCCCAGCGGTCCCCGACGACCACGACCGCCCCGTCCAGCGGCGTCCCGCTCTCCGCGAGATGGCGCAGCAGATACGCGTCGGACGCGTCCCAGGCGCGCAGCGGCTCCCGGGGGTCCTCGGGAAAACGGGTCAGGGTGTACTCGCCCCAGGGCGCGGTCATACGGTCGCTCATCGTGCGCCCAGGCTAACCGAGCCACGGCTCGCGCCTCTGCCCCACCGACGGTGACTTCGGGTCCCGTGGGCCCCACCCGAAATCACCCTCGAAATCCCTGGTGGACAGGGCCGCCACGCCTGTTACTCTTCGGCGTCTTGTCGCACACGCGTGCGCACACACCACACCACTCGTTGCAGCAGTTCCATTGGGGGAATCCTGTCATGACCCAGTCAGCGCCATCGCCGTCCGACGGCAACCCTTACGCCCAGCAGCCGTCCGACGGCAACCCCTACGCCCAACAGCCCAACGGGGGCAACCCGTTCGCCCAGCAGCCCGGTTCCGCCCTGCCTCCTCAGGCCCCGTTCGCACCCGCGCCGGCGCCGGCCCGCAACAACTTCGCCCTGGGCCTGGTCGTGGCTGTTGTCACGGCGCTGGTCACCGCTGGTGTCTACGGCGCGATCGTCGGCGCGACCGAGTACGAGATCGGCTACGCAGCCGTCGGCGTCGGCTTCCTCATCGGCTTCGCGGCGGGCAAGATCGGTGGCACCAACCCGGTCCTGCCCGTGGTCAGCGCCCTGCTGTCGCTGGGCGCGGTCTACCTCGGCCAGCTCATCGGCATGGCGATGATCGGCGCCGACGAGCTCGGCGTCTCCGCGACCACACTCTTCACCGAGCACTTCGACGTGCTGACCGAGGGCTGGAGCGAGACGGCCGACGCGATGACCTTCCTCTTCCTCGCCATCGGCGCGTTCGCCGCGTTCTCCGGCGCGAAGAAGGCCGCCCGGTAGTGACGGCGGCGCCGCGTGCGCACGCGACCTCCGCATGAGCATGCGCAGTGCGCGAAGGGGCCCTCCGTCTCCCCGTGACGCTGTCGGGCATTCCGGGCACTGCCGCTTGCCGCTTCGTCCCGCTGGTCATCCAGCGGGACGAACCGCTTTCAGGCCGAGGCGGGGGTCTGCGTAGAGGTTGGAGCGTCACAATGACGTGTTCTCGAAGGCGCCCGGGGTCTCGCCGAGCACCTCCCGACCGACATCGCACCGCCGGATCCACGTCGTGCGGCGCCTCGCAGCAGCATCTGAGTTCAGGCGTTGCCGAGATCGCCGGTGGGGCTTCCGTGCGGCCCGCTATGGTCATGCGCATGCAGCCTCAGCAGCCCACTCGACCGCCGGCCTCGCCGCCCTCGCCCGCGCCGCCGACCGCCCCGCCGGTCGGCGGCAGAGGGCCGCTGGTGGCCGTACTGCTGATCGGTCTGCTGCTGGGGGGCGGCGGTGTCGGCACGGCCTGGGCGCTGACCGGCTCTGACGAGACGGGCCCCAGCTCGGGTCCGGCGGCCGACGCACAGGGCGCGTGCGCCGCCCTCGCCGGCTTCGACGCCTCCAAGTACACGGCCAAGGGTGACGAGGGCAAGGTGGCGCTCTACCGGTGGAACGGGGCCGTGGTGCTGTCCGAGGCGGCAGCCGCGGCCGACCGGGTGTACCAGCCCCTTGCGGACGCGCTCCGCCGCGCTTCCCGCCGTCAGCAAGTGGTCTTCGAGTTCGACGCCCAGGTCAAGAAGGACATCGCACAGTCGCGGAAGATCTGCGCGGACCTCTGAGCCTGCCGGCTCCTGCGCGGGAGCATCTGCGGAGATGTGACCGCAGAACCGGCCCTCCTGGTCCGGCCGGCCGGCTGAGCGTCACCCTGCGGGTCGGCGGCTTCGGTGAGGCCCGAGGCCCGAGGCCCGAGGCCCGAGGCCCGAGGCCCGAGGCCCGAGGCCCGAGGCGCGCCGGGCGGCAGGCCACGCGGGGGGCCGATGCCGAGCGGATCATGGGAGACTCCCCCTCATGGACGGGAAGGCGGCCCCCAAGGCGGCGGGCGAAGGGACACCGACGACACGCACTCGGCTGGACCGGGGGAGGGGCGCGCTCGGTCCGGCGCTGGAGCTGGTGCACACGGGGCGGGCGCCGACCCGGGCCGTGCTCACCGCCGAACTGGGTGTCACCCGGGCCACCGCGGGCGCCGTCGCCGCCGAACTGGAGGCGCTCGGCCTGATCCGCGTCGACGCGCACCCGGGCGCCGCCGCCGGTTCGCAGGGCCGTCCCTCGCACCGTCTGGAGGTCGCCGAGGAGGGGCCCGTCGCGCTCGCCGCCCAGATCCATGCCGACGGCTGGCGCGCCGCGCTGGTCGGTCTCGGCGGCCGGATCGTCACCACCGCGCCCGCCTGCGAGATCGTCGACGCCGATCCGGCGAAGGTGCTCGGCTCGGTCGTCGACGCGGGCGCCGCCCTGCTGCGCGAGACCGGCCGGCGGTGTGTGGGGGCGGGCCTCGCCGTGCCGTCCGCGGTCGCCGAACCGGCGGGGCTGGCGCTGAACCCGCTGCACCTGGCCTGGCCGGCCGGGGCGCCCGTCCGGGAGATCTTCGCCGAGCGGGTCCGTGCGGCCGGTATCGAGGGGCCCGCGTTCGCGGCCAACGACGTCAACCTCGCCGCCCTCGCCGAACACCGGCACGGCGCCGGGCGGGGCTCCCGCGAACTGCTGTGTGTGGCGACCGGGCACCGGGGCGTCGGCGGTGCGCTGGTCCTCGACGGCCGTCTGCACACGGGCAGTTCGGGCCTGGCCCTCGAAGTCGGTCACCTCACCGTCAATCCCGAGGGTCGCCCCTGCCACTGCGGCAGCCGCGGCTGCCTCGACGTCGAGGCCGACCCGCGGGCCTTCCTCAGCGCCGTCGGCCGCGACCCCGGACCCGAGGGCTCCCTGCTTCAGCAGGCCAACGAACTCATCCGCACGCAGTACGCCGACCCGGGCGTCCGCACGGCCGCCGAGGCCCTCATCGACCGCCTCGGCCTCGGGCTCGCGGGCCTGGTCAACATCCTCAACCCCGACCGCATCATCCTCGGCGGCATGCACCGCTCCCTCCTCGATGCCGACCCCGACCGGCTGCGCGCGGTCGTCGCCGACCGCAGCCTGTGGGGGCGGCAGAGCGGGGTCCCTCCGATCCTCGCCTGCACCCTGGACCACAACAGCCTGGTCGGCGCGGCCGAGTTGGCGTGGCAGCCGGTGCTGGACGATCCGCTGGGCGCGCTGGTCTGACGCCTCTCTCAGCCGCTGCCCGTGCCCCGCAGCATGATCGATCGGGAGACCACGAACGTCACCGGGATCGCCGCCCCCGACGCGAGCAGGGGAGCGAACCGGTGGCCCGCGTGCAGGACGTCCACGATCACATAGACACCCGCCGTCGTGAGCAGGAAGTTGGTGGCGTTGGTCAGCGGGAACAGCAGGAACTTACGCCAGGTCGGACGGGTGCGATAGGTGAATCTCGCGTTCAGGAAGAATGAGCCCGTCATACTCAGGGCGAAAGCGAGAACATGCGCGGCCAGATAAGGAAGCCGCTGGAGGAACAGCAGATAAAGGCCGTAGTAGACCGCGGTGTTGACCACTCCGACCAGGGCGAAAGCGATGATCTGGCCCGATACTCGGCGCTTCGGCAAGGGGTGGGACTCGGGGAGCGTCTCCGTCCGCGTCGCCGTTCGCGTCAGCGTATGAGGTCCTTCGTCGTGCCGCACGCCGCGTGCCCCTCCGTCTGCTCCACATCGGTCGCCTTCACCAGGAAGTGCGGGCGCCCCTGCACCCCCGATCACCCCAAGGATGGTGACACAGCCCGGCGTCTCCTCGGCGTCGACGGGTGCGGCGCACGCCGGCAGACCGAGGTCGAGGCGGAGGGCGGCACGCAGCGGCCGGTTGCCGAAGGAGAGCGGCCTCGTCGCGCTGGGCCGCGGCACGGGTGTGGTGCCCCGCGACACCCCACGTCCCCGCCTACGCGTCCGTAAGGCGGCGAGGTCTGGCCACCAGTTCCCCGCCACAGTTGGGGCAGATCTCGCCCATCACCTCGCCGCAGGGCACGCAGAACGTGCACTCGTAGGAGCAGATGCGGGCCGGGGCGTCGGTGGGCAGGGCCGTTGTTTCGCAGCGCTCGCAGCGGTCGCGCATCTCCAGTGCCATGGGTGGGGCCTTTTCTCGGATCGGGGTGCCGGGACCTGTCGGTTCCCATTCTGGCCAATCCCCGCGTGGCCGAAAGTCGTCGGCGGGTCAGACAGCGACACGATCGGGCCAGGAACGTCACCACTGTCTGCTCCGTGGCGGCCGGTCGCGTGCGGGAGTGCTCAGGTGCGGCGATCGCCAAGGTCACCGCGTCGCGAACACGGCCGACCCACCGCACGGTGCCCGGCGCCCTCCTCGCAAGCGCGAGGAGTGCGCCGGGTGCGGGATCAGCCCACGCTCGAACCCTGGTCGTCGGCGTTCGAGCGCCTCGTAGACGTACGGCGGAATGGTCACCGCCCGGTCAGCCTGCGACGGCCGACCGGGCGGGAGCGTGTTCGGACCTGCGCCCGCGTGCGGCGGGCCTGCGTCCGGTGTCGTACGGCTGCCCGGTGTCGCAGGGCTGGGCGGCCTCCACCGTCAGCCCGGCGTCGTACGGCGAGATCTTCGGCACCGCCGCCGAGGACGCGGGCAGCGTGAACCACACGACCTTCCCCGACTCGCCGTGCGGCCGCACACCCCAGCTCTCGCTCACCGCGGCGACCATCGCGAGACCGCGGCCGCAGGTGGCGAAGGGTTCCGCGTCCTGGACGACCGGGAGGCGGGGGTCGTTGTCATGCACCGAGACCGTGAGCCGGCCGAGGAGCAACTCCATCTCCACGGTGCACATCTTGTCCGGCTCCGCGTGCCGGTGGACGTTGGACAGCAGCTCGGTCACCCCGAGCGCGGCCCGCTCTATCAACGGATCCAGATGCCAGTAGCGCAATTGCGCAGATACGATTCTGCGGACCTGTCCGATCCGCGACGGCAGGGCTTGGAGCTCCACCGTGCAGTGCCTGCTTTGCTGGCTGATCACGGCTGCGACTCCCCGAAGTTGAGTCCGGAAGAAGATCGGAGTACGGATCCAGCGAGGTGGCTGGGCGAAAAACGCCGCCTGCTGTGGTGCGGCCGCCTGAGACTGCCGCCTGGTGACGGTAGCCGGGGCTGCCGCCTGCTCGTGGGGTGGCTGCGCACGGCCGCCGCCCGCTGACGTGGCCGGCGGGCTGGTTCGCAGCGTGATCGCCGGTAAACCCAGAGTGACGTGAGACCAGAGTGGCCCAGGGGACCCGGTCCCGCAACTCGCGATTCGCCGACCGGCTGCGAAGGCCCGCTGCGTAGGACCATGTCCACAGCGCGCCGCGCAGGACCGCCGCGTAGGACCGCCGCGCAGGGTCGCCGCGCAGGACCGTTGCGTCAGCCCCGCCCCGCGGCCCTGCGTACCGCCTCTATGAACCGGCGCGCCGAGGGTGGACCTGGCTTCCCCGGAGCCGGGTCGTGCTCGTTCAGTGTGAGCGTGTAACGGGTGCCGTTGACGTCGGCCAACGCCCGGTCCTCGTTGGCGAACCAAGGCTTCGAGGCGCGCACCGCCTGCACCGGGGCGCTGTCGATCTCGCTGCCGTAGCTGGTCAGCAACTGCAGCCGGCCGTCCTCGATCCGGACCTGCCCCGCCCGGGTGAGCTGCCGCAGCCTCTTCCCGATCCGGACGCCCGTGGCCCTGAACTCCGGCTCGGCCATGTATCCCGCCCCCTAGTGCGCGTCGGCTGTCCTGTGTCGTCGTGTGATCCGTCGCGGACCGTGATCCAGTGTGCCCGAGGTCGCCTTCCCCTGAACGGCCCCGGTCGCGTCGGCTCGGTCCGTGCGGTGAAGTCTGCCCGTCCTGCGGGTCGAGCACCAGTGCGCACGGTGGACCGGGGGCGGGGTTCCGGCGCATGCGCGGCATGCGCCCCCCATGCGCCCCGCGCATCCCTGCCACAGGAGTGCCTTTGAGGTGCCCAAAGGGATGTTTATGCAGGTGAGGGGCGTGCGGAAGATGTCTATCATCGGGGTGTCCGACGCCGCGATCCGCCGTCGGCGCAATGCGTGAGGAGCACGCCGTGAGCACCCCCCACCCCACCCGTCCGGGCGCCACCCTCGACGTCGATCACAGCGACGACGGGTACCGCGGCTGGCTCAAAGAGGCCGTGCGCAAGGTTCAGGCCGACGCCAACCGCTCCGCCGACACCCATCTGCTGCGCTTCCCGCTGCCCGAGACCTGGGGCATCGACCTGTACCTCAAGGACGAGTCGACCCACCCCACCGGCAGCCTCAAGCACCGCCTCGCCCGTTCCCTGTTCCTCTACGGACTGTGCAACGGCTGGGTCCGGCCGGGCCGCCCCGTCATCGAGGCGTCCAGCGGCTCCACCGCCGTCTCCGAGGCGTACTTCGCCAAACTGATCGGCGTCCCCTTCATCGCCGTCATGCCCCGCACGACCAGCGCGGAGAAGATCCGCCTCATCGAATTCCACGGCGGTCGCTGCCACTTCGTGGACGACTCACGGAAGATGTACGAGGAGTCGGCCCGCCTCGCGGGGGAGACCGGGGGCCACTACATGGACCAGTTCACCTACGCCGAGCGGGCCACGGACTGGCGCGGCAACAACAACATCGCCGAATCCGTCTTCCGCCAGCTCCAGTTGGAGCGTTTTCCCGAGCCCGCCTGGATCGTCGCCACCGCCGGCACCGGAGGCACCTCCGCGACCATCGCCCGGTACGTCCACTACATGCAGTACGACACCCGGATCTGTGTCGCCGACCCCGAGAACTCCTGCTTCTTCGAGGGCTGGACGACCGGCGACCCCGACGTCACCTGCGACTGCGGCTCCCGCATCGAGGGCATCGGCCGCCCCCGGATGGAGCCCAGCTTCGTCCCCGGCGCCGTCGACCGCATGATGAAGGTCCCCGACGCCGCCAGCGTCGCCGCCGTGCGCGCCCTGGAGCAGGCCATCGGCCGCAAGGCCGGCGGCTCCACGGGGACGGGCCTGTGGAGCGCCCTCAAGATCATCGCCGAGATGGTGGCGGAGGGCCGCCAGGGCAGTGTGGTGACCCTGCTCTGCGACCCGGGCGACCGCTACCTCGACAAGTACTACTCGGACGGTTGGCTGCGGGAGCAGGGCCTGGACATCGCGCCCTACACGGCGGCCATCGAGTCACTCCTGCGCACCGGGGTGTGGTCGGCTCCCCGCTAGATTCCTCCGGGCAGGAGCCCGGACTCGTCCCTGCGGGAGCCGGACCCTTCCGGGCGGGAGCCGTGTCGATCTACGGCCCCCCGCGCGACCGCGACCGGCCGACAGCCCGCAGCGCGCCCCTACCCGCTGAAACGGCGCTCAGATGTCCACGCCGTCGTCGGAGTCCTCCCCGGCCACCACCAGCCGTCGCAGATGCTCCGCGATCTCGGCCCGCGCCTGCGCGGCCAGCCCCGCGTCGGTCACCAGCGTGTCGACCTGCTCCAGCGCCGCGAACGAACTCAGGCCCACCGTCCCCCACTTGGTGTGGTCGGCCACCACGACGACCCGCCGCGCCGACTGCACCAGCCGCCGGTTGGTCTCGGCCTCCGCCAGATTCGGCGTGGACAGACCCGCCTCGACCGATATCCCGTGCACCCCGAGGAACAGCACATCGAAGTGGAGCGCCGCGATCGCCTGATCCGCCACCGGCCCCACCAGGGAGTCGGACGGCGTCCGCACCCCGCCCGTCAGCACCACGGTCGCCGCTCCCTGCCGGGGGCCCGTCGTGCGCTGCGCGGCGTGGAAGACGTCCGCGACCCGCACCGAATTGGTGACCACGGTCAGATCCGGCACGTCCACGAGCCGGTGGGCCAGCGCGTACGTCGTCGTACCACCCGACAGGGCGATCGCCGACCCCGGAGCGACCAGCTCCGCGGCGGACCGCGCGATATCCTCCTTGGCGTTCAGCTCCAGCCCGGACTTCGCCTCGAAACCGGGCTCGTGCGTGCTCGCCTCGGCCACCGGCACCGCGCCGCCGTGCACCTTCTCCACCGCGCCCTGGCGGGCGAGTGCGTCCAGATCGCGGCGCACCGTCATGTCCGACACACCGAGTCTGCGGGTCAGCTCGTTGACCCGGACCCCGCCCCGCCGTCGTACCTCGTCGAGGATCAGGGCTCGGCGCTGCTCCGCGAGGAGGTTCTGGTTCTCACTCACGCCCGCTCCGGTCCTCTCGCCCCATCACTCCCGACACGCCTTCCTTACCCCCTCCGACGAGGACATTCCCCCGTCCCCGGTCCCGAGGACGTCCCATATTCGCACGCCCCACCACGGGCGACGCCACTACCTGCACAGTCACGTGCACGTCACGCACCGTTTCTCGCGCCCGTCACTATCACACGGATCGAGGAGATTCGGTGACCACAGGTGTACGAGGCCCCCTCAGCGGCGATCATCAGTGCCTGCACATCACCTGCCTTGCGGCGCGTCACGGGGGAAGCGGAACAGTGGATCGTGCGAGGGAACATACGGCACATACGGAACCCAGGGAACATCCGGATCCCGCCGAGGCGGAGCAGCGCCCCGACCCGGGCCGGTCGACGCCGGACGGTCCCGCTCTCGAACTCCTCGTCCACGGCGTCGGGGGAACCAGCCCCGACCGCATGCTCGACGACCCGCGCACGGTCCGGATCACCGGCGACGACACGGCCGCCGTCTTCCGGCGCATCGACGACGCCGACGCGGAGGAACGGCCCGCCGACCGCAGGGGCGAGCCCGTCCCCGAGGCCTACGTCTGGTGCAACCTCACCTCCGGCGACGGCTCCCGCGCGCTGTGGCTGTTACTGCTGCCGTTCATGGTCGTCAACCTCGCCCACTGGATGCGGCCCGGCGCCCGCGACCGCCGCCGGACCGTCCGCCTCTACGGCCTCCTGGTCCGGCTGACCGGCCTGACGCTGACCGTCCTGCTCGTCGCGGCCGCCTGCGAGGTCGCGCTCGACCTGACCGCCTGGCAGTGCGCGGGCGCACGCGGCTGTGCGCGGGCGCACACCTGGCTCGGTTTTCTCTCCCCGGCCGTCTCCGACGACGGCTGGTGGAGCCTGCCCGGCCGCCGGCTCGCCCTGGCGGCCCTGGTCCCCACCGCCCTGACCGGCCTGCTGTGGTACCTCTCCCACCGCACCTGGAGCGAGTACGAGTCCCAGCGCCCCATGGAGCACGGGGAGGCCCGCCCGCAGGACGAGAAGGCGCCGCGCACCGCGTCCGAGGCCGAGGAGACGGCACGCGTCGCCCTGGGCCGGCCCGGCTTCTGGTACGGACGCCGTCTCGTGGCCAGGCTGCGCGCCGCCCATGGGGCGGCCGGCTTCCTGACCGTGGCGGCGGCCGTGGGCACGTCCGCCGCCCGCCAGGACCGCCGGGCGGGCGGCCCCGCCGTCCTGGAACTGCTCGGCTGGCTGCTGTACGCGGCGCTCGTCGTGCTCGCCGTCGTCGTGGTGTGGGTGGTGTGCCGCCGGGGCCGCAGCGAGCGGCGCCTCGACAAGCGCCTGGACGAGCGGCTGGTACGCGGTCTGCCGGGCTGCTCGATCGCCGTGCTCGTCCTCGCCCTGGTGTACGCCGGGTGGTCACGCCCCGGCTGGCGGTCGGCGGGGCGGCTGCCGGGTGACATGACCTTCGGCGGTATCACCCTGGTGCAGGGTCTGCTGGTCTCCGCACTCGGCGTCGTCGCGCACCTCCTGTACCGCTCCCGTCCCGACTCGCGCACCGCCCTGTACGGTCTGGCCGGCCCCGCCGTCGCGATGCTCGCCTGCGCGCTCGGCGGTGTGATGTCCGCCGGGGTCGCCCAGCGTGTCGCCGACTGGCTGGGCGGCACCGACGACGCCCTGCCCGGGCCGCCCGTCCTTCTCACCTGGCAGGCCTCCGTCATCCCGCCCTTCCTCCTGGTCGTCCTCGGCCTCCTCGGCTGGCTGGCCCACCGCACCCGGGTCCTGCGGAGGACGGAGACGGCGGCGGTGGAGCGGGAGTACGACCTGACGCGGGAGCGGCCGCACGAGGAGCGGCCCGGCGAGGAGCACGAGTCCCGGGACGCGGGACGCACCCGCCGTATCGCCCGCACCCGGGCCATGGCCGCGCTCACCGACCGGGCGCCCCGCCTCGTCGGCATCACCTCCACCGTGACCCTGCTGCTCGGCGCGGGCGCCCTGACCGGTGCCCTGGCGACGGGCGAGACACCGGCCCGGGCGGCGCTCGGGTCCTCCGACTTCGTCGCGGGCGCCGCCCAGGCCGCCCAGGCGCTGGGGTCGTGGCTGATCGGTGTGGGCTTCCTGCTGTTCGTCACCTGGGGGCGGCGGGCCTACAAGGACGCCTCCGCGCGCCGCACGATCGGCATCCTCTGGGACGTCGGCACGTTCTGGCCGCGCGCCGCGCACCCGTTCGCGCCACCCTGCTACGCCGAGCGGGCCGTACCCGACCTGACCTGGCGCATGGCCACCTGGACCCGCGCCACAGGCGGCCGGCTCGTCATCTCCGGCCACTCCCAGGGCAGCGTCCTCGCGGCGGCCGCGGCCTGGCAGCTGACCCCGTCGGTGCGCGGACGGGTCGCGCTCCTCACCTACGGCTCCCCGCTGGAGCGCCTTTACGGACGCTGGTTCCCCGCCCACTTCGGCCCCGAGCCGCTGGCCTCCCTGCACCGCGAGATCGACTGCTGGCGCAACCTGTACCGCCTCACCGACCCCATCGGCGGCCCCGTACGCCTGACGAGCCGGAACGGACCGCAGGTCGACGCCGAACCCCTCACCGACCCGCTCGCCTACGGCCGCACCGGCGTCCACCCCCTGCCCGCCCCGATCCTCGGCCACTCCGACTACCAGGCGGACCCGGCCTTCGCCCACGAGCGCCAGGAACTGCTCGCGCGCATCGGCCCGGAGCTGCCGGGGCCCCGGCATTCGTGACCCACGGCCCACGGCCCACGGCCCACGGCCCACGGCCCACGGCCCACGGCCCACGGCCCACGGCCCACGGCCCACGGCCCACGGCCCACGGGGCCGGGCCCGGCTCAGTCGTCCGGGCAGGAGACGTCCCGCTCCGGCCGCTGTCCCGTGCGGAGGAAAGCCGTCACCGCACGGTCGCCGCACGCGTTGCCCGTTCCCAGATACGAGCCGTGCCCGCCGCTCTCCACCGTGACGAGCCGGGCCCGCTCGCCCAGCGCGGCCCGCAGCTTCAGGGCGCCGGAGTAGGGGGTGGCCGGGTCCCGCCGGTTCTGGACCATGAGGATGTTGGACGGTCCTCGGTCGGTGATCCGGGTCGGCCGCTCCGCCGGGCGGTCCTTCCAGAAGGAACACGGCGTGATGTTCACCGGCATCCCGGCCGTGAGCGGATACCGCGTCCGGCTGTCGGCCACCGCCCGCGCGTGTCCGCCCACCGAGGTCGGCCAGCGGACGTCGTTGCAGACCACCGCCATGATCACCGCCGCTTCCTCGTCGCTCAGCGGTCCGGCCACGTCGGGCGGCAGGACCGGCGTCGCCTTCGGGTCCCGCACCTGCTGGAGGAGCCGGGCCAGGTCGTCGAACGAGTCGTCGGAGTACAGGGCGTTCTGCATCACCTGCCGCAGCCGGTTGCCGGTCAGGGGGACGCCCTCGGTGGTCGTCTCCCTGGGCGCACGGTCCAGGCCGGCCGCCAGGGACAGGAACAACGGCCGTACATCCTCCGGGCGTTCGGCGAGCCGCAGGCCCGTCGGCTCCTGGGCGGGGTCGGAGGCGAAGGCCGCGAAGTCCGGGAACCGGTCCTCCGCGCCCCGCGCCATGTTCGCCAGCCACCCCCGCGCCACCCGCCGGGGATCGGGGTCGTCATTGCTGTCCAGCACCAGGCGGTCGGTCCGCTCCGGGTACTTCTGCGCGTAGACGGCACCCACATAGGTGCCGTACGACACCCCGTACGCCGACAGCCGCTCCTCGCCCAGGGCCTGCCGGAGGCGCTCGATGTCCCGTACCTCGTTGGCGGTGCTGAGGCTGCGCAGCACCGCGCCGCCGTTCGTCGCGCAGGCCTCGGCGATACGCCGGGAGCGCGCCACGTTCTCGGCGATGCCGCCGTCGGCCGCCGGCCAGGACCGCAGGGTCACCAGGTGCCGGTCGTCGGCCGAGAGCCCACAGCTCGCCCGCGTGCTGCCGCCCGTGCCGCGCGGGTCCAGGCCGACGATGTCGTAGGTGTCGCCGAGCTCCCGCCGCAGCGCCTCTCCCCTCTGTGTGAGTCGCCTGACACCCGAGCCGCCCGGCCCGCCCGGGATCACCAGCAGGGTGCCCCGCCGCGCCTCGGGGTTCTCGGCCCGTAACCGGGAGACGGCGAGGGTGAGGTGCGGGCCGTCCGGGTCTCGGTAGTCGATCGGGACGGGCATGTGCGCGCACTCCTGGCCGGTGGGGCCGTCGGGCCGTTCGCAGGGGCGCCAGGTGAGGGTGGGGGAGGAGGGGGCCGTGGTGGCGGACGCCGGGGCGGTGACGCCGGTCAGCGCGGTCGCGGTCGCCGCGACGGAGAGGGTCAGGACCAGGGTTCGTCGGGTGCGTGTTCTCATGGGGATCATGCTGTCCGGCGGATCACTCCGGTTCCATCCGGCGGACAGCATCCCCGTGGTGGGGTTCTCCCCCGGGGGCATGCCCCCACGACTCCCGCTACGGCAGCTCCGGCAGATCCTCCGCGTAGAGCAACGTCAGGTCGTCCTTGTCCGGTTCGTCGACCTGGGCCACCCGGCTCGCGTGCCGCTCGACCATCGCCTCGAAGGTCTGCCGGGCGGTACGGCCGTTGCCGAAGGCCGCGCCCTTGGGGATCGCGGTGAAGTAGTCGAGCAGGGCCTCGCCCGTGCCCGGCGCCAGCCGGTACTCGTGCTCCTCGGCCTGCTGCTCCACGATGCGCAGCAGCTCGTCGGGGACGTAGTCGTCGAAGGTGATGGTGCGGGAGAAGCGGGACGCCACACCGGGGTTGACGGTGAGGAAGCGCTCCATCTCGGCCGTGTAGCCCGCGACGATCACGACCACCGAGTCCCGGTGGTCCTCCATCAGCTTCACCAGCGTGTCGATGGCCTCCTTGCCGAAGTCCCTCCCCGAGTCCTCCGGCGACAGCGCGTACGCCTCGTCGATGAACAGCACACCGCCATGCGCCCGTTGGAAGGCCTCCTGGGTGCGGATCGCGGTGGAGCCGATGTGCTCGCCGACCAGGTCGACACGGGACACCTCGACCAGATGCCCCTTCTCCAGGACACCGAGCGAGGCCAGGATCTCGCCGTAGAGACGGGCGACCGTGGTCTTGCCGGTGCCGGGGGAGCCCGTGAACACCAGGTGCCGTTTGACGGAGGCCGCCTTGAGACCGGCCTGCTGACGGCGGCGGCCCACCTCGATCATGTCGGTGAGGGCGCGGACCTCGCGCTTGACGCTGTCCAGGCCGACCAGCGCGTCCAGCTCACCGAGCACGGCCTTGGAGGCCCGTACCGGGGTCTCGGGCTCCATGACGGGAGGGGCGACGGCCGGCGGCTGCTCGGAGGTGCGCTGACCGGGGATCGAGCCCAGCAGGCCGGCCGACGGGGCCGTGGTCTGCGTGGCGGTCTCCTGCGCGGCCGGGGGACGGACCCCCGCGCTCTCGTCGCTGGTGCAGTCCTCGACCACCGGACCGCCGCCCGCGGTTGCGGGACCGCCCTCCGCGAACTCGTAGCCGCCGCGCGCGCAGCGCTCCGTGCGGCACTTGCGCAGCGTGGCCCGGCAGCCGTCGATGATGTGGAAGCCGTAGCCGCCGCTGCCGGTCACCCGGCAGTTGAGGAAGCTGCCGCGGCCCCCTGCCGAGACGTAGAAGCCGGCCTCGGCGGGTGAGGTGACGGTGCAGCGTTCGATGGTCGGGTCGGCGCCCTTGGTGACGATCACGCCGGTCTGGGTACCGTCGACCGTGCAGCCGTTGAGGGTGCCGCCGCTGCCGTGGTCGCGGAACCAGGCGCCCGTGGCGGCGTCCCTGATCCGGCAGTCGTCGAGCTGCGCGGTCGCCCCGTCGCTCACCGACACCGCCGTGTTCCGCACCTGCGACAGATCGCTGTCGACGACGTCCGCGCGCGAGCCCCGGTCCAGTACGAACAGCGCGTCCGGCACGTCGTGCACGCGGCAGGACTCCAGTACCGCCGTCGCGCCGTCGCTGACCCAGACGGCCGGGTAGTCACCGGTGCTGTCGAAGATCTCGCACTGGTTGGCGTCCACGCGGGTGCCCGGGTCCCACACCGACAGTCCGTTGCGCCCGAACTGCCGCACCGACGTGCGCGTCAGGGTGAGGACGGAGCGCGAGCGGAGGTCCACCGCGTTCTCCGGGATGTCGTGGATCCGGCAGTCCGCGAGGGTGACCACGGCGTCCGTGTCGAGGGTGATCCCGTCGGCCGTCGTCCGGTGCACATCGCAGTCGGTGAGGTGGGCCGTGGCCCGGCCGGTGATCTGCACGCCGCTGCCGCGGACCTCGTAGACCTCGCAACCGACGGCCTCCAGCGCGGAGTTCTCCCCGGTCGCCGTCAGACCCGAGCCCGAGGTGTGGTGCACCCGGCAGCGCTCCAGACGCGGGTGGCCGCCACCGCGCACCGCGACACCGGCCTGGCCGGCCGCGACGACCTCGCACTCCTCGAACACGCCACCGCCGCCGTCGACCACGGCGATACCGATACCGGCCGGGTTGTCGACCGTGCAGCGCCGGACCGTGGGGCGGGCGCCGCCGCGCACCTCGATGCCGGCCGCGGAGCGGGTGACGATCCGCAGGTCCAGAAGCTCGGGTGTGCCGTCCTCGACGAGCAGCGCGGGCGCCGCCGCGTCCTGGCCCTCCACATGCAGGTCCTGTACGACGGCCGAGGCGGACACGGTCAGCGGCACCCCGTCCACGGGCGCGATGCGGACCGAGCCGGGCGAACCCTCCGGGCCGCGCAGCGTGACCCCGCGCCGCACGACGAGGTTCTCCCGGTACGTGCCGGGAGCGACGACGAGCACGTCGCCGTCGCTCGCGGCCTCCAGGGCTGCGGCGAGCGATGCGTACTCACCCGTGCGGCGCCGCCACCGCGATGTACCGGTGTGCGTCACCTGGACCGTGCCCTGTGCCATGGCGTTGCTGTGCCCCCACCTCGTGGAACGCGGGTCGATGCCGAACAGTTCGGCTGCTTGGTCGGTCCACCGTAGCGTGCGCGGGCAGGGGCAGTTGACCGGAGTGGGAACGCCGTCAGTTGCCCGTGCCCGTCCTGCCCCAGTCCGGCCCCGCCTTGTCCCATGCCTGGTCCCAGCGGGCGTAGCGGCGGCGGACCATGCGCCAGACGATCAGGCGTCTGGCGCCCTCGAAGAGCCCCGCGGCGAGCACGGTGGCGCCGAAGCCGGCCAGCACCGCGTGGGTCGTCGCGGTGGCCGTGTCCAGGGGACGGCCGACGATGCGGCCCCGGCCGTCCGTCCACAGCGTGAAGTGGTCGCCGGGCCGGGGGGTCCTGAGACTGGCCATGACCGTGCCGTGCCGGTCGGTGCCGTCCGGGCCGGTCCAGTCGGCGACCACGCGGCTCTGCCGGTCGCGGGTCGTGGAGGTCTCCGGATCGGGGTCCAGCGGAGAGCCGTCGACCTTCTTGACGACGGTGGCCGTCACCCGGTGCCGGCTCTGCTGCTGGTCGCGCACGGACTGCTGCAGCGCCCCCTGGGCGGTGGTCCCGGCGGCGGCGCCGATGAGGGGCGCGGCGACGACGATCAGCAGAAGGGCCGCGAACGCCAGCCACGCCTCGACCAGATCGGTCGCCCGCCGCAGCGGATTGTGCCGCCAGCGCCACAGCCCGACGAACGCCCGTAGTCCACCGATTGCCCGCACCGCGCCACACCCCCTTCCGCGTCCGTGATAACCCGGGGCGGAGCCGTCCACGCGCGGTCCCGGTCGAGAGAGAGCGACATCACCCTCCCACCGGGCCTTCTCATGAACTTCTCACAAACACCCAACGGACGGACCCGGGGCGTGTGTTCCCTACACGTGAACCGAATCGTAGGAGATTGAATTTTCAAGAGGAGAAGGGGGGTTGGCCGCCGCCGGAGTTCGACAAGGCCCGTTCCGCAAGAGAGGGAACTGCCTATTCGAGTACCCGTACCGGATCGCCGATCCGTACCGTGCCGCCGGATTCCGGAACGAGGTTCTGCCCGAAGACCAGTTTGTCGCCGAACCGGCGGTGACGGGCGAGAGTGCGCAAGGGTTCGCGTCCGCGCTCGCCGGTGTCCTGGTCGGTGGTGGTCACCACGCACCGCCCGCACATCTTGGCGACCCGGAAGGTCACCTCGCCGATCGCGACGCGCCGCCAGTCGTCCTCGGCCCAGGCGTCCGAGCCGTCGACGACCACGTTCGGCCGGAAGCGGCTCATGGGCAGCGGGCCCTCGTCGGGGTGGTCGCCCCGTGCGACCAGCACGTTGAGCGCGTCCAGCGAGGCGAGGGTGGTGAGCAGCAGCGGGTAGCCGTCGGCGAAGCTGACGGTCTCGCCGGGGCGGGCGTACTCGGGGTCGAGCGGGCGGCGGGTCGCCGGGTCGTCGAGGTGCACGAGCCGTACGGGCACGCCCAGGTGGTCGCTGAACCAGGCGTGCGCCGCCGCGTCGGCGGGCACCGCCTCCACCTTGTCCCGCCAGATCTCCACGGTCACCGTGCCGCCGGTGGGCTCGGGCACGGGGACGGTGAGCGGCGCGCGGCCGGACGCGGACAGCACGAGACCGCCGCCGGGCAGCAGCCCGGCGGCGGCCAACGTCATACGCGGATGCGGACGTTGAGTGATGACCTTGCCCGAGCCGTCGACCAGCACCCAGCGACGGTCGCCCGCCAGCCCCCAGGGCTCCACGACGGCCTCGTCGGGGGCGAAGCCCCGGGCCGCCTTCAGCGGGTGGACGTGGATCGAGTGCAGCGACGGATTCCCCATGGGGCCATCCTGCCAGCAGATCGTGACAACCCCACGCGAAATGTTCCGAGTGCCTCAGTACCCCCGGTACTGCTGGCCGTTGTAGGGATCCTGCTGGTACGGGGCCGACGGGGCCGGGCGCGGAGCCGCCGGGCGCATGGCCTCGTATCCGGCCATGGGCCGTTGTTGCTGCTGCTGCGGCTGGGCGCCCGGATAGCCACGCGGACCCGCGACCTGCTGCGGGATGTACGCGTTGGGTGCCTGCTGCAGCGGCGAGGGCTGCTGGGCCTGCGGATAGCCGTAGGCGGACTGGGAGGGACCGGCCGGGAGCGCGGGCAGCGCCGACGGCAGTGCGGGCAGGTTGCTGCCCGGGGTGTCGTACTGCGCGGGTACCCGGATCGGGGCGATCTGAGGAGTTCCCCGCTCGGCGACGAGAGAGTCGTAGATCGGGGTGTCCGCGAAGGACGAGGCGGAGTAGTAACCGCCGCCGTAGGTGGAGCGGGGGGAGGTCATGGCACATAAGTTAAGCCCACGATGTGCTGGTTGGGGAGACCGATAAGAGGGTTGTTTTCCGTGTCGGCAGTGACGCCGGACCCCCAATGCGAGCGAACTCGGCGAAAAAGGGCAGCAAAGCGCGTACTGATCGTGTAAAGGGCGAGTTCCTCGCGGGTTACCGGCGGTTGGCCACCGGTCTTTCGGTACGGGTTCTGGGGGTTGCGGGCCCCGGGGGAATAGGTTTGGCCCCCACAACGGATCCGGCCGGATCCGACGGTCCGCGTGTGACGCGGTCTGGTGACGACCTTCTGGATGACCTTCTGATGGGGGCGGACATGTCAATGCCGAAAGGATCGAACACCGCGGTGCCGACGACCGCGCTGCGCGTGGAACTTGGCCGGCACTCCGGACCGGGTGTACCCGACACGGACGCCTCGGCGCTGTTGCTCGTCGGTGGAAAGGTGCGCTCGGACGCCGACTTCGTCTTCTACAACCAGCCCGCGCACTCCTCCGGCGCGGTCCGGCACGAGGGCAAGCGGGACGCCGGCGGCCAGGTGACCGAGTCGCTCGTCGTCGACCTGGCGCGCGTGGAGCCCGCCGTCGAGACCGTGGTGGTGGCCGCCTCCGCGGACGGTGGCACCTTCGGGCAGGTGCCCGGGCTCCACATCCGGGTGCTCGACGAGCGGGCGGGCACCGAGATCGCGCGCTACGACAGCGCGGACGCCGGCGCCGAAACCGCTTTCGTGCTCGGGGAGTTCTACCGCAGACAGGGCGCCTGGAAGTTCCGCGCCGTCGGCCAGGGCTACAGCAGCGGACTGGAGGGGCTCGCCACCGACTTCGGCATCAGCGTGGACGAACCGCAGCAGGCGGCGGCCCCCGCTCCCGTGGCCGCGCCCAGGCCCGTCGCTCCTGCCGTCACCGTGCCGCCGCCGGTGACGACCGCCCCGCCCCCGCCGCCCGCCCCTCCCACCGTGCCCCCCGCCCCGGTCCGCCTCACCAAGGTGACGCTCACCAAGGAGGCCCCGGCGGTCTCCCTGGCCAAGCAGGGCGGCACATCCGGCGCCATGCGCGTGAACCTCAACTGGGAGGTGCGCAAGCAGTTCAAGGGGTGGGGCAGCAAACTGGGCCGGGCCGTCGCCATGCACGCGGACCTCGATCTCGACCTGTGCGCCCTGTTCGAACTGTCCGACGGCAGCAAGGGCGTCGTCCAGGCGCTCGGCAACGCCTTCGGGTCGCTGCATCAGCCGCCCTTCATCCACCTGGACGGCGACGACCGCACCGGCGCCGTCAGCAGCGGCGAGAACCTCACCGTCAACCTCGACCACAAGCAGTACTTCCGGCGCATCCTCATCTTCGTCACCATCTACGAGGGCGCCCGCTCCTTCGCCGACCTGCACGCGACGGTCACCCTCCAGCCGCAGCACGGCGCACCCATCGACTTCTCCCTCGACGAGTGCACGGTCCCCTCCACCGTCTGCGCGCTCGCCCTCATCACCAACCAGGGCGGCGACCTCATCGTCCAGCGCGAGGCCCGCTACCTCGTCCCCGAACGCGGCGTGAGCCCGCAGCGTACGGTCGACTACGCCTATGGGTGGGGAATGAACTGGACCCCGGGCAGGAAATAGCCCCCATCGCGCCCCTCTCATCGGAGGAGGGGCGCGGACCGGGGGCTAGCCCTCGTCCGGGACCGCGTCCGGGCGTGCGTAGGTGCGGCCCTTCCAGGCCGCGCCGCGCCCCTGGTAGTGCCGCACCGCGGAGTCCACCGTCATCAGCAGATACAGCGAGGCGGTGAACGGCAGCAGCGGAGCGAGCCGCAGGGGCTGACCGTAATAACGGAGCATCGGCAGGTACGTCGCCGTCATCAGCAGCCAGGCGAGCCCGCCGAGGAGCGCCGCGGCCGGGTCCCGGGCGAGCAGCCCTGTCAGGAGCGCGACGGGCGGCACCAGGTAGACCAGGGTGAGGCCGAGGACCGTGCCGGCCAGCAGCAGCGGGTTGTGCAGGAGCTGGGCGTAGGCGCTGCGCGCGATCATGTGCCACAGGTCGCGCAGCCGGGGGTAGGGCCGCACGCTGTCGACCCGCTCCGCCAGCCCCAGCCAGATGCGGCCGCCGCTCCTCTTGACCGCCCTGGCCAGGGCCACGTCGTCGATGACCGCCTGCCGGATCGCGTCCGGGATCCGCGCCCGCTCGGCGGCCTCGGCGCTCAGCAGCACACAGCCACCCGCCGCCGCCGCCGTGCGCGAACCCCGTACGCCGATCCGCCGGAACGGGTACAGCTGGGCGAAGAAGTAGACGAAGGCCGGCACGACGAGCCGTTCCCACGGGCTCTCGGCGCGCAGCCGGGCCATCTGGGAGACGAGGTCGAAGCCGCCGGTGCGCGCGGCCGCCACCAGTGCGCGCAGGCTGTCCGGCCGATGCGCGATGTCCGCGTCCGTCAGCAGCAGGAACTCCGGTCCCCGCGCGCGTGCCAGCTCGATCCCGTGCCGCACGGCCCAGAGCTTGCCCGTCCAGCCGGGGGGCGGCTCGCCGGGCGAGGACACC
This sequence comes from Streptomyces sp. NPDC002324, assembly GCF_053593335.1. NCBI lineage: Bacteria > Bacillati > Actinomycetota > Actinomycetes > Kitasatosporales > Streptomycetaceae > Streptomyces > Streptomyces sp. NPDC002324. Next base: position 643,711 of record NZ_JBSFCF010000002.1, read on the forward strand.
GTCAGGGCCGGTCCGCCGTGCCGTCGGGCCAGGTCGCGGGCCAGGTCACCGGTGCCGTCCGAACTGCCGTCGTCCACCAGGAAGATCTCCGCCCGGCCGGGGTAGTCCTGGGCCAGCAGCGACGGCAGGCTCTCGGGCAGCACGGCAGCCTCGTCGCGGGCGGGGACGACGACGCAGACGTACGGCCAGTCGTCGGGATCCCGGCGGGGTGGCAGACGCACGTCCGTGCGCCAGAAGAAGCCCTGGCCGAGCAGCAGCCACAACCAGGCGGCGAGTGATCCGGCGGCGGTCCACGCGATGGCGCTCACGTCCGCAGTCTGCCCCACGGCGGCGGCCGTACCGAGGCCATCGTCTATCGTGGCCGGGTGAAGATCGCGCTCATGGACTCCGGTATCGGTCTGCTCCCCGCCGCCGCCGCGGTACGGCGGCTGCGGCCCGACGCGGACCTCGTGATCTCCTCCGACCCCGACGGCATGCCCTGGGGCCCGCGCACTCCGCAGGACCTCACCGAACGTGCCCTCGCCGTCGCGGCGGCCGCCGCCGCCCACGGGCCCGACGCCCTGATCGTCGGCTGCAACACCGCGTCCGTGCACGCCCTGCCCGCCCTGCGCGCTCTCCTCGAACCCGGCCTGCCGGTCATCGGCACCGTCCCGGCGATCAAGCCCGCCGCGTCCGGCGGCGGCCCCTTCACCATCTGGGCCACGCCCGCCACCACCGGCAGCCCCTACCAGCGCGGCCTCATCGAGGAGTTCGCCGACGGGGTGGCGGTGACCGAAGTGCCCTGCTGGGGCCTGGCCGAAGCAGTGGAGCACGCGGACGACGCGGCGATCGACGCCGCGATCGCCGCGGCCGCCGCCCTCACGCCCGAGGACGTGACGACCGTCGTCCTGGGCTGCACCCATTACGAGCTGGTCGCCGAACGCATTCGCGCGGCCGTCCAGCAGCCCGGCCGGCCGCCGCTGGTCCTGCACGGTTCCGCCGGCGCCGTGGCCGCGCAGGCGCTGCGCCGCATCGGCGAGCTGCCGAAGCCCGAGGCCGACTGGACCGGGTCGACGCTGACCGTCATCCTCAGCGGCCGTGAGGGCTCGCTGCCCGCCCCCGCGCTGGCCTACGCGGAGGGCAGTCTGCTCCGCACGACCGCTCCCGTGCCGGCCGTCCACCCGGAGCAGTGACGCTCCGCGACCAGGTGCCCGCGCTGCGGAATCTGAGTAGTCTCAAAGTCATGAGGGACCACCCCCACGGCGAGACGGGTACCCCCGCGGACCCGCACCCCGAGGTATGGACCGGCCGCGCGACCAACCGCGGCCAATGGCTGCTGGCACTCGGCGGCGCCGCCTGCATGGCACTGGGCATCGAACTCGCCGTCGACTCGGCGTGGACGTCCGGTACCGCCCCGCTCGTCATGGCGGTCGTCGGCTGCATCGCGGCCGGACTGCTCGTCCTTTTCGGCACGCTCGCCTTCGTGCACGTCTCCGTGAAGGTCGACGACGAGTGCCTGGAGGTCCGCTGCGGTCACATCGGCGTGCCCCGTCGCCGCATCCCCCTGTCCCAGGTCGCCGACGCCGACTTCGCCGCCTGTGTCACCCCCCACCAGTGGGGCGGCTGGGGCTACCGCTGGCGGCCCGAGAAGGGCACCGCCGTCGTCGTGCGACGGGGGGAGGCGGTGGTGCTGCGCCTCTGGGACGGCCACACCTTCACGATCACCGTGGACAACGCCGAGACGGCCGTGCGTGTCATTCGCGCCCGGCTGAGCCCGAAGGCGTCCGGCGCCGCGCGCTGACGACCTTCGTCCCGGCCGCCGCTGCGCTAGCGGTCGTCGGAGCCGGACGGGCCGGTGCCGTCGTCCTCGTCGGTCAGGGGCCGGGCCGTCGCCATGCCCGCCAGCAGGCCCGCGCCCGCCGTCACCGTCGTGAAACTCAGCGCGTTGCCGAGCGAGGAGATCGCGGCCAGCGCGGTCAGGGCCGCCCCGGCGGTGAGGACGACCGGGGTGGAGCGCGGGGCCCGCCACAGTACGTACAGGATCCAGCCGAACACCGCGGCGAGCAGCGCGACCCCGACGAGCCCCTGCTCGGCCGCCAGCTGCAACGGCGCCGAATGGGGTTTGTCGTCGGACGGCAGCGACAGGGCGACCGTCGGGCTCAGTTCCCCGAAGCGGCCCGGCCCCGTGCCCAGCAGCGGTTCGTCGTGGGCCAGGCCGAGCGCGTCGTGCCACAGCAGGATTCGGTGCCCGGTGAGCTGCCCCTCCAGCGAGTCGGTCAGTCCGGCCGGCAGCGCGTTCTCGGCGGTCGCCCAGACCGTCGCCGTCACCAGGGCCGTGGCGAGCGCGAGCCCCGCGAGTCCGAGGCCCCGGTGTCGCATCCGGGCCGCCGCGAGCGAGCACAGCAGCACCCCGACGCACGCGGCGAAGCCGGTGGTCGAGCCCAGCACGGCCGCCGTCACCGCCATGCCGCAGGCCAGCAGCCGCAGGGCCAGCCGCCGCCTGGGGGAGCGGGCCGCCCAGGCGGCACAGCAGGCGGCGCCCGCGGACAGGGCCAGCAGCGCGGCTGTCGCCCCGGTGTGCCCGAGCGGCGAGATCAGCGGCGAGGCCGCCCCGGTGTGCGGGGCGGTGACCGCCAGACCGAAACCGGCCAGCGCGCCGACGGACGGTGCCAGCACCGGCAGCAGCGCCCCGCAGATCCGGCCCGCCGCGTAGCCGGCCGCCACGGCGAGCACCGCCAGCAGCACGCCCTCCGGACGGCCGCCCCGCGCCGCCGCCGTGGTCAGCGACCAGGCGGCGCACGCCCCGAGCAGGAGCACACCCGTGACATCGGAGACGTTCCGTCTCTCGTGCGCGGCCGCCGCTCCGGCAGCGGACCGCGTCCTCGTGGACCCCAACCCGTCGCCCCCCGACGCCTCGCACCTGTGCCGGGCCTCGACCGCCCGGATGTGGTCCGGCCGCACGTCAGAGGCTCGCGCACACCGTAACGGGTGATGCGCCGGTTTGTGGACGAGTTGCGCAGGAACGTTGCGGCAGGGGTACGACAAAAGCCTCACCCCGGACGCCCGGGCCGCGCTGTCGGCGCCGGGGTGACGCGCCGTACACTCCCCGAGTGACCGTCACCGCCACTCCCGTAGACGAGCCGGAACAGCTCGAACCCCAGGCCGCGCCCGTCTCCCGGGTCTCCCGATGGGCCGGCCGGCTCCTTCCGGCCGCCGCCGCGGCGCTCTCCGGAGTGCTGCTCTACGTCAGCTTCCCGCCCCGGACCCTGTGGTGGCTGGCCCTGCCGGCCTTCGCGGTCTTCGGCTGGGTGCTGCGCGGACGCGGTTGGAAGGCGGGCCTCGGTCTCGGCTACCTCTTCGGTCTCGGCTTCCTGCTCCCGCTGCTGGTGTGGACCGGTGTGGAGGTGGGCCCCGGACCGTGGCTCGCGCTCGTCGTGATCGAGGCGGTGTTCGTGGCGCTCGTCGGCGCGGGTGTCGCCGCCGTGTCGAAGCTGCCGGGCTGGCCGGTGTGGGCCGCCGCGGTGTGGGTCGCCGGTGAGGCGGCACGCGCGCGTGCCCCGTTCAGCGGCTTCCCCTGGGGCAAGATCGCCTTCGGTCAGGCGGACGGCGTCTTCCTGCCGCTGGCCGCGCTCGGCGGCACCCCCGTGCTCGGCTTCGCCGTCGTCCTGTGCGGGTTCGGCCTGTACGAAGCGGTCCGGCTGGTGGTCCACCACCGCCGGACCGGTGCGGCCCTGCGCCGGGGCACCGCGGCCGTGGCCGCGCTCTCCGTGGCCGTCCCCCTGGCCGGCGCCCTCGCGTCCCGCGCCCTGGTGAGCGACACGGCGGAGGACGGCACCGCGACGGTGGCGGTCATCCAGGGCAACGTGCCGCGCCTGGGGCTCGACTTCAACGCCCAGCGGCGGGCCGTGCTCGACTACCACGCCAAGGAGACCGAGCGGCTGGCCGCCGACGTCCGGGCGGGCAAGGTCGCCCGGCCCGACTTCGTGCTCTGGCCGGAGAACTCCTCCGACATCGACCCCTTCGCCAACTCCGACGCCCGCGCGGTGATCGACAAGGCGGCCGCCGCCATCGGCGCCCCCATCTCCGTCGGTGGTGTCGTCGAGCGGGACGGCAGGCTCTACAACGAGCAGATCCTCTGGGACCCCGAGAAGGGCCCCGTCGACACGTACGACAAGCGGCAGATCCAGCCGTTCGGCGAGTACCTGCCCCTACGGTCGCTCATCGGTGCCATCAACAGCGAGTGGACGTCCATGGTCCGCCAGGACTTCAGCCGGGGCACCGAGCCAGGTGTCTTCACCATGGACGGGGCCAAGGTCGGTCTCGTCACCTGCTACGAGGCGGCCTTCGACTGGGCCGTGCGCTCCGAGGTCGTCGACGGCGCCCAGCTGATCTCGGTGCCGAGCAACAACGCCACCTTCGATCGCAGCGAGATGACCTACCAGCAGCTCGCCATGTCCCGGGTCCGCGCCGTCGAGCACAGCCGTACCGTCACCGTGCCGGTGACCAGCGGCGTCAGTGCGATCATCATGCCGGACGGCAGGATCACCCAGAAGACGGGCATGTTCGTCCCCGACTCGCTGGTGCAGAAGGTGCCGCTGCGCTCCTCGGAGACGCCCGCCACCAAGCTCGGCATCGCGCCCGAGATGCTTCTGGTGCTGGTCGCGGCCGGTGGGCTCGGCTGGGCGATCGCGGCGGGCGTGCGCGGGAGGCGCGCCGGTGGCGTGTAGCCGTACGCCTCGTGTGCGCGTGGCGGAACGGCGGGAGTGAGGGAACCGGCCCGTTAGGGTCGGCTCCATGGCTACCCCTGACTTCATCCGCACACTCCGTGCTTCCGCCGGCAACCAGCTGCTCTGGCTTCCCGGAGTCACCGCCCTCGTCTTCGACGACGAGGGCAGAGTGCTGCTGGGCCGCCGTTCCGACAACGGCAAGTGGTCGCTCATCGGCGGCATCCCGGACCCGGGGGAGCAACCGGCGGCCTGCGCCGTGCGGGAGGTCTACGAGGAGACGGCGGTCCGGTGCGTGGCCGAGCGGGTCGTCCTCGTCCAGGCCCTGGACCCTGTGCGGTACGACAACGGGGACGTCTGCCAGTACATGGACATCACCTTCCACTGCCGTGCCGTCGGCGGCGAGGCACGCGTCAACGACGACGAGTCCCTGGAGGTCGGCTGGTTCTCGCTGGACGCCCTGCCGGTCCTGAGCGAGTTCGCGCTGTTCCGCATCAAGCAGACGATGTCCGACACGGTCACCTGGTTCGATCCCACGGCCTGAGGCAAGGTCACCGGCCTCGGCCCTACGGCCCGGGGGTGGCCACCACCGCCGCGCCGAGCTGTGAGGAGGCCCGTGGGTCGTACGACCAGGGGGTGAGCCGGCGTTCGAAATCGGCGGCCTGTGCGCCCAGTACGTCGTCGGTGGCGCCCCGCAGCCGCAGCGCGCTCTCACTGTCACGTATGCCGTCCCCTGATCGATCGTCGATCCTGTGGACTCCCGGGCCGACAGGGAGGCTACGGCGTGCTGATCACCGAGGGGTCACAGGGGTGCGTCGGCCTGTCCGAAGGACGGCACGCACGCGGGGAGTTCGTCACGGGGTGTCTCCCAGATGCGGGAACAGGGTGCGAAGGCGGTCCGGGTCGGGGGAGACGAAGACGCCGTCCGCCGTGACGGCGGGGGCCGCTGGGCTGGACCGGTCCTGCTCGGTGTCGATCGAGCCGTGCACGAAGATCTTGCGGCCGTCGGTGCCCGTGACCCGGGCGAACAGGCGCAGGGCCGTCTCCACGGGGACGGGCCGGTGGTAGTGGACCTGGAGGGAGACGGTCATGCCGTGCAGACCGGCCGCGCCGCAGGCCCGGCCCATCAGTTCGTCGAGCAGCATCGCGCTCGCCCCGCCGTGCGCGTAGCCGGGCGGTCCTTCGTGCGCCATGCCGAGCGTGCACCGGCCGAGGACGCCGCCACCGTCCGCCGGTGTCACGCGCACGGGCGGGGCGAGGGGACTGCCGAGGCCGGTGACGGGGCTGAACATCCTCGTCCCGCCGGGGAACTCGTCCAGGTCCGGGATCTCCGCCCTGGTCCGCAGCCGGCCGGTCAGCCGCCCGGTGATACGGCGGACGCCGTCCGTCACGCCGTGCAGGACCTCCGCCGAAGCAGTCGTACGGACGGTCGCGTCCACCAGGGCCCGCAGTTCACGGCCCAGCTCGGCCGTGGCAGTCCGCCGGTGTTCCAGCTCTCCGTCCGTGGGCCGGGAGGCGCCGCCGTGCGGCGGGCCGGTGAGGGGTGCGTTCATCTCGGGTCCCCGTCGGACATCGGTGAGCGGTGGTGGGGCTTCGGGCGGGGAGGGGCTGGCGTCGACGCGGAAGCTCGGGTCGAGGAGGCGCGGGTCGGGGAAGCGCGGGTCGAGGGAGCCGCCTCCGGCGCGGTTCGCGGCCCCGGTTCACGCACCTTCGCGTTGCTTCTCGGCAAGGGCCACGAGGTCGGCGAAGCGGATGAGGGAACCGCCCGCGCCCCAGGTGCCCTCGGGCTGGTCGTTCACCAGCACCCACACGCGCATGGCGTCGTCCTGGGAGAGCCCGGCCGCTTCGAGGACGATCTTGGTGGCCTCTTCGACCAGGCCGGCCCTGCGCCGCTCCGACAGTGCCCCCTGTGGGACCGTCACCTCCACGAGGAAGCGCGGCGCGTCGTCCTCGGCCGTGGTCTGCGCCCCCTCGGGCAGCTCGATCAGATAGCTCCACGCCTGGGCGCGGAAGAAGGGGGCATCGGGCGCACCCTCCCAGCGCTGCATCGCGGCGGCCAGCTCGCGCTGGACGCTCGCGCGGCCCTCCTCGGTCAGTGAACCGGCGGGAGCGGTGAGCCGGATCATCGGCATGGAGGGGTCCCTTCGGGCGTGCGGGTCGTGGAGGCGGATCGGCGACCTGCGCACGGTCTATGACGGTCGCCATAAGCGGAGATCACGTTAGACTATGACAGGCGATATAACCAGAGGGGAGCACGGTCTTGATCCACGGCGGCACGCCGTCCCGTGAACGCATCGTGGCCGGGGCGGCCGACCTGATCAGCAGACGCGGCCTGCACGCCGCGAGCATCCGGAACCTGGCTAAGCACGCCAAGGCGCCGCTCGGCTCGACCTACCACTACTTCCCCGACGGCAAGGCGCAACTGGCCACCGAGGCCGTGCGGTACGCGGACACGGCCATCGTCCGCGCCCTCGGCAAGGCGCTGAAGCAGGGGCCGGTCGAGGGGGTCCGTGCGTTCCTGGCGCTGTGGCGCGGCATCGTCGTCGACAGCGATTTCCGTGTCGGCTGCCCGGTGCTCGCGGTGTCCGTGGAGGAACCACCGGACGGTGAGATCCCGGCGGCCCTCACCGCTGCCGCCGAGGCGTTCGACGGCTGGGAGCGACTGCTCACCGACGCGCTGCGCGAGCACGGCGTCGACCCGGAGCGGGCGTCCGCCCTCGGCGCCCTGGTCGTGGCCTCGGTCGAGGGCGCCACCGCCATGTGCCGCGCCAAGCGCAACACCCGGCCGCTCGACCAGGTGGGGGAGCAGTTGGTGGCGCTGATCGCGGGGGCGGTCGAGGGGCGGGGCTGACGCAGGGGTGGGGTGAGGGGCGGCCCTGATCGCTGTTCGCAGCTCGCAGCTCGCCGGTCATCGGCCGTCGGCTGCGGTCAGGCTCGCGGCTCCTGGTCCGGGGTGTGCCCCAGGATCGTCTCGACCAGCTCTCGCCGATGCGTCGTGTACGCGGCCCGCAGTTCGGGGCCGGGCCAGCCCTTCGGCAGGAGTTCCGGGGGCAGCACGGGGTCGGCCAGCAGATGCCGTACGGCGGCCGCGAGGGCGGTGAAGCGGTCGGCGGGACGGCGGGTCCGCTCGATGTGCGCGAGCAGGGTCCCGGCGGTGGCGGCCCAGTCCTCTAGTGGCCACAGGCTCGCCGCGAGATGCCTGGCGGGCAGGTCCCCGGCGGTCGGGCGGTCTGCCCCGGCCGCCGAGTCCCGCGCGGTCGGGCCGTCGGCCGGCCTCGGGTCGTTGCCGGTCGCGGTCGCGGCCGGCTGTTCCGGGCGGCCGGTGAAGTACGCGACCGTCGGGCCGAACTCCGGTGTCCGGGCTCGTCGCAGGTTGGCGGGGCGCAGCCACACGCCCTCCCGCAGCTCGGCGAGCCGGAGGGCGGTCAGCCGTGCGCGGAGGTCGGCGCGGTCGGCGGGGCGGCGGCCGGTCGTGGTGACGACGACCATCTCCCAGTCGCCGTTCCAGGGCCGGGTCTCGGGGTGCACCGACTCGTCCTGGCGGCGCTGACGGTCCAGGAGCCGGTCGCTGAGGCCGTAGACGGCGTCCGCGCGCCGCAGGTCCCCGGCCGACACCATCCGGCTGAGCGCGGCCCGCAGCGCGGAACCGGCCACCCCGAAGGGCTCCACATGGCGCACGAGATCCTTCACGGGCAGCTCCGGCGGATGCATGCCCAGCAGCAGGCTGAGGACGACCGACCGAGCGGACAGTGGCCGCAGTTCCAGCTCGGTGGGCCGCCCCGGCACGTTCGTCTGCATGACTCCGTACTGTACGGGGCACCGGATCTTTATTACGCCATAGCTACAGCCGCAGCAATGGTGTAATACTCGCCGCATGGTCTCGACACGCGCGCACACGCAGCCGCAGTACGCCACGCACGACGTCACCAACCAGCCCCCGCCCCTCGTCCCGTACGACGCCTCCGAGGACGTGGCCCTGTTGGAGGGGCTGCGCAGGGAGGGCGCGGAGTGGGCCGAGAAGGACGTCCGGCGGCTGGGGCTCGTCGCCGGTGGCGCCGAGGCGCAGGAGTGGGCCGAGCAGGCCAACCGGTACGAGCCGGAGCTGCGCACCCACGACCGCTACGGCAACCGTGTCGACGAGGTCGACTTCCACCCCGCCTGGCACCACCTGATGCGCACCGCGGTGACCGAGGGCCTGGCGGGCGCCGCGTGGGCGGACGACCGGCCCGGCGCCCATGTCGCGCGTATCGCGGGCGCGCTGGTGTGGGGCCACACCGAGGCCGGGCACACCTGCCCGACCTCGATGACGTACGCCGTCGTGCCCGCGCTGCGCCGGCAGCCGGAGCTGGCCGCCGTGTACGAACCGCTGCTGACCGGCCGGGAGTACGACCCGGGCCTGGGTGTGCCCACCGGCAAGCGCGGGCTGCTCGCCGGGATGGGGATGACCGAGAAACAGGGCGGCAGCGACGTGAGGGCCAACACCACGGCGGCGACGGCGAGTTCAGAGCCCGGGGTGTACACCCTGCGGGGGCACAAGTGGTTCACGTCGGCGCCGATGTGCGATCTGTTCCTGGTGCTGGCCCAGGCCCCGGCCGGGCTGACCTGTTTCCTGGTGCCGCGTGTCCTGCCGGACGGCAGCCGCAACACCTTCCGCATCCAGCGGCTCAAGGACAAGCTGGGAAACCGCTCCAACGCGTCCTCGGAGCCGGAGTTCGACGGCACCGTGGCCTGGCGGGTCGGACCCGAGGGGCAGGGGGTCAAGACCATCATCGAGATGGTCAACTGCACCCGGCTGGACTGTGTGATGGGCTCTGCGGCGCTGATGCGCAGGACGCTCGTCGAGGCGGGCCACCACACGCGGCACCGCTCCGCCTTCGGCGCGCGGCTCCTCGATCAGCCCCTGATGCGCAACGTCCTGGCCGATCTCGCGCTGGAGTCCGAGGCGGCCACGGCGCTCACCCTGCGGCTGGCGGGCGCCGCCGACCGGTCGGTGCGCGGGGACGAGGGCGAGCGGATGTTCCGCCGGATCGCCACCGGCGTCGGCAAGTACTGGGTGACCAAGCGGGGCCCGGCCTTCGCCGCCGAGGCGCTGGAGTGTCTGGGCGGCAACGGCTACGTGGAAGACTCAGGCATGCCCCGGCACTACCGCGAGGCACCCCTGCTGTCGATCTGGGAGGGCTCGGGGAACGTCAACGCCCTCGACGTACTACGGGCGTTGACCCGTGAGCCCGACACCGCGGAGGCACTGTTCGCCGAACTCGCGCCGGCCCGCGGGGCGGACGCCCGGCTCGACGCGGCCGCCGCCCGGCTGAAGGACGCGGTCCGCGAGGCCGACCCGTCCGGTGCCCGCCGTCTGGTGGAGCGCATGGCGCTCACCTTGCAGGCCGCCCTGCTGGTCCGGCACGCCCCGCCCGCGGTCGCCGACGCGTTCTGCGCGACCCGGCTCGGCGGTGAGTGGGGGCACACCTACGGCACGCTTCCCGGCTCGGCCGACCTGGACGCGATCCTGCGGCGAGCACTTCCGGCCGGGTGAGGGGTGCGTTGTCGCCCCGGCGGCCGTGAGGTCTTCGATCCGGCCGGGAAGCGCGGTAAGGTCGCCCTAAGTTGCCATCTGTCCGTCCGTGCGAGGCCACCGTGAAGTCCCACGTGGCCCGCATCTTCTCCAGGCTCGGCCTGCGCGACCGCGCCCAGGCCGTCGTCATCGCGTACGAGAAGGGTCCGGTCAGGGCCGGCGGCTCCTGAGGCAGCGGGGGAGCGCCGCGCCGGTCGGGGGCGATCGCGGTCGGGAACGAGGATCGGGTCAGAATCGTTCACGTGCTGCACACCTACTGAAGGAGCAAGCCCGTGTCCGCCAGACCGACGGACTCCCCGGGGCACAGTCCCCGACCACCTCGCCGAAACTCGGCTGACCGAAGCGATCGCGGCACGCGACGGGGTGGTGCTCGATGAGTGCCGTGAACGCTGTACTGGGGCTGCTGGCCGTCCTCGTCCTCACCGCCGGTACGGGCTATTTCGTCGCCCAGGAGTTCGCGTACGTCTCCGCCGACCGGCTCGCGCTCGCGCGCGACGCGGCGGCGGGCGACCGGCGGGCCGCCCGCGCCCTGACCGTGCTGGAGCGGCTGTCGTTCATGCTGTCCGGCGCCCAGCTGGGCATCACCGTCACCGGCCTGGTCGTCGGCTTCATCGCAGAGCCGTCCGTCTCCGCGCTGCTCGAACCGGCCCTGACCGGCATCGGTGTCCCGCAGGGCGCGGTCGGCCCGATCTCCGTCGTCCTGGCCTTCGTGGCGGCCACCGTCGTCCAGATGGTGCTCGGCGAACTGGCACCGAAGAACCTCGCGCTCGCCGTCCCCGAGCGCCTCGCGAAGTCGCTGGCCGCCTCCACGCTCGCCTATCTGAAGGTCGTGGGCCCGGTGGTGCACGTCTTCGACGGCGTGGCCAACCGGCTGCTGCGCAAGGTGGGCATCGAGCCCGTCGAGGAACTGCACCACGGCGCGACCCTGGAGGAGCTGGGCCACCTCATCGGTGAGTCCCACCAGCAGGGCGAACTGCCGAGGGACACCGCCGAACTGCTCGACCACGCCCTGGAGTTCTCCGAGCGGACCCTCGACGAGGTGATGGTGCCGCGCGTGACCGCCGTCTTCGTCCGCGAGGGCGCCTCCGCCGCCGAGGCGGTCGAACTGATCGCGAAGCACGGCCACTCCAACTACCCGGTGCTCGGCGACCACCCGGACGACGTCACCGGCGTGCTCGGCGTACGCGAGCTGATGCGACTGCCCGCCGGGCCCCTGACCGCCACCACCGCGGGCGCCCTGGCCCGCCGCCCGCTGCTCCTGCCGGACACCCTGCCGCTGCCGGACGCCGTGACCCGGATGCGTGAGCAGGACGACGAGTTCGCGGTGGTCCTGGACGAGCACGGCGGAGTCGCCGGCATCGTCACCTACGAGGACATCGCCGAGGAGCTGGTGGGCGACATCGCCGACGAGTCCGACACCGTCACCGAACTCGCCGTCGCCGACGGCACGGGCTGGCTGGTGGACGCCGGGCGCCGCCTCGACGAGGTCGCCGACGCCACGGGTCTGCACCTGCCCGAGGAGGAGGACTACGACACCGTCGCCGGACTGGTCGTGGACCGCCTCGGCCGCTTCCCCGCCATCGGCGACCGGCTCGCCGTGGACCTGCCCGAGGGCGGGCGCGTGGTCATCGACGTCACCAAGCTCGACCGGCACGTACCGGCCCGGGTCCGCCTGGAGCGGCTGCCCGCGCGCGAGCGCGAGGAGGAACAGGCATGAGCTTCCCCGTGGCGCTCTTCGTCACCGTCCTGCTGCTGATCGGCAGCGGGTTCTTCGTCGCCGCCGAGTTCGCGCTCGTCGCGGCCAGACGCCACCGCATGGAACAGGCGGCGGCCACCGGACAGCGCGGCGCCAAGGCGGCCCTCGCCGGAATGCGCGAGCTGTCCCTGATGCTGGCCGGCGCCCAACTCGGCATCACCGTCTGCACCCTGGGCCTAGGCTCCGTCTCCAAGCCCGCCATCTCCCACGAACTCGACCCCCTGCTGCACGACCTGGGCCTGCCCAGCGCCCTCAGCTACGGTGTCGCGTTCGCCGTCGCCATGGTCGTCGTGGTGTTCCTGCACATGGTGGTCGGTGAGATGGCCCCCAAGTCCTGGGCCATCGCCCACCCCGAGCGCTCCGCGATGCTGCTGTCCCCGCCCTTCCGGGCCGTGGTCAGGGCCGTACGGCCGCTGATCGGGGTGCTCAACCGGGTCAGCAACGCCCTCGTACGACTGTGCAGGGTCACCCCGCGCGACGAGCTGGCGTCCGTGCACAACCGCGAGCAGCTCACGCACCTCGTCGAGGAGTCGCAGCGCCTCGGCCTGATCAGCGCGACCGACTCCGCACTGATCACCCGCTCGCTGACGGAGCCCGCGACCCCGGTCCGCGACCTCGTGATCCCGGCCGCCGAGATCAGCGCGGTCGACGCGGACGCCGACGTCGAGGCCGTACTCCGCGCCGCCGCCGCGCACGACCGCACCCGCCTCCTCGTCCGCGCCGGGGACACCACCGTCCTCGGCTCGATCCACGCCCGTGACGCCCTGGTCGCCCGCACGAGGGGCCGGACGGTCACGGCACGGGCCCTCGCCCGGCCCGTACCGGAGCTGCCGGACGAGGCGACCGTGGCCGACGCGATCGATGTCCTGCGCCGGCACCGCGCCACCCTCGCCGTCGTCCACGACGACACGGGCCGCCTGGCCGGCCTGGTCACCCTGGACGACCTGCTGGCGCGCTATCTGCAACCCCGGGCGGCCTGACCGGCCGTCCCGGCACACCGCGCATCGACAGTGCTGTAGAAGTCTCCTGGAGCATGATCGCTCGAACTGTCCCGCCGGCCATCGCGGCCGACGGGACATCGCGCTGCGCGAAGGAGCAGGTACAGCAGGATGACCGACCCGCACGACCCGCACGACCCCACGCCCACGAGCCGGCGGCCCCTGCGCCGGGCGCTCGCGGAATGGGCCCGCGCCGTCACGGAGGCCCGCTGGTTCGGCGTCACCGTGTTCGCCCTGATCCTCGCCAACGCGACGCTGCTGGGCGTGGAGACGTACAGCGCGCTGGTGGCGGGCTGGGGTGTGTGGTTACGCCTCGCCGAGCACGCCGTCCTGGTCGCCTTCACCGCGGAGATACTCCTGCGTGCCTGTGCGCACGCCGACCGCCCCCGCGACTTCCTGCGCGACCCGTGGAACCTGTTCGACCTGGCCGTCGTGGCCTCCGCGCTTCTCCCCTTCGCCCGCGAGAACGGCACCGTCCTGCGGCTGCTGCGCCTGGCCCGTGTCCTGCGCACCGCCCGCTTCCTGCCCCAGTTGCGCGTCTTCATGGTCGCCGTGGGCCGCAGCCTGCCCGGCACCTTCAGCTTCCTCCTCGTCGGCGCCCTGCTGCTGTACGTCTACGCCATGGTCGGCTGGGTGTTCTTCGCCGACCACGACCCCGAACACTTCGGCTCCCTCGGCCGCGCCGTCCTCACCCTCTTCCTCCTGATGACCCTGGACGGCCTCGGCGACGCCGTCCGCGCCGGCCTGGAGATCTCCCGCTGGAGCATCGTCTACTACGCCTCCTACGTCCTCTTCGCCTCCTTCGTCCTCGTCAACGTCCTCATCGGTGTCGTCATCAGCTCCCTCGACGAGGCCCGTGAGATGGAACGGGAAGAGGAGGAGGGGGCGCGTGCGCGGGCGGAACGGGGTCGTGCGCAGGAAGAGGCGCTGGGTACACCGGGTCCGGCGCCCCTGGCCGGCGAAGGGCGGACCACTGCCCCCGAGGACGAACTCCGCGTCCGTATCCTGGCCGCCCGGCAGGCCCTCGACGCTCTCGAGGCAAGCCTGCACCAGCACCGGCCGCCCACCCCCCCACGGGGAGGCGCAGGAACCGGTACCGCGGCCGGCGGCCCGGGTCTGAGCGACGCGCCCGTCCCGGTCGGGGGACCGGGACGGGCGCGTCGGGCGGGGCGGAACGGGGTCAGGAGCCGGGGGCGGTCGGCTGCCAGGTGGCCTGGATCAGGGCGCGTTCGGTGGCGGCCAGGTAGACCGCGGTGGCGAGCCAGGCCCGGGCGTAGGGGGCCGGGTCGGGATCGGTGATGCGGCCGAAGACATCGCGGGAGCGGCGGTCGGCCTCGGCGGTGAGCGCGGCCGACAGGCCCGCGGCCGCATGGAAGCCGCCCCGTCGCAGGGCCGCGCCCGCTCCGTCGCGGTCGCCGTCGCGGGCCGGCTCGGCCACCGCGCGGCGGCCCCCGGAGACGGCGACCTCCACCAGTCGGCGCAGCCGCCACAACGGAGCCTCGGCGAGCGGGTCGGCCGGGACGCCGACGAGGCCGTCCGGGGCCGAAAGGGCGTCCGGCGGCGGGAAGTGCGCGCCCTGGAGACGGTCGTAGCCCAGATCGGCGTGGCCGTGCCAGTCGTCCGGCAGCCGCACGGTGGCCTCCGTGCCCGGAGCCGGGCCGATCGCGAGGGGGCGGAGCGTGGCGGCGCGGTCCGGTTCGAGGCGGCCGAGCACACGCAGCCGCAGGCCGGGCCGGGCGGCGAGCTGACGGAAGTTGGCGGTGTGCGCGAGGTCCGGATGGCTGTTCGCCGGAGTCAGCCGGACGAGCAGGCCCTCACCGGCCGATGTCCCGACGGGGGACACCTCGCGGGCGAGCAGCTGGTCGCCGACCGCGCCGACGAGAACCAGGTCGCAGCCGATCAGCCTGCGGGCCGCCTGCTCGGCCTGCTCCGGATCCGTGCCGGGGGTGACCGTGAGCCGTTCGGCCACCGCCTCCGCCAAGGGGCGGGCGAAGAGGGCGGCGAGCGGTCCCGACGTCCAGGACAGGCCGGTGAGCGGAGTGGCACGCACACCTTTGCCGGAGCCGAGGCGGCCGTCCGGGGAGAGCGTGGCCCCGGAGATCAGCAGCCCGCCACGGGAGAGCCCGGCGTGGTCGACGGTGCCCGAGCCGAGGGCTACGGTGGCCGTGCCGGCGCCCCGGGCGCGCGCCGGGCCGCCCGGTTTGACGTCGGCGATCGAGAACCAGCGCCCGTCGTCGGAGACGAGATGGGTGACGACTCCGCCGTAACCGGTGGCCGAGATCACCGGCTCCCGGCACACCCCGTGCACCCGCAGACTGCCGCCCGGCCGGTAGGCGCGGCGGGCCGTGCCGACGAGGGCCGGATCCGGATCCGCCGCCGTCAACAGGCTGGTGGTGAGCAGCAGTTCGCGCACGCCTGCGACCAGGTCGGCCAGCCGGTGGCCCTCGTGCCGGGCGCGGGCACCGCGCAGCCCGCGCACCACCCGCAGCGCGGCCGCCTCGGCGCGGTGCAGCCCCGCGAGCCGCGCGGTGTGCGCGGCCCGCAGCAACTCCGCCTGGGGCACCGCGCCCGCGGCCGGGACCCCGGCGGCGAGCACGGCCGCGGTGGCGGCCCAGAGGCCGGCCGCGGCGGCGGCCTGGGCGGGGGTGGGGGGCGTGGCCTCGGGGGCGGGGGGCGGGACCGTGCTGTCTCCGCCCTCGGTGCCGTCGGGGTCCGCGGTGCCCAGCGGGACCGCGACGCGGGCCGGCACGGTCGCTTCGGAGTCGGCCGCGCCGGTGGCTCCGGTGACTTCGCCGGCCGTCTCCCCGCTCGGGCCGTCGGCGGTGGCGTCGGCCACCGGGCAGGCGCTCAGCACGGCGGCGCGGTGCAGACAGCGGGGTGCGAGCAGGCAGCTGCACACCGCTGCCTCGGCGTCGGTCACCGCACCGGAGGGTCCGGGCGTGAGCGTCACCTCGGCGTCCTCGCCGCAGCGGACGCGCAGGGCGCCGCCGTCGGTCGTGACCGGCACCGCCGCGTACGTCTCGATCGCGGCGTCCAGCTTCTTGCGCAGCCGTGAGGTCAGACTCTCGACGGCGGCGGCGACCACATCGGGGGCCGCCGGGGGCAGTTCGGCGTTCATCGGCTCTCTCCGCGGAGGCGGTCGCCCACCCAGCGGGCGAGGGCGAGGGGGCTGAGGGCGGCGACGGGCATCCCGGCCGCGACGAGCTGCTGGGCGACGGGCACCGAGTAGCGCGGGGTGCCGGTGTCGTCCAGGGCGGCGCAGCCCATCAGATGCACCCCGGAACCCGCGAGGGCCCGTACCTCGCCGAGGAGCCCGCCCAGCGGATAGCCCTCCTCGAAGTCGCTCACCACCACCACCAGGGTGCGGCTGGGCGCGGTCACCAGGGAACGGGCGTGGGCCAGCCCCGCCGCGATATGGGTGCCGCCGCCGACCCGCACCTCCAGCAGCAGCGACAACGGGTCGTCGACCCTGTCGGTCAGGTCGATCACGTCGGTCGAGAAGGCCAGGAAGTGCGTCGACAGCGTGGGCACACCGCCCAGCACGGCAGCGGTCAGCGCCGACCAGATGACCGAGGCCTCCATGGACCCCGACACGTCGACGACGAGGATCAGCCGCCAGTCCGCCTCCTTGCGGGACCGGGTGCTGAACACCGGCCGCTCCGGTACCACCACGGTCCGGCCGTCCGCCGTCCGGCGGGTGTGGGCCAGGTTCGCCCGCAGGGTGCGCGGCAGGTCGAGCCGGCCGCCGGGGCGGCGGGTCGGGCGCGGCGTGGCCAGACCCGTCAGCGCGGGGCGCATGCGGGTGGCGAGTTCCTTCGCCAGTTCCTCGACCAGACGTCGTACCAGCGGGCGCAGCCTGGCCAGTTGCTGCTCGGGCATTCCCCCGGCGAGGGACAGCACGGAGGTCAGCAGGTCGACCGAAGGACGCACGGCCTTGGGGTCCAGCTCGGCCAGGACGTCCGTACGGCCCTGGTCGGCGGCCCGTGCCAGCACCTCCTCGCGGACCTCCGCGCCGAACAGCGCGTCCAGCTCCTCGGCCCACTCCCGGGCCGTGGGGAACGACGTGTCCTGACCGCCGGCCCGGCCCGGGCCGCCCTCCCGTCCCAGATCGGAGGAACCCTCGCCCCGGCCGGTGCCGTACAGCTCGTCCAGCGCGTGCGCGTAACGGCGGGCACCCCGCGGCAGCTTCTCGCTCTCCCGGCCGAGGAGCAGCCGCCAGCGGTCGGTGGGGGTGAGGTGCGGGAGGCCGGACGCCGCGGGGGTGGGTACCGCGGCTTCGGCGGTCCCGGTGACCACGGGGTCGGCGGGGGCGGCGATGGTGCGGGGGACGGCGGCACTCTCGGCGTCCTCGACCACCCCCACCGGGGCCGTACCGGCCGTCAGCCGCAGCGAGTCGACGGCCGCAAGGCCCGCCCTGTCCGCCGCCGTCCACAGGGCGAGGAGTGCCGGTGAGGCGCCGAGCGACAGGTCCAGGCGGTCGCCGAGGCGTTCGGTGACCGTGGCGAGAAGGCGGTCGCGGCCGGCCGGGGTGAGCGTGTCGAAGCCGCCGCGCAGGGCGGGCAGCCGGTCCAGAAACCCCTGGTCGGTCAGCGTGTCGATACGGTCGAGCAGCGGGTCCAGCGCGGTCGGCGCGGACTGCAGCAGCGGGGCCGCGCCGCTGAGCAGGCCGCTGAGGCGGCGGGCCAGCGCCAGCCGGCTGTCGGGCCCGGTGGCCGTGTCGATCCAGCCGGCGGCACGTGCCCCGAGGGTGTCGGCGGAGTCGAGGTCGAGCAGGACGCGGGCGGCCAGCGCCGCGCCCTGGATCAGCGGGGAGCCGGTGCGCGCGAGGGTGCCCAGGGCGTCGTCCATGCGCAGGCCGAGGCGGTGTTCACCGGCCCGCGAGGCGAGGGCGACGAGCGCGGCCGCGTCCTCCGGCTGGTCGCTGCCCGCGAGGCCGGGCAGCGCGCGGACGGCTGCCTCCAGGAGGTCGACGGCCAGTTCGGCGGCCGACCGCCTGCCCTCGGCGGTGGTGCCGGGCAGATGGCCCCGGCGCAGGGCCTCCAACAGGTCGAGCGCTTCGAGGAGTTCGGGGAGGGTGGCCGCCGCCGGGAGTACGGCGGCGGCGTCGGCCAGCCGGTCGGCGACCAGCGCGGGCAGGTCGCAGCGGGCCGCCGCGCGCAGCCCGGCGAGCACCAGCGCGCAGGTGGGTCCGCCGTCCGCCGACTCCCGGCGGAAGGTCTCCCGCAGGGTGCCCTCGGCGGCCAGCGCCGAGGTCACGCCCCGTATCCCGGCCAGGTCGAGCCGTACGGGGACGGCGGGCGTCCACGACAGCCGCCACCGGGTCGTGAGGGCCGTCCCGTCGCCCGTGCCGGCCACCTCCACGGCCTCGCCGTAGCCCGCGCCGCACACCGCCAGGCGCTGAAGCAGGGTCTCGCGACGGCTGTCGAGCGCGGAGCGGAGCGGGTCGAGGCGGAGTTCGCGCGCGGCGGGGTCGTCCGGGCCGGGCAGCCGCAGCGCGGCCAGCTCCGCCTCCACGGAGGGACCGAGCCCGGAACGCGGGGTGCCCGGCGCGGTCCGGCCCCGGTCGGTGCCGACCAGGACCACTTCGAGGGCCCGGGCGAGAGCCCGGCCCCGGCCGAGCGGCTCGCCCTGGCCCATCACGGTCGTCAGCGCCTCCAGGACCTCGCCCCGGCCGGGGGCCGAGAGCCCCCGGATACTGGCCAGGTCGCACGCCATCCGCAGGGTTTCCGCGGCCTCGCCCGTGCCCGCCGTGTGCCCGGCGGCGCGCAGCTCCCGGCACACATCGGTGATCGCCCGCGCGGCGGCGTCCCGCAGCTGCCCGGGATCACCGGCGGCCGTGAAGACCGCCTGCTGCCAGCGCGGGTCCCGGATGCCCGCCGGGTACCCGGAACGGGAGTCCAGCAGGTCGAAGGCGTACGGAACGAGGGAGGTGACGACGGACGGGTGGTCCGCGTCGAGGCCCGCTCCCCGGGATCCCGCCGTGGCCCCGGCTCCGGTCGTGCTCAGGGTCCGCGCCCCCTTCTCCGCCTCGGCGGGGCCGGTCGCGGACGCGGCCGTGAGCGCCGGGGCGTGGAACGCGCCGATCACGGCCGCGACCCGGCGGCCGTCCGCCGCCGCGCGGGCGATCGTGTCCCGCATATGGGTTTCGCGGGCCAGGTCCACCGACGGCACGCCGCCCGCCGACTCGGCGTCGCGGCGCAGCGCCCACCCCACGCCGAGGGCGGCACGGCGGATCGCCTCGGGGGCGCAGCCGGGGGCGAGCACCTCCACGCACCGGTCCCACAGGTCGTCGCCGTCGCGGCCCGTCCCGGCGGCGGTGAGCGCGGCCGCGAAGGCGGTGGGCGAGGCGAGGGGCGCGGCCTCGGCGACCGCGCTCCGCGTGTCCGTGGCCGGGCTCGGGCCCGCTGCCGCCGACCTGGCCCCACCCATGTCCGACGCCGGGCCGTCGGTGCCCGGTGCCGGGCCGTCCGTGCCCGGACCGGACTCTCCCACGCGCACACCGAACCCGTCCGCGCTCCACGCAGGATCCGACATCGGCAGGTCGCAGCACACCACCTCCACCCCTCGCTCCCGCGCCCAGCGGAGCGCGGCGAGTTCGGGGGAGAAGTCGGCGAACGGGTAGAAGCCGAGCCGTCCGCCCTCGCTCGCCCCGGCCAGGGCGACCGGGGCCAGGGTGCCGGGGGCGGCGAGGTGGGGGAGCCAGTGCTGGAAGTCGGCCGGCAGCTCCACACAGACGACCTCGGCGCCGGAGGCGTCCAGCAGGGCGGGTACGGCCGCGGCGAGGGCCGGGCTGTGGTGCCGTACCCCCAGCAGGTACGGCGCGGCGGAGTCGGCGAGGGCCGTGACGGCCTCCCGCGGGTCCTGAGTGGTCGTCACCGAAGGTTCTCCCGCAGGTCCCAGAGGCGGCGCCACATCGCCGAGCCGTCCTCGGCGCGGCGGCGCACCGGGCCGTCCCAGTAGCCGAGCAGCCGGGCGTGGTCGGCCGGGTCGTCCTTGCGGACCACGCCCAGCAGGTGTCCGGGGACGAGGTCGAGGGCGTCCCCACCGGGCAGGTACGCGGTGGCCACCCCGAGCGAGGCCGCGACCTGCACGGCCTCGGCGGTGGACATCACCGTGCCGGGCCGCTCCACGTCCCAGCCCTCGGCGGAGCGCCCTGCGCGCAGATCACGGAAGACGGTCACCAGCACGTCGAGCACGGCGTCGTCGACGCCGAAGGCCGCGCCCGCCCGCTGAACGGCCGCCTCCGCCTGCCGCCGGACGAGGGCGGTCTCGGCGTCGACGTCCGCGATCGGGTGCACGGTCTCGAAGTTGAAGCGCCGCTTGAGCGCGGCCGACATCTCCGAGACACCCCGGTCGCGCAGGTTGGCGGTGGCGATGACGGTGAACCCGGGCGCCGCCGGGACCTGGGCGTCGTCCGTCCCGGACAGCTCGGGCACGCTCACCCGGCGGTCGGACAGGATCGACACCAGGGCGTCCTGCACCTCGGGCAGACAGCGGGTGATCTCCTCGACCCGCGCCACCCGGCCCGCACGCATGGCCCCGAGCACCGGCGAGTCGACCAGCGCCTGCGGGGTCGGGCCCTGGGCGAGCAGCAGGGCGTAGTTCCAGCCGTAGCGGAAGGCGTCCTCGGTGGTGCCGGCGGTGCCCTGCACGGTGAGCGCGCTGGTGCCGCACACGGCGGCCGACAGCAGCTCGGAGAGCATCGACTTGGCCGTACCGGGCTCGCCGACCAGCAGCAGGCCCCGCTCTCCGGCGAGGGTCACCACGCACCGCTCGACCAGGGCGCGTTCGCCGACGAACTTGGGGGCGATCACCATCTTGTCGGGTAGCGTCTCGTGCGGCTCGGCCAGCTTCAGGGCGTCGCCTCCGCTGCCGCAGACGAAGGTCACCACGGAACGCGGGGTCAGACGCCAGCCGGGCGGGCGGGGGCCCTGGTCGTGGGCGGCGAGGAAGTCGAGTTCGGTGGCGTGGCGTTCCTCGGCGGGCAGGGTCTGCCGGGCCGGGAGGGCCGTCGCCGTGTCGGTCGGGGTCATGAATGTCCTTGCTCGTCAGGTCTGTGGGTCGTTGTGGTGGACGGGTGCCGGGGGCGCCCGGTGCGGGGGCGCCCCCGGTTCGGTCAGCGGCGGCGGCCCCGCCGTACCTTCAGTTCCTCGAACCGGGGCGCGTCGCCGTCCTGGACGCGCTGCCAGGCCCTGCGGTACAGCTCGGCGGCCGGTTCGGCCGGCACGATCACGCCGAACGTCGCGTGCTCGTCGGTCATCAGCTCGCCGAACAGCGGCAGCTTCCAACGCTCCAGCGGCAGCCGCGGTGCCTTCGGGTCGACCCAGGCGCCGGGCAGGAAGAGCGAACGCCCGGCCCTGGTCCGGCTGGCCTCCACCACCAGCTCGCCCGCGGCCAGCTCGGCACGGGCCGCCCTGAGCCGGGCCGGCTTCCATCCCGTCCAGCGGGCCGTCGTACGGTCGGTGGGGTCGGGCATGGCGAGCAGCATCAGATAGAGCGTGGCCGCGTCCTCGCCGATGCCGTACTCCTTCGCCACCTCGGTCACCAGCTCGGGCACCGAACGACTCGGGTCCTGCGGCCACCAGGTGCCGTCCTGGGCGAGCTCGCCCGCGACCGGGTCCCCCGGGTCGGCCATCAGGGCCGCGTACGGGGCGGAACGGGCCAGGCGCAGCGCCACCTCGGCCGCGTAGGGCCGCTGGTTGTCGACGCGCAGCGCGGGCAGGTACGGGTCCTGGCCGGCCTCGTCGAGCAGCGCGACCCGGATGCCCGGCGCCGGCTGGTCGTCGTGGGTGGCGAGGACGACGGCGCCGTACCGCTCGAAGCCCTGGCCGGTCTCGGTCGGGGTGCCCGCCGTCTTCCGGAACTGGGTGATGCTGATGTACTGCCCGAGGTCGAGCACCAGCCCGGGGTGGGCGAGCCGCTCCCGTACGGCGGTGAGCGCGGCGGGCAGCGCGGCCCGGAGCGGGTCGCCGGCGGGCAGGCGGTGGGCGAGCCAGGCGGCCAGCCCGACCGAGCCGACCAGCGTGTCCGCCGTGAACCCGACCGCGTCGTCCGTCACCGGCCTGACCCGGTCGCCCTTGACGGCCCACTCCAGGTCCTGGCTGAGCCGGGGCTCACCTGCCGGGTGCAGCAGGGCGGGCAGGGCCTCGCGTACGTTCCATCGCGCGTGCTTGACCGCGCGCAGGGCGTCGGCGAGCACGTCCTCGGGGACGGCCGTCCGCCTGCCGACCTCGCTGTTCCACAGCTCGGCCGCGGCGGCCACGTTCGGCCCGTCGGTCCACAGGCCGGCGGGGTCGTCGGGCAGCAGCGCGCCGACCACGGCCGCGCGGACCGCGTTGTCGACGCCCTGGAGCTCGTCCTTGGCGACGGCCGCGGGGGCGGCCTTGACCCCGAGGGCGTTGCGGGCCTCCGTGGTCAGGAACGTGCGCTGGTGGACGTCGACCCCCGGAAGACCGGCCACGATCAGCCGGGCCACCGTCTCGGTGACCCCGGTCAGGCGGGCGAACTCCTCGGCCGCCTCCGGGACCCAGGGCGCCGGTCCGCGCGCGGCGAGCTCCGCCAGGAACCCGCCGATCCAGGGGGCGTCCCCCGCGACGCCCAGCGGGGCCGACTTCTGGAGTGTGTACGGTTCCGGGGTCTCGAACCGCTCCGCCGGGTCGTGGAAGTAGCCCCGGAAGACGCAGCCGTCGTCGTCCGGCGAGCCGTGCTCCACGATCGCCAGGAACGCGCCCCCGCCCAGGGGCAGAAGTCCGTCCCACGAACCCTCGCGCCAGGAGCCCGACGGGGTGCGCAGCTGGTCGGCTCCCAGCCTGAGGGTCACCTCGCGCCACCGGGTGGACGCGCCGTCGTTGCCCAGCCCGAGGGCGTCGAGTCGTTCGAGCAGCGTCCGCAGCACCGCGCGGTGCTCCCGTGTGGTGGTGAGGGCCGCGGCCCGGAACGCCAAGGCACCCACCCGGTCGATCAGCGTCGACAGCTCCGGGCGCCCGGTCGGCAGCCCGGTCCCGTCGAGGTGGAGGCGTACGCTGCGCTCCCGCGGCACGGCGGTCCCGGCATGCCCGGCGGCCCTGGTCAGGGCGCGCAGGGCACGGAAGACGGTGTCGGCCTGGTCGTCACGGTTCCACCAGTAGCCGGCCGACCCGCCGACACCGCTCAGGGCCTGCTGGAGCACGGTGTCCGCCGGCCCGGCGGGTCCCTCCGACTCCTCCAGGCCTCCGTCGAGCGCCCGGGTGAGCCGCGCCGCCGCGCCGTCGAGGACGGCCTGCTGGCCGGCGGCGTGACGCACGACTCCCGCGACACCCGCGACGAGCGCGTCATGGGTGACCGGAAGGAGCGAGCGGATCGCGGCGGGCAGGGCCTCCTTGTCCTTCTCGGCGGCGGCCGTCAGCAGCGCCGCCGCGGTCGCCCCGTCGATGCGGCGCAGTGCGGCGGAGCCCTCCGGGTCGCGGGCGGTCATGCACTCCCAGAACTGCACCGGCGGCAGCAGCAGCGTGCCCTCGCCGAAAACTCCCGGCGTACGGTCGGTCTTCGCTACGGACGTGACGACGCCGTCGGTGTCGACGATCTCCAGCTGCCAGCCGTTGCGCACGACGGCACGGGCCCGGTCGTCGCCCGGGAACACCACGAGCGCCGACGGCCGGCCCCGCTCGGCGGCCAGGGTGACGGTGTGTCCGGCGAGGTCCTGGGTGCGCCAGGAGCCGTCGGGCAACCGGACCGTGCGGATGCCGACCACGCCGTCCACGGGAGCGGAGGCGGGCGTACGGCCGACGGTCGGGGAGGGGCCGAGCCAGCCGCTGTCGTAGGTGCTGCCCTCGGGGGCGTCACGCAGCGCGTCGGAGAGGAACGCGGGCGTGCTCATGCGTCCGCGCGTGTTCGTGGCCGGGTCGTACTCGTGGAACCCGTGGGTCTCCTGCTCGCCCTCCGCGTGCCACACCCAGTACGACGCGCCGTCGAAGATCAGCCACCGCTCCTCGGGGACGGTGGTGTCCCCCGCGTGCAGGACGCCCGCGCCGGTGGTGCGGCCGCCGCCCGGCAGGGGCAGGGTGAGCCTCAGGTCGCCCTTGTACCAGTCCATCTCGGTGCCCCGGGTGCCGCCCGGGCCCTCCATGGTGCGGGGGCTGTCGGCGCGGGTGTGCCAGTAGCCGCGCAGTCCGTCGTCGCGCGACCGCCAGTAGACGAGCAGTTCGCCGTCCACGTGGTGGAAGCCCGGGTCGCCCCAGCTGTCGTTCGCCGGGATGCGCAGGTCGTGGGCGAGGAGCGTGCCCTCCGCGCCGATCACCCGGGCCTGGGCGGCGCCGGCGACGACGAGGTGCGGCCAGGCGTCGGCGACGATGATGTCCTCGACGTCGTTCTTCGGGACGAGGGTGGCGGTGGCGTCCTCCCAGGCGGGCCAGCCCAGTTCGTCGAAGAGGCCGGCGCGCAGGGTGCGCGTCAGCACCGGTGCCAGGTCGGTGGCGACGGCCGCGCGGACCTCGTCCTCGGCGAGCGCCAGCGCCTCGGCGGGCAGCCACTTCAGCCGGGCGAGCGCGTCGGGCAGCTGGGGCAGGCCCACGGCGGTGAACCGCCGGACGACCTCGCTCACCCACCGCGCCAGCAGCGGGCGGCCGCCCGGCGAGGAGGCCAGCACGCGGATCGCCCGCCGCCCGGAGTCGTCGTCGCTGAACCGGTCCGCGCCCTGCCGGAAGGCGTCGTGGAAACGGGAGTCCGCGGTCAGCGACAGCAGTTCGCGGTGGCCCTCACCCGGGGCCCACTGTTCCAGCGGGAGGGCGTTGCCCTTCCCCGGGGCCGCCACGGGCACGTCCAGGGACAGCAACAGGTCCATCAGGTCGATGTCGTGCGTGACCGTCAACTCGCGTGCGGAAGCCGTCAGTTCGCTCCGCAGCTGGTCCGCCGCCCGCTCCACCAGCGGGTACAGCTCGGGCATCCGCGTGGAGCCGCGCCAGGACCGCGCGCGCTCCCGGAACACCAGGAACCGCTCCAGCCAGCCCGCCGTGCCGTCGTGCGGCCGCTGCTCCGCGGGCAGGGAACCGTCCCACAGCGCGGTCGTGGCGCCGGAGACCTCCAGGATGTCCAGCCACATCGTGGGCAGGTCGTCGTCGGAGGACGAGGGAAGCGTGTCGAGCAGGGTGCCGCGCACCTTCGGCTCGCGCGCCGCCAGTGCCACGAGCGCCGTGCGGTGGCCCTTCCACCAGCCCGCCGCCGCGCGCAGCGTGGACGGCAGGACCAGCAGCTCGGCCAGGTAGTCCTGCTCGGTCAGGTCCGCGTCGCGGCCGGCGGCGCGGGCCAGCCTGCGCAGGTCGTTCGCCATCTGCGCCGACGGCGGCAGACCGCCCGCCGTGCGGCGCAGGCACAGCTTGGTGAAGCGCCGCAGCGCCTCCTCGGCCGGTACCCGTGCGGCCAGCTCCTTCGCGTACGCCGACAGGACCTTCACCGGGAGGGCGCCGGCCAGGGCGAACTCCAGGAACACGGCGTCGAGGCGCTCCTCCTCGACGACCAGCCCGTGCTCCGCCTCGGCCTTGCGGGCGCGGGTGAACAACTGGGCCGCGTACGTGGCGTTCTCCTCCGCGAGGAACACCCGCCCCGCCTGTTCGTAGAACGTGGGCAGGAAGTGCGGCACCGACGCCGCGAGCCGCTCGCCCAGCTCCACATAGGCGTCCATGGCCGCCTTGGGCTTGGTCTTCGCCTGCCGGGCCGCGCGCTCCAGGTCCGGCACGACACCCAGCGCGTGGTGTCCGTCCGCCGGGTGATGCACCAGCACCCACTCGGGGAAGCCCAGCGACTGCCGCAGCCCCAGCCCCACGACCGCCGGCTCCGCGTCCTGCTCCAGACCGAGGAACCCGGCGGCCAGATCCTCCGCCGCGCCCAGCTCCCCGGCGACCAGCCGCACCACCACCCGGTCGTCCAGACCCGGATGACGGTACGTCCGCGCCGTCAGCGGCACCGCCCGCTCCCCGGCCCCCTCGGTGTCCGCCGGCAGTACCCCGCCCGCCGCCAGCACGTCCTCGTACGACACCGCTGTCCCCCCGCTCATGCGTCCTTGCCCTCCTCGATCACGCGCCCGGCGTACAGCGCCGCGGCCATCCGCATCCCCTCCGACCACGCCACCGGGCCCACTTCGGCCAGTGGCAGGGCGCGGCCGTCCTGGTCCTGCCAGGTCAGGCTGCCGGTGTCCACCTCGTCGTCCCAGTAGGGCTCCCCGATCCACACGGAGGCCTCGACGGTGCGCTCGCCGTCCCGGACGCGGGCGGTGGCGTAACCACCGGAGACGCGGTACCCGAGAGAGGTGGCACGGGCGGCGAGGGCGAAACGGGAACGGAACCGGCCCCCGGTGAAGTCCCGGACCTGGGTGGCCTTGGCGGCGAGACCGTCCGGCCGCCGCCAGATGGCCCGGTGTATCTGCTCGACGCGCTGGACGATGCCCAGTTCCGCCGCGAACTCCCGGATGTCGTCGAGGTCCGGCAGCAGCACCGGGTGCGGCAGGGTGACCGTGCGCGGGGAGAGGCGGACCGTCTCACCGTCCAGGTTCACCACCCGCAGTTCCCCGGAGTCGGTGGCGCCCCGCAGGAAGCCGACCTCGTCCGGGTCGTCGCCGACGATCGCGAGGTCGCGCAGCGCGGCCTGCCACGCCTCGTCCGGCCACACCCGGGCCAGCAGACCGGTGGGCACGGGCAGTGACGACACCATCCAGGCGTCCACCTGCGTGACGCACGCCGCCGCGTGCCGATCCAGCCATTCGGCGAACCGCCGCAGCCGGTCCACCTCCGGGTGGTCCTTCAGCGCCTTCGGCAGCGACTTCAACTGCCGTCCCGCCGCCCGGCCCGAGGTGGCTCGCGCCGCCACCCGCCCCTCCACAAGAGCGACTTCATACCCGTCGCCCGCTGCCAGCCAACCCACGAACCCCAGCCCCTAGCGTCAATTGCACAGGAAGAAAGCACAGTTCAGCCGGGGAATCCCGGCCCGAGTGCGACCATGTGCGGAACGCTAGCGGCAGCCACTGACAATCGGCGCGGGGCCCCTCCCGACGAGCCTCCCGCGACGTGCCGGGAGCCCCCGACGGCGAGCAGGCCCGCGGGACGATCCCTCCGGCGTCCGGCAAGCCAACCGAAGCGAGAGTGCCGCCGCGTCCGTAGACCTACGTAACCGGGGTACGTATTACCGGCCAGTCACCGGTGTCGGTGCCGTGTCGCCGGGCGCGCTCACCCTCCGCAGCGATGCCGTGGAGGAAGGGGGATCACCACGGAGTGGCCGGCCGGGGCCGAGGGGCGGGTCGCCCGGGTGGAGGCGGCGCTGCGGCCGCTCGCCGAGGCGCCGGTGGACCTCGCCGATCCCGGCGGGGAGCGGAGGACAGGGCAGCGGCCGGCCGCGATGGACGAGGCGGGCGTCCGGGCGCGGCGGGCCTCGGCGTCGGTCCGCTCCCGCGGACATCCTGCTCCGTGCCGTACGGTGACCGTCCTCGGACGCTGCGTCCCTATATCGCACAAGCGTGCGTGACCTGCCCGTTTTCCTGGAACAGGACCGCGCTCCGGCGGCCATGGGCTCCTATGGTGGAGATCACGGGAAGGCGACGGACGCTGAGGCGGCGACCATGACGGAGACGGCGAACGACTACGCGGCGGTGTTCCAGGCACTGCCGGGCATGGTGGCGCTGCTGACACCCGGGCTGGTGTACGCGGACGCGAACGAGGAGTTCCTGCGGCTGTCGGGCCGCACCCGCGAGCAGGTGGTCGGCCGGTACCTCTTCGACGTGTTCCCCGACAACCCCACCGACCCGTCCGCGAACGGGATGCGCAATCTGGCCGCCTCCCTCCGCCGGGTGGCGGAGACCGGTGAGCGGGACGCGATGGCGCTGCAGCGCTACGACGTGGAGTCCGTGGAGCGGCCGGGGGAGTGGGAGGAGCGGTACTGGAGCCCGGTGAACGCGCCGATCCTCGGCCCCGACGGGAAGGTGGTGCTCCTGATCCACAAGGTCGAGGAGGTCACCGAGCTGATCCGGGCCCGTGAACGCTCGCCGAGCGACCGGGCCAGCGTGCTGGAGGCCGAGCTGTACACCCGCGCCCGGGAGCTGCAGGAGATCAACGAGCGGCTGCGTGAGGCGCACGCCCACGAACGGGAGGTCGCGCTCGCCCTGCAGACGGCGATGCTGCCCGCGCCCAACCCGCTCGGCCACCACCGCGCGGCGGTGCGCTACCAGCCGGCGACCGACGCGCTGAACGTGTGCGGCGACTGGTACGACATGGTCGACCTGACCGGCGTCGACCGCGTCGGTGTCGCCGTCGGTGACGTGGTCGGACACGGCCTGGCCGCCGCCTGCGTCATGGGCAAGCTGCGCAGCGCGCTGAGCGCCGCGTCCCTGGTGGCGGACGGCCCCGCCCAGGCACTCGACGCGCTCGGCCTGTACGCCCGCTCCGTCGACGGCGCCGAGAACACCACCGCCGTGCAGACCTGCGTCGACTGGGACACCCGCACGATCACCTACAGCAGCGCCGGGCATCTGCCGCCCGCGCTGGTGTGCCGTGACGGCCAGGTCGTCTTCCTCGACGGGGCCACCGATCCACCGCTCGGCGCCCGCCCGGAACACACGCTCCGCCCCGAAGCCACCGTCTCCTTCACCGACGGCGACCTGCTCGTCCTCTACACGGACGGTCTCGTCGAACGCCGTGACGAGGACATCGACCGCAGCCTCGCCCGCCTCGCCGACGCGCTCACGCGCCACCGCGAGGCCGGCCCCGAGCCCCTCGCCGACGCCCTCCTGCTCGACCTCCTCCCCTCCGGCGCCACCGACGACGCGGCCCTCGTCATCATCCAGCTCTGATCCGGGCGGCGGTCGGCCCGCGGCGGTCAGTCGAGGAAGTCGGCGACGAGAGCGGCGAACTCGTCCGGGCCGGCCAGCCGGATGCCGAGGCTCTCGGCCTTGGCACGCTTGGAGCCGGCGTTCTCCCCCGCGACGACCAGGGAGGTCTTCTTGGAGACACTGGAGGAGGCGCGCCCTCCGGCACGCTCGATGAGCTCGTTCATCTGGTTGCGGCTGAGCTTCTCCAGTACGCCGGTCATCGCGCCCGTGACCACCACGGCCATCCCCGCGAGCGGCCCGTCCGCGGACTCGGCGGCCTCCTCCGGGGCGGCCGTGTCGTCGGCCGGGGCGGGCGGAGTCGCGCCCGGCTCCGTCATGTTCACCCCGGCCGCCACCAGCTTGTCGATGAGCGGGGCGAGTTCGACCAGCTCGGCCACGATGGCCGGGGCCTTCTCGGTGCCGATGCCCTCGACCCGCTGGATCGCCTCGGCGTCCGCGGCGCGGATGTCGTCCATGGTGGCGAAGTACCGGGCGATACGGCGGGACATGGAGCGTCCGGTGCCCCGCACCCCCAGCGCGCACAGCACCCGGGACAGCGGGCGCCCCCGGGCCGTGTCGAGCGCGGCGAGGAGGTTGTCGGTGCTGGTCTCGCCCATGCGGTCCAGGCCCAGCAGCTGCTCCCGGGTGAGGGCGAACAGGTCGGCGAGATCGGCGACCAGGCCCGCCTCGACGAGCTGGACGACCCGGGTGTGCCCGAGCCCCTCCACGTCGAGCTGGTCGCGGCCCACGGCGTACGAGAGGGAGGCCACCAGATGGCAGTTGCGGCCGTTCTCGCAGCGCCAGCGCTGTTCGCCCCTGTCGATGCCGGAGCCGCATCTCGGACAGACCTCGGGGAAGACGATGGGTTGTTCGTCGCCGGTGCGCAGATGGGCGACGGGAGCCTCCACACGGGGAATGACGTCACCGGCGCGGTGCACCATGACATGGTCGCCCAGGCGCAGGTCGCGGCGGGTGATGTCGGCCGGGTTGTGAAGGGTGGCGTACGTGATGGTGGAGCCGTCGATCTCGACGGGCTCCAGCACTCCGCGCGGCGCGATGATGCCGGTGCGGCCCACGTTCCACTGCACCTCCAGCAGCCGCGTGATCTTCTCGACGGCGGGCAGCTTGTAGGCGATCGCCCAGCGCGGGGCGCGTGAACCGGATCCGGCGGCGCGCTGGTCGGCGGCCAGGTCGGCCCTGATCACGATCCCGTCGATCCCGAACGGCAGCTCCGCCCGCAGCGCGGCGATCTCCTTCACCCGGTCCAGGACCTCCTCGACCGTGGCGGCGGTGACACCCGGCACGGCCGTGCTCGCGGTGGTGTTGACCCCCAGTTCGGCGGCCCGCGCCATCAGCTCGCTGTGGGCCGACTCGGCCAGCCGCGCCGCGGAGTCGGCGTCGGTGCCGGGCAGTGCCAGCAGCCCGTACCCGAAGAACGTCATCGGCACGGTGTAGGCCCGCTCCCTGGCGCGCAGTGTGCCCGCCGCCGCGTTGCGCGGGTTGGCGAACGGCTGTCCGCCGTGTGCGGTGCGCACCTCGTTGGCGTGCTCGAACTGGGCGGTCGTCATGAGGACTTCGCCCCGCACCTCGACCGTCACCGGCTCGGCCAGCTCCTCGGGCAGCCCTTCGATGGTGCCGATGGCGTGCGAGACGTCCTCCCCGGCCGTCCCGTCGCCACGCGTGATCAACCGCGTGAGCCGGCCCCGGGTGTACCGGGCGGCGACCGCCAGCCCGTCGAGCTTCGGCTCCACGCCGAACCGCTCCACCTCGTGCCCGATCCGCCGGGCCAGCGACGCCGTCCACGCCGTGAACTCCTCGGCGGAGAACACGTTGTCCAGGCTCAGCATCGCGATCGTGTGGGGCACGTCCCCCTCGACGGCCCCGCCGGCCACCTTCCCGGTGGGCGACTCCGGCAGGACCTGCTCGGGGTGCTCCGCCTCCCAAGCCGCGATGCCGCGCACGAGCCGGTCGTAGGTGTCGTCGTCCAGCACCGACGTGCCACCGGTGTAATAGGCGGCCGAGGCCCGGACCGCGTCCTCGACGGCCTGGGCGTAGGCGGCGGCATCCACGATCACTGCAACTGATGTCGTCATGGGAGTCATCCTGCCTCCCACCACTGACAATGCCCCGGCGTCGTGCGTGGCCGGGCCGTGCTCAGCCCGTCGGCTGGGTGAAGCGGATGCTGTTGCCGAAGGGGTCGCGCAGGCCGCAGTCGATGCCGTACGGGCGCTCGGTGGGTTCCTCGGTGAACTCGACACCGCAGGCCCGCAGCGTCTCGTACGTCTTGCGGCAGTCGTCCGTGCTGAAGATGAGATGGCCGCCCGTGGCGCCCTTGGTGAGGAGGTCGCGGACCTGTGCCGCGGTCTCCTCGGAGAGCGCCGGGGGGCCGGGCTTCTCCAGGAGGATCTGGCGTTCCGGGTGGCCGGGCACCTGGACGGTCAGCCAGCGCATGAAGCCGAGGTCGGCATCGGTGTGGACCTCCAGGCCGAGCTTGCCGACGTAGAAGTCGAGGGCGTCGTCCTGGTCGAGGACGTAGATCTGCGAGTGCGTGATGGCGTTGAACATGGGGACCACGCTAGCGAGCCGGACGGGCGGAAACTTATCCGAAACTGCTCAGTCGCTCGGGCGCATCCACGCCTTCGCGAAGCACGTCGGTACGGCCACGGACACCGCCGCCCCGCGGTACTCCCGCGGTGATCTGCCCACGATGTCGCGGAACGTCCGACTGAAGGTGCCCGGGCTGGCGAAGCCCACCTCGAAGCAGATGTCGGTCACGGCCCGGTCGGTCTCCCGCAGGAGGAACATCGCTCGCTCCACCCGGCGGCGTTGCAGATAGCGGTGCGGGGTCTCGCCGAACGTGGCCCGGAACGTGCGGGTGAAGTGCGCCTCGGAGACATGGGCGATCCGGGCCAGCGTGGGCACGTCCAGCGGCTGCGCGTACGCCCGGTCCATGGCGTCCCGGGCCCGCAGCAGACGGCGGTTGGACTCTTCGGAAGCTCGGCTCACGGCGCCATCACACCATGGACGCAGCACGGGCCGGACGAGTGGATGATTTGCCCGGCCCGTGCTGCGAGGGGGGCCCGTGGTGCGAAGGGGCCCGCCCGGTGGATCAGACCGCCGCGGACGGGTACGTCGGGTACTCCACCCCGGAGACGTGCTGGACGACCCGGATGACCTGGCAGGAGTAGCCGAACTCGTTGTCGTACCAGAGGTAGAGGATCGCGTTGTCGCCGTCGACCTTGGTGGCACCCGCGTCGACGATGGAGGCGTGGCGGGAGCCGATGAAGTCGCTGGAGACCGAGTCGGGGGCGTTGGTGAAGTCGATCTGCCGCTTGAGCGGCGAGGTCAGCGAGACGCCGCGGAGGTGGTCGAGGACCTCCTCGCGGTCGGTCTCCCGGCCCAGACGCAAACTGAGGATCGCGATCGAGACGTTCGGGACGGGCACGCGGATCGAGCTGCCGGTGATCGGCGCCTTCAGGTCGGGCAGCGCCTTGGCGACGGCCGAGGCGGCGCCCGTCTCGGTGATGACCATGTTGAGCGGCGCGGAACGGCCCCGGCGGTCCGACTTGTGGTAATTGTCCAGCAGGTTCTGGTCGTTGGTGAACGAGTGGACGGTCTCCACGTGACCGCGCAGCACACCGAACTCGTCCGCCATCGCCTTCAGCGGCGGCACGATCGCGTTGGTGGTGCAGGACGCGCAGGACAGGATCCGCTCGTCCGGCTTGATCGTGTGGTGGTTGACGCCGTGCACGATGTTCGGGACGTCGCCCTTGCCGGGCGCGGTCAGCACGACCTTGTCGATTCCGGGGCGCAGGTGGTTCGACAGCCCCGCGCGGTCGCGCCACTTGCCGGTGTTGTCGATGAGGATGGCGTTCTTGATGCCGTACTCGGTGTAGTCGACCTCGGACGGGTCGCCGGCGTAGATCACCTTGATCTCGTTGCCGTTGGCGTTGATCGTGCTGGTCGACTCGTCGACGGTGATCGTGCCCTGGAACTGGCCGTGGATGGAGTCCCGGCGCAGCAGTGACGCTCGCTTGACGATGTCCTCGCCGGCCCGCTCACCCCCGCCGCGCACCACGATGGCGCGCAGCCGCAGACCGTTGCCGGAGCCGGCCTTCTCGATCAGCAGACGGGCCACGAGGCGGCCGATGCGGCCGAAGCCGTACAGGACGACGTCGCGTCCCTCGCCGCCCTCGATCTTGTTGGCGCCCGTCGCGCCGGCGACGGCATCGGCCGTGAACTCCGCGACCGACAGTCCCCGGTCGTCGACCCGGTGCGCCTCGGCGAGCAGGCCGATGTCGATCTGGGAGGGGCCGAGGTCGAGGCTGGTGAGCGCCTCCAGGAACGGCAGAGTGTCGGTGACCGAGAGTTCCACACCGGCGATCTGGCGGGCGAACCGGTGGGTCTTCAGAATGCTGACCACCGACTTGTTCACCAAGGAGCGGCTGTGCAGCAGGACCGTCACGTCCCGCTCACGGTGCAGCTTCCCGATGATCGGGATCATCGACTCCGCGATCTCCTCGCGGTTCTTCCATTGGGTGAACGAGTCCTCGTTGACAGTCACAGATTTATCTTTCGAGCTAGGCGGCGCTCATATGCTAACCACCTCGCTCGGAGGAGATGAACGAGGGGTGCGCAAAGGGCACAGTCCGTCGCATCGGCCCCGAGTTCGCCGGCTCGCCAGTGCTCTGACCGCGTAGGTTCGCCGGGTTGGTGGTCGTGGCGGTTGGATGTGCACTGACGTCCGGCCCGACCGCTGGGGTGGGGTGGCAGAGCCTGTCCGTGTGCGCGGATCGACCGATCGGGAGCGGGCGGGAGGCCGTCCCCGCCTGCTCAGTCCTGACGACGAGGACTTCGTCATCCGGACGGCCACCACCCGCCCCACCAGGCTCGGCCGGCCCTTCACCCGCTGGTCCGTCCGCAAACTCGCCGCCTGCCTGCGGAAAGTGCACGGCCGCGTGATCCGGATCGGCCGCGAGGCATGACGGTGCCTGCTCGCTCGCCGCGGCATCACCTTCCGGCGCACCAAGACCTGGAAGGAGTCACCGGACCCCGAGCGCGACGCCAAGCTCGACTGCATCGAGCACGTGCTGGAACGCTTCCCTGACCGGGTGTTCGCGTTCGACGAGTTCGGCCCGCTTGGTATCCGGCCCGAGTTCGGCCCGCTGGTATCCGGCCCGCCGCCGGCGCGTGCTGGGCTGCTGCTGGTCACCGCGAGCGCCATCCCGCGACGTACCACCGCACTCACGGAGTGAGGTAATTCCACGGCTGCTACTCGATCGGCGACGTCACCCTGTGGGGCGTCAACCGTCGCAAGAAGGCGCCGCGAACACCCTGGCCGCGCTCAGGTCGATCCGGGCCGCTCGCCCGGACGGCGCCCCGATCCGCGTCATCCTGGACAACCTGGCGGCCCACAAGGGCGACACCATCCGCCGCTGGGCGAAGAAGAACAGGGTCGAGCCGTGCTTCACGCCGACCTACGCGTCCTGGGCCAACCCGATCGAAGCCCACTTCGGGCCGTTGCGACAGCACCATCGCCAACTCCAGCCACCGCAACCACACCACACAGACCCGGGCCCTCCACGCCTGTCTCCGCTGGCGCAACGCCGACGCCGGCCACCCCGACGTCAAGATGGCAACGACCCATGCCGCTGCCCGCGCCGGTGACCTCGCCGTCGAGCTCGAACTCCGTCTCCAGAGCCTCCTCGACGTCGTCACGATCGCTCGGCAGCCCCGAAGACGATCTCGACGAACACTCCGGTCCTCCCTCTGAACCCGGCGAACCACAGCGGTCAGAGCGCCTGGCTGCTCGCCGGTCGACCGTTCGCCGACGTCTCGGTTCGCCAGCCGAGGAGGATCGCGCGAAGCGCCTGTTCGGCGAGGTAGCGGGCGCGATCGTCGCCGACGCTGCCGAGGTGACTGAGCGACGCGATGCCGTACAGCGTGCCCCAGAGAATCTCACAGGCCTGGTCGAAATCGGCCAGGACCACGTCGTGTGCAGCCGACCAGGAGGTGAGCAGCTCTTTGAGGACGTCGATGACCGGTCCCGCGACGCGCCGGCGTTCGTCCGCGTCGACCATCGGGTCGTTCATGACCTGGAAGAGGTGAGGGTGCTCGCCGGCGAACCGGACGTACTGCGACGCGATGCGCGTCATGCGCCGGTCCGTATCGGGCTCCTGCGCGGCTTGGCGGAACTCGGTCAGCATCAGGCGGTGACCGTGCGCGACCAGCTCCAGTACGAGCGCGTCCTTGTTGGCGAAGTGCTGGTAGACGACGGGCGCGGAATATTCGACGTCGGTGGCGATGCGCCGGATCGTCAGGGCCGCGATGCCCTCGGTCTCGAGGACGTGCAGCGCGGCTTCGATGATCCGCTCCCGGGTGTTCGCCCGTTCGCGGGCCCTTCTCGTGCTGGTCGGCATGGTCCGTCACTTCGCTTCGATGGTGTCCTCGAACACTAGTCACCGTCTTGACCGCGTCGGCGATGCGCATCATAGTTAACGCCGTTAGGAATTCTAACAACGTTAAGAACGGGTAGTAAGTCATGATTTACCACATCAACAGGGTCACGATGAAGGCCACTGTGACGCCTGAGCAGACCGAGGAGGTAATGGAGAGCTGGCGCGATCAGGGCCGGTCGAACCCCGCCATCAAGTCCTTCGTCGTCGGCCGCGACCACGGCGGCGACCACACGTACGGCGCGGTGTTCGTCGTCGAACATCTCGACGGGCTCTTCGCCTCGAACGCCAAGAACCAGGAACTGCACCGGCGCCGCAACGAGCCCAACCCGCAGATCGCCGGCATGCTCGCCGACGTGCCCACCTGTGCCGGCTCCGGCGTGGACGACTGATCGATACCCGGAGAAGGAGAAACCGTCATGGCCAAGCACGTCATCATCGGTGCCGGATCCATCGGTACCAACGTCGCTCGTCTGCTCGCCGAGCGCGGCGAGAGCGTCCGGATCGTCACCCGCAGCGGCTCCGGCCCCGAGCACCAGCTGGTCGACCGGGTCGCCGCGGACGCGTCCGACCCCTCCCGCCTGACCGAGCTGTCCCGCGGCGCGGAAGTGATCTACCACTGCGCCAATCCACCCTCATACACGGTGTGGGAGCGCCTGTTACCGCCCCTGCAGACGGCGGCCATCACCGCCGCCAAGGCGAACGACGCCGTCCTCGCGCTGACCGGCAGCCTTTACGCCTACGGTCCGCAGCCCGGCGGCCGGATGAACGAACACACCCCCATGGCCGCCACCGGGCACAAGGGCCGCCTGCGCAGACGCATGTGGGAACAGACCCTCGCCGGGGGGATCCGCACCGTCGAGGTCCGCGGCTCCGACTACATCGGCAAGGACGCCAACGGCATCTACTCCCTGCTCATCAAGTCGGCCCTGGAGAAGGGAAAAGCGGCCTGGATCACCGGGCACCTGGACATGCCGCACACCTTCACATTCAACGGCGACATGGCACAGGCCCTCATCACGCTGGCTTCGGAAGAACGCGCGTGGGGCCGACCCTGGCACGTGCCGTCCGCGCCGGCCGTCACCATTCGCGAACTGGCACGGCGCTACGCCGTCGCGGCAGGGCGGCCACCGGTCAAACTGATCCGGATACCGCGCTCCGTGACGCGTACGGCCGGGCTGATCGTGCCGATCGCCCGCGAGATGGCCGAGATGGACTACCAGTGGTACGCCCCGTTCCACATGGACGCGACGGAGACCGCCGAGACCTTCGGCCTGACCGCCACCGACCTCGACACCGCCGTCCGCAACGAGGTCAGCTGAACTCCCACCGCCACACCTGCACGTCGACGGCAGGTCCAGCGAGACTGTGAACATCCGTGGTCACGGCACCAGCCGATGCTGAGACTGGGCACCGGCAGGTCCTCCCACTCCTCCAGTTCCCCGGGAGGCAGGGCGGAGGGGGCGTACGGCTCGGGCTCGGCCGTGGGGGCGGGGGAGGGAACGTCGTCCGGGCCGGCCGTGGGGGTGCCGTCCGGGCCGCAGACGTGTGCCGCCTTCGGGCGGGACACGTTCAGGGTGGCCGCGCCGTTCCGCAACTGGATCGTCTCCGGCAGTTCCTCGGACGTTCTGGACGTCGGACGGGGATGACAGCAGGATGAGCCAGGTCCGTCGCTGCGCGGCCGACCAGCCGCTGTTGTCGAGGCAGCCCGTCGCGCCGGTGGGATACGGAGGCGTGCGGGACGGAACGGGGGCGACCCTCGAACGGGTGGCCGACGGAGTGCTGTGTGCCGCCGGGTCGGAGTCGTCCCCGGAGCACCCGACGGCGAGGAGAACGCCTCCGGCCGTGAGCGTGGTGAACCGTAATCCCCGGCGCGGCCCCCCGTCTGCCCGGTGCCCGGTCGCCGCCGCCCCCTCCGCGGCGGCGACCGGGCACCGAACCGGCCGTCGCGCGCGGGCGACGGTGGCATAGGAGATTACGTATCCGGGCACGGCTTCGACCGCGCCCCGTCGCTCAGGGCGGGGCGCTCACGTGTCCCCGTCGCGGTGTCCGTCACGAAGCTCGTCGCGCGTGTGGAGAGCCGCCAGCGCGGCCCGCGAGGTCACGCCCGTCTTGCGGTAGATGCGGGAGAGATGGGTCTCCACCGTGCGCGGGCTGAGGAACAGGCGTTCGGCGATGGCGGGGCTGGTCAGCCCCTTCGCGACGAGAGCGGCGATCTCCCGCTCTCGCGGGGACAGTACGGCCAGCTCCACGGACGGGGCGTCCTGCGACGGTCCGGCGGCCCCCGTGCCCGCGCCCGCCCCCGTGCCCGCGCCCGTGCCCGCGCCCGCTCCCGTGCCCGCCCCCGGATGCGCACCCGCTGCCGGACCGGCAGCGTCAACCGCCCCCGGCTCTCCGTCAGAGGCCCCCGCCGTTCCCCCTGCGTCCGTGGTGCCGAAGACCGCCGGCCGGATCATCTCCGCGAGCCCGGTCAGCAGATGGGCCTCGCCCTCGGTGCTCAGCCGCAGGGCACGCTCCCACATGGCGCGGGCGCGGGCCGGGCGCCCGGCGGACGCGGTCACGGGCGCCCCCAGCAACAGGGTCTGCGCCTCCCACAGCCGGCCCCCGCCGCGGGCCGTCTCCGCCGCGGCGTGCTCGAACAGGTCGGCCGCGGCCGCCACATCGCCCTCGGCCAACGGCACATGCGCCGAACTGCGCAGTGCGGACGCCCGCTGCGCCACGAGACGTAGCCCTTCCGCCTCCTTGCGAGCGCGCGCCGCCCACTGCCGGGCCTGGTCGCGGTCCCCGACGACGAAGGCGGCACTGACGAGGATCTCCATGAACAGCGGTCGCATGCTCGGCTGCAGGCCGCCGAGATCCTCGCCGCCCGCCCGGAGCACGGCGGCGCGGGCGCGCGCCGGATCACCGGCGTGGAGCGCCGCGTACGCGAGCATGCACCAGGCGATGGACGCCCACCAGCGGGTGCCGGCACCCGCCCGTGCCACGGACTCCTCGGCGACGGCCAGCGCACCGCCGTCGCCCGGCGGGAGGGCGGGGACCAGGGCCTGGGCCTTGGAGGCCAGCACGAAGGCGAGCAGCTCGTCGCTGCCGATGCCCCGGGCGATGGTCTCCGCCTCCTCGGCGAGTTCCAGGGCCGGCCCCAGCCGCAGCGTCATGACCTGGATGTGGGACAGGCACAGCAGCAGATGCGGCACCACATAGAGCAGGCCGCCCCGGCGGGCGATGGCCAGACCGCGCTCGGCATGCCGTTCGGCGTCGGCGTACCGTTCGAGGAAGGCCTCCGCCCAGCCGAGCCGGGCCAGCGGTTCGCACAGGCCCGCCAGATCCTGGTCGGTGAGGGAGTCG
This sequence comes from Streptomyces sp. NPDC002324, assembly GCF_053593335.1. Classification (NCBI taxonomy): domain Bacteria; kingdom Bacillati; phylum Actinomycetota; class Actinomycetes; order Kitasatosporales; family Streptomycetaceae; genus Streptomyces; species Streptomyces sp. NPDC002324. Next base: position 682,366 of record NZ_JBSFCF010000002.1, read on the forward strand.
ATGAGCGCGCCGGCCCGGTCGGCGGCCTCGGCGGCGGCCACGGTGTTCCCCTCGTACGCCTCCCCGAGCGCGGTGACGGCGAGCGCCCCCGCCTCGGCGACCTCGTCGCCCAGTGACCGGGCCAGCTCCAGGGTGCGGGCCACGTCCTCACGTACGTCAGGGTAGGAGCTGGCGTGCGGGGCGGACGAGCCCAGTTCCAGGCCGAGTTGGACGGTCTCGGCGGGGGAGAGGTCGGCGCTCCGGGCCAGTTCACGGCGCAGCAGGGCCACCGCCTCCGCGTACCGGCCGAGATGGCGCTCCATGACCGCGCACAGGGTGACCGCGCGGGCCCGTACGCCGTCGCCGGTGCCCGGCGGCGACAGGCTGATCACCTCGTGCAGCAGGTCCCGGCTCTCCCGCAGCCCGCCGCAGGCGCCGAGCGCCTCGGCCCGCCGCAGCATGAGGTCGCGGCGCGGCGCCCCGTGCTCCGGCCGCTCCGGCAGATGTGCGAGGGCGACGCCCAGCCAGTGGGCGCTGCTCGCGGGCGCGGTGGCGGCTGCCTGCCGGGCGGCCTCGGTCAGGACGGTCACGGCGTCGGGGTCCCAGCCGGTCAGTGACCGCTCGACGTGATGCGCGCGCTCGGTGACCGGCGCCCCGATCCGGGCGAGTTCGGCGGCGGCGAGATGGTGCATCCGCGTGCGCAGCAGGGGGTCGGTGGTGTCGTGGACGAGGGAGCGCAGCACCGGATGCCGCAGGGCCCAGCGGCCGTCGGGCCCCGGCCGCGCGAGGTCACGGGAGGTCAACTCCCTGAGGTCCGCGTCGAGTTGGTCCTCTCGGCGGCCGGTGACGGCGGCCACCAGCGCGGGTGCGGCGTGGTCGCCGAGCGCGGCCACGGCCTGGACCGTGCTCCGCTGGCCGTCGGTGAGGGGGGTCAGCTCGTCCAGGAGCAGCGAGCTGAGGCCTGCGGGCCTGCCTGCCTGGAGCAGGGCGAGGAAGTACAGCGGGTTGCCCTCGCTGGCCGCGTACAGCTCGGCCGCGAGAGCGGGCGGCCGGTCGGGGGCGAGCGCCGCGAGGCAGGCGCCGCGGTCCAGGGGGCCGAGTTCCAGGCGCAGCACCGTCCCGGACTCCACACCCCGGGTGAGCGAGGCGACGAGCCGGGGGGAGGTCTGCCGTTCGCGGCGCGCCACCACGATCACCACGGGCGCGCGGCGCGGCGGATGCCGTACGAGATGGTCGAGCAGTTCCAGGGACGCCGGGTCCGCCCAGTGCACGTCGTCGAGGGCCACCACCAGGCCCTTGCCGGTCCGGGCGATCCGGGCGAGGAAGGCCGCCGCCGCGCGCTGCAGCGCGAAGCGGTCCATTGAGTGGACCTCGGCGAACGGGGACGGGATGCCGGTCTCGGTGTCGAGGTCGGTGAGGGCGTCGGCGAGGGGCTGGTAGGGCAGATGCTGCTCGTACTCGGTCGCCCGGCCGCGCAGCACCGTCATACCCCGCGCCCGCGCCGATGCGCAGAACTCCGACACCAGTCGGCTCTTGCCGATCCCCGCCGCGCCGGTGACATCGACGACCGCCGGTCCGTGGCCGGCCGCCCCAGGACCGTCGTAGGTCGCCCCAGGCCCGTGGCCGGCCGCCCCAGGCCCGTCGTCGGTCCCCGTCGGCCCGTCGCCGGCCCCCGTGAGTCCGTCGAGTATCCCGGCGAGCCGTGCCAGCTCGGTCTCCCGGCTCACCAGCGGAGCCACGTCCCACGGCAATGCGATTCCCCCCGAAGCCGGCCCCGGGCCGTCCCGGAGCCCCGCCGGAGGGCCCTGATCGCGCACCTCCGGCCGATTCCCGAAGATTGTACGTAGCTCCCGGCGGACCGACGGCCCGGTCCCCGCACCCGTACGAGTGCCACCTTGACGGCCCTGACCGGCGCACCTAGGTTCCCCTCGACGCGATCAGCATGATCGGACGGACAGGTCCGCGATCAGACAGGCAGGTCGACGATGACGGACTCCCACACCCCCGACGGCGCGGCCGCCGTCCGACCGCTCCAGGTGGAGACCCACGGCCTGGACGTGATCGGCGACGCCGACCGCAAGGGCACCCCACGCACCCTCTTCTGGCCCTGGTTCGGCGCCAACGTCTCCATTCTGGGCATGAGTTACGGCGCGTTCGCGCTCGGCTTCGGCATCTCCTTCCCACAGGCCCTGGCCGCCGGGGTCATCGGCATCGTCTTCTCCTTCCTGCTCTGCGGCTTCGTCGCGGTCGCCGGCAAACGCGGCTCGGCGCCCACGATGGTGCTCAGCCGCGCCGCGTACGGAGTGCGCGGCAACCGGCTGCCCGCTGCCGTCTCCTGGCTGCTCACGGTCGGCTGGGAGACCGTGCTCTGCGCGCTCGCCACCATGGCCACCGCCACCGTCTTCGGCAGGCTCGGCACGGGCGGTGGCACCGGGACCAAGGTGATGGCCCTCGTCCTGGTCGCCGCGCTGGTCGTGGTGGTCGGTGTGATGGGCTTCGACCTGATCATGCGGTTCCAGACGGTGATCACGGTCGTCACCGGTGTGCTGACTGTGGTCTACGTCGCTCTGGTGGCCGACCACGTCCACTGGTCCGCCGTCAGCGCCGTACCGGCCGGATCCGCCCAGGAGTTCATCGGCGCCCTCGTCTTCCTGATGACCGGCTTCGGGCTCGGCTGGGTCAACGCGGCCGCCGACTACTCCCGTTATCTCCCGCGTGCCTCCTCCGGCCGGGGTGTCGTCGGCTGGACCACCTTCGGCGCCTCGCTCGCCCCGCTGCTCCTGCTGGTCTTCGGACTGCTCCTCGCCGGTTCCTCCGCCGACCTCGACGAGGCCGTCGCCGCCGACCCGATCGGCGCGCTGACCACGCTCCTGCCCACCTGGTTCCTCGTCCCGTTCGCCGCCGTCGCCGTGCTCGGCCTGGTCGGCGGAGCCGTCCTCGACATCTACTCCTCCGGCCTCGCCCTGCTCGCGGCCGGTCTGCGCGTACCGCGCCCGCTGGCCGCCCTCGTGGACGGGGTGCTGATGATCGCGGGCGCCGTCTACATCGTCTTCTTCGCCGACGACTTCCTCGGCCCGTTCATCGGCTTCCTCACCACCCTCGGCGTCCCCATCGCCGCCTGGTGCGGTGTCATGCTCGCCGACCTCCTGCTGCGCCGCCGCGACTACGCCGAGGCCGACCTGTTCCGCCCGGAGGGCCGCTACGGCGACATCCCGCCCGGCCCCCTCCTCCTCACCGTCGCCGCCACCGCCCTCGGGTGGGGGCTCGTCACCAACTCCGCCGCGGGCTGGCTCGACTGGCAGGGCTACCTCCTCGGCCCCTTCGGCCTCGGCGGCAGGACCGGTGACTGGGCCTACGCCAACCTGGGCGTCCTCCTCGCCCTGGCGGTCGGCTTCCTCGGCACGCTGACGCTGACGCGGGGCCGGGTCCGGGCGCAGGAGGCGGCGGTATGAGCGCGCCCGCCCCGGCGGGTCTGCTCGCTGTCATCGACATGCAACGCGTGTTCGCCGAGCCCGACAGCCCCTGGGCGGCCCCTCGTTTCGACGAGGCCGCGGACGGCGTACGGCGGCTGCTGCCGGCGTTCGCCGGCCGGACCGTGTTCACCCGCTTCGTCGCGCCGCGGCGGCCCGAGGGTGCCTGGCGCGCGTACTACGAGCAGGCTCCCTTCGCGCTGCGGCCCGCGGGCGCCCGCCTGTGGCAACTGGTCGACGGACTCGGCGACGGATCCGCCGACGCGGCGAGGGACGTGGTCGACGCCCCGACCTTCGGCAAGTGGGGCCCGGAGCTGGCCGCCCGTCTGGGCACGGACGGGCGGCTGGTCCTGGCCGGGGTCAGCACCGACTGCTGTGTGCTGTCCACGGCCCTCGCGGCGGCCGACGCGGGCGTCGAGGTGCTGGTGGCCGCCGACGCCTGCGCGGGCGCGGACGACGCGTCTCACGCCAAGGCCCTGCACGTGCTGGACCTGTACCGGCCGCTCGTCCGGGTCGTGACCGTCGACGGGATCCTCGGTCAGTCGCGGCCCGTACCCCGGTAGAGGTCCAGCTCCCCGTCCAGTTCCAGGGCGAGCACGGTCCCGTACGGGTCGAGGTCGGCATCCGCGGGGGCGTCGATCCAGGTCACACCGGGTACGGCGTCGAGGCCGCCGATCACCCGGTGGCCCAGTTCGGTGCCCGTGCCGAGGACCGTGACCTTGCGGACGGGATTGCGCAGCCCCCGCACCGCGACGGACTCGCGCGGCACGTCGAAGCACGTCAGATACAGGGTGCGCCGGTCGGCGGACAGGGTGCTCGGACCGTAGTGGTGCCCGGCGGGCAGCCCCGCGACCGTCCCGTGGACGGCGGCGGAGTGCCGCCCGATCCACGCGCCGAGCCCCTCCAGCCGCTCGACCTGCTCGGCGGGGATCGTCCCGTCCGCCCTGGGGCCGACGTCGAGCAGCAGATTGCCGCCCATGCCGATCGTCTCGGCGAAGTAACGCACCAGCTGCCGCACCGACTTGTGGTTGTGGTCCGTGTGCTGGAACCCCCAGGAGTCGTTGATGGTCAGGCACAACTCCCAGGGCCCGTCGGGCGCTTCGAGCGGCACCCCCTGTTCGGGGGTGGCGTAGTCGCCGCGGCTCAGCATGCGGGCGTTCAGGACGGTGTCCGGGTTCTCCGCGAGGATCAGCTCGGCCAACTCCTCTATCCGCCACTGCTGTTCGGTGCGCTCCCACTCGCCGTCGAACCACAGCAGGTCGGGGCGGTACCGCTCGACCAGCTCCCTCACCTGTCCGTCGCGGTAGGCGAGGTAGCGGTCCCAGGCCGCCGGGTCCTCCTCGCCGGGTGCGGCGTGCGAGTAGGGGTTGGCGTCGTTGCCGCCCGGGTGGGTGTTCGTCCACTGGTCGATCTCGGGGTGGCGGACGCTGGCGTAGTCCGGGTGGTTCCAGTCGGAGTGCGAGTAGTAGAGGCCCACCTTCAGGCCCCGCTCGCGCAGCGCGTCCACGTATCCGCCGATCAGGTCCCGGCCCGCCGGGGTGCGCCGGACGACGTCCAGGTCGCCCTGCGCGGTGTCCCACAGGGCGACGCCGTCGTGGTGGCGCGCGGTGAGCACCGCGTATTCCGCTCCCGCCCGCGCGAACAGCTCGGCCCAGGCGGCGGGGTCGTAGGCGGACGCGGTGAAGCCGTCGAGCTGTTTCATGTACTGCTCGTGCGTCACCTCGCCCCAGTAGAAGGACCAGGACTCCGGCACTCCGTCCACGGCGTAGATGCCGTAGTGGATGAAGATGCCCAGCTTGGCGGCGGGAAACCAGGGTTGCATGGTCATACGGCCACGCTAGGCGGACGGTCCCGGCGAGCGCGTGGGCCCCGGTCACCACTGCTGGTCCGTTTTCACCACAGGGGTGCTTGGGCGGTCGGCTCCGAGCGGCTGCCGCTCCTGCTGCCGGACGAGGTGACGGGCCGTAGCCGGAGTGGTCGGCCGTACACGGAGCGACGTAGAGGAATGCGTGCGTCCGTGTCGGGTACGCGCAGGGCGACGCGCCCGGTACGGACGCCGTGCCGGGCGGCCTTTCCATCACTACCTGGGATCTTCCATGGACATCTCCCCCAACGGCCACCACGCGCCCCAGGCCGCCTCGCCGGCCCAGCGCGCGCTGACCGCGCTCGCCATCGACACCCACGACACGGCCGCGCTGAACACCCTCGCCGACAGTGATGTGCTGATTCCCGTGCCGGACGACGCCGACGAGGCGGCCGTGAGCGATCCGACGGCCGTGGCGCTGCCCGTGCTGGAGCAGCCGGGCGGTGAACAGATCGTGCCGGTTTTCACCTCGGAGCCGGCGATGGCCGAACTCCTGCCCTACGTCTCGCGCTACCGCCTGGTACCCCTGGGTGCCCTGGCCTCCCAGTGGCCGGCCGACGTCGACCTGTCCCTCACCATCGACGCCGGTTCTCCGCACGGCCTCACCCTCGACGCCCACGACGTGGGCACCCTCCTGGGAGGGCAGGGGATCTGAGCCCGGAAGCTACACCTGGAGGCGGGGAGAGCAGCCCCTCGTGCCCGGTCCGGCCGGGTCGCGGGCGGGCTGTCAGCCCTGCCGCAGCATGCGGGCCAGGGCGTCGCGCTGCAGCGGCAGCGCCTCCGCGTGCAGCTCGCGGCCCCGGTCGGTGAGAGCCACCCACACGCCGCGCCGGTCCTCCGCGCAGACGGACCGCTCGACCAGGCCGTCCTTCTCCAGTCGGCCGATCAGCCGGGACAGCGCGCTCTGGCTGAGATGGACCTTCTCCGCGATGTTCTGCACCCGGCACTGGTCTCCGGCCGCCGTGGCGGTCGCCAGGCCCGAGGCGAGGATGTCCAGCACCTCGAAGTCGCTGGCACCGAGGCCGTGCGGATGCAGCACGCGGTCGATCTCGCACATGGTGCGAGCGTGCACGGACAGGATGTCCCGCCACTGCTCCTCTAGCCGGACACCGGCCGTGTTCGCTGCCATATGTGCACGGTAACAGAGGGCGAGGTGGTTGTTGCCTGTGCAACTAGTGCAGGTGCAAGGACTGCCCCGTACTACTCCGCCGCGGTGTCCTGAAGGAGCCCGATCAGGTTCCCGTCCGGATCCTTCACCGAGGCGATGAGCCGGCCGCTGCCCACGTCGTGGACGTCCTCCAGCACCTGCGCGCCGGTGACCAGCAGTGCCGCGAGGCTCGACCGGATGTCGGAGACGTGCCAGTACGGCACGGGTCCGGTCATCCCCTTCGCGTGCCCGTTCGGGTCCAGACCCACGTCCTGCCCCGCGTCCTTGAAGCCGACGTAGTACGCCGAGTCCGCGTACGGCTCGACCTCCAGCAGGGCGCTGAACAGGGCCTTCGCTGCGGCCAGGTCCTTGACGGGGTAGATGACGGTCTTGAGTCCGGCGGTCATGGGGTGCTCCTCGGCGGTTGTTTTCCTGGTCGCTGTGAACTGTGCTCCACGCTAGGGCGCGGGCGGCTCGGCGGGCTTCTCCGATCCTGATCGATCGCTCCGGGGTGGTGTGCCTTCGGCGTCCGGTGGCCTGAGAAGCAGTGGGCGCAGCCCTTGCTTCTCACAGGCGCGGGAACTGCGCGATCAGCCCCCACCGCGCCCCGCGGACGGACTCAGGCCGGGCGGAGCCAGACCGTGGCCAGGGGTGGCAGAGTCAGCCGGACACTGCCCGACCGCCCGTGCCACGCCACCGGCTCGCGTTCGACGGGACGTGGCTCGCAGACCCCGCTCCCCCCGTACGCCACGGCGTCCGTGTTCAGCACCTCATGCCAGGCCGGGACATCCTCGGGGACACCCAGTCGGTACTCCTGGCGCACGACCGGGCTGAAGTTGGACACGGACAGCAGCGGCACTCCCTCCGCGTCGAGCCGCAGGAACGCGAAGACGTTGTCCTCGGCGGCATCCCCGCTCACCCACCGGAACCCGGCGGGATCGGTGTCCCGCTGCCAGAGCGCCGGGGTCCGGCGGTACACCGCGTTGAGATCGCGGACGAGGTCACGCACGCCACGGTGGTCCGCCTCGGCCTCGTACGCGGGATCGAGCAGCCACCAGTCGGGCCCGTGCGCCTCCGACCACTCCGCGCCCTGGGCGAACTCCTGGCCCATGAAGAGGAGTTGCTTGCCGGGGTGGGCCCACATGAAGCCCAGGTAAGCCCGGTGGTTCGCCCGCCGCTGCCACCAGTCGCCCGGCATCTTCGACACCAGAGCCCGCTTCCCGTGCACGACCTCGTCGTGGGAGATCGGCAGGACGTAGTTCTCGCTGTACGCGTACACCATCGAGAAGGTCATCTCGTCGTGGTGGTACTTGCGGTGCACCGGCTCGTGCTCCATGTAGCCGAGCGAGTCGTGCATCCACCCCATGTTCCACTTCAGCCCGAAGCCGAGGCCGCCGCTGTCGGTCGGGCGGGTCACGCCGTCCCAGGCGGTGGACTCCTCCGCGATGGTCACCACGCCCGGCGCGCGCCGGTACACCGTCGCGTTCATCTCCTGGAGGAAGGCGACCGCGTCCAGGTCCTCGCGCCCGCCGAACACATTGGGGGTCCACTGACCGGAGTCGCGCGAGTAATCGAGATAGAGCATCGACGCGACCGCGTCCACCCGCAGCCCGTCGACATGGAACTCCTCGCACCAGTACACGGCGTTCGCCACGAGGAAGTTGCGCACCTCGGTGCGCCCGAGGTCGAACTCGTACGTCCCCCAGTCCGGGTGCTCGGCCCGGCGGCTGTCCCCGGGCTCGTACAGCGGCTCCCCGTCGAACCGGCCGAGCGCCCAGTCGTCCTTGGGGAAGTGCGCGGGCACCCAGTCCAGGATCACCCCGACGCCGGCCCGGTGCAGCGCGTCGACGAGGTGACGGAAGTCGTCCGGCGTGCCGAGCCGCGCGGTGGGCGCGTAGAAGCCGGTGACCTGATAGCCCCAGGAGCCGCTGAACGGGTGCTGGGCGACCGGCATCAGCTCGACATGGGTGAAGCCGAGGTCGGAGACGTACGCGGGCAGGACGTCAGCGAGCTGACGATACGTCAGCCCAGGGCGCCAGGACGGCAGATGGATCTCGTAGACGGAGAACGGCGCCTCGTGCACCGGGGTGTCCCCGCGCCGCGCCATCCATTGCGCGTCGCCCCACTCGTAGTGCGAGGCCGTGACGACGGACGCCGTCGCGGGCGGCACCTCCGCCTGTCGTGCCATCGGGTCCGCCTTGAGGAGACGGTGGCCGTGGCGGGAGGTGATCTCGTACTTGTAGTGGGCGCCCACGCCCACCCCCGGCAGGAACAGCTCCCAGACCCCGGACGATCCGAGGGACCTCATCGGGAACGCCGTCCCGTCCCAGCAGCCGAAGTCCCCGGCGACCCGTACGCCCCGGGCGTTCGGCGCCCACACGGCGAAGCGGGTGCCGGGCACGCCCTGGTGGGTCATCGGTTCGGCGCCGAGCGCCTTCCACAGCTGCTCGTGCCGCCCCTCACGGATCAGATGCAGATCCAGCTCGCCCAGTGCGGGCAGGAAGCGGTACGGGTCGTGCACCTCGTGGTCGGTGTCCTCGTACGAGACGAGCAGTGTGTACTCCGGGACGGTGTCACGCGCCAGCTGGACGGAGAAGAGACCGTCGCCCTCAGAGGCGAGGTAGGTGCGCTCACCGTCGATCACGACGCTCACGGCGTGGGCGTACGGCCGCAGTGCCCGCACGGCGATCCCGCCCGGCACCGGGTGGGCGCCGAGCAGGGCGTGCGGGTCGTGGTGGGCGCCGCAGAGCAGCCGCGCGCGGTCGTCGGGGGCCAGGGGAGGGGCGGCCACGGTCAGCCGGGGCCCGCGCGGGGGCGGGCCCGCCGCCTCGGGGGGAGTGGTGTCGCGCAGGGCCACGGTCTCAGTCTCCTCTCACGGCGAGACGCTCGATCGCCGCCATCGGTACGGGAAGCCAGTCGGGGCGGTGCCGGGCCTCGTAGAGCACTTCGTACACGGCCCGGTCCGTTTCGTAGGCGCGCAGCAGCCCGTGCTTCTCGCGCGGGTCCCAGCCGGCGTGCGTGGCGTAACCCGCGCAGTACGCCTCCCGGCAGTCGCGTGCCCACTGAGGGCGCCAGGGTCGGCGCTGCCGGGCGGCGTAGTCGAAGGAGCGGAGCATCCCGGCGATGTCCCGCACCGGCGACTGGGTGCCGCACCGCTCGGCCAGCGGACGGGACGGCTCACCCTCGAAGTCGATGACGAACCACTCCCGGCCCGCCCGCAGCACCTGACCCAGATGCAGATCGCCGTGGACGCGCTGCGCGGGCGGCCCGACATCGCAGGAGAGCAGCGCGCGGAAGGCGGTGCGCAGACCGGGAACGAACGGCCGCAGCGCCGGTACGGAGCGGGCGGCGGCGTCCAGCCGTTCGGTCATCGCGGCGGCCGTCCGCCCGTTCTCGTCATGGGCTCCGGAGGGGAAGGCCGAGGCCAGCGCCAGGTGGACCTCGGCCGTGGCCCGGCCCAGCTCGCGGGCCTGCGCCGTGAAGTCCCGCCCGGCGGCGAGCGCGCCGAGCGCCAGCGTCCAGCCGTCCGACGCGTCGGGCAGGAACGGCTGCAGCACACCGAGCGTCGCCGGGAACGGATCGGCCGTCCCGAACCAGGCCACGGGCGCCGGCACCCGGCCGCACCCCTGCCCGGCCAGCGCGCCCGGCACCTCCAGGTCGGGGTTGACCCCCGGCTGGATGCGCCGGAAGACCTTCAGGATGAACGCGTCCCCGTACACCAGCGAGGAGTTGGACTGCTCGGCGTCCAGCAACCGGGGCGCCAGCCCGGCCGGCACCCGTACGCCGGGGTCCGCCTCGAACCGCAGCGGGCCCGCCGTACCGGGGTGCCGCAGCCGTTCGAGCAGCAGCTGGGCCGAGCGGGGGTCGTACAGCGCGTCGTACACGGTGAGTCCCGCGAGCGGGCCCTCCTGCGCCTGCCCGATGAGCGCCGGGCCGAGGCGCGGCGCCTGGTGTTCGCGCACGCCGAGGAGCAACTGGTAGCAGTCACCGGCGCAGGGAGTGCCACCGGGCGCGGGCACCCCGCCGTGGCCGGTGTGGCTCGGCTGGCCGGTGTGCACGAGCAGATGCAGACAACCCGGATACAGCTCCGTCATCGACAGCAGGGCGAGGTCCGTGACCGGCCGGTCCTTGCCGGCGAACCAGCGCTGCCGCGGCAGCCACTCGCGCAGCAGCCCGGCCAGCGAGGTCATGAGGTCGGCGGCGACCCCGTCGCTGCTCGGCCGGAGCAGTGCGGTTGCGGTCTTCGACATGGTGACGCGTCCTTTCGCCGGGCCGCGCCTCAACGCCCGGGGGCGGCGCGGGTGAGGACTCGGGAGAGCCGGAACCAGTAGAAGCCGTGGCCCGCGAGGGTGAGGAGATAGGGGAGTTCACCGATGGCGGGGAAGTGGACTCCGCCGATGAGTTCGACGGGGTGGCGTCCTTCGTAGGCGCGCAGATCGAGTTCGGTGGGCTGTGGGAAGCGGGAGAAGTTGTGCACGCACAGCACCAGGTCGTCCCCGTCCTCCTCGATCGAGGGGGCCTCGCGGAGATACGCCAGCACGGCCGGGTTGGACGAGGACAGCTCGGTGTAGCTGCCGAGGCCGAACGCCGGGTTCTGCTTGCGGATCTCGATCATCCGGCGGGTCCAGTGCAGCAGCGACGAGGGTGATGACA